>CAVXPR010000065.1:0-23618 GCA_963763585.1 uncultured Acidobacteriaceae bacterium | reverse complement strand
GATGCCCACATCCACAAGCGTCGCGCCGGGCTTGACCATTTCAGGAGTGATGAAGCCAGCGCGCCCGATAGCCGCAACAAGAATGTCGGCCTGCCGCGTGATCGCCGGCAGGTCGCGCGTCTTCGAGTGGCAGATCGTCACAGTCGCGTTCTGGTGCAGCAGCAGCATCGCCGCCGGCTTGCCAACAATGTCGCTTCGTCCGACGACGACGGCGTGCTGCCCGGCGATGGGAATGTCGCTGCGCTTCAAAATCTCAATCACGCCGGCAGGCGTGCAGGGCGCGAGCGCCGGGCGCCCGGCCAGCAGGCGGCCCGCATTCACCGGATGAAATCCGTCAACATCTTTCGCGGGATCGACGGCGTCAAGAAGAGCCTTCGCATCGACCTGCGCCGGAAGCGGCAACTGGATAAGAATTCCGTCCACGTCGTCGCGAGCGTTTAGCTGGGCGACAAGCGAGAGCATCTCCTCGGTAGTGACCGTGTCTGGCGGAGTAATCAGGTCGCTATAGAGACCAAGTTCGGCGCAGGCCTGCACCTTGCTTCGAACATAGATCTCCGATGCGGGCACATGGCCCACAAGCACCGCGGCGAGCCCCGGTTTAATGCCGCGAGCGGCAAGCTCGCGAACCTCCTCGGCCACTTCCTGTTTAATCGCCGCCGCAATCGCCGCACCGTCGAGAATCTTTGGCATTCCTCGCTCCGCCATTCTTCAATCCGCCACTCTTCGCTACAGGATTCATGGTATCGCCTCGGGCAACGGAATCGGAACCACTGCGTTGGAGCAGAAAAGTATTCTCGGCGTCGCCACTCCGCATCTGAGCCCGACAGCCGCGGAATGGCCGAGCGAGAGCGCACCGGTCACTGAACGGGTTGGGAGCGAAAAACGTCGGGGCGAAGAATCGGCCGCCTCCGGCGGATGCGGCTTTGTGTTCCGGCTCTCCTCGCCGCGCAGCTTCATCTTGCTCAGGTGCACATCGTAGCCAGTGCCGGGCAGCAATGATTCGAGGATGAAAGTCTCCGTACCGCTGCTCTTGAGCTCGCGATAGCGATAGATGCCGACTTCGCCCTCACTGTTCTCCGTGCCGCCAGAAGGCGCATCGAGAAAGCGCTGAGCATCAGCCAGCGTCGCCGCGGGGTGGTCTTCGCCTTCTGTCAGGCTCTCTGCCGCGTAGGAGCGGACCAGCTTGGTCCAATAGCGTGAGAGCAAATCAGTATTCGCGAACAGGTCGGCCCAGATGATCTCCCCGCGAACGGCCACCACTACGCCGACAGCATGCTCATCGCGGAGTTGTGCGAGCACTTGCTCGCGAGCATTCATCAGGGGCGCGGCGGCCTCATCTACTTTCTTGCTCACGTCCGAGTCCTGCATGGCTTTGGCGTAGCTGCTGGTGCCGAGGCTGCGGTGATATGAGCCTTCGGGGGCCGATCCACCAGAGGCTGGCGGCGGAGCGGCCTCAACTTCCATTTGCGAGATCGCGCCGTGCACCGAATCCCAAACCTGCTGCTGGTCCTGGTCGACCATCGCGCGCTCGCGCACTTCGGGCTGCACCATGAATCCCTTTGCCGCTGACTTGCCTGCGGCGCCGAAGGTGGCCGAGCTTTCAGTCCAGCGGCCCGGCTCGATGCAGAAAACTCCAAGGTCAATGGGATCTGCGTCGGCAGGAACAATGCGATCCTTTGCGACAATGCGGTCCTGTTTGCCGCCCGTGACGATCTCGCCGGCAAGCAGCAAAAGCGGCCGCTTGGAATGGTTGACGAGAACCAGCGTGTTCACCTCATCGCCTCCGTCGAGATCGACTTGATCGCGATTGTCCTGTCTCGACGGATTCGCCGATCCGCGCGGCCGAACCAGCCCACGCGCGCGGCCAGCCTCGGTCACTTCAACCTCTCCGCTCTTCAGCCCTTCATCGAGGGTGATGAACGGAGTCTCGCCCGTGAATTCCTTCTCTGCGGCCTCGTCTGCGCGTACCACGGGGAACAGCAAAAGATTGCCGCTCTCAATGGGAGCAAGCACGCGGTAGGGACCGCCTTCGCCCTGTAACGGTCCTCCGGCTGCCTTCACCGTCTTCAATTGATGAACTGCCGCAAGCGCGATGACCAGCGCCGCCACCACCCCAAATCTGCCCCATGTCTTCATATGTCTCCTCCGCCGGCATGCGATTCACCGCACCTGCCTTCAATGGGAGAACGCCGGGCTGGCAGGAACTTGCAGGATTTTTTCGCGAGCTCAAGCTGGCGGCGGAGGTCCAGGTTTGAGACCAAAGGCTCGGAGGCCAGGTTTGGAGACCAGGCCTGGAGGCCAAATAGTTGCCCGGAACGTCAAAGCAACTAAGCGAATCGCGAGGCAGCAAGAATGGCGTCAGCGGAGACCGTGGCCGGCGTGCCAGAGCCGGCCAGCGCAATAGAGACCGGGCCCCTCGCACATCGGGGAGCGATCGACACCTGTCTGCTCGATGAGCTTTGGCGCGCAAGCGACGGGCTGGGCTGGGGGCTGACGCGCGACGAGTTTGACGCGATCATGGCCGACGTGGGCGTGGCCTGGAACTTTGGACTGGAAGCGGGCGCTTCGGCGGCTCCGCGGCAGCAGGCGGATTATTTTCGCGGCCTCCGCCTGGAAGATCTGGTCCTCGCGCGCGCCTGCGCTGCCGGGAACGAGCGCGCGTGGGAACACTTCATCGCACGGCACCGCCAGCCGCTGATTCGCGCGGCAATCGCGATCACCGGAAATGAAACGCTGGGGCGCGATTTGGCCGATCAGCTTTACGCGGAATTGTTTGGACTGAATACGCGCGAAGGCGAGCGTCGCTGTCCTCTGCTCTCGTATCGCGGAAGAGGATCGCTGATGGGCTGGCTGCGGACGACGCTTGCCCAGCGTCATGTTGATCAACTTCGCCGCGGCAAGCGCTTGCGGCCGCTCCTTGATCCGCAGGACGACTCGCTGGATGAAATGGACACGCCGGCGCCTGATGCGCCCCAGCAGACGCCCGCCGCGGAGCTTTCGCAGCTGCAACGAGCCATTGAACTGGCGCTGCGTGAGCGCGACGCGGAGGAGCGCTTCCTGCTGGCGGCTTATTATCTTGACGGGCAGACGCTGTTACAGATTGCTCGCGTGCTCTGTGTGCATGAGGCCACGGTAAGCCGCAAGCTGCGCCGAGCAACCGATGGCACGAGGAAACAGGTGCTCAGAAACTTGCAGCACGGCGGATTAAGCAGGCGAGCGGCGGAAGAGGCACTGGGCGCCGACCCGCGCGACGTGGAAGTGAATCTGAAAAAACTACTGCAACATTCGCAAACAGAAGCGTTCAAAGAACAGGCAGCACTATGAATCCCGCAATGAATGTAGGCGGCCAACACGAGATGCATCCCGACGCGGAAACGCTCAGTGCGTTCACCGAGCAGGTTCTCAACGCGAAGGAGCGCGACGAGGTACTGGCGCATCTCGCCGTGTGCGGCCGTTGCCGGCAGGTGGTGGCGCTGGCGCGAGAGGCCGCCGGTGCTGAAGTTGCGGCGACGCGTCACAAGGCAGCGCATCCGAGGGCGTGGTGGAGAAGCTGGGGACTTGTTCTGGTTCCGGCTGCAGCGCTTGCGGCCACGGTTGCGATTGCATTCGACATTCACGAGCGCGCTGTGGAGCGGACTGCGGAGGTGGCAAAGCTCGAGCAGCAGCAAGCGAACGAGAAAGCGGCGATGCCTCCGCAGGCCCAGCCGCAGCCGCAAACAGATGCTGTGCAGCCGGCTCCCGCTACCCCGCCCAATGCTCAAGCCATACCCGATGCCCCAGCAAAACCCAGGGAGACCGAGCGGCCGGAAGAGACCCGGCGAATGCCCCACTCCGAGCGGGACGAGACTGCAGCCGCCGCGCCTCCGCCTGAACCCGCGAATGGGCCGCTCTCCGAACGGGAAGAATATAGGGGATCGCCTTCCGCCGAAACCCACGGCGCGATGGCATATGCGCACGCTCCAACGCAATCTGCCGCGGACGAAAGAACACCTTCCGAAGCCGCGACCTACGACGAGGAGCGCAAGAAACAGGCCGAGGCGGCTGCGGAGGAAAGGCATCTCTATGCCGCCAAAGCGGCAACGCCGTCCAGCCCGCATGACTCCGAAGTCGACAATGCCGGAAGCGCTCCAGCGGCGAGCCCCATTGCGGCAAGCAGCGAGCAGGTTGAAGTCGATGCCCAGCAACTTCAATTGCAGCCCGCTCCTGACGTCAATTCAGCGGAGCTCAAGAGTCTGAGACTAAGTGGGTTTTCCGGCGGCCACATGACGAGGCCCATCCGCCTTCCAAGTCGGTTGCCCGCACTTTCGATCGCGTCGGCGGATCATCGCATGCTTGCGATCGACAAAAAAGGCACTCTGTTTTTCAGCGAAGATTCCGGATTGACCTGGGAAAAAGTTAAGCGGCAATGGACCGGTCGCGCCATTTTCGTGCGCGGGAAAACCACAGACGATGCCACGCCTTCGGCAGCAACTGCCCCTCAAGCAGCGGGAAACGCCACCGACTCATTGTCCCAATCCGAAACAGTCTTTGAGCTCGTTAATGATCAAAACGAGCAGTGGTTGAGCGCCGACGGAAGAATCTGGACCGTGAAGTAACTTTTTGGTCCGGCTCCGACTCCCAACAACCGATTTCTCCTGTTGAAAAAGCCGATCGTAGCCGAAGCAGTACTCTCGGGAACTTGCATGCCGCAGCGGCGCGCCGGGACCGACCTGGCCCCTGAAGGAATTACGGGCCTTCCGGATTACGGCAGATTGCAAAATCGAGGGCGGTTTACGTGGGGTCAGTCGGGTTGCACCAACGAAGCGCAGCAGCCGCAACCATGCCATGGGCATATTTGCGCCTTCCTCCGTTTCCGCAGGTCGCGGTAAAGGTGCTGCAACTGGCAATCAACGGAAAAATGCAGCCGCACCAACTTAGTGAATTGATATCCTCCGACCCGGCGTTTGCCAGCGAAGTTCTGACGGTCTCCAATTCCCTGCTTTACGCTCCGCGCTATTCCTCCACGACGATTGAGCAAGCGGTGACGGCGCTCGGAGAAAACACGCTGAAGGGAATGTGCGTGACGGTAGGTGTAAGAGCATATCTGGGCAACGCGATGAGCTACCCGGCCATGCGGAATATGTGGCGGCACAACCTGGCATGCGCCATGATTGCGGAGCGAATTGCGAGAACTGGATCGATAGACAATGACACCGCATACACCGCGGGCATCTTGCACGACGTCGGGCGTGTGGCGCTGGCGGTGATCCAGCCAAAGGGCTACGCGGCGCTGCTGGATAAGCATCACGGACCGGCGGCCTCGATGCTATCGGCGGAGCGCGAGATGTTCGGCCAGGATCACTGCGAGGCTGGACGGCAACTGATCGCCGATTGGAAACTGCCGAGATGTTTCGAGGCCGTGGTCGCGGACCATCATTCTGAGATGCGGTCGGACAGCGCATGGAATCTTGCGGCGCTGGTAAAAGTGAGTTGCGCGATAGCATCGGCAATCGGATTTGCTGCATTCGCTGGATACACAGCGGCAAAGTACTCGGAATTGCTCCGCAAATTACCGGCGCAAGAGCAAAGTTTGTTTCACCCCGACGCGGAGACGCTCACAGGTGAAATTGCCAGGAGCATCCACGCCATCGAATCGTTTTAAGCTCGACGTTTCACGTTGCAACAATTGCGCCGGAACGCAGTAGGCCCGCGTTCCGGCGCGTTTTTTCGTGCTCTTGTTTCGTCCTACGTCCGCATCAGCCTGCGCTGCAACTGCTCCAGTGTTTGGCCTTTGGTTTCTGGATACACGAAGAGGACCACCAGGAACTGCACTATCGTCATGGCCGCAAAGAATATAAACGGTGTTGCGATGCTCATCATGGCCTTCACTACGGGAAACATTTGAGCAATCAGTGCGGCCATGAACCAATGGCTGGCGCTGCCGACCCCCTGGCCCTTGGAGCGCACTGCGGTTGGAAAGACTTCGCCGATATAAACCCAGATAACAGCACCCTGTGAAACGCTGAAGAATGCAATGAACGCGACCAGCAGCCACAGCAAGTCGGCGCGGTGAGACTCGGTCGAAAAAACCCAGGCCACGCCGCCGAGGCAGCTGGAGCAACCCGCAGCGCCAATCAGGAGCAGAGTTTTGCGGCCGAGCTTATCGATCAGCGACATGCCGACGATGGTAAACAAAAAATTGGTTGTGCCGATGGCGATTGCCTGCTGATCGCTCGAGATTTGGCTAAAGCCAGCGGAGGCGAAGATGTTGTTCAGGTAGTACAGGATTGCGTTGATCCCAGCGAGTTGGTTGAAAGCGCCGATGGTAACCGCGAGGAACAGCGGGTAGCGGTATTTCCATTGGAATACGCGCTCGTGAGCTGTCGCGTGTTCCTGCGCCAGCGCCGTCTGAATCTCGGCCAGTTCCGCCTTTGGGTCAGGATCTCCCATCATCTTCAGAACCGCGAGCGCTTCATCCATACGGTTCTGCGTGACCGACCAGCGCGGACTGCGCGGAATCCCAAAAAGCAGCGCAAGGAAGACCAGAGCCGGAACGACGGCGATGCCTACCTGCAATCGCCATTCCGCCGGGCCCAGGTACATGGTGCGAAAAAAGTAGTTGGAAATGTAGGCCGTCATGACGCCAAAGACGACATTGAGTTGGAAGGACGCGACGAGCCTGCCGCGCAATTTGGCCGGAGCAAGCTCCGCAATGTAAACAGGAGCCAGCACCGACGATGCGCCAATGCCCAGGCCGCCGATGAAGCGAAACGCCATGAACGCCGGCCAATTCCATGCGAGGCCGCACCCCAGCGCGGAGACGACGTAGAGCACAGCGGTGATGCGCAACGTCTCGCGACTGCCGAGCCGCTGCCCCACCTGACCAGCGCCCAGCGCGCCGATCACGGTGCCCACCAAACCGATGGCTACCGTGAATCCTTTTTCCTGCGGGTTTAGTCCGTACAGGCGAACCAGCGCGTCGATCGCGCCGGAGATCACGACGGTGTCGAAACCAAAGAGCAGTCCGCCCAAAGCTCCCGAGAGCGTTGCCCGTAACAGCGAGGAATTAAGTCGCACGGTATTTGGTCCTTCGCGTTCCAAATCATGCTACAGAGTGCAGGTGAAGGCGGCAAACAGTGAGAACCGCACTGCGCGGCATTAAGAATTGCTTCGGCGTCACCGGTTGCAACCAACCGCCATTGCCTGCCGAATCCCACGCATCGAAGCGAACCCAATTCTTGCCGTGCGCGGGCAAACTATACCTTCACGAAGATCTTCCTGCGATAAAGCGCCCACACCGGGAGAAAGCAGACCGCCGTGTAGGAAAGGGAATAGGCCAGCGCTCTCCAGCCCGGATCGGCGATCGGAGCGAACACCTGCATGTAGACAAAGCTAAGTGCGTCGTCTCTGTGTCCGTCGAAGGTGAAGCGCACGAGGCTGAGGGCGGTGCCGAGCAGTTCGCTGATTATGTAGGCAACAATCGCGTTTGAACCGAAGGCCAGCCCTGGCCATAGAATCCGCTTTCCCCAGCCGGATTTAAACCAATCCGATTTGCCGTGGCCGAGCTGTTCGATGGCCCAATAGGCGAGTGCAAACAAAAGCAGCGACCATCCGGCGGCGACGAGAACATACGAGCTGGTCCACATCTTTTTGTTCAGTGGAAACCAGATCGACCAAAGATAGCCTGACGCCAGGCAGACGGCTGCGCCCGCTGCGAGGCCAAGTGTCTTCTTTTTCGTCTCGCGCTTGCTACTGAGCCATAGCGCGGCCAGCAAACCAATCAGCGTGGTGCCGACAGCGGGAATATTGCTGAGCAGACCTTCGGGGTCGCGCAGATTGTGGGTTGCAAAGTCTTCGTAAAGGTGCCCCGGCATCAGTTCCCGGTCCAGCCATGCAACGATGTTCTGGTTTTTGTCGAGGAGTGGAATGTCGCGTCCCGGCACGCCCGCACCCGGCACCGGAACCCAGCGCACCAGAATCCAGTAGCCGACGAGTAAGCAAACGAGAAGAGCCGCCTTGGTCCACACGCGGCGATCCCACAAGTAAAACAGGCTGACAACCAGATAGCAGATTGCTATGCGCTGCAAGACGCCGTAGATGCGCAGATGGTCAAGATGGAAGTACGGAAATCCGTTGACGACGACGCCGAGCAAAAACAAAACAGCCGCGCGCAGCAGCGCGTGCCGCGCCAGCTTGGCTCGCGAATCGCCGCGATTGAGCCGCGCCTGAATGGAGAGTACGATGGACGCGCCCACTACGAAGAGAAATGTGGGAAAGACAAGATCCGTGGCCGTGAAACCATTCCAGTCTGCGTGGCGCATCTCGGTCCACGCGCCCTCGCCGCCGGGGTTGTTCACCATGATCATGAATGCGATGGTGAGGCCGCGGAGAATATCGAGCGATAGCAGACGCCGAGGCGCTGAATCATGCGTAGGACCGGTCATCGACCTCGACTCTCCTCAAATCACGAATCAACCTACGCTACGCGACCAAGGGAGATTTAGCCAAGATGAAAATTGCAGCTTGCCGCGGATTCGTTCGAAGTCTGCGACGAAGCAGACGAAGATCATCTACCATCCGCGCATGAAAAAGCCCGGACTGCAAAGTCCGGGCCTTCTCGCTTGAACAGATTTGAGGGGTTACGCTTCCTAGCGCAGCACCTGGAACATAAGTGTGGTGGTATGCGTAATGCCGCCGCCCGTCCCCGTGACCGTAATGGGATAGGTGCCGGTCTTAGCAGTCCTCGATACGGTTAGCGTGAAATGCGTCGTGCCTGAGCCGGGCGCTGCGATCGGATTCGGGCTGAAGCTACCAGTCACTCCCGAAGGAAGACCAGTCGCGCTGAGCGTGATTGCCGAGCTGAATCCGCCGGAGACGGTTGTGGTCACAACCGCGTATCCGCTCTGCCCTTGATCTAGCGATCCTGAAGTCGGCGAGACGGAGATGGCGAAGGCCGCCGTCACCGGAGCCGTAACCGTGAGCGAGACCGTCGTAGATTCGACGGTGCTGCCGGCGGTTCCCGTGACCGTGATGGGATAAGTGCCCGGCGCAACGGATGTAGCGACCGTAATCGACATGCTCAAGCTGCCCGTGCCGGCGATCGTGCCGGGCGAAGCGAACGTGACCGTCACGCCAGAAGGTGCACCTGAGGCTGACAGCACGGCCGCAGTATTAAATCCGCCGGTCGTGGTGCTGGTGATGCTGGAGGAACCCGAACCGCCCTGCACTATTGAAACGGAGCCGGGCGAAGCGCTCAGGCTGAAGCCGGGCGCGGCAACGGATCCGGCAAGCGCGTTGATCAGGCCGCTGCCATTGGGGCTGCCCCAGCCAGTTGCCAGATCGTAGCCGGTTGTAGCCGAGTAGCCGTTGCTGCCGCTGGCGACGTCGTGAAAGTCCGTGCCATAGCTCGAACCTGCGCCGATCGTATAGAGGCTCGGATTGATAAAGCCCAGGGTCTTGTTGCCGTTGGCCACTGACTGCTGATTGATAAGCGCCATATAACCGGCCCACATCGGCGCGGCAAAGCTGGTGCCGCCGTAGGAATTCGCAGTGCAGGTGGTCTGGTCCGCGCAGACGTAGAAGGTGAAGTTGGCGTTGGCCGAAACGTCAGGTCCGTTGCGATATGTCTGCGAGCAGCTTGCGCATTTTGATGCGGCCGCTGTTTGCCACGATGGAATGGCGTATTTATGCGGCGAAATGCCTCCACCGCTATCGGCCCACGCGGTCTCAGAGGCCCAGGCCCCGGCGGCTGCACTCGTGTTGAGGTCCGTACCGCCGACTGAAGTGATGTAGACGTCGTCCGCCGGGTAGGTCTCAGATGCCGTCCCCGTGGTCGTCCATTTCTTGTTGTCGCCCGCGGCTTGAAAGAGATTCTGGCCTTGTGCGGCGAACTCCTTGAAGTAAGGATCGTCGGTGGTCGGGTCGGCCGGGTTCCAGGTCCAGGACGAACTTAACTGCGCGTTGAGTGGCTTGGCCGTTGCCATCGCATTGAAGATGGCCGAGTCCGTCGATCCCACATACACGACGAGACTCGACAAGCCCGGCGCCATGCCCAGCGCCTGCGTCATGTCCAGAGTCTGTTCGGTGTCGTCGCACGCGGAATATACGCAGCTTGTGCTGGTTCCGTCAGCGGAGACGAGCGAGACGGGCACGTTGTTGGTTTGTTTGGCATTGGCGAAGTAAGTGGTCAGATCGGCAAGGTCGGTGCCGTAATACTCGAGCAGGCCAATTGACTGCCCGCTACCCGTGAGCGATCCGCCATAATAGGCCGCGCGCATGTCGCTGCCCAGGAAGGAAGCCGAAGGGCCAGAGCCCGTGGTGGCATTCGATTTCGATGCAGAGCCTTCAGGCCGTCTATCCAGGCCCGCCGGATGCGGGAGGGAAAAGTTGTCGAGCCCTGAAACGTGCCACAAAGAAAACGTCAGGTCTGTGCTGGGCTCGCGGTCAGGCGCATAGAAGCTGCGATTCTCGGTGGGGTGTTGATAGACGCCCATGTTGACATGGAATGCGCTCTCGATTTTCGCCACCGAACCCGACACCTGTACGTTGAGGCGATTCGGGGAGACACCGGTAACGGTCAGGCCGTTCTGTTTGGCGAAATTGATCACCGCGTCGTAGTCTGCCTGCGTAGGCCCAAATTGCTCCGTGAACTGTTCTACGGAAAGAAATTGCCGGTAGCTCGGACTGCTGGGATCGTAGAGATCCTTCAAGAGCTGATCCAGTTGGTCCTGATTGCGCAGCGGCAGCGTGATCACCAGATTCAATGTCTGCGTTGCGGGCAGGCGGCCCATCGACCGTGCGCTTCCATCCTGAATAGACTGGCGGACGTGGTGCGTCATCAACGACTGCGCGTGGCCAACGGTTATAGCAATCGAAAAGAACGCGGCAATTGGGAAAATAAACTTCCCCAGCTTAAAATGCATGCGGATCTCCTTGGTCCTGCGATTAGATATATTTGCGTCCAGGCGGACGCGGAACCCCTGGGTGTCTTTTGAATTCTCAGGCAACGAAAACAGCCCTGTCCACAGGAATCTTTGCCCGAAAAGGCCTGATTCCCATTACTTTTGTGTGAGACGGAAGCGCCTGGCCCTGGAGACTGCGAAACGGGGTTCTGCTTTCCTGTGACGCCCCGCGCCTACCGCTGCTAAACTCGCCCTTCAGGGTTTTCTCAGGAACGTCGCCCGTCGCTTTCGATCATTTGGAGGCTAGCTTTGGCCGAATTCAAGCCATTTGTCGCGCCCGAGGAAAATCGGCCCGAGTTCACCTTTCGCGCCGTGCTGCTGGGGTGCATCTTCGGGCTCATCTTCGGCGCCGTCACTGTTTACGTGGGGCTGCGCGCCGGCCTCACCGTGGCCGCGTCGATTCCCATCGCGGTGCTTTCCATCAGCATTCTTCGCGCCTTCGGCCGCGCTTCCATTCTCGAGAACAATATTGTTCAAACCACGGGAAACGCCGGGCAATCGATCGCTTCCGGCGTCATATTCACTTTGCCGGCCCTCGTCTTTCTCGGCTTCGATCTTGAGTACTCCCGCATCTTCATTCTCGCCCTGATCGGCGGCTGGCTCGGCGTCCTGTTCATGATTCCCTTGCGGCGTCAGCTCATCGTGCAGGAGCATGACACGCTGCCCTACCCCGAAGGCACAGCATGCGCCGACGTGTTGATCGCCGGTGAAAAGGGCGGCTCGCTTGCCAGTCGCGTTTTTCTCGGGCTGGGAATTGGCGGCATCTACACGTTCTTGCAGAACAAATTTCTTTTCAGTGCATGGCCCGGCTCGCCCGAGTATCAGCCCGACTTCGGGACTCAACACGTGTTGAAAGGCGCCAGCATCAACGCCGACGCCACATCCGAGTATCTCGGCGTGGGCTACATCATCGGCCCCCGCGTAGCCGGAATCATCTTCGCAGGCGGCGTCTTCTCCTGGCTTGTGGTCATGCCGTTGATATATTTCTTTGGAAAGTCGCTGCCCAGCCCCGTTTATCCGGGCCAGACTCCGATCGCTCAGATGGGCCCCAGCGATCTTTGGGCCACCTACATCAAACCCATGGGCGCGGGCGCGGTTGCAGCGGCCGGCCTGATCACCCTCATCAAGACTTTGCCCACGATCTGGGGCGCTCTCACAGCCGGGGTGCGAACCATGCGCAAGAGCGCAGGCGTCACGCCGGCCAAACCCGCGCGCACCGAGGACGACCTCCCCATGTCCGTCGTTCTCATCGGCTCACTGCTCATCGTCGTTTGCATGTTCATCTTTCTCGAGTTCAAGCCTGTCCCTGGCGCTTTTGTGGGCTGGGAGGCGAACCTCGCCGCATCGCTCCTCGTTGTCGTCTTCGGGTTTCTCTTCGTTACCGTCAGTTCGCGCATCGTTGGCCTCGTGGGATCGTCGGCCAGCCCCGTATCCGGAATGACCATCGCGACCCTGATGGCCACAGCGGCAATCTTTCTGGTGCGAGGCTGGACAGCGCCGGCGTTCGGCGCGCTGGCCATAACAATCGGCGGCGTGGTCTGCATCGCGGCATCGAACTCCGGCGACACTTCGCAGGATCTGAAGACTGGATACATCGTCGGTTCCACGCCTCGGCTGCAACAGATCGCGCTGATCATCGGCGTTGTGGTGTCGACAATCGTAATTGGCGGCGTACTCAACGTCATGAATTACGGCCTGCAGGAGTTTCATGCCGCCGCACAGCCATGGGATATCAACGCTGCGCACCCCGGCGTTTCCATTCAGTCCGATACCCACACGCTCCGCGATCAGATTCCGGTCATTGGCCCCGACGGCAAAACGACGACCACTCACCAGAAATCCGAGTATGTTCTGTTGAACGCGATCGGATCGACCGAACTGCAGGACGGCAAGTACCTCTACTCCCCCGCCACGGGGCGCATCGAGGTGCATTGGATTCAGGGAATCGGATCGGCGAATGCGCCCGCGCCACAGGCGCGACTGATGGCCACGGTCATCAACGGAATCCTCACTCGCAAGCTTCCCTGGGGACTCGTGCTGATCGGCGTGTCGCTGGTGATCGCCGTTGAGTTATTGGGCATTCGCTCGCTCCCCTTCGCGGTCGGCGCCTATCTGCCGATCGCCACCACGTTGCCTATTTTCTGCGGCGGCGTAGTTCGGTGGATTGTGGAGCGGGCTTCTGAGCGCGGGGGCGAATCCGATTCCGGCGCCAGCGAAGAGATTTCGCCGGGTTCGCTTTTCGCGTCGGGTCTCATCGCCGCTGGCGGCATTGCTGGCCTTATCGGCGTGGCACTTAAAGCAATTGAATCCACATACTACGACAACCGCGATCTGCTGAACCTCCCTCACACATTCCTCGATCACGATTGGGTTTCGGTGCTAGCCTTCGCGCTCCTCGCATTCTCGCTGTATTACTTTGCGAGGAAGCCGCTGAAGAATTAGCGATCGGGTCTATGCCACAACTCGCAGCTGCACGCCCTCCTGCTCCTGCAGGCAATTAATGATGTGGAAGAGATTTGTCGCCGTTGGATTCCCTTTGGGACCGAACATCTGATGTAGCGTCTTCACATGAATCCCAGTCTTCCGGGCCAGCGCAGGAAAACCCACCGTCGCGTTGATGAAGTCGCGCAGAATCTCGCGACCAAGTGCGGCTTCACTCGCCAGAAAAGCGTCGATTGCGTCACGGAGCAGTCCGCGGCGAAACTTTTCATCTTTCCGCACCCTCTCCTGAACCGTCTGCCGAAATTCCCGTGTCAACGCCATGATTTCCTCCTCTTCTTCCGCTTGAAATCAAGCCAACACTCTTTCGCCAGCTCAATGTCGTTCTGCTGGCGCTGCTTCGTTCCGCCGCAGAGCAGAATCACGATCTCCTCGCCGTCCTTCCCGAAGTACACGCGGAAGCCTGGGCCGAAATCGATGCGGAATTCAAAGACTCCGCCACCGACGCCTTTCACATTGGAGAAGTTTCCCAACCCCAGGCGATAAAGCGCTGTGGTCACGCGCCGAGCGGCCTCTGAATTGAGACCGTTAAACCAATCGCCAAATAGATTGCGTCCATCCAGCCGAATGTATTCGTGGATGTCGATCATCCGATCAATGGTAACATATATATTCCCTCCGGGGCAACTTCCAATCACGGGCGCTGAAGCTGGTTCGACTCCTCCGTTATTCATCCTCCGTTGGAATCTTCTATCGGGTGCTTGAGCATGCGATGAAACGATTCATAGCGCCCGCTGTCGTTGGCACCCTCCGCTACAATAGTCAGAAGCTCCTGCCGCCCAGGGAACACGAGTCCCTGGCCCGCCAGGAGCATTGACACATTATGCTGGCAGAAAATCTTCCTGAAGCCCTTACATTCGATGATGTGCTGCTGGTGCCTGCCTTCAGCGAGGTCGTTCCGGCGCAGGTGAGCACGCAGACGCAACTGACTCGCTCGATCACGCTGAACACGCCGCTGCTCTCCTCGGCCATGGACACGGTGACGGAGTCGCGCATGGCCATCGCCATGGCGCAGCAGGGCGGCATCGGCATCGTGCACCGCAATCTCTCCATCGCCGACCAGGCCGGCGAGATCGACAAGGTGAAGCGCTCGGAAAGCGGCATGATCGTCGATCCGGTGACCATCGGACCCGAAAAACTGATTGCCGACGCGCTGGATGTGATGCGCCGCTATCGCATCAGCGGCGTGCCGGTGACGCAGGGCAAGCGCCTGGTTGGGATTCTTACGAATCGCGATCTGCGCTTTGAGACGCGCACCGATATTCCTGTTGGCGATGTAATGACCAAAGAGCACCTGATCACTGTGCCGGTAGGCACCACGCTTGAAGAGGCGGAGCTGATCCTGCACAAGCATCGCGTGGAAAAGCTGCTTGTGGTGAACGAAAAGTACGAGCTGATGGGCCTGATCACGGTCAAGGACATCCAGAAGAAACTGAAGTATCCCAACGCGAGCAAGGACGATCAGGGCCGGCTGCGCGTAGGCGGAGCGATCGGAGCTACAGGCGATTTTTTGGAGCGCGCGGCGGAGCTGGTGCGCAACCGGGCAGATGCCCTGGCCATTGACTCGGCCCACGGGCATTCGTCGCGCGTGCTTGATGCAGTGCGCGAAGTGAAGAAGCGCTTCCCCGATGTGGCGCTGCTGGCCGGCAACGTGGCAACGTATGAGGGAGCGATGGCACTGATTGACGCGGGCGCGGACGCGATCAAAGTGGGCATCGGGCCGGGATCAATCTGCACCACGCGCATGGTCACGGGCGCGGGTATGCCGCAAATTACGGCTATCGCCGAGGCTTACCGCGCGGCGCAGAAGCATGGAATTCCGGTGATTGCTGACGGCGGCATCAAATACTCCGGCGAGGTGACCAAGGCCATTGCCGCGGGCGCGAGCTCGGTAATGATCGGTTCGCTCTTTGCCGGCGTGGATGAGAGCCCCGGAGAGACCATCCTCTATCAAGGGCGCAGCTTCAAAAGCTATCGCGGCATGGGCTCGCTGACGGCCATGAGCCAGGGCTCGGGTGAACGGTACTTTCAAGGATTAGCCGATCTGGCAGTGGCGGAGGGCGGTCCAGCGGACGTAGTACAGCGCGAGCGCGCCAATGAAAATCGCCTGGCAAAGTATGTTCCAGAGGGGATCGAAGGGCGCGTGCCTTACCGCGGACCGCTTGAGGCAATGGTCTTTCAGCTCGTAGGCGGATTGCGCTCCGGCATGGGCTACCTGGGCTGCGGAAGCATTGCGGAATTGCAGGAGAAGGCGAAGTTTGTGCGCATCTCCGGCGCGGGCCTGCGCGAGAGTCACGTGCACGACGTGATCATCACGCGCGAAGCTCCCAATTACCATGTCGAGTAGCTGGCGCGGACCCAGGTTCTGGCTCAGCGCGTGGTGGCCGGTGGCAGTGGGAATGGCCGTCATTGCCGTAGAGTCGACAATGTACTTCGGCGCTGACCGAACCTCGCATCCGCTGCGCTTTGTCTATGAAGCACTCTTCGGCCCGACCAGTGATGCCCGCTGGACGACAATCCACCACTACATTCGCAAGTCTGGCCACTTTCTCGGCTATGGAACGCTGGGATTGGCGTGGCTGCGCGCCTGGTGGCTAAGTTTGCCGCGCTACCGGTTTCTTTTCGTTGCGGAATTGGCGCTCGCAGGCACTGCGCTGGTGGCCAGTTTGGATGAATGGCACCAGACCTTTCTGCCCAATCGCACAGGAACCCCATGGGATGTTCTGCTGGATTGCTGTGGCGCATTGTTCATGCTGTGGATCGCATTCCTAGTTTTGCGGCTGCACCGGCCACGGCTCCCGCATGACAGGGGTTGATTAGCTTTGGTGGCTCGGGAGGAGTGCCTTTAGTCACATACGCAGCGGGTGAAAATCGGTCATACTCTGCTATGAAGTCAATTACTTAGATATGTATTTCACTTGTCATACGTTTTCCTTGCCTCCGCAGGATACGCGTGTTAAGGTAGTCTCGCTCAAGATACAAAGCTTGGCGCAGTTGGACAGCACGGGACCCCGAATCGCGCGAACCACGGGGCAGTTTTCCGGAGCGCGCAGGCTCTTTTGAAGCAAAGATGATCGGCCCATTGAGAAGCATGGGACCGAGGGGGCGAAGCTTGTCTGGGGCAATCCTGTTCCTGCGCCCAATCTTGCTGCTAAGCCTGCTTCTAAGCCCGGATGGGATTCAACAATTCGCCGGTAAAACTTCACTCGAAATGCTCGCATCTTAATCCCGCTAGTCATCTGCTATCCATCCCGCCACGCAAGCGGCGCCTAGGCACCGAACATTTGGGCCCCTTCCCGAGTTCACAATGAGAGTACTAAGACCAAGGTCGCGGATCGTAAGCATTCGAATGTCCGAGGAAGAGTTCACGACTCTGCGGCGGGTTTGCGTGGCCACTGGCGCGCGCAGCCTGTCGGACCTGGCGCGCGAAGCGATGCGCAGTCTGCTGAATGACGCCAACCAGCGCAGTGACGGCGAAGCATCGAGAATTGAATACTCCGCCCAGATGCGGGATCTGGAACAGAAGGTAGAAAAACTCAGCGCGGAAATTGCGCTGGTCAAGGCAGATCGTAATCTGTAAGTGACCGCCTCGCGGAGTTGGTCGATACGCATGCGAAACCAGACTCGAATTGAGAACGTTAATGCGATGAGAAACAAAATCCTGCTGCTTCTGCTATTTCCCGGCGCGCTTTGCGGCGGACAGACAACTCCTACCGCCCCCGGCGCGGACACGACCGTGTGTCCATCTGGACCGGGCCCTGTGCCCGAGGGATTGGAGGCTGTTTGTCCTCCGGCAACAAGCACGTTACCCAACCCCGGAACAACGGGCTACCCTCAAGGGACTAATCCGCAAGCGGGTACGCTACCATCCGGAGCCAATTCTGTTCCCGTTCCCGCGCCCAGTGTTCCCATTCCGTACAAAGCGGTGGGCCCGATAACCGCGCGGACAGAGTTCCAGATCTTCGCCGAGGATGAGGCTGGCCATCCACTGCAGGTATTCGGCAGAAAGCTCTTCGACGAGGTTCCCACCACCTTTGCGCCGCTTGACCGCATTCCGGTGCCGGCGAATTATGTGCTCGGGCCCGGCGACGAATTGTTGATCCATGTGTGGGGAAAGATCGATCTGGACACGCGCGTGACCGTGGACCGGAACGGGCAGGTTTTTGTTCCCACGATAGGGAATTTGACGGTTGCCGGCCTGCGCTTCGATCAGCTGCAGAGTTTTCTGCACTCGGCCATCGCCACGCTCTACAAAGATTTCGACCTGAACGTGAGCCTGGGTCAGCTTCGCTCTATCCAGGTCTTCGTTTTGGGCAGCGCTCGCCAGCCGGGCGTTTATACGATCAGTTCGCTCAGCACCCTGGTGAACGCGCTCTTCACCTCCGGCGGCCCATCGGCGACCGGCTCCATGCGCCACATTCAGCTGCGGCGCAACGACCAGGTCATCACTGAGTTTGACCTTTACGATTTATTGCGCAAAGGTGATAAATCGCACGATGTTCAATTGCTCCCCGGCGACGTGATTTACATTCCGCCTGCGGGGCAGCAGGTGGCCATTATCGGCAGCGTCAACGAGCCGGGAATCTACGAGATCAAAGGCGACGAAACCGTTGCATCGGCTCTGGAGGATGCGGGTGGCGCTACCAATCTCGCCGACCAGGATCGCATTCTGCTGGAGCGGATCGAGAATCATGAAGGCCGGCAGTTGGAATCGTTCGCCATGGATGAGGTTGGCATGAAGCGCACGCTTCGCGATGGAGATCTGCTGCGCGTTTATCCGCTTTCTCCCCGCTTCGACAACGCAGTGACTCTTCGCGGCAACGTGGCGCAGCCGGGGCGTTATGCTTACCACGACGGAATGCATGTCTCCGACCTCATTCCTAATCGCCAATTCCTGCTCACCCGCGATTACTGGAACCAACAGAATTTTCTTGTGCCGGAGAGAATCGCGCACCCTTTCGGCCTTGCGCCAAACCAGTTCGATCCCCAGACGGGAACGAATGTGCAGAACCCAGCCAACGCGCCGACCGGCGTCAACCCGCAAAACCAGTTCAACCAGCAGAATGGATTTAATCAGCAGCCCGGGACGAATCAGCAGGCCGGAAACAATACTCAGCCCTCTCAGAATGGGCAGCCCGCAACGAACACGCAACCCGGAAACAACGCGCAGAACGGAATCAATCCGCAGACCGGGTTGCCCCTGCAAAATGGAGCCAATCAACAGGCGGGGACCAATCAACAGACGGAGATCAATACGCAGAATGAAGCCATCCAGCGCAGCGAGACAAGTTTCGCGGCAGCCCGGAACGGCGAAGAGATCAACTGGGATTACGCAGCCATCGAGCGACTCGACCGGCACGATTTGAGCACCCGGCTGATTGCATTCAACCTTGCCAACGCGATCGACAATCCCGCGTCGCCTGATAACCCCGTCCTCGAACCGGGGGACGTTGTCACCATCTTCTCTGAAAAAGATATTCCACTTCCCGTCGATAAGCATGCGGCGTTCGTCCGCGTGGACGGAGAGGTGAATGCGCCGGGTATTTACCGCATTGGGCCAGGTGAAACGTTGCGCGATGTTGTCAGGCGCGCCGGTGGCCTCACGCCCCACTCCTATCTCTACGCTTCGCAGCTCAATCGCATTTCCACGCGCCGGGCCGAGGAGATCGAGATCAGGCAATCGACCGCGCAGATGCAAAGAGACCTGCTGGCGCGCAATGCGGCGACTTCCACCGTTGGCACGTCCAACACAGCTGAAGAGCAGTCACAGTTGAGATCGCAGCAGGCTCTGATCGCGCAACTCGCGGCTGTTCAGCCAACAGGACGCGTGGTTCTGGCTATGAAGCCCGATGCCGGCAGCGTCGATGACATTCCCGCGTTTCCGCTCGAAGACGGAGACACGTTTTACATTCCGCCGGAACTGAATACCGTGCAAGTGTCAGGTGCGGTTTACAACGAGAACGCCTTCCGCTACGAGAGCAGAAAGCGGCTTAATTCATATCTGAACGATGCGGGAGGGCCTACGCGCCAGGCAGATACCAAGCGCGTCTTTCTCATTCGTGCCGACGGCACCGTAATCAGCCGCCAGACCCACGGCGAGTTTTGGCGCTCGGACTTTGGCAGTACGACACTGCTGCCCGGAGATGCAATCATCGTCCCGCCAAAGTTGAAGGGTCCCAGCACGTTCATCCAACAGCTCCCTTATTTCACGCAGATCCTCTCGCAAACTGCGCTGACAGGCGCCGTGCTGGGCACAGCCTACTAGCAAATCGACGAATCATGATGGAACAGAACTCAGACATCGCGCAGGCCGGAGTCTCTCAGCAAGGAGAGGCTTCGTCCAGCGAGCGCAGGCCGGCGCAGGGATCAGCCTTTTTTAGCGCGCTCACTCAGTTGGTACGAGGCAAGCGCCCCGTTGCGTTATCGACAGCAATTGCATTTCTGATTGGGATTGTGGTGAGCCTGTTGCTGCCGGTCAGTTACACCGCAACAACAGAGATCATGACGCCGCAGCAAACGCAGCAGTCAACAGCGCTGCTCATGAGCCAACTTGCGCTGAATCCCTCCACTACAAATCCACTGTCGGGCGGGGCCGGCGGCGCTTTGAGTTTAAGGAATCCCAACGAACTTTATATGGGTCTTCTGTCTTCGCGGCCCATCGCAGATGGCATCATCGCGGAATTCGGTCTCGCGGGTGTTTATCATGCCGGGGATATGACGGCTGCTCGAAAGGCGCTGGCTGATCGTACGACGGTTATATCCGAGAAGAGCACGCTCATTGCAATCTCAGTGACTGATACAGACAAGAAGCGAGCCGCTGATATCGCCAATGCATATCCTGAGCAACTGCGCGCGTTGACCAAGAATCTGGCAGTGACCGAAGCTTCGCAGAGAAGGCTCTTCTATGAACAGCGATTGAAGGACGCAAAAGAGGACCTGGTTTCCGCCGAGCTTGCGTTTGAGCGCATTCAGAAGGAAAAGGGTCTGGTTCAACTGGATGCGCAAACAAGATCGCTGATCATGTCACAGGCCGACCTGCACGCCCAGGTCGCGGCCAAGGAAGTACAACTGCAGGCGCTGCGATCCTACTCCACCGAGCAAAATCCTGAAGTGCAGCTGCTGGAGAGCCAGCTCGCTTCACTTCAAGAGCAATCGGCAAAGCTGGAAGAGCGCAGCAGCTCTCCCAACTCCGGCGGCCTGGATCTGGCGGACGTTGCCGGCGCGGGTGCGGAGTATCTTCGCGCGGAGCACGAGCTCGAGTACCGGCAGGCGCTCTTTGATCTGCTGCTGAAGCAGTATGACGCGGCACGGTGGGATGAGGCCAGGAACGCCGCTGTGATCCAGGTGGTTGAGGAAGCGATTCCTCCCGATAGAAAATCCGCGCCCAGGCGAACCGTCGTCGTTTTGATGTTCGCGGCGCTCGGCTTGTTTGGCGCGTGGTTCTACATTTTGGGGCGTAACATCGTCGCCCAAAATCCTCGCATTGCGCAACTGCTGGCGGAATTCAAGTCAGTGCCTGTCAACGACTGAGAGCCTGCGGAACTCCGCACGGAATCAGGGAGCGCGAAGACGTCCCAGCATCGCAAACATCTGCTTTGGTCGTATGTCTCGACATCTGGCGCCAATTTCCTACGCGTGGGGCTTGGCGCAGTTTCGGGACTGATGGTCTCGCGGCTACTGATGCCTCGAGGACGGGGCGAGCTGGCTATTCTGTTGTACTTTCCCACGCTGATGGCAGCGTTTTTCAGCCTGGGAACACCACAGGCGATCACTGCGCTACTCTCCAAAGGCGCGGAACAAACGGAGGAAATTCTCACCACTGGCTTCCGTCTCGCCGTTGCACACGCGCTTCTGGCTGTTCCCCTCTTCATGCTGTGCTCGCCGCTCACGTTAACCGGCGACAACCGGCAGCTCGCGATCCCGGTCGAGATATCCTGCGCCTGCGGCGCATTCATGGTCATGGTGCCGTACTTCAATGCCATGGCTTATGGCCTGAAGCGATTCAACTGGGTCAATGCGGTTACGATTGCCGCGCAGGCTGGCTATTTGCTGGCGCTTTTTGTCTTGTGGCTCTGCGGAATGCTCACGCCACTCGCAGCCACGCTCTCAGCGTTGGGCAGCCAATTGCTTCAGTGTCTCCTATATCTAATTCATCTCAAACCATCGCAGTTAAATAGAAAGCTGCCGCGCGGCGCCTACACTCAATGTCTAGGATTGGGTATACGCTTCGCTGCTCCGAGCCTCGCAGCTGTTGTTCTGCTCAATGCGGATCGGGCCATTCTCATTCGCACAACGACGCTGGAGCAGATCGGTTACTTTGCGATCGCATTCGCGGTAACGATGCCTATCACGATCACTACTGAAGCGTTCACCCAGATTGGATTTGTTGAAGTGTCAAGCGCTGACAGCGCTCATGCGTCGTTTGCCCTTATGCTGCGGCGTTTCCAGATGGCACAGGTGATCGCAGGAGCCGGCTTTCTATTCGCCTGCGCTTTTATCGAGCCGGTGATCCGGTTTGGTTTTGGAAAGGCGTACCTGAATGCCATCCCCGCGGCATTTCCTCTGGCGCTTGCAATGTCACTGAGAGCGATGACGAAAACCCTGGAGAACAACCTTCGCGGTCTTCGATTTATCGTGCCTGGAACGCTCGGAGCCGTTATCAACTTAGCGGCGCTCATTCTTCTCAGTGTGCTTCTCGTGCCGCGCTGGGGAGCGTTCGGGTTCTGTTGCGCGAGTCTCATTTCAGAGGCCATTTACCTGGCCTGTCTCGCTCTTTATCTCACCACGCAGCAAGATGTCCGCTTCACGTCGCTATGGGGCCTTCGGCCAAGCATTGTTCGCGCCATGGCGCTGGCATTGGTGGAGATTTTCAGAGAAAGATTTTTCGGCGTAAACAAAGAGGAGGCTGCAGAAAACGCGTGCTGAACGAATCACACGAAACGCGGGCCGTTCCCTGGCGCCGGCTTCTTACGGTCATCGTGGTTCTCGTCGCTACCACTTTTCTGGTGCGGGGCGAGCGGCTTGATGCTCCCTACGCCGGATTACTCGCCGGGGGTCTTCTCGTGATTTGTTCAGCGATGCTGCTTCGCGCTGCTGTGAAGACCGGCAGTTTTATGAATGGGTACACGCTGGTTCTCGGCACATTCTTGCTCACCTATCCGCTGTCGGCATTCGTGCACCTCACCGGCAAGGACTATGTCTCGCTCGGCTTTTATGAAACAGCTGCGCTCGACCCTCACACGCAACTTCATCACGCATATCTATCGTTGGCACTCGTTCTAGTGGCGCAGTTGGCGCTTTGGTGGGGACTAGCGCCTGCGCGACATGCATCGCAGCGGAGGGGACCGCAACTGATCCGCGTTCGTTCCACGCTACTCGCACTTGTGGGATTTGTATTCACTCTCATAGGCATTGCGGGCACCTATTTATTTTTCTCTGGTTCAGGCGGATCGCTCGAGGACTTGGCGACAGTTGACCGAGCACGAGAGCTCTCTGCAGGCTCCGCGCGCTTCGTGTTTATGTCCACGTGGCTTTCCTGGGGCATCATCTTCCTTTTGACTGCTTTTCTGACTTCTCGAATCAGTAAGAATCATCCCAGGATAGTTCTGGCCGCGCTCGTTAGCGGGTCGACTTGCATGTTCCTGAACTTGTTTTGGACAGGCAGCCGCGCCGAGAATCTACTAGCGGTATTGCCCTTGATCTTTGTCGTGAAGAAGATTGCTCCCCGCTATTTTCGCCCCTTCACTACTGTCATTGCCATCGGCGTGATGGGAATCATGGTGTTCGAAACCATCGCGCGAACAAATACATTGATGAATAGCGGCTTCGATTATCTCGCTCAAAGCGGGATGAGTACCAGCCAATTTCTCGGCAATCAATTGGCCGCAATTCTCGATTGGCAGATGGGAAGATTCCCCACGATTAGCCTGGCCTTCGACATGGTGAATCGATATGGCCATGCAAGCGGCTCGACCCTTCTTCAGGGACTGTCAATGACCATCAACACGCCGGCGACTTTGTTGCACATTCCTCTGAAGGTTGCGGAACCGCAGTCAATGACGTCGTTGGTGGGGCAGTATATTTACGACGATTCATCGATCAATGGCGTCGTGCCCGGGACTCTTTCGGAACTCTACTTTAACTTCGGCGCACTTGGAGTCTTTGGTGGCTTCTTCGTCA
>CAVXPR010000064.1:0-5934 GCA_963763585.1 uncultured Acidobacteriaceae bacterium | reverse complement strand
TGGCGCCAAACCGATCACTGACTTACTCAAATGCCGCCTCGGGAGGGGCAAGAATCAAACCAGGGAGTGATTTCCCGCTCTAAAAGGGCCAAAATGCAACTTAAGTCATTTGCAATCAACAAATATACCTCAAAATCCCCATCAAATTTCAACGATTTTTGTCGATTTTTCGCAGCAATACAGCCGTTTTTTGCCCCCCAAAACGCTTCTTTGCGGCTCCTGATTTCCAGCCAGATTTCTTTGAGACCGGCTAGGCTTCCTCGGCCTGGCTCAGATCAACCAATCCCTCGGGCAGGGCCATCTCCACGCGTTTCGCTTCAAGGTCGATCTTGCGCAGAAAGCTCTTCGCAAACGGAACCAGCACTTCGCCCTTCGCGCCCTGGACCACCAGCAGCGGAGCAGCTCCTCCGCTCCGATCCACGTCCTCGATCTCACCCACGCGAACCGGCTCCGCGCCGCCAACATCCACCAGCACGCAGCCGATCAGATCGCCGACATAAACCTCGTCGCTGCTCAGCGCGGCTCGCTCCGCGCGCGGAATCGCGACAATCATTCCCGCCAGCAACTCAGCCGCTGAGATCGAATCTACTTTCGCAAAGTGCAGCACAACGCCGCCCTTGTGCAGCCAATGATTTTGGAGTTCCACTTGTCGCGGCGCCGGCGTAGCCGCCCGCGCGTCAAGCCCAACCGGCCGCGCGCCCGCTCCCGCCGCTGAACCTGCCTTCGCAGGCACGTCCGTCGCAAGCACTCGGGGCCCCCGAGAAGCGGTCGTTGCTTCTTGGGGTGAGAGTAGCCAAAGCTGTTTCCGTTCCGCAAATTTTTCAGGAAAGTCAGTGAGAATCTCGGCGAAGACTTCGCCTTTGCGTCCCTGCGGCCGGCGGATTCGCGCCAGCCATACCCACGCGTCAACCGCTTCCGGCACAGTTACCTCCGGCCACGCGCGATGATGGCGCAGGTAGAAACCAGGCCAGGGCGAATCGACAGATACACCCTACTCCTCGTCGTCTTCTTCCAAAATGTCGAGCGTGTAGCGGTGGCGCAGCTTCATGCCCACCGCGCCCAGAATGGTGCGCACCGAGCGCGCCGTGCGCCCTTGCTTGCCGATCACTTTGCCCACGTCCTGCGGCGCCACGCGAAGATTGAGAACCGTATTTTCGCCCCGGCTCACGGCTTCCACTGCCACGGCATTCGGCTCGTCCACAAGAGATCGCGCAATCTCGCGGACCAATTCGTCTACCTGCACTGTGTCGAGTTGGGTCATGATCTTGCCCCTGAACCTGCGGCCCGTTACTTAAGCCGTGACTTCTGCCGCTGGCGTCGCCGCCGCAGTCGCCGGGTGGCTGGCGACAATCTTTTCCATGCGCGAAGAGAGCTGCGCGCCCTTGCTCCGCCAGTACGAGATCCGCTCATGCTTCAGGTCCACGCTGGCCGGGTTAGTGCGGGGATTGTAGGTGCCCACAACTTCGATGGAGCGGCCATTGCGGGCGCGGTCCTTCTCAATCACGACAATGCGGTAATACGGCTGCTTGCGGGCGCCGAAACGCGCCAATCGAATCATAACCACGATGAATCAGTTCCTTTCGAATTCCTGAGCTTGAGTAATGTGAACCGGAAGCTTCCCAGCCGGATTCCAATCCTGCTTTCGCTCTATGAGCGGGAAGGCTCCCTGTAGTTTTGCGCAACAATGGCCGGCACAAAGGTCAAAACCGACGCGCCCGGCCGCGCATTTCACAACAACTAAGTATCGCCGAAACCGGGTGTTTGAAGCAAATCCGCGTCAGCTGGCCTGTTCGCACCCGAAACAGCGCGAGATAAACGCCCTCGTCCCCATCGAATCTGCGGCACTCGCTTATGATGTCAGAACCGACTTCCATTTCGCCCATGGACGGGAGCTGAAACCGCGCTCGGGATCAGAAAACATGAATCGCGAATATCACAAGTGCCGTTCCAGCCGGTTGGGCCGCGAGATGGAGCTGCTCGAATTCGGCCGCGCGGGCCTGCCCGTTCTCGTCTTTCCCACCTCCGGCGGTCGCTTTTACGAGTTTGAAGATCGCGGCATGATCGCGGCCGTCGCCGACAAAATCAATGCCGGCCAGTTGCACTTTTTCTGCGTCGACTCAGTCAATGACGAAAGCTGGTACAACCGCAATGCGCCGCCGCGCCAGCGCATCGCTCGCCACATTCAATATGAGGAGTACCTGCTTCACGAGGTGCTGCCGCTCGTCCGGCAAAAGAATCGAGACCAGCGCCTGATGGCGCTCGGATGCAGCTTCGGCGGCTATCACGCGGTCAATCTCGCCCTGCGTCATCCTGAAATCGTCAGCGGATTCGTCTCGCTATCGGGAGCATTTGATCTGGCCGGTTTTCTCGACGGCGATTACAGCCAGGATTGCTACTTCCATTTGCCCACCCACTATCTGCCGCGCCTCACCGATCCGCGCTTCCTCGATCGTCTTCGTCGCAACAGGTTTGTGCTGGCCACCGGATGGGACGACCAATGCCTCAATCAGAACCAGGATCTCGATCGCATCCTGAGCGAGAAGGGAATCCCGCACGAGTTCCAAGTCTGGGATGTGCCCAATGCGCATGACTGGCCGGCCTGGCAGCGAATGATTCAGCAGTATTTGTGATTCTGGATCAAGCGCAGCCATGGCCGAGCCGCACGACGAACTTCAAAGGAGAACCTTCAATGAGCCAGCTTAACCCCTATGAGAGTTTTCTTGACGGACGACCTGTTGATGCAATCCTCGCCTCGACTGCCTACGCGGTCGCTCAGTGTCTTAAAGCAATTGGGCCGAATAGAATCGACCAACCGCCCGCGCCCGGCAAGTGGAGCCCGACCGAGATCGTATGCCACCTCGCCGATTGCGAAATTGTCTTCGCATTCCGCCTCCGCCAGACGCTAGCTGAAGATGGGCCGACCATCCAGCCCTTCGACCAGGACAAATGGGCCGCGCGCTACACAGGGGTTCCAGCGGTCGAGGCGCTCGCCGCCTTCTCCGCGCTGCGCAACTGGAATCTGCGATTGATTAGCGGCGCGCTGCCCGATGCAGCCGGCCGAATGATGACTCATCCTGAGCGCGGAACCATGACCTTTCAATCCGTTGTCGAAACCATGGCCGGTCACGACCTGAATCATCTCGGCCAGCTTCGCAAAATTGCAGGCCAGCCCGCGTGATTAATCGGCCGTGGCGCTGCCAGTGCGCAAAACCTCGGAGAAATGTGTAGATCCCGGGAACCCTTTTTGCTATCGCGGAGTCAAAGGACAACAGAAATATCCTTGCAAGATCCATGAGCCCTGTCGTTCATCGATCAGTGCTCGGCATCGCCGTGCCCCAAGGAGGGAATATGCGCCGTATGCTTCCTGCTGTGTTGATCGCCGTTGTTGCCATTCCACTCGCAGCAAAAACTCACACAAATCCCGAGGCCAATGCAGCACCGCCTGCGCAAAGCGCGGCTTCGGGCGCCATCACCGATCTGCCGGTGCGCAAAGTCGTGCTCTACAAGAACGGCGTCGGTTACTTTGAACACGCCGGCCCTGTAAGCGGCGACCAGCGCGTGGCCATCGACTTCACGTCTTCGCAGCTGAACGACGTGCTGCAATCGCTTACGACGCTTGACAGCGGCGGCGGAAAGGTAAGCGCGGTCAGCTACAACTCCACTACTCCCATCGAGCAGCAGTTGGATTCGCTGACGCTTGGCTTGAAGGAAGACGCGGACACCTCGACCATCTACGAGGCGCTGCGCGGCCAGCGAGTCGAGGTCACAGGCTCGGGCGCAACGCTGACGGGCCGGCTCGTCAACGTTGAAAACCGCAGCGTGATCGACAAGAACGGCAATCCCTCGGCAGATCACTACTATTTGATCGTCGAGACCGACGACGGAGCACTGCGCACTGCGGAACTCACCGACGCGCTCAGCGTGCATATGCTCGACCCTTCGCTCGAAAGACAGTTCGCATCGTATCTCGAGATCATCGGATCGGCGCACAGCCTTGAGGGCCGACACCTCACTCTCGAAGACCGCGGCCAGGGCCAGCGGCAGCTCCAGGTGAGCTACATCAGCGAAGTGCCGGTTTGGAAGTCGACCTATCGCATTGTGTTTCCCCGTGACGGCGGTGCCGACGCCACCGTCCAGGGCTGGGCAGTGGTCGACAACACCGTAGGCGTGGACTGGAGCAACGTGCAGCTTTCGCTGGTGGCCGGCGCGCCGCAAAGCTTCATTCAGCCGCTTTCGCAGCCAATTTATACACGGCGGCCGGAGATTCCAATCGCCACCGCAGCGCAAACTACGCCGCAGACGTTTGAGGCGGCAGAATCTGCTGGTGCAGGAACAATTTCCGGCATGGTGTCCGACCAGACAGGTGCGGTAATCTCCGGTGCGACAGTCACTGTGACTTCTGAGGCGTCAAACGCAACCGTGACGCGCGCCACTTCAAGCGACGGCAGTTTCACCATCTCGGGACTGGCGCCCGGCGTGTACAGGCTCAATGTGAGTGCCAGAAATTTCCAGACGTACAGCCAACGAGACATCGCCGTCACCGACGAAACCGGAGCCACGGTGAACGCGAGGCTCAACGTTGGGTCCGTTTCGGCGTCCGTAACGGTCGAGGCCACAGACGGGGACATCACAACCCAGAGGATGTTGAAATCGCGACGGGCGGGTGCTTTTCCTAGCGCAGCTCCTTACGGCGCCGCTGGCGGGTTGGGCTCAGGCCTTGGCTCTGGCTACGGCGGTGGTGTCTATCGCGCCAGCGATGCCATCCAGCAGGGCGACGTTTCCACCAGCGCCTTTGATGACTTTTTCGAGTACGCCATCGCCCAGCCGGTCACGATTCACAAAAACGAGTCGGCCATGGTTCCCATCCTGCAGCAGGATTTGCCTGCCGAGCACGTCACCGTATGGAGCGCCAGAAACGCGAGACCCTTGCGCGCCATCTGGCTTGAGAACAAATCGAATCTGACGCTCGATTCAGGCAGTTTCTCAATCTTCGAGAACGGCGAATTTGCCGGCGAAGGGCTGCTCGATCCCATCCATCCCAATGAAAAGCGTCTGCTCTCCTACGCCGCTGACACCGCCGTAAAGGTAGCAAGCGCCCTGGCTGCGGATACCCACATGATGCATCACATCGCCATGCACAATGGAGTCCTTGTGGAGACGACCGACGAAGTGAAGAGCACAAAATACACCGTTACCAACGGAGCCGACGAAGCGCGTACGGTGATGGTTGAGCACCCGCGGATGAACGCCGCGACGCTTGACTCGGACACGAAGCCGGTGGAGTCCACTCCGTCTATTTATCGCTTCAAGGTCGCCGCTGGGCCGCATCAATCGGCCGAGTTGCGCGTTGCGGAGCGTTCGACGATTGACCAGCAGATTGTGATCGACCCCGATACCGACCACACCGATCTCCTGATTGAAACCGGGAAATTCACTCCGCAGCTTGCCGCGCAGCTTAAGCCACTGATCGATGCCGAAACTGCCCTATTCGCGCTGAACGACAAACTGGCCGAAAACGACCAGAAGCAGCAGACGCTCACCGGCGACGAGGCGCGCGATCGCGACAACGTGACGGCGCTGAAGGGCAGCGATGCAGGCAAACGCTTTGTGGATGAGCTGAATCAGGCCGAGGACCAGCTCCAGGCCGCGCGCAAAGAGCAGGCGGGTCTGGAGCAGCAGATCGCCGCGGCTCGAGCGCAGCTTGAAAGCCTGATTGGAAAAATGTCGTTCGACGCCGACGTGGCCGGAGCCGTACCTGCGGCGAATTGATAAGCAGGCAGTGCGTGGGCGGCGACCGGGGGTCTGTGGCCGCCGCCTGCGAGCAGCGGACTCGCGGCTCTCGGCCGATGTAAGCTGATCACTGTCTGCTTATGAAAAAGATTGGCATTTTGTTTGGCGTAGAGAATAGTTTCCCCAGCGCCCTGGTGGAGCGGA
>CAVXPR010000063.1:0-15435 GCA_963763585.1 uncultured Acidobacteriaceae bacterium | reverse complement strand
CAAGAGATCTCCGGCCGGCGGCAGTGAGATCAACAACACCGGTTCGCCGAGAGCGGCGAACTTCGAGTCCATGTTTTTCCTAACAGTTTTTCCGAAAGATGCGAAAGGCGAATAGAATGCTGGATACAGTCTTCAACACACGAGAGATGGAGTTCATTCCCCAAACCGCCGATCCGGCGATCCGTCTGCGCCTGCTTGTGGTGGACGCGGACACCGCAGTGCGTTCGGCCTGCGCGGAGATCGCGGCCAGCCTTGGCTATGCCGTCGAAAGCACCGGCGACCTGACCCAGGCGCGCGGCCAGCTGCGCGCCCACATTGCCGACATTCTGCTGGTCAATCTGCCCTCTGGGTCCAATGAAGGTTTGGAACTGGTCTCCGAGGTCAAGCTCCTCTATCCCGACACCTCGGTGATCGCCATGACGGCGACCGGCTCGGTGAATGCGGCGGTCGAGGCCATGCGCTGCGGCGCGTCGGACTATCTGACCAAGCCCTTTGCCATGGATGAGCTCTCGACCGTGCTCGACCGTGCCGCGCAGGCGCACATGAGTGACACCGCGACGCGCCAGTTGCGCGAGCGCCTGCACCTCTCCGAGGGCCTGGGTTCCATGATCGGCCGCTCGCCGGAGATGGAGAAGATCTACCGCATCCTCTCTAAGGTCGCCCAGAGCTCGCACCCCGTTCTAATCCTTGGCGAGAGCGGCACCGGCAAGGAGCTGGTGGCGCGCACCATTCATGCTTACGGTCCCAACTCGCAGAAGCCATTCCTGCCTGTCGACTGCGGCTCGCTTGTTCCCACGCTGATCGAGAGCGAGCTGTTCGGCTACGTGAAGGGTGCGTTCACCGGAGCCAACCGCTCCAAGGACGGCCTGCTGATCTCGGCCGAAGGCGGCACAGTGTTTCTTGACGAGATCGGCGAGCTTTCGCTCGACTTGCAGGCCAAGCTTTTGCGCGCGCTGCAGGAAAAAGAAGTGCGGCCGGTCGGGGCTACCCACCGCGTGCCCATCAAGGCGCGGATTGTAGCCGCCACCAACCGCGACCTGGGTGCAATGGTCGAGAAGGGAACATTCCGCAAGGATCTTTTTTACCGGCTCAACGTAGTCAACCTGCGACTGCCCTCCCTGCGCGACCGCCGCGAGGACATTCCGCTGCTGGCCGCGCATTTTCTTGACCGCATCAGCCGCGAGCACAACCGCAAGTTCACGCTGAGCGACGAGGCCCTGCGCACCATGATGCGTCATGACTGGCCGGGCAACGTGCGCGAACTCGAAAACTCTCTGGCCCGGGCCACCGCTCTTTCCTCGGGACCGGTGCTGAGACTCTGCGATTTGCCAACGCAGTTGCAGCAGCAGGGGCTCCAGCAGGATATCGATGCGCGCCGCGCCGGCGCCCTTGAAGAAGCCTCGGCTCCCGGCCTGCCCGACGTGAAGCCGCTGGCCGCGCTGGAGCGCGACGCAATCCTAAGCGCCATCCATACCCTTAACGGCGACAAGCTGCAGGCGGCCAGGCTGCTCGGCATCGGCAAGACCACGCTCTATCGAAAGCTGAAAGAGTACGGCATCGCCGGGCCGCCGCAGGAAGACTGAACAAGCAGCTTCCAGCCTTTAGCTTTTAGCCTCCAGCTCCATCTTGCAGTCGCGATTGGTTGAGGTCTTCCTCGAAGATTGCTCTGCTCGGCAACAAGCCGGAAGTTACCAGCTAAGTGCCCGGAATCAGGCGCAACTCGAACCATGTGCAAGAAGCCACGACCGAAAAGCTGGCAGTTGGAAGCCAGCCGCTCGAAGCTCGCAGCGAAAGACTAAACCTCAGGGACAAGGAGTTCGACATGAGCATTCTTTTGGTGACTGGAATCGAAGGCGCGCACAATTGCGCATCTGTGGTAGGCGAGCAACTTGGCATGGAAGTTGAAGTAGCGGAGGGCCGCCGCGCGGCGCTGGCGGCGCTGCGCAAAAGCGAATTTCTCGGCGTTGTGATTGACGAGACTCTGGCCGAGTGCGACCCTGCCGCTGCCGACCGCATCTGCGAACATGCCGGTTTGGCCATTCCGCTCCAGATCAACTTCGCCGTCTCGGGAGCGCCACGCCTGGTGCGCGAGATTCGTTCCGCGCTGCATCGCCGCGAACGCGAGCAGGCTGTGGCCCGCCGCGCCGCAGCGGCCGCTATTGAAGCCGAGCTCAAGTCCACGGTCGCCGGGCTGCTGCTGCACTCGCAGTTGGCGCTCAGCGGCAATCAGGTCCCGGGCCCCGTGGCCGATCGCCTGCGCGTGGTCGCCGATCTGGCCGGCAGCCTGCGCGAGCAGTTGAGCGTCCCCATCGCCGGCCGCGCCAACGCGGCAGGCTGATTCCCCAAAACTGACGCGCAGACCCGGCTGCGCGTCCCCAAGAAGTTGCCCCGCGGTTTACAACTGCCATGCGGCATCGGCTACCCTAGAATCTGTTCTTCACTTTCCCGCCTGCGCGAAAGTGACTCCGGACTATGCAGGGAGCCGTCATGACCGTTATCCGCCAGGAAGATTTCATCTCGAGTGTTGCGGGCGCGTTGCAGTACATCAGCTACTACCACCCGGAGGACTACATTCGCGCGCTGGCCCAGGCCTACGAGCGCGAGCAGTCGCCCGCCGCGCGCGACGCCATGGCGCAAATTCTCATCAACAGCCGCATGTGCTACGAGGGCCATCGGCCCGTTTGCCAGGACACGGGCATCGTGAATGCCTTCGTCAAGCTTGGAATGGACGTGCGCTTTGAGACTGGCCCCGCCGAGGAACCTCTCGACCTGCAGCAAATGATCGACGCCGGCGTGCGCCGCGCCTATCTCGATCCCGACAACAAGCTGCGCGCTTCGTTGCAATCTGACCCCGCAGGCAAGCGCATCAACACCAAAGACAACACGCCGGCCGCGGTCTTTGTCGAAGTCGTACGCGGCGGGACCGTTGAGGTTACGGTTGCCGCCAAGGGCGGAGGCAGCGAAGCCAAGTCAAAGTTCGTCATGCTTAATCCCAATGACTCCGTTGTCGACTGGGTTCTCAAAACCGTACCGACCATGGGCGCAGGCTGGTGCCCGCCGGGAATCCTCGGCATCGGCATTGGCGGAACAGCGGAGAAGGCGATGCTTCTCGCGAAGCAATCGCTTATGGACCCCATCGATATTCAGGACCTGATCGCGCGCGGGCCTAAAACCACTGCCGAAAAACTCCGCGTGGAGCTTTACGACAAAGTGAATCGCCTCGGCATCGGGGCGCAGGGGCTCGGCGGCTTGACGACTGTTCTCGACGTCAAAGTTGTCGACACGCCTGCGCACGCAGCCAATTTACCTGTGGCCATGATCCCCAACTGCGCCGCTACGCGCCACGCGCACATCGTGCTCGACGGCTCCGGGCCTGTCTATCTCGATCCGCCGCCGCTCGACGCATGGCCGAAACTCACATATGACGTGTCGGGAGCGAAGCGCGTCAATCTCGACACGGTTACAAGAGAAGAAGCCGCCACATGGAAACCCGGCGAAGTGCTTCTGCTCACCGGCAAGCTGCTCACCGGCCGAGACGCCGCCCATAAGAGAATGTCCGACATGTTGAATAGAGGAGAGAAGTTGCCCGTCGATCTCAAGGGCCGCTTCATCTACTACGTTGGCCCGGTCGATCCGGTGCGCGGCGAAGTCGTCGGCCCCGCTGGACCCACTACGGCCACGCGCATGGACAAGTACACGCGCCAGATGCTTTCTCAGACAGGCCTGCTGGGCATGATCGGCAAGGCCGAGCGCGGGCCGGAAGCAATCGAAGCGATCAAGGAATTCGGCGCTGTGTACCTGATGGCCGTCGGCGGCGCGGCGTATCTGGTTTCGAAGGCCATCTACGGCTCGCGCCTGCTGGCCTTTGAGGACCTCGGCATGGAAGCCATTCACGAATTTGACGTCCGAGACATGCCGGTAACCGTGGCCGTCGATTCGAAAGGCACCAGCGTGCACCAGACTGGCCCCGCCGAGTGGCAGCAGCGCATCGCGGGAATACCGATCCTGCAATAAGCTTGCTGCAGTTCAGCTGCGCACTTATTCGTGCGTCGAGATCGAGACGGCGGGAATCCGATTAGGCAATCCCCGACAGCGAATAAGCTGCTAAGCTGCGGGAACCGTGATCAGATCCCTTTTTCTTGCGCTCGGTGCTGCGCTTTATCTCGGCTGCGCAACCGCACAAGCATCCGCACAGACATCCACATGGCAGCCATCGCCCGGCCACACGCAAATTCCCATCTGGCCTGATTCCGCGCCCGATCCGCATCCCGTTGCCGGGCCGGAAATCGCGAAGACCGAGGTCAAGGAACCCGTCGCCGGCAGATCGTGGACTTATGTCGAGAACGTAACCACGCCCACGATGACTGTCTACTCGCCGACCGGCGAAAACAATTCGCCAAACGGCAAAGACGATTCGCCAAACAGCAAAAACGAGGGCGCCGCGGTTGTGGTCTTTCCCGGCGGCGGCTATCAAATTCTCGCCATCGATCTTGAAGGCACTGAAGTTTGCGACTGGCTCACGCAGAAGGGAATCACCTGCGTGCTGTTGAAGTACCGCGTCACGGATGTTGGCCCCTATCCAAAATCAGGCCCATATCCGGAGTCGCCGATGGCTCTTGAAGATGCGCAGCGGACGCTGGGCCTCGTGCGCCTGCACGCGGCCGAGTGGCACATCGATTCCCACAAGATCGGAGTGCTCGGATTTTCCGCAGGCGGGCACTTGACGGTGGCAATGAGCGTCCACTTTGACAAGCGTCTGTATCCGGCAGTCGATGCGGCCGATCAGCTCAGTTGCCGCCCCGACTTCGCCGTCGCGATTTATCCCGGCCATCTGTCGCGGGCAGCCGCGGAGTACGATGCAACTTTTGGTACCGCGAAGTTCGCATTGCCGGCGCCCGATGCGCTCTCGACCGTCGATAAGAATCTCGGCTTGAATCCTGATATTCAAGTCACCAGCGAGACGCCGCCTACATTTCTGTTGCAAGCCGAAGACGACCACATCGACACTGTGTACGATTCGCTTTCCTATTACATTGCGCTCAAGAAAGCCGGCGTCCCGGCGGAGATGCATTTGTACGCGCAGGGCAACCACGCATTCGGAGTGCGGCACACGAAGCTCCCCATCACAGACTGGCCCAGGCTGGTGGAAACGTGGCTCGCGACAATCGGCATGATTTCGGAGTAGATTTTCTGGGAGCGGCCTGGGGGCGGCACGAACCAAGCTAGAGGCTGGTAGCTAGCGGCTAAAAGCTGTTCTCTCACGCGTGCGTCAGATACCCCATCCCATCCAGCACGCCGCGCATAAACGCGAAACTCTCGATCACGCCGGGCATGGGATCGTCGGGGTGAATCTCGTATTCGAGATCGATGAAGCCCGTGTACCCAATCTTTATTAGCGCCTCAAACATCTCGCGGAAGGGCAGGATGCCCTCGCCCACAGGAACCTGGCTTTCTTTGCTCGCGAAGCTGGTCAGGTCCTTTACATGCATGTCGTAGAGGCGCGGACCGGCGGCGTGGATCGCCTCAACCAGATTCGTTCCCGCGCGCGCGGCGTGACCGACATCGATGCAGCAGCCGATGCGCGGGTCCATATCTTTGACGATCTTGAGCACATCGAACGGTGAAGGGTAGACCTTGTCTTCCGGCCCGTGATTGTGGATGGCGATACGAATGTCGTACTCACGCACAAACTTTTCGATGCGCGGAAGCGTCGCCGGCGCAGGATCGCCGGCCACAATCACGCGAACGCCCGCGCGCTTGGCATATTCAAACTTGGCGCGAATGTCATCGTCATCGTCCTTGGGAAAGTAAACCGTTCCGATCGCGTGAAGCTTGATGCCCGCGGCAGCATAGTCGGCCAGCGCCTGCGCTTCCAGAGCCGGGTCCATCGGCAGATGATCTTTTGTGTCCTTGCAGTTCAGGGCAGTGAGGTTCAGCTGCTTCATGAAGCCGATCAACTCGGCGCGCGTGAAGTTGCGAAACGTGTAGCTGGCCAGGCCAAGGCTGAGCGGCGAAAACTTGCCCGAAGCCGGAATCGCTTCGGCGTTTGCCTGAGCGGCGCCGATTAACACCGGCACAACTCCCGATGCCGCGCAAACTGCCGCAACCGCACCCGACTGCACAAATTGACGACGAGAAAAGTTGTTCTCCATAGTCTCAACTCACGAGCCGCATTCAAACGCCGCAAGCTCCCGGCTGCGCATCTCGTGCCCTCTTGCGTCCAGAATTAACCACCAACAAGCGAGAACCGTGAACTGACAACTGCTTTACTGCTTTCCCCACCTGTAGACCAATCCGCCCGTAAATCCGCGGCTGGCCTGCAGGGACGAACCGAATCCGTTGAAAAAATACTCAGGCGCAAGCTTGAGAGCAATATTCGGAGCCACGTTGAACTCGCCAATCACGCTGACGCTGGCACCGAAAGTGGAGCCATTCGGATAGAGGAGGCAACTATTGGGGCCGGACGGGCAGATGTTCTTGAATCCGTTGGTGTCGCCCTCAAAGTTGCCATAGGCCCAGCCCCCCAACGCGCGGCCGGAGATGGAGAATTTCGGCTGCAGATAAAACCGATAGACAGGGCCGCCCAGCACATCGTATTGGCTGATGGCGTATCGCGTGTCGTTGGTGAAATTCTGTCCGACGTACGCTGTGCCGAAGTAGCCGCGGCCGATCAGAGTAATGCCCAACCGCTCGGTAGAAAATCGCGTCAAGCCCGTCTCCCACGCATAGTAGGTAAGACGCTGGAGCGATGGCCCCGGCTTGAAGCGCAGGTAGCCCATGTCCATGTACGATTCCCACCTGTGATCGTAGGCATCGTGGATGGCCGTGGCGCGGCGCTGCGAGCGGCGCAGGCGAATACGTTCCTGCACGCTGATCTGGCCCTGGTTCTGCTCAGGCGTTTGTTGCGCATCGGCTGGAGCCTGGTTCTGAGCGAGATTCTGGTTCTCGTCCGGCATTACGCTCGATGACGAACTGCTCGAGCTTTGCGCCTGAACGGCGGACATAACCGGCAAACTAAGCGCCAGTAAAATTGCAAGACGGCGAAATGAAAACATCGGGTTCGGAATTCCTCCAAGGGAGTGCGAAAGCTAGCGCGCTGAACGGCCGAAAATCGAACGGTGCATCTTCGTCCGGTCCAAAATCAACCGGCCTAAAATTGACCCGACTCTATCCGGATTTCGTGCGTCCGCAGCGGCACAGTCGCTTGTCCAGAATCGTGGCTTCGATCGTGATTTCACTGCGGTTCGGATGCGATGCTTCCCCCATCTGGTATTAAATCACCTCGGGGCAACCCCAGTAATGAAGCTTGCCCGAGACTCGGCCAGAACTCATCTCATGACGCAGGCGAATGCGCTCTGTTTAGACGCATAGGGCAACCAACAGGCACTGTCCGCGCCTTCGCGCCAAAATTAAGTAGTGGGCTTAAGTTGTGGGTTTGCCCCGCGGGCATCTCTGCGATGATAGGCAGTGGAGGCGAGACGAAAGATGGGACGCATTCTACTCGGGATCATCTTGTGTTTGATTTTGTTGCCGCTGGCTGTGCTGGCCTGGTTTCGGTTCGGGCATCCGCCCGTGGCCGTGGCTGATGCTCCGTTTCCCTATGAGAGGCAGATTGTGCAGATCCCGCTGCATGCGCGCATGAATCGCGAGATGCCCGGCAACCCGCCCATGCGAGCCGATGAGGGCACTCTCAATGCCGGCGCGCAGGTTTACAGTGACCAATGCGCGGTGTGCCACGGCTTTAACGGCAGGCCCTCGACCCTTGGCCCCAGCATGTACCCCAGAGCGCCGCAATTGTGGGTGCCGCACAAGGGCTCCAACACCTTAGGCGTCAGCAATGACCCGCCTGGCCAGACCTACTGGACGGTGCTCAATGGCATTCGCCTAACCGGCATGCCGGAGTTCAACAGCACGCTCACCGACACCGAGATTTGGCAGGTGACCCTGCTGCTGGCCAACGCGAATAAGCCGCTGCCTCCCGCGGCAGCCGCGATCGTGCGGGGCGAGATTCCCCCGGACACAACGCCAACGACGCCAGTGCCGGCCGCAAAGTAGACGCACGATTGCGGTGAGTATGCTTTAGGTGAGCTGGAACGCGATGATCAAGACACGAAACTGCGAGAGAGGGAACTGCAACCGTGAGCTTTGTTGATTCGCTGCGCAAGGGCTTCGGCTTCGTGCTCCTGAGCATGGGCGTCTCGCGCCCGGCTGCCAAACCGAAATCAAAGCCCGCATCCGATTCCGAGGCAGCGCCCGCACCTAAACCCGGCGACGATAGCGGCAACCAAAGCAGCGGCGGCAACAAACGCAACTAACAAACACTAAGATCACAAATCACCGCGTCCCGCGGCGCTGCGGCACCGCCGATAGCCGCGCCCCCGTACAATGAAGAAGGAAGCGCATTTCCATTCACTCGATGGCGGAAAAAGAAGACAAGCAAGCCAAGCCGAAGGAATCCTCGAACGGGTCGCTCGTCGGACCCGAAGCCGGATCCGCCCAGCCGAAGCGCAAGGCCGACGATGAAGTCGCCGGCAAAGTCTACGACGCGAGGCTCATGCGGCGTCTCGGTCGTTTTGTCCGTCCCTATTGGCTCCAGGCCAGCATCGCCTCGCTCTCGGTCTCGCTCAAGTCGCTTTGCGACGTCGCCGGCCCCATTCTCGTCATGGTTGCCGTCGATCGCTACCTCGCTCCCGAGGCCAGCGATCAGGATCCATCGAACGCAGTCGCGCACTGGGTAGCCATCAATAGCCCGCTCGCGCATCTGCTTCCGCAGGGAGCGGTTCCAGGCATTACGCGGCTCGCAGCCATCTACCTCATCATGCTGGTCACGGCCTATCTGCTGCAGTTCGTGCAGGTTTACCTGATGCAGTGGATCGGCCAGAAAATCATGTTCGATCTGCGCCGCGACATCTTCCGCCACATGCAGCGCATGGACGTCGGCTTCTTTGACATTCATCCCGTGGGCCGCCTCGTCACGCGCCTCACCTCAGACGTGGACGCCGTCAACGAAATGTTCACGGATGGCGTGCTGGCCATCGTCAACGACGCCTTCATGCTCACCATCATGGCCGCCGTGATGCTGGCCATCAGCTGGTGGCTGGCGTTACTCGCTTTCGCCGTGTTGCCGCTCATTCTCATCGTCACGCGCATCTTTCGCGACCACGTTCGCGAGAGCTATCGCCGCGTGCGCACCGCCATCGCGCGCATCAACAGCTTCACGCAGGAGCACATCTCCGGCATGGCCGTGGTGCAGCTCTTCAATCGCGAGGAGCGCGCCTACAAGGACTTTGAAGACGTCAACCGCCAGCACATGATCGCCTTTAAGGACACGATCTTCGCCTACGCGCTCTATTACCCGGCGGTCGACTTCCTGTCCTCGGTAGCTATCGCTCTCGTCGTCTGGCGCGGCGGCTTCGGCGTGCTTCATCTGCCTCCCACGGTCACCATCGGCGTGCTCATCATGTTCACGCAGTTTTCGCTGCGCTTCTGGCGGCCTATTCAGGATCTGTCAGACAAATACAACATTCTGCAGGCGGCAATGGCGGCCTGCGAACGCATCTTTAAATTGATGGACTCGCAACCGGAGATCGTCAGCCCCGCGCATGCGATCTTGGGCGACGGCTCGAATCGAATTCAGTTCGACCACGTCTGGTTCACCTATCAGAAATTAACTGACGAGCAGAAGGCAGCTGTCGCGAGAGCCGGGCTGACGCAGTCCGCCGTTTCCCAGGAATCCAATCCAAAACACAAGACAGCGGAACTGCTTGCGTCTCTCGACGGCGTCGAATGGATTCTGAAAGACGTTTCTTTCACCATCGAACCAGGCCAGACGGTCGCCATTGTCGGCCACACCGGCGCGGGCAAAACCACGCTCACCAGCCTCATGATGCGCTTCTACGAGGTCACCGCCGGGCGCATTCTTTTGGACGGAGTTGATCTTCGCGAACACGATCTCACCGAGCTGCGGAGACACTTCGCCGTCGTGTTGCAGGACCCGTTCCTGTTCTCCGGCACCATCGGCGAAAACATCCGCCTTGGCAATGAACAGATCATCAACGAGACAATGCGTCGCGCCGCGCGTGACGTCAATGTGCTCGATTTCATCGACACTCTGCCGCACGGCTTCGATGAGCCAGTCCGGGAGCGAGGCAACTCGCTCTCCACAGGCCAAAAGCAGCTCATCAACTTCGCCCGCGCGCTGGCCTACAACCCGCACATTCTCATTCTCGACGAAGCCACTTCCAGCGTCGACACCGACACCGAGCTGCGCATTCGCGGCGCTCTCGAGCGCATGGTAGAAGGCCGGACCAGTGTTTTGATTGCGCATCGTCTTTCAACTGTCCAAAGAGCCGACACGATTCTCGTGATGCACAAAGGCCAGTTGCGCGAGATGGGTTCCCATCAGGAACTGCTCGCGCAGCGCGGCCTCTACTGGAAGCTCTACCAGTTGCAATACAAAGATCAGGAAATGGGAGTCCTCGCGCCGGCCTCGACGGAGCCGTCGCCGGCGCAAGCGATTTGAACGCCGAACGGCCGGCCGAGCTCTTCAGTTGATCAAAAAGACCGTGCCCCAGCCATTCGCCCCGCCGGCGGTGGTCGTTCCATAAAGGTTTCCTGCGCTATCCATGATCAGCCCCGCCGTTGGATACTGCCCGTCGGTAGCATTTGCTCCGAAGGAATACAGAACAGTTTCCGTACCAGAGGCGCTGATCTTGAAGACTGTGCCGCTGTTGCTGTGCGCTCCACCGCCCTCGGTCGTGCCATAGAGGTTTCCTGCGCTGTCCATGATGAGTCCCTGAAAAGGAGCTTGCCCATCGGTTGCGTTTGCGCCGAAGGAATAGAGGATCGTTTCCGTGCCGGAAGGACCAATCTTGAAGACCGTTCCGTGGCTGTTGGCTCCACCACCTGGCGTTGTTCCATAGAGATTTCCGGCGCTGTCCATGATGAGGTCCGATTCCGGCTGCGTCCCATCAGTGGTGCCTGCGCCAAAAGAATGGAGAATAGTTTCTGCGCCGGAAGCGATCTTGAAGACCGTGCCGCGGCCGTTCGCTCCGCCGCTCATGGACGTTCCGTAGAAGTTCCCGGCACTGTCCGTGATGAGGCCCGCTTCCGGCTGCATCCCATCGTTAGCAATTGCGCCAAAGGCATAGAAAACACTTTCTGTGCCGGAAGCGATCTTGAATACCGTGCCATCGCTTCCGTGCCCACCGCCGCTGTCGGTCGTTCCATAGAGGTTTCCGGCACTGTCCATGAGCAGGTCCCCATGCGGCCCCGCCCCATCAGGGTCTAGGGTGAAGGAATAAAGAATCGTCTCCGTACCGGATGGGCTGATTTTGTAGACCGTGCCCGAGTCGTCCATGTTCGCCCCACCCTCCGTGGTCGTTCCGTAGAGGTTTCCGGCACTGTCCATGATCAATCCTCCCTGCGGGGATATACCATCGCTGGCGCTTGCACCGAAGGAGTAAAGAACAGACTCCGAGCCGGAGGCGGTGACCTTGAAGACTGTGCCCAAGTCGTTCGCGCCGCCCCTGAAAGTCGTTCCATAGAGGTTTCCAGCGCTGTCTCTAACAAGACGCGCGTCCGGACCCTCCCCACCGGTCGAGTCTGTGCCGAAGGAGGAGAGAATCGTTTCCGTCCCAGCGGCACAGGAGACATTGATTGCGGTCACATTCGAAGAGCCGACCGTGCCGCTGCCGTTGGTGACCGAACACGCAATTGCGGGCGTGTGCGATTGCATCGTGACGGCGTAGGCGCTCCCGGTATCCAGGCTCATGGGGAACGAGAATGGGCCATTGGCGCTGAGCTGGAGCGTGTCTCCGCCGTTGTCCTGAAGACTCACGCTTTGGTTTGCGCCGAGCCCGGCCAGCGTGCCACCCAGCGTGTATGTTGTTGTTTGGCCGCCGCCGGAACTCGAACCGCCGCCGCCGCATCCGATTAAGGCCTGCGTCGCTATGCAGATTGTCAGCGCAAAAGTATTCAACAGGATCTTATGTCGCATATTTTCCCTTTCGCCTTCACCGCGCATTATCCGGCAGCGTGCACCTCGTTCTTTTTTAGTGTTCGCGGTACCGCGTCCCAGGGTTGAAACAGAAGTCACTGCGTTGCAAACGAATCGCCTTCCATTCCACGGTTGCCCACCGCCGTGCTGGTCCAGCCTGCGGGTCCGGAGTTGCTGTAAGTGACGATCGTGGTGCCAACGTCTCTTGACATAAAGCAGAAGCCTTTCAATCCCGGCTTTTTTGCGGTGGCGTGCGCTTCCCATGCCATCTCGTTCACGGATAGCGTGTAGGTGTAATTGGGATCGGCTTTATTCGGATCGAACTTCAGGCGCTCGATGCCGCTTCTATTCGGATACGCCCCCGACAGAAGCTGATCCATTGGGCAGGTGCGCTGAATGTCGAGCTGGCATTCATGCTCGATCTCTTCAATCGCGGATAGAAACATGTAGGCGATCTGCTCGTTGCGGTTGAGTTGGATGGGGCCATGCTCATCTTCGATCTCGACCGTGGCTTTAGTGGAGTAGGGGCCCGAAGTGGCCGCCGGACCAGAGCCGCTGGGAGCGGAGCCTGCGCGACCGGAGCCCGTTTCTGCCGCAGCACCTGTATCAGCCGAAGATGCGCCGGCAGAGGAAGATGCAGTCGCGCCGGAGGCAGCATAAATCGCAGCGATTTCCGTGGGCGTGAGGGCGTGATTCCAAAGGGCTACCTCGTCGATGGCGCCGTGAAAGAATCGGCCGGTGAAGACGGGACTTTCGCCGACTGTGAAGACATTCTTCTTGCCCGCTTCGCCTCCGCCTTTATCGGTGGCGACAGATTTGCCGTCCCAGTAGAGCGCGCGGGTGTGTGTGGCTGTATCAAGCGTGACGACAATTTGATGCCACTGGCCGATCAGCGAATCCGGCGAAGGCGTGTAGGAAAGATGGCCGCCGGCTGCTGTATAAAACTTCAGGACATTGTCAGTTTCAAATTGCACATCGAGATCGTTGCCACTCTCAGATTCACCGGCGACGTAGAAAAAGTGGCCGGCCTTCGAGGGCAATTCATCAAGGTTGACCCAGGCCATGATGCTTGCCGCTGCGCCCACTCCGCCGAATTGAGTTGTAGTGATGTAGGCGGTTTTTCCGTCAAGTTTGATGTAGCGGCCATTCGCGGTCATGACAGGCGCTCCGGAGTCTGCAATGTCGGCGGAGCCGATTGCCCTGAAGGTGGTCGTGCCGGCGTGGCTTTTTCCGGAGGCGGCGTCAAGCCTGTAGAAGGCAATAGGATGAGTGGAAAGAACCGCGGCAGGGAAGCCGGCTTGGGCTTGAATTGCGACGCAACTGACAGCGGCGATTAACGCGAATGCGGCAATGGCCGCGCGGCGGAATTGACCTAAGACGAATGTCGGGGTGGAAACGGAGACGAACATGCGGTTGTGCCTTTCTTTTCGTGTTTTGGATGGCTGAGCCTATTTGCAACACCCATCAATTTGTAGCTGCTGGCGTAGCCGTTGATCGGTGGCTATTTGCAGTTATTGCTGATTGGCCCGGGACATCGGCTAAGAACATTCTTGTGCATGCTATTCGATAGCATGCACGGCTTTCAATCGGTTTCTGCGGGTTTTGGAGACGCCCCCAACGAATCTGGTTGCACGAATGCGCCAACCCGCTCGATTGCAGGGCGATCGACCTGGACAAACTTAGCGCAGTTCGTTCCTTCGCATCAAGATAGTCCATTCCTTCGATTCGAGCGTGCCCCGCGATATGATGGAAGCAGACGATTTCCCGCGCATCCCATCGCATCTCCAGCGGAAATGTCGCACTCTATTACCGTGACCACGCCACCCCAAGTCGAGCTCACTAAAGTCGAGCTGCCCCAGGTCGAGCTCTTTGACACCAGCCTGCGCGACGGCCTGCAGCAGCCGGACCTTGAGATCTCTGTGCCCAACGCCGTGCTGCTTTTGCAGCGCATGGCCGCTTTCGGCGTACGCTACGCGGAGATCGGATTCGCCGGCGCCAATCAATTTGTCACTGACCTTACCGCCGCTCTCGATTCTGTCGACACCGGCGCTATGCGATTGGCCCTCTTCGGGCGCTCGCGCGGACGCGGAGCGAAAGTTGACAATTGGCCTGACGTCGAATTTATCGTCCGCCACAAGCGCCGCATTCCTGCCGCCGTGATCGTCGTTAAATCGCGCCTGCTCGACGTGGAGCGCTCGCTCGAAACGACGCTCGAAGAAAATCTGCTCATGGTTGGCGAGACCATCGATTATCTGCAACAACAAGGCCTCGAAGTTCTCATCGATCTTGAGCACGCAATGGACGCTGCCTGCGGCCGCTGTGAAAACGGCAATCCCTGCGGCGGCGATTTCGCAAAGCGCAGCCTCGACCACTTTCAACGGCTCGTCGAACAGTGCGTTCGCCAGAAGGTCAGCCGCATCGTCGTCTGCGATACCAATGGCGGATCGAGCCCCGAAGAAGTTTCGCAGGTCATTGCCGGCCTCATCCGCGATTTTCCCGGCGCGCAATTCGGTTTCCACGGCCACACCGATCGCGGCCTCGGCATCGCCAACACGCGCGCGGCGATTCTGGCCGGCGCGCGTCACATCCAGGGCACGCTGATCGGCACCGGCGAGCGCTGTGGCAACGTAAATCTCACCACCGTCGTTGGAGCGATGCAGCTTCGCGGCGAAGCGGAGTTCGTTCAGCCCGCGTCTCTCGCCGGCCTGACCAGCCTGGCGAATTCGGCTTATGCAGCCTTTGGGTTGGAGCCGCCGCACGGCGCGCCCATCGTCGGCCCCGGCGCATTCGGCACATGGGCTGGCATGCACGGCTCCAGCGAACGCAAGAATCCCGGCGCATATCTCTGGACCGATCCCGCGCTCGTCGGCGCCAGCCCCGTGATCGGCGTCAACGCGCAATCCGGCCGCGCCAACATCATGCTGCTGTCTGAGTCGCTCGGTGTTCCGCTCAACTCCGCGCAGGCGCAAGCGCTGATGGATGCTAACCCGGCCATGATCGAGGGCGGCGGATACACTACAAGCGAAGTCAGCTTTCGCCTGGCCTGCATGCGTGTGCTGGGAACGCTGCCTGGCTGGTTCTCAGTGAAAAGCTGGCGCGTGCACGACGAGTCCGACGAAGTCGGCGGACGATTTATCCAGGCATTCATGACGCTTATCCTCGGCGATTCGCGCGTGGCTACGACGCGCGCTGAGGGCGCAGGCCCTGTGGATGCGCTCACCAAGGCCATGCGCATGGAGCTCGACAAATATTATCCCGCTCTTGCCGAAATGCGCCTTGGCACGTTCACCGTCGCCGCGCTCGACGTGCGTGCGCAAGATTCGGCCGCCCATGTGCGCGTCACCGTCAGCTTTATCGCCGAAGGTCACGAACCGTGGGTCACCGCTGGCGTAAGCAGCGACTTGAACCAGGCCGCTCTCATGGCCATCGTCGATGGT
>CAVXPR010000062.1:0-45486 GCA_963763585.1 uncultured Acidobacteriaceae bacterium | reverse complement strand
ACGCATCGACGCTAGCAGAAGAACAGGCCGGCATTCGGCGAATTTTGGTAGTCAAATTCACCGCCGATGAGCAGCGTCTGCGATCCGCGAGTCACGGTCGCATTGTTCTGCACCTGCGTAACCTTGATGGTGCGGCCTTGCGGAAAATTGATATCCCCGCCAAAGTCAAGGTCATCGTTTGTGCCGACGAAGTTCACCTGTGTTGGACACGCTCCGAAGTTGGTGGCGACGCAATTCGGATACGCGCCTCCCTCAAAGTAGACCTTGGAGTCCGCAAAGCTATACCGCAACTGGTCAACCACGCGCGGGGAGAAAGTGTGAATCCAGTCGGCCCCGACGGAGTTGGTTGTTGAAGGAACATTGACGAAATCACCGGAGGCGGTGCCCGAGGTTCCGGCGACGCCAGTGAAAAGTTCGGGCTGGTAGAAGTAGCGGAGGAACATGTGATCTTTTGAGTCAGGCTGCCAATCCAGCCGTCCCAGTTCTTCCTGGTCGTTGGAGATACTGATGATGTTTCGCTCGACGCTGGAAACTTCGATGTTCGCCGTTTGGCCGCCGGGACCGGTAACTTGTTCAGTGGTCACCGAACTGGCGATGGACTTTGGATTGCCTTGGGAGACCGCGTAGGGGCCAAAAGCAATCAGCGCGGCCACTCCCGGATTGCCCGGGAAGGCTGCTTGAAGCTGCTTGAGGCCGGTGGGGTCAGGAGTTAGAAGCGGGGACGATTGTGATGGTGTCTGTCCGGTGCGAACAGGGTCCCAATAGGTGCTTCCGAAGAAAAACAGCTTGTTTTTGATGATGGCGCCGCCCAGCGTTCCGCCGTAGCGGTTCTCAACGAATCGTGGCAGGGCGGGCTCTTCGCAGCCAGTCGTCGGACTCACGCCGGGAGGACAGAAGCCGAATTGAGAACTCTTTTCGTAGTCTGCAAACGAGCTCAGGAACTGTCCCTGGTAGAACTCGAAGGCGCTTCCATGGAAAGTATTCGCTCCGGACTTGGTGATATAGTTCACGACCGCTCCGGCATTGCGGCCGTACTGCGCGCTGTAGTCGTTGGTGATGACCTGAATCTCCTCAATGGCATCCTGGCTACCGAAGAATGAGGCTGGCCCGCCGATGGAGTTGTCGTTGTTGTCCTGGCCGTCGATTTCAAAGTTGTTATAGCGGCCGCTCTGGCCATTCACTGAAAAGTTGTCGCCGCTGTTATTGGAAAAGTTATCGCCATAGGTGCGGCCGCCGGTGCTGACCACTCCGGGAACTACTTCGGCCACGGTGTCGAATCCGTTATTGAGGGGAATGCTTTGCAGGGTCTCGGAGCTGAAGGTAGTCGTGACCTGCGAATCGGTCGTTTCAAGCAAAGCAGCCGCTGCCCCGTTGACTTCGACTTGTTCGGCAGTGCCGACGTGTAAAGTGACAATCCCCAGGTTGGTTGTGGCTCCGGCCTGCACCAGAACGTTCTTCACGGTCTGGGACGAAAATCCTGAATCGTTGATGACGACCTTGTAAACGCCAATCGGAACATCGAAGAACTTGAATGTGCCGTCGGCGATCGATTTGCCTTGCAGCGCCAGCCCACTGGAGCTGCTTTCCAATTGCAGTTGCGCTCCGACAATGACCGCGGCAGACGGGTCTGCAACGGTTCCCGCAACGGTGCCGGTGGTGATGCCCTGGCCGAACGCGGTTGCGGCGAAAAGCAACGCTCCTAAACCCAAAACCACATTTTTCACAATTCTCACAGTTCACTACTCCTCATGGTTCTGATTTGCGGTCAAGACACGCGGTTCTAATTCGACAAAGCGACGGTCGTCACTGGCCATTCACACTTCGTCTATGCACGCGCGGTTCCGATTGCCGAATTCCGGGGGACTATGTGACGAGCGAGCTTATATCAGGGATGAATGGAAGGCGCACCCCATTCGGTGCGAATTGAGGAAAGCAAATTGCTTGCGGAATTCGAATTTGCGGTATCCGCCGCCGGAACTCGCTATTGCATTCTGGAATCAGGGCCGAAAGGCTTCGGCTGAGTGACGAAGAGCGCGGGGTGATGGTCAACCGCGCTGAATTGAATCGAGTCGCCGGCTCGACTGCAAATTTATATATGGAAGCCCATAGGGAGCCGAGCAGGAAAGACGGCGCTCGGGAGTTCGCCTTAAGCCGGCAAGCCGGAGCAAGTTAGCATTAGCCGTGATGCCTTTGCGCGGAATCAATCGGTCCATCGCCGTAGCAGCGATCTTCCTCGCGGTCTCGTCTGGAACGCAGGCAGTGTTTTGTCAAACCAAAGCGCCATCTTGGCAAAAGGCAGTTGAGCGCGCGGCGCGAGAGACACCGCAAGCAAGGATTGTTGTGCTCGACATTGCCAGCGGAAATTTGCTGGCGGCGCATCAGCTAAATGATGCATCGCGAACGCTGGCCGCGCCAGGATCGACACTGAAACCGCTGGTTCTCTACGGCTTGGTGAGCGCCGGCCGATGGAACCCGGCGAGCCGCATCGCATGTAATCGGCAACTCGTGGTCGCGGGCCATCGGCTGGCGTGCACGCATCCGCCTGCTCCGCCCTTCGATGCGCGCGAGGCTTTGACCTGGTCGTGCAACACTTACTTCGCCGCAGTGGCGCGCACTCTGCGTCGGGGTGAGCTGGGAAAGTTGCTGCGGCCTACGGGATTGCTCGGAGTCACCGGCCTGACGCGCGATGAAGCAGTGGCGGAATTTCGCGAGCCGGATTCAGACGATGCGAAACAGTTGACGCTGCTCGGCGTCGAAGGAGTGCGCGTGACGCCGCTAGAACTGGCCGAAGCATATCGCTGGCTGGCATTGGAGCTGGCCACGCACCCGGATTCCGATGCGGCACAAGTGGTCCGCGCGGGACTCGAAGCCTCGGCCAGCTTTGGGATGGCCGGGCAGGCGAGCCTTGGCGGCGTTGCGGTGATGGGTAAAACCGGAACTGCGGAAGGCGTGGCGTCGAGCCGAACGCATGGCTGGTTTGTGGGCGTGGCTCCGGCGGACAAACCCAAAGTCGTGATTGCCGTCTACCTTCCCGCGGGCCGAGGCGCGGATGCAGCGCATATCGCCGGAGAGATTCTGACCAACGCACCGCTGAGGCAACCGTGAGTCGACCGCCTGCAAATCCGCAGCGCTTGGCGCGATCTCTGGTAAGCCTGCTGGCGGCAGCCGGAGTGGTGTGGGGCAGTTTGCAACCGCAGCACCAGGCAGAAGTGGTCGCCGCCGCGACCCCGCGAGAAGCACCGGCCGGTGCGCGAGACACGCTTCGGGTTGGAATGTGGACGCTGTGGCACGACCGCGAAGTCACGATTTCATCTGCTGGGCCGGATCACAAATTTACTTTGCGAACCTGCGCGGATTGCGCCGCGCTCGCACTCAATGGACCGGCCAACGTTCGCGCGGAAGGCGACGCGATGACACTGGCAGCGTCGGACAAAAAGCTCAATGCGGCGCGCATCTGGCTTAACGCGCCAGTGACGCTCACAGCGCATGGTGAATCCGTGACGTTGCGCGATCCTGTCGCGATCTCGGCGCGAGGGGGCGTGCTGGTTATCGTGGTGGCGATGCCAGTGGAGAGCTATGTGGAGCGTGTGGTCGCGAGCGAAAGCGGCGCTGCGGACAGCGCGGAATCAATGAAGGCGCTGGCGATTGTGGTGCGGAGCTTTGCGCTGCACGAATCGCACGGACACGCGGACTACGACCTCTGCGATTCGACCCACTGCCAGCTTTTGCATTGGGGCAGTAATGGCGAGCGCGGTGCTCAAGCTCATGCGGCGACGCTTGCAACTAGCGGCGAGACGTTGTGGTTTCATGGGCAGCGTGCACTGGCCTACTTTGGAAAGGACTGCGGCGGGCGCACCGCTTCGCCGGCAGAAATCTGGCCGCGCGCCAAGGCGGTTTCGTATTTGCCGTCGCAGCCAGATCAGTTTTGCACGCGAGACGGCGGCAGAGAGTGGGCATCGGAGATCACGCGCGATGAATTGACCTCTGCGCTGGCTGCGCATGGGCTAGCGGCGCCGGGATGGCAGAACATCGCGATCGCGCGACGCGGAGAGTCGGGCCGCGCCGTATTCCTGAGATTGGACAACACCGAAGTCGGCGCAGATGAATTCCGGCTCGCCGTTGGCGAATCGCTGGGATGGAACAAAATTCCGAGCACATGGTTCGAGGTGAGCCGCCAGGGCGATAGTTTCGCATTCCATGGGCGCGGATGGGGCCATGGCGTGGGCTTGTGCCAGAAGGGCGCGGCAGCGATGGCGTTGCAAGGCCGCTCTGCCGGCGAGATTCTGCAGCAGTATTTTCCGGGTACGCAGGCGGCCGACGAAGAGAGCGGGCGTGAATGGAATAAGTTTGACGGCGATGGCTTTGTTCTTGAATCTCTCGAAGCCGGTGACGCGGCCTATTTGCCGGATCTGAATCGCGCGCGGGCCGAGGCGACAGAAAAATCGGGACTGCACGCAACTGCTCCAATCACAGTCCGCGCTTTTGCATCCACGCCGGCTTTTCGCCAGGCTACCCTCGCGCCCGGCTGGGTCGCGGCGTTTACCGAAAATGATTGGATCGCGACACAGCCTTTGCGGACGCTCGCCGGCAGGCGTCTATTGGCGGACACGATGCGCCATGAATTTCTACATGCGCTGGTAGAACAGCAGGCTGGATCACATGCGCCGCTTTGGCTTCGCGAGGGGTTGGTGGAAGTTTGGAACGAGCAGAGCGGCGGAGCAAGTTCGCTCAACGGCCGGCATTCAGGAGCTGCGACGGGTGTGGCGCCAAGACTTTCTCCAGAAGCCGTCAACGATGCGTTGGCGCATGCGGCCACTGAATCGGAATCGGCAGCCGCGCATCGCGCGGCCGAGTGGTACGCAGCGCAACTGCTCACGCGCTATGGGCGCGCGCAAGTGCTCGAGTGGCTCAAATCAGGCGTTCCCGCCGGAGTCGTCTCGACCCTTGGGCAGCGGTAGCTTGACGGAGTCTTCGCCGAGTGGCCCGGAACTAACGGGAGCGACGACCGGCGAATCGACCAGCGAATCGTCGTCAGGTTTCTCAGCGGCAGGCGCGCCCCGCAATAACAGCACTGCGCACCAGGCCAAAAGCAGAACCCATGAAACAATCGCCAGCAAATAAGCTGCGGCCAGCTTGAATATCACCGCCCAGACTTGATGCGACACTGTTCCGCGAGGCAGGCCATCAAAAAAATGACTTGGCCACTCGACAGCCACAAGAGCTGCGATGATCACTGCCAGCCACCAGCGCCAGTTGAACAGCAGACGAATGATTTTTCGCGCCGGCAATCGCAATCCCCATTGGGCCGACGCCATGGCCCAGGGAATCACTTTCGCGGGCACAGCGATCCAGCGGAATGATCCAGACCAGGAATGTGAACCAATTTTGAATGTGGTCGTAAGTGAAAAGCGTCGCCCTTGAACCAGCCGATGCGCGAGAGTTCAAATAGCCGGCCCACACGGGAACTTGGTCGCTGCACCAATCCAGAAGCGCCCATGCAGCCCAGACAACTGCAACCCAAACCAGCAGCGTAAGCACGCCCACAACCAGGTTCACTTGCCTCTGCTTTTCATTGAAAAGCCTGCGCATGGTAGCTGCCTCGAGCAGCAGAACCGCCGCAAGCAGCACCAGCGGCACAAACAAGGCGAGCGCAACTTGCCATGCATAACTGTCGGGCAACCGCGTCCACGCAACTCCCGCGAGAATGATGAGGAGCGTGGCCCAGAATTGCGCCGCGACACACGCCAGGCTCAAGCGGAGGCGGCAAAAAAGATCGTTGAAAATGTTGGCAGCAGCAATTTCGCTCACGGCTGCACCTCCAGCGTTGCGGGATCGGTGGTGGTCTGCACGTTCGATTGGTACATGGGCCCGGCCTGCGCGGGGCTGATCTGGAACAGTCCGGAATTATCAGCCTGCAACAGGTAGATATACACGCTGCGCGAGCCGAAGTTGGTATCAAAAAATGCGGCCCGGTCGTCGTGGAATTCCTTGCGCGTGAAAATGTCGGCCCACCAGTCCGGCTTATTGTTCAGCGTGTAGAGTCCCGTTTCTGCCAGGAACTCTGTACCCGCGGGAATTGGGTCCTGAGCCTGGAGATACTTCCAGTTGGTCCCGTTGAGCGCCAGTTTCACTGCAATGATGTCGCCAATATGCACCGGTCCCTTGAGCGGAACCAAATCGTAGGTGATGGGATCGGTGGGCTTGTCTTGCTTTTTCTCGAGCAAGTAATAGTCGCGCGTAATATTGAGCGCGAGCTGACCCTGCTGGAAGGATTTTTGATCGGCCGAGTACCAGTTGTTCTCAGCAGACCAGTAGGTGATGCCATTGCCGCTCTTTTTGATTGTGACCTGGCCGCCGCTGGATGTCTGCGCGGCGGGAATCTTGATCTGCCACGGCGCAGCGAATGCATCCTCGGGACCGAAGTGGTGCTTGCCAACGCTCGTGCCGTTTACCAGAACCTCAACGTCTGAGCTGTTCGCCAGTTCGCCGCTGAGAGCGAGATAGTCGGTGAGCCCCTGGATCACCATCGACGTCTGCTTTGTTGAATACCAGTAATCGCCTTCGCGATGTTCAGTGAGCCAACGCGCGGCTTTGGGCATCAGGCCACTAGCGCGATCCTGGCGGATGAGAAGCTTCAGCGCGAAGGCCGTGGTCTCCGGCGAAGTGTCATCGTAAAAATCCATCATGCCGTCGTAGCTGCCTTCCCAGTAGGCGTCGACGTCAGTTGTGTGGGCCTTCTTTTCGAGAAGAAGTACAGCCTCATGCGCTCGTGCGTCGCCTGCTGCATCAAGTGCCAGACCGGTCAGAGCAAGCCCTTCGTCGCTCAGTTTGTCGCTGCTGGACCACGCCCGATTGAGCTCGTCCTTTGGCGCGCCGCCTGTCGTTGCCAGCGCATAAACCGTATACGCGCGCAGGTCGGGAATCATATCGGGATGCGCGGCCAGCGTGGTCACCAGCCAGTTGCGCGCATTGTTCAGCCGATCGTCATCGATCGTGTAGCCGGCTGCTTTCGCCTGGCCCAAACCGCTCACCACATACGCGGTCATAAAAACGAGACTGGGATCGTCCTGCCACCAACCCCAACCGCCGTCGTCATGCTGATAGCTGTAGAGCCGCTCGAGCCCGGCGCTGACTTCATCGTTCAGCGTCTTGCGGTCAATGGGCGACTTGATGTGGAGCTTGTCGACGGCCTGCGCCACGATCAGGTCGGGCAGGAAGCTCGACATCGTTTGCTCGGTGCAGCCCCATGGATAGCCGGTGAGATAGTCGAGCGCGTCAAAGACGGTTCCCGCGACTGACGGTGCAACGGTGACAGTCAGCGCATGCGAACCCGGATCTGATCCGGCAGGATAAGTGAACGCCCACTGATTCTCTCCCGCGCCGGAGAAGACCACGCCGGTTCCAGTGGCGCTCTGCTTTACGCCGAAGGGCAGAACGGGCAGCGTCATCTGCAACGCGTCCGATTCTTCATTGGTGAGCGCCTTGGCAGCGAAAACAGCGTTGCCAATCGTGCGCGCCTTCACGCGCCAGTCAACGTAGCTTTCGGCATTGGCGGGGATAGTGACTTTTTGCGTCTGGCCGCTGATGACATCGACCCCGCTCGCGTCGAGGGCGAAGGTTACGTCTTTCGCTGTCGCCAAATAATTGTGGGCGATGACGCGCAGCACGGTTTCGTCGCCCTGGCGGAAGAAAGTTGGCGCGGCCAGGCGCACGATCAGATTCTTGCGCACCAGCACGCGTGTAACTGCGCCGCCGGCTTTGCCATCGTCTGTCATGGCGCGAATGGTTGTGCGCCAAGTAGTCAGCGCGTCAGGGAAGTTGAATGTGACGCGAGCGTGCCCGTTGGCGCCCGTCTGCACGCTGGGATTCCAGTAGGCCGTATCGGGGAATGCCTTGCGTATTTTCGGAACAACCAGGTCAGAGCCGGGCTTTACCTGCGCCATTCGAGGATGGTAGAGGCCTTTGCCCAGGTCGGCCAGCAGCGGGCTCTTGGTGCCTGCCTGCCCGGAGAAGAAGAAATCAAACGAAGTTTGCGGCTCGAGATCAACATTCCGCTGCGGGTAGAAAGAAGCGACGATATCGGGCGTCTCATCGGGCTTGACAGAGTAAAGAGCCTCATCGACGACGCCAAAGCTCAAGTCAGCCTGAACCGGCTTGCCTGCGAAATCGACCGCAAACACATCGTAGCTCGCCGCATCTTCAGGTTCATATTGGGTCTTGTTCGGCGTGGCCGTGATGGTGAGCGTGCGCTCAACCAGCGGAACCTTGAGGCTTTTTTGCGCGGTCATCAACTGATCGTCGTGGACGATTACGGCTGTGACGACAAGGTTAGGCTGGGCTTTCTGCGTGATCGGCACATCGAAGGGGGCGCTCGCGCTGGTGAGATGGATGAGCTGTCGCGACTGCACGCTGTCACCCTCCGTAGTCACTACGGCCCATGATTCTGGCAGGCCGGTCACGAGGAGCAGATGGGCGGTGTCGCCCACGCTGTAGGATTTTTTGTCGGCGACAATCTGCGCCTGCGCATTGGTTTGGTACCACGTCCCCGCGCCATTCCAAACCCAGATAAATGTAGAGGCTTCGACGGTGCGGCTCTCTGGCGTCTGCGCTGTGGCCTTCACTTCAAAATCGCCGCTGCTGCTAAGAGCCATGTCGACCAGAACCGTTCCATCAGCGCCGGTCGTGGCATCCTTGCTTCCCGCGTCGGTGTCCGATCGCTCGTGAGTGACGGAATCCCATTTCTCGAGCGAAGCTGCAATGTGGACCTTGGTCTGCACCGGCTTTCCGTCGTAATCCTGCGCCGTGACTTTGACGCGCGTGGGCTGGCCAGCTTGCACAACATAATTCGTCGGCTCCACGCTTACGCGGAACGACCCGTAGGTCGCCAGCACGCTGGAGTGTCCGGCAACCTCGCGATTGGCTACGTCGGTAACGCGGGCCTCGATGCGGTAGTCCTGGTCGGTGTGCTTGGGGTCGACCTGGGTCGGCAGCGTGACGGCGAGTTGACCGTTAGCGTCGAGCACGCCTTGATGCTCCTGCTGTTCGGACTGACCGGAGCCATCGTCGGCGTCGTCGGAGTCGTCGGATGAAGCGGAGTCGGCGTCCGCACTGTCTCCGTTATCGTCCCCCTCATCTTGATCGAACCAATAATGAGTGGACGTGTGCACGACGTATTTGACTTTGGCGCCGGCAACCGGCTCGCCAAAAAAGTAGCGCGCGCTAATCGTCGCTTGAATTGAATTGCCCTGCAGCACGCGCGTCACGGCCGGCTTTACAGTCACTTGATACTCGGGCTTCTTGTAATCTTCGACGTAGAAGCTGCCACTGCCGTCGATATTCTGTTCGGTGAACTCGACGTAGTAGAAGCCCAGCGCTGCATCGGATCCGAGGCTGAGGTCCGCAACCGCCGTTCCACGCGCCGAGAGGGCGATCTGCTTCCGCAGGACCTCTTTGTTATCAGGGCCGCGCACTGTGAGCGTGACCGTCTGCGGTCCGGCAAGAACGAGCGTGTCGTTCTGTTCCTGGCGCACTATTCCCTTGATGTGCACGGAATCGCCCGGCCGGTATACGGGCCTGTCCGTATATAGATAAGACCGTCCCGTTTTCGTTCCATTGTCCTGAAAGTTGTAGCCCCACGGCGTAACCAGCGCTGCGTCAGTTCCGTTGCGCGCCAGGATCCAGATGTTTTCCGGCTCCGCCCGTCGTACGCGCCACCGTGATTCGAGATCGCGAGCGAAGCCATTCCATCGCTGCCCGTCTTACCCGAAGATTGAAGCTGCCCATTCGCCCAGAGAACAACGTCGGCATTTCCGACGGGCGCGCCGGATTTGCGATCCGCAACGTAGAGATCGGCTCGTGTGCCCGCCGTCCGCTCCACCACCGCCATTGAAGTGACAACGGCGACGGTGTAGGCCTTGTATGTGCCGTCGGTAGCCTCAATCAAATAGACTCCCGCGGCCAGCCCGTCGATGGGCAACTGTTCGGTATCGCTGACGAGCGCGGGCGGCGTTTCGAGCTTCCAGCGCGCCACTAACTGGCTCGCATTGAGCAACGGAATCTGCGCGAACTGCGCCGCGCCCACTACCTCACTGCGCTTGCCAAGCTTGCCCTGCTGCTCGCGAAAGCTATCACGCGCATCATCGGTAAATTGACCGCGGAAAAAGTGCCGGATGAGAAACCACAGATGCGCCTTGAAGTCGTGCAGTCGCTCGATGAAAGTGGTTTGATCGATTTGCTCTTCTGGCGCGTAATTCTGCTCGCCGAAGCTGTGCGGATCCTTGAGGCCGGCGAAGAATTTCTGCGCATCGCGCACTTTATAGACGCGGAATTCGAGCTCCGGAACATTGTGTGCGATGAGCTGGATTTTGACGCTCTCGCCGGGCGCGAAAGTGCGCGTTGTAGAAAGCGAGAAAGAACGCGGCGCGTCTATGGCCGAGGCCGGAATCGCGGCAGCGGCCCAGAGTAGCAGAAGAAGCGCGGCCAGCAGCGGTTTCCGGCGGGTCGAAGTCCAGTGAATCATTTTCTGGCGGTTCAAGTTCCGGCAGCTCATTGAGTTCCTCGCAGAATGTTCCAGCGGTAGACGCCGAGAAAGTTAGGGTTGCCGGCGAGCGGCCGCCATTGCGGCTGGGGATGGTCAAGAAGCTCCGAGAGCAGCACGCGGCGAAGTTCGCCAGGCTTACCGTGATCGGGCCCTGTGTCGTAGACGACTTCAGCGGCGGCGCCGGAGCGTGTCACGATCATCGAATGCCACGGCGACGATTGGCCGAATTGGCGATAGAAGAGCAAGTCGCCGGGAAGCGCAGCGCGCGCATCGCGGCTGACAAAGTAGGCGTTTCGCTCGACCAGCGTTTTAGCATCGGCGAATTGAGCAAATGCGCCGTTGGAAACATCGTCAGGCTCGAAGGCGCCGGGCCGCACTCGAAAAAGCGCCGGGCCGAGCGGGGTGTGTGGATAGCTCCAGGCGCGAATCTCGCCCGGCGAGGCCGGAACCTCAATTTCGCTTGCCTCGAACCAGCTTTCATCGTGCCGCTTGAGTGCCTCGCGATAAGAGTAGCGAAGCAGGCTGGCGCAATCGGCGATCTCGTTGGGGACTTGGGCCGCGGGGCGGATGGCCTGGTACTCGGCGATGAGCGTGAACCAGCGGCGGAATGCTGCCTGGTCTGCCGGATCTGTCAGGCGGAGAAAATCCGGCGTGCCGTCGCCGAATCTGTCGCCCAAGGCCAGCGCGGGCCGCGAAAAAGCCAACGCCGGCCGTGAATGAACGACTACCGCCGAGATTGGATGAGCGTGAGTGCCCTGCACAAGATGAAGGACGCGCCGGCCAGCCGGGAAGACCCTGTAGCAACAGAAAATCAGCACGCAGAGTGTTACTGGGGCCGCAAACGCAATCAGGCTCCCACTTCGGCGGATAATAGCCGCCGGGTTCACGCCGGGGGTTCTGCCTTGCGCGTTCACTTGAGAGCCAGAGAGTTGGTCGCCCCTATCCTACGTCAATCGTGCGAATTGTGCGCATTTTTCGTATAGGAACCGAGCCTCTTGTTTCGAGTAGAGGGTTTTGTTATCATTTGCTTACACATGGTTTGCGCCTTACCAAGCCGCTCCTGTTGTTGCCTGTCGAACATCTGCGACGGGTGTACCCTCTAGTCTCTGATCTCCTAAGCACAATCGATCAAGAAGACGCACCCGCTGCTGAAAGCCGGGTTTGTCTTTGTGCGCACCGGCCTTCAGCGCAACCAAAAAATGAAAGGTCATGATGCCGGTCGCCGAAAATTCGACAGTCAAAACATCGCCGCCAACAGCCGCTGGCTTACCGTCGCGATTGAACCATCTGCGCCTTCTTGAGGCGGAGAGCATTCATATTCTGCGCGAGGTGGCGTCGGAGTTTGAGCGGCCGGTGATGCTCTATTCCATCGGCAAGGATTCTTCGGTGATGCTGCGGCTGGCGCAGAAGGCTTTTTATCCCGCGCCGATTCCCTTCCCGCTGCTGCACATCGATACCGGCTTCAAGTTTGCCGAGATGCTCACCTTCCGCGACGAGATGGCGCGGCAAGTAGGCGCGGAGCTTCTGGTCTGGCGCAACGAGCCGGCGATCGCCGCGGGAACCAATCCGATTGTGCTCGATACCAAGCGCTGCTGCGGCCTGCTCAAAACGCAGGCGCTGCTGGATGCTCTGCGCCACTACAACTTCGATGCGGCGTTCGGCGGCGCGCGGCGCGACGAAGAAAAGTCGCGGGCGAAAGAGCGAATTTACTCCTTCCGCGACGGCGCCGGACAGTGGGATCCGAAGAATCAGCGGCCAGAGCTTTGGAATCTCTACAACGCGCGAATCCATCCTGGCGAAAGCATTCGTGTATTTCCCATTTCCAACTGGACTGAGATGGACGTGTGGCAGTACATCCACGAAGAAAAGATCCCCGTGGTCGATCTTTACTTTGCCAGGGAACGGCCCATGTATGTGCGAGGCGATGGTCTGCTGCCGATCGAGCAGGATTTTGTCGCACGGCTGGGCGAGAAGCCGCAGATGGTCAAGAGCCGTCTGCGCTCGCTCGGCTGCAGCCCCTGCACCGGCGCCATCCGTTCCGATGCCGACAACATTCCCGCGATCATTGCGGAGCTGATTTCGTTTAAATCCTCGGAGCGCGCGAACCGCGTGATCGATCACGACCAGGAAGGCTCGATGGAGATCAAAAAGAGGGAGGGCTACTTCTAAGTGGCAACCCTCGCTACGCCCGCTTTTTCCATTGAGGAATTTCTGCTCGCCGAGCGCGAGAAGGATTTGCTGCGCTTTTCCACGGCCGGCAGCGTAGATGACGGCAAGTCGACGCTCATCGGGCGGCTGCTCTATGACACGCAATCGGTTTATGAAGACCAGGTGAAGTCGATTGAGGGCAAGGGCACAACTGCGCCGGGACAGATCGATTTTGCGCTGCTGACGGATGGCTTGCGCGCCGAGCGCGAACAAGGCATCACCATCGACGTGGCCTATCGTTATTTCTCCACGCCAAGGCGCAAGTTTATCATCGCCGATACTCCGGGCCACGAACAGTACACGCGCAATATGGCAACGGGCGCGTCGACCGCTGACGCGGCTATCGTGCTGATTGACGCGAGCAAGGGCGTGCAGATTCAGTCGCGCCGTCACGCTTATATTGCTTCGTTGCTGCGCGTGCGCCATGTGCTTGTGGCCGTAAACAAGATGGATTTGATCGCCTACGACGAAGCAACTTTCCGAGCTATCGAGACCGATTTCAGATCGGTGCTTGACCAGATCGCAGCCGACACCGGCACTCCAGTCGAGTTGCACTTTGTTCCGGTGAGCGCGCTGAAGGGCGACAACGTGGTCCATGCAACCGGCGCGATGCCGTGGTATGCGGGGCCGTCGTTGCTGCAGTTGCTTGAGGCATTGCCCTCCGCGCTCGATACCAGGAGCGCGCCGTTTCGTTTTCCCGTGCAGCGCGTGTTGCGGCCCGATCGCACTTTCCGCGGGTTCGCGGGGCAGATCGCGTCAGGCACGATTCGCCGCGGCGGCGAGATTGCCGTTTTCCCTTCAGGGCACAAAGCGAAGGTCGAACGCATCGTGACCTTCGACGGCGATCTTGAAGAGGCCATCGCACCGCTCTCCGTGACGCTGGTGCTCGACCATGAAGTAGACATCAGCCGTGGCGACTTGATTGCTGGTGTAGAGTCATCGCCCGTTGTCGCCAGCAGCGTGAAGGCGTCGCTGGTGTGGATGGATCAGCGGCCGCTGGACCCTAATCGCCGCTATTTGCTAAAGCACACCAGCCACACTGTGCCTGCACTGGTTTCAACCATCGATTATCGCGTTGATCTGGGCGCATTCAAGCACGAACCAGCTGTAACGCTGCGCATGAACGACATCGGCGCGGTGTCGCTGCATCTACTGCGGCCAATCGCCGTCGACCTTTATGGCGAGAACCGCGGCACCGGCGCGCTCATTCTGATCGATCCCGAAACCAACGCTACCGTGGCTGCCGGCATGGTAACGGCAGCGCAAGGCCAAACAATCGCGGAAGAGGAAGACGCAGCCGCGGCATGGGGTCGCGTGACCGCCGGCGAGCGTGAAGCGCGCTGGAGACATCGCGGCGGCGTGCTTGAGCTGTCAGGCGCAACGGAGCTGATCGATGCAGTCGAGCGCTCGCTATTTGCCGTGGGCGCGGTCACCTGCCGCATCGACGCCGGTGAGCGGTCGTCTCTGCAACATTTGGGACTGCTTGACGTAATCACCGACCTGCAAACCCGATCCGGCTTGCTCACCATCCTTGCGCGTGAGGGCGATGAAGGTGCGCTGACCGCGAGCACAGGCGGATTCGAGATCAATCTCGACGCAGATAACAGGATGCATGCTGTCGCCGCGGTACACCGGCTTCTCGAGCGCGCGGGAATCTTTATTTCTTCAGAAGGGGCGGATTTGTGATGAGTGTTGCGGAGATTGCTTCTGAAGTAAACGCGAAGCTGGACGCAGTGCGGGCGACGCTGGCGCGCGAAGTCACCGGTAAGGGAGATGTGTGCCTTACATGCAGCTTTCAGGCCGAAGACGTGCTCCTGACCAAGCTTGCAATTGCGCTTGACCCGCGCATTCCGGTTCTCTTTCTCGATACGGGCTACCACTTCGCCGAGACTTACGCGTATCGCGACCGCATCGCGCGCGAGTGGAATCTGAACCTGACCAATCTGCTGCCGGAGAAGACTGTGGCCGAGCAAGAGGCGGAGTTCGGTTTGCTGTATCAAACCGCGCCTGATCGCTGCTGCGGCTTTCGCAAGGTTGAGCCGTTGTTCAAGGCAGTTGCTGGTTATCGCGTTTGGCTCACGGGCCTGCGCCGCGAGCAAGCCAGGAGTCGCGCCGCGCTTGAAGAGTCGGCGATGTTTTCACTTCCCGGCGGCAAGCAGGTGCTGAAGCTGGCGCCGCTGGCTGAGTGGACGACGCGAGACGTGTGGTACGCATGCGAACAGTTTGAGATTCCGCTCTTGCCGCTTTATGAGCAGGGCTACACCTCCATCGGCTGCCAGCCATGCACCTCGCTGCCGCTCGATCCTAACGATCCGCGATCGGGACGCTGGGCCGGGCAAAAAGTGGAGTGCGGAATACACATTCAAGCGGCGCCGGCAAAGTGACGCGGACTTAAGGATTGCCAACGTAGGGACTGCGAACGCAAAGATATTGAGGACCAGAAGATGCAGTACGTTATCGGATTCTTCATCGCGCTGTTCATCGCGCTCACCGGCGTGGGCGCAGGCACCGTTACTGTGCCTGTCCTGGTGCTTTTTCTCGGCGTGCCGGCTCCGGTTGCGGTGGGCATCGGACTGATGTTCGCAACGGCGGTGAAGCTGATCCTTGTGCCTGCGCAGATCGCCCGCAAAAATGTTGCCTGGCGCACACTGGGTTACATGCTGTTGGGCGGAGTGCCCGGCGTTCTCGTCGGGTCATTCTTCCTGAAGCATCTAATTGACGCGGGATCGGCAAACCTGTTGAATGCGATTCTCGGCGGGATTCTGGTCACCACCGCGATGTGGCAAATTGTTTTTTCATTCCGCCGCATGGATGAAAACCGGGATGCGCGCGACCGCAGCCCGCTGCTTTCGTGGCTCATGTTCCCCGTAGGCGCAGAGGTTGGTTTCTCTTCCGCTGGAGCTGGAGCGCTGGGCAGCGCTGCGCTGCTTAGCATGACCGCGTTGTCGCCGGCGCAAGTGGTTGGAACCGACATTGCATTCGGCTTTGTGGTCTCGCTCATCGGCAGCGGCGCGCACTGGTTTACGCACGCCTCAAACACCGCGCTGCTGCTTCATCTGATCGAAGGCGGCGTCGCTGGCTCCGTTGTCGGAACCGTCGTCAGCACGCGCATTCCGCGCCGTCCGCTGCGCCTTGTTCTTTGGGCATGGCTGCTGATTCTCGGCGGTCAGTTTCTCTTCAACAGCTACCATGTGTGGGCCGCGACAAATTCGAGCAAGCCAGCGGACAAAAGCTCGCTGAGCGATCACTCAACAAGCGGTGGCGCGAGCAAACAGTAAATTTGTTGATTCTGAGTTGGCTGCCCCCCAGGGATTCGAACCCCGATAGGCTGCTCCAGAGGCAGCTGTCCTACCATTGAACGAGGGGGCAACAAGCGGGCTTAGCGGCTCGTCTTGCAACCGGCTGGCGTGGCTCCCAAAGCTGGGCGCGCAAAGCCAACTTCTTTATGTTACGAAGATTCCCGCGTGCGGTCAATTTGCCGTGCGCAGCCAGCCTGCGGCGGCCAGGAATTCCCTCGCAGGCAAGCGATTCTTAAGTCGATGAAGGCCGATCTCAATCTTCCCGACTGCGCCTTCCCGGCTCCGGATTCCTTTATTCTTCGCGGAGCACTTCAAGCGGGCGCAGGCCGAGAATGCGGTAGCTGGCGATCCAGCCGGTAGCTGTAGCCAGCAAAGCCGTTCCTAAGAGCGCCGTCAGTGTCGCGCCCCATGCGACGTGAAAACCAATATCGATCCGATGCAGGAGGATGCGCGTCAGCAGGTTTGCAAATACGACGCCGACCGCGCCGGCCAACAATCCCAAGACGCTGAACTCCACGCTGAAGATGCGCACAATTCTCATCCGCGTTGCGCCCAGAGTTTTGAGCACGACTGCTTCCCGCATGCGGCGGAAGCGCGTGCTGGCGATGCTCGAGGCGAGAATCGTAAGCCCCGCAAGAATGGAGAACCCGGCAAGCAAGCGCACGACAAACGTGACTTGATCGACGACGTTTTCAACGCGCTCCATCACGTCGGCAATGTTGATCACGGTAACGGTTGGAAAGGCCGCGAAGAATGAACGTTCCATCGCGCCCACTTGTTTGGGATCGATGTGTACGCCGCCGTACCAGGTGGACGGCTGCTCGCTGACCAACCCGGAAGGCAGAACAAACTGCATGCGCGCGCCAAGGTGCTGGCCGTCGCCGCGATAAATGGCCGCGACTGTGAGGGTGCGTGTTGTTCCGCCGGTCTCAAGCTCGACAGCAGAGCCCACGCCAACGTGCAATCGCTGCGCCACGCCATCGCTGATCGCGATCTCGGCCGCGGCGCTGCTCGTCCACCACGCGCCCTCAGTCACTTTGTCACCTTCCGGTGGCGCATCGGCCCAGGTGAGCTCCGCGCTTTCCAGCATGCGAATCGGATAGTGCTGGCCCTTCATTTGATCCACCTGCTGGCCGTTGATCGAAACAAATCGCCCTTGCACCACCGGCATCAGGTCGAGTTGCTGGCTCACTCCTGCTTGATGGGCGAAGAACGCCTTCACGCCGTCAATCTCCTGAGTCTGCATATCGATGAGAAAAACATTGGGCAGCTTGGGCGAGGCGGTTTCGCGCAGATCGGTCAACAGATCTTTTTGCATGAGATAGACCGCGAGGATCAGCATCACTCCCGTGCCAAGCGCCGCCAGCACCGCGGCCGACTGATTGCCGGGGCGATACAGATTCGCAAGCCCGTGGCGCAGCGACGATGGCAGGTGCAGGCGAGTGCGGTTGAGAAATATCCTGAGAAACCAAAGCGCCGCTGCCGCCAGCACCAGCAGAACCACCAGCGTGACGGTGAACAGCAGCGCAAACACCGCGCCTACCTTCGGCGAATCGGAAAGCGCCCAGGCAATGCCAGCCAGACCAGCGATCGTTGCCGCCGCAATTGCGAGCTGCAATCGCCGATCCCACCAGCGAGCAAGCCGATCCGCGATTCCCGACGGCCCCTGCTCCACCAGCCTGCGCAGCACCAACACCGGCCGCACCGCCCGCACGTCAAGCAGCGGCGGCAGGCAGAACAGCAGTGTTGTCAGCAGCCCGGTTCCCAACCCTGCCAGCGCTGACTGCCACGGAAATTGCAGAATCACATGCACGGGCAACAACTGGCCGAACGCTGCGGGCAGTGCGGCCATTACAGCAACGCCTGCAACAACGCCGATCAATCCGCCGGCAAGACCAAGGCCCAGCGTTTGGAGGAGAAAAATGCGCAGCAAGTCGGAAGAGTCAGCGCCGATGGCCTTGAGAATCGCCAGCATATCCATGCGCTGCTCAAGATGCGCGTGCATCGCCATTGCTACGCCGATGGCGCCGAGAACCATTGCAACCAGGCAGATGAGACTCAAAATGGAAGTCGCGTTGTCGAGGCCGCGCGTGAGCGCAGGGTTGCCCTCGCGGTAATCTATCACTTGCGCGTCGGGCAGCGCCGCTTCAAGTTGCGCGCGAATCGCAGCGGTCTCGGCGTCGACAGTGACGCCTTTCGGCGGCGTGTCAGGCAGCTTCACGAGCAACCGCCGGCCGGCGCGACCGCCGGGCGCGAGCAGCCCGGTTTGTGCCAGAGCCCCCTCTGAAATCATCACGCGCGGGCCAAGGCCCATGCCCGCAGTGATGCGATCTGGCTCCTGCTTCAGCACTGCGGTGATTTTGAAATCCACTTTGCCGAGGCGCAGCGTGTCGCCTACATGCGCGTTGAGCCGGATAAGAAACTCATCGGCGACGACGGCCGAATTGCCCTGCAAAGCCTGCCGCAGCGGCATCGCCGGGTCCAGATCCGCCGTTCCGTAGAACGGATAATCGGCGGGATCGACCGCCTTGAGCGAAACCAGCAACGGCACGGGCGCCGTGGACACGGACGCCATTGAAACAGTTTCCGTAACCCACGTGGAGCGGATCGCGCCGCCGCTTTGCGCCTCGATTGCTGCAATCTTGCTGAGCTCATCATTCAAAGGCGCGCGATCAAGCCGCGCGCTTAGATCGCCCGCCAGCAGCGAACGCGCCTCCATGCTCAGCGTCTGGCGAAAGCTGTCACTCAAGCCACGCACGCCCACCAGCGCCGCCACGCCGACGGCCACCGACAGCACGACAAACCCAAATTTGCCGGGAGCCGACTTCAGATCGCGCCAGCCGATTGCAGCCGCGCGCTTCCAGCTTAATGCGCGCCTGGCCATTGCTCTCCTTGCGCTGATTGCTCTCCTTGCACAGTTTGAACGCTGGGCGCAGCCGTGCCCGGCTTGGAATCTTCAACGATACGGCCGTCCTTGAGCACGATTTTGCGATCGGCGCGGCTGGCAACTTCAGGATCATGCGTCACGAGCACCAAAGTCGTTCCCGCCTTGCGATTGCGGTCGAGAAGCAGATCGAGAACCAATTTTCCGTTTGCTGAATCGAGATTTCCCGTCGGCTCGTCGGCCATCACAATGGGCGGCTCAACCACAAATGCACGCGCCAACGCGACGCGTTGTTGCTCGCCGCCGGAAAGTTGCACGGGATAGTGATCGACGCGTTCTTTCAGGCCCACCTCATCGAGCAGTCGCCGCGCCTGCGCCACGCCGCTGCCTTCGAGGTTGAGTTCGTAAGGCAGCAGCACGTTTTCAAGAGCCGTCAATGTTTGGATCAGTTGGTAGGACTGAAAGACAAAACCAATCTTGCGCCCGCGCACAGCTGCCAGCTCTGTCTCCGCCAGGTTGTGGATTGGCACGCCGTCCAGCCAGATCTCGCCTTCGCTCGGCGAGTCCAATCCGGCAAGCAGCCCGAGCAGCGTGCTCTTGCCGCTTCCGCTCGCGCCCACGATGGCGACAAATTGCCCGGCGGGAATTTCAAGAGAAATGCCCTGCAGAATCTCCACGCGCCGCGTGCCGTTCTGGATCCATTTTTTCGCGCCTTTAACCTGAATCAAATCGCTCTCCCGTCACTCGCAGTGTAAATGGCCGGTCATTGAAGTTCCCTGCCCCGCATGCTCTGGCGCGACAACGCTTGGTGCGTGTGCGCGGCTACACTTAATACGTGGACGTTCGGCGCACGGTTCTCGTCGCAATTTGTTTGCTGTCTTTGCTGGCGGTGCCGATTTATGCCGCCAGCGCGCCAGTTGACGACCGTCCAATTCTCGTTTGCTACGGCGACAGCATCACCGCGGGTTTAGGCCTGCCAAATGGCCAGGCCTATCCCGAAGACCTGCAAAAGCTGCTCGATGCGCGAGGCTACGCGTACAAGGTGGTCAACCAGGGCACGAGCGGCGCAACCACCAAAGATGCGCTTGCGGGGCTGCCCTATGTGCTGCGCCTCCACCCCGCCATTGTGATCGTGGAGTTTGGCGGCAACGACGGCCTGCGCGGCCTGCCCGTCGACCAGACCCGCGCCAATCTCGATCAGGTGCTCAGCGCTCTCGAGAAAGCTCATGTAAAGATCCTGCTCGCCGGCATCACGCTTCCGCCGGATTATGGCCGCGACTACATTCGCTCGTTCGATGAAATCTTTCGCAGTCTCGCGGCGAAGCACCACATCGCGGTCGTGCCCATGCTCTATAAGGATCTGATCAACGTTCCGGGAACGATCCAGGGCGACGGCATCCATCCCACCGCTAAGGGCTCCGCGATCATCGCCGGCACGCTCTATTCTGCGCTCCAACCGTTGCTGCGCAAGTCAGCGCTCCAGCCGTTGCTGCGCAAGGGCCGCGTAAGCCAAATCGCCGCCACAAACAGCGACAGCCGGGATCGCTCCCGGCTGCTGCTTGTCTTCTGATTTGGTCGTTTGATTTGATCTTGGTGATTCGATCTTTTTGTTTGGATCTGGGCCGCGGTGCTACTTTGCCTTCTTCGCGGTCGCCAGCGCCTTCAGGCGCGTGTTCAAGCGGCTCTTGTAGCGGGAAACGGTGTTCGAGTGCAGCGAGCCCTTTTGCACGCTCTTGTCGAGGGCAGAAACCGTGGCCCGGTACTGCGCCTGGGCTTCCTTCACGTCGCCTTTGGCCAGCGCCTCGCGCAGCGAGCGCAGGCTTGAGCGCACGCGGCTCCGGTTGGCGCGATTCACTTCAGTGCGGGTTACGGTTTGGCGGGCGCGCTTGAGCGCCGATACATGGTTTGCCATGGTTGTGCTTCCATCTCCAAAGCCTGAATTGCAGGGGTGGTCCCGGTTCTCAGGAAACCTGGTTTTCAGGAAAAATGATGCGGTGCAGGAGCCAGCTCGAGCCAAACCCGAGCAGCATCCCTCGCAGTCTCTAAGTCTACGGGAATTCGCGGGGTGGGTCAAACTCAGCAGGGGCGAATGCGAGTCGAGCGGGACCCGGAAATCTTGTCGCTGGGCGCGCCGAAATTTCATCGTCGAAAGCCGTTTTTTGAACTGTCCAGAGCCGTTTACTGAATAGACAAGCCGGTTTGACCCCCTTTCGGCTGCCCGGTATACTCGAATCTGCGTTTCACCGGTTCCTGAGTTGCTGTATCTCGAAGCTATTGCACTCAAGTGGATCTTTCGTCAAGAAAGAGCCGCCTTGCATGACTTCAAAAAGGCTACATCAACTCAGGAACCGGTCTAAGCGGGAGTAGCTCAGTGGTAGAGCATCGCCTTGCCAAGGCGAGGGTCGCGAGTTCAAGTCTCGTCTCCCGCTCCATTCTGCATTTCACCGGCCGCAATCAGCCGGGTGAAGAGTGGGATGGGATGATCCGCAACCCGTGAGGCAGGCAGCCCAAGGCGCGGTACCCAAGTGGTAAGGGAGAGGTCTGCAAAACCTTTATGCGCCGGTTCGATCCCGGCCCGCGCCTCCAACTTCTCAAAAGCCTGCACCCACTCAGCGATTTCTTCTATTCTTTAAGACTGTCTCCGGGGCGGCGTCCGTCCCCAGGGAGCGAGGATCTTGCCATGGCGGAAATTGACATCAACGAGCAGCAGCAATTTGCCAGCGACAACTACGCGGGAATCTGCCCCGAGGCGTTGCAGGCGATGGAGGCCGCCAATCGTGGCCACGCAAAGTCGTACGGCGACGACCCGTGGACGGCCCGAGCAGCGGACGCCTTCCGCAAGCTGTTTGAGACTGACTGCGAAGTCTACTTCGTCTTCAACGGCACTGCGGCCAACTCGCTGGCGCTGGCGTCGCTCTGCCAGTCGTATCACAGCGTCATCTGCTCCGACCAGTCGCATGTGGAGACGGATGAATGCGGCGCGCCGGAGTTTTTCTCGAACGGCTCGAAGCTGCTGGTCGCGCCAAGTCCGGAGGGAAAGCTCACGCCGGAAGCGATTCGCGAGCTGGCCACCAAGCGCAGCGACATTCACTATCCCAAGCCGCGCGCGGTCACGGTCACGCAATCCACTGAAACCGGACGCGTGTATACGCTCGATGAGTTGCGCGCCATCTCCGAGGAGTGCCGGTCGCTGGGGCTTTCGCTGCACATGGACGGCGCGCGCTTTGCCAATGCCTGCGCCAGCCTTGGCTGCTCACCGGCGGAGATGACGTGGAAGAGCGGCGTAGATGTGCTGTGCTTTGGCGGGGCCAAAAACGGCATGGCGATGGGAGAAGCCGTCTTGTTTTTCGATCGCGCATCGGCCGTCGACTTCGACTACCGCTGCAAGCAGGCTGGACAACTGGCAGCCAAAATGCGATTTCTTTCGGCGCCCTGGGTGGGCATGCTGGAAGATGGCGCGTGGCTGCGCAATGCCGAGCACGCCAACCGCTGCGCGCGGCAGTTCGCCGGCAGGATCGCCGGCATCCCCGGCGTCTGGGTGGCGCAACCGGTCGAAGCAAATGCAGTGTTCGTTGAGGCGCCGGTGAGTGTGCTCGACCAGCTCCACGCGCGCGGGTGGAGCTTCTACACCTTCATTGGCGGCGCGGCGCGCTTTATGTTTGCCTGGGACAGCGATCCCGCTCGCGTGGATGCGCTGAGCGCCGATCTGCGCGAGTGCGCGGCTTCAGCGTAAGCGCGCAGAGAAGAATCCCGGATCAGTTCAGCTCAGATCAATTCGGCGCTGACCGATTCAGCGCTGGCCGATTCGGTAAGCGGAGCTCCTCATTGCTCCGGCTGCTCCCATTGGCCGGACTTTCCCGAGCGAAAGATCGCTTCGATCACGGCCATGTTGCCGATCGAATCCTCAAGCGGCACAGGCACTTCAGTGTTCTCGAAGACAGATCGGGCGAAGGCGTCACCTTGAAGCGTGTATTGATCCGAAGTGGGGAAGCTCTCCATGGTGATGCCGCTGAAGGTAAGGTCGCCGGTCGAGTCGATGAAGAGCCGCGTGGGGCGATCGTTGGGCGCGTTGAACGGAATCTCAAGCTCGATGCGGCCTTTTGATCCGAGGAATTGAATCTTCTGGCAAGGAATCTGTTGCGTGCTGCAAGTAAATACGGCGTGGCCAGAGCGCGAAGTCGCCAGAGCCGGAGTCGCCCGCCCCGAAGTCGAGAATCGCGGACGTCAGCTTGTCAGTTCCTGTCTGCGCGTCGCGATCTATGAGCGCAACGACGCGCTTCGGCTGCCGCTGGAAAGCGAATCGCGAAGACTGCACGAGATAGCAGCCGATGTCATAAAGTGCGCCGCCGCCCGTCTCAACCTGGTTGCGAATGTTGGCTGGATTGACATTGAAATAGCTATACACCCCGGCGACCGCGCGCAGTTCGCCGATGCGGCCCTCGTCGAGCAGCTGGCGCACGCGCTGCCATTGCGGTGCACAGCGGATCATAAATGCTTCGCAGATTTTGACGCCGGTGCTGGCGCGCACATCCAGCAGCGTCTTGGCCTCGGACACGGTCATGCTCAGCGGCTTTTCGCAGAGCACGTGCTTGCCGGCTTCGGCGGCCTTCGTAGTCCACGGCACGTGAAGTTGATTGGGCAGCGGATTGTAGATTGCGTCGATGTCGGGGTCCGCGAGAAGTTCCTCGTATGAGCCGTAGGCCGTGGGAATGCCGAGTTTCGTGGCCGCGTCCTGTGCCTTGGCCAGATCGCGCGAGGCAATTGCGGTCACGGTGGTGAGCTCGCCCAGCTGCATGGCGGGGATCACTTTTTTCAGGCCGATGTTGGCGGTGCTGAGCACGCCGAAACGAAGTTTCGTCGACATAAAAGCATCATAACGCCGAAGCTTTGTTGTGCGGTTTAAGCCTGGGATTCCGCCCCCGTTTAAACCTGGCCGAAAGCCATCGCGAGTGCTTCGGCAGCGTTCGCGGCCACGCGAACCAACTGCCGGTTGCGGACTTCAATGAAGCCGGCGGTGACAGCAGTGTCGAGGAACGCGAGCAGGCCGTTCCAATAGCCGAGCGTGTTAATCAGGATGCACGGCTTTGCGTGCAGGCCGATCTGCGCCCAGGTAATCGCCTCCATTAATTCGTCGAGGGTGCCGTAGCCGCCGGGCAGCGTAAGAATGGCATCCGACAGCTCGTGAATGCGCGCCTTGCGTTCGTGCATGGTTGAGACCAGCTCGAGTGACGTGAGGCCGGTGTGCCCAATCTCGCGGCCGCTGAGCGCGTCGGGCAATATGCCGATGACTTCGCCGCCGGCAGCAAGCGCCGCGTCGGCCACCGCGCCCATCAGTCCCCGGCACGCTCCGCCATAAACAAGGCCAATGCCGGCTTTGGCGATCGCATCACCGAGAGCCGTCGCCTCCGCGCGGAACGCCGGATCGTTTCCCGTTGCCGATCCGCAAAAGACGGCGACGCGGCGAGAAGGTTTGGGTGCGCTGGTCATCATTTGTCCAGAATAACGGGGTGCATTCAGAATAACGGCATCCGAGTGCTTTCGCCCTTTTCAGCCGCGGACCTTCTGTGTCATGCTTGCATGCATGGGAAACAAAGACAGAGGCAAGAAAGAAGTCAAGAAGGCTCCCAAGCCGAAGCCGAAACCAGAACCCGGACGCAAGCGCGAGTTCTTCTCGCCGCCGCCACCGCAGAAGTAGCGGCGGAGCAAGCGTTCGACGCGGGAGACAGCCGGAAGCGCCTGATCCCTGCCGCGGCCGCACTGCCGGCTTAGGAAGAGTGTCGATACGCGCTGCGCCAAAACCGGCGTTTACAAGTCACAACAGCAAAAAGGCCATCCCTTGGGATGGCCTTTTGCTTTGCTTGAGTTTTTGTCTTGCTTAGACCGCGGAACGGAAATCAAGGCTGTGCGGGCGCGCCGGGGTTGTCAGCGCGAGCCTGCGCCTTGTCTGCCAGTACCTTGTGCGCGTTGTCTTCAAGCGCCTGAGCTTCGGGCATGTAGGTCAGCGCCTTCTGCACCGTTGGATCCCATTCGGCAATGGTGCGAAGGCCGGTGAGTTGGCCGAATTGAATGGTGAAAATATCTTTCTTGATTTGCGCCTTCACCCAATCGGAGACGCCGTTAAGGTCCGCGTCGGTCCAGTCAACGTCCTTGCTGGTGAGAAATTTTTTGAATTCGCCTAGGACGGCGTCGTCAACCTGAAAATTTTTGTCGACACTGTGCGTGGCCACATAGACTGGCGCAAATTGGAAGAAGACATTTTTGTAGGCCAGCTCGTCCTGGAAGCGGTTGGTGGTTGGTGCCTCGATTTTTTCGTCGGGCGTAATGCCGCCGCCGCCGTAGACTGTGCGGCCAGAGTCAGTCAGCTTTACTTCCCGACTCGACGAATCGCCCGGCCCGGTGCCTGCGTGGTTGTAATAGTCGTAGAGCGAAACGCCCGCGTAATTGCGCTGGATCAGGCGGCCGGATGGCGTGTAGTAGTGGTAAGTGGTGAGTGCAAGGCCGGAGTCTTCGCTGAGGTTGTAGACGGTCTGCACCAGACCCTTGCCAAACGTGGTTTCGCCGACGATGAGGGCGCGATCGTGATCCTGCAACGCGCCGGAGACGATTTCGGCAGCGGATGCAGTGTCACGATTCACCAGCACAACGATTGGGAAGGTTTTGCCGTCGTTGCCGTGCGTCGCGACGTAGTTCTGATCGGAGTATGCGCGGCCACGCTGCGAAACAATGGTCTGGCCCTTGTTCAGCAAGTGGTCGCAGACATCCACAGCCTGGCTCAGCAGGCCTCCCGGATTTTCGCGCAGATCGAGAACCAGGCCCTTCAGGTCGGGGAAGCTATTCACGGCGTCGTCCATCTCCTCGCCGGTGGTCTCCTGGAACTGCGTTAGATGGATGTAGCCGATGCCGGGACGAATCTCGAATTTCAAATCGATCGAGGGGTGGGGAATCTCGTCGCGAACCAGGTCGAACACCAGCGGTTTGGGCTGGCCGTAACGAACCATCGTGACCTGCACGTGCGTGCCCTTGGGCCCTTTAAGCGCCTTGGCAACCTGATCGGACGTCCAGCCTTCGCTGGATTTGCCGTCGACAGCAACAACCTCGTCGCCGGGATGAATGCCGGCGCGATAAGAGGGCGTGTCCTCATAGGGAGTAACGACAAAAACATTGCTCTTGCCGTTGGGGTCATTTTGCTGCTGGATGACCATGCCCACGCCGTAGTAGCGGCCGCGTTGATCTTCGCGCAGGCGGGCATAGGATTTCGGATCGTAGAAATGCGAGTGCGGGTCCAGAACCTGCAACATCCCCGGAATTGCGCCGTCGTAGATGACGTCGTCGGCCTTGTCGGCGGTGATGGGCTCGGCGTAGTTCTGTTCCACGATCGCGTAAACGTCGGTGAACGCCTTAAGGCTGTCGCGGAGCTGGCTTTCGTCCTGCGAAGACTGGGCGCCGACGCGGCGCTCCAGCACAGTGCCGGCCACAGCGCAGACGGTGAAGAAAATAACGACGGCAAAGAGTGCGCGGCGGGCGCGAGGAGTCATCGGTAAACCAAACCTCCAGATGGCTTGCGCGGCAGGCTTTTGGGGCGGACTTTCCATCGACTGCGAGCGAATCCGGTCAGTCCAAATCCGATCCGACCTGGATTTCAGCTCGATAAAAATAAACCTTGCCCGATACCGGCAAGGCCACGAGGATGAAAAAGCCGCTCGCGCTAAGGCCGCGAGGCCGTCTTCGGCTAAAGTATAGCACTGCTGCATTTGACGCGGGCGTGGCCAGAGCGGTAGCGAGGTTACCGCGGTGCCCGTTGCTGTACGGGGTCCGCGCAGGGTCGGTGCGGGGCCCGCAAAGGCGCAATTCAATGCGCCTCCGGCAGGCGGATTCCGCGCCTCCGCTTTCCGCTTTCGCTCTCCCGGCATTTACAATGACGTCTATGTATCAGGCGGCAAGAAAGCAGGCGCCAGCCACCCGGCCGGCCAGCGATTTTATGAATTTTAGACTTCTTCGCACTTCCGTTACGCTCCTGTTCGGCGCGGCGCTGCTTGTGGGCCTTGGCCACGCGCAAGGCCAGGCGAGCGAACCCGAAAGCCCGTACGGCGGCACGACGGTCGAGGGCATCATCGCCCGCGTCAACGATCAGATTATTACCAAATCGGACTACGACCGCGCCGAAAACGATCTGGACCAGGCGGGACGAGACCACGGCTTATCGATGCAGGAAATGGCAGCCGAGCGCAGGGATTTGCTGCGCAACCTGATCGATCAGCAACTTTGGCTCTCCAAGGGCAAGGAACTGGACATCACCGCGGAGACAGAACTGGTGAAGCGCCTGGACGAGATACGCAAGCAGGCCAACCTGGAAACGATTGAAGACCTGGAGAAGGCCGCGAAAGAACAGGGCGTCTCATTTGAGGACTTCAAGGCCAACATTCGCAACCAGCTCATCACCCAGGAAGTGATGCGGCAGGAAGTTGGCGAGCATATCCAGATGACGCCCGGCGAGGTGCAGAGATACTACGAGGAGCACAAGCAGGATTTCGCGCAGCCTGAAAGCGAGCGCTTGAGCGAGATTCTCATCTCAACCGGAACCGACGATCCAGCCAAGGTTGCCGCAGCCAAAGCCAAGGCCGACGACCTCGAGGCGCGGCTGCATTCAGGCGGAGATTTTGCGCAGTTGGCGCGAAGCTTTAGCGAGGGCACCACAGCGGCTTCAGGCGGCGATCTGGGTCAGTACAAGCGCGGCCAGCTTCCCAAGGTTCTTGAGGATAAGACATTCAGTCTGAATTCGGGCCAGTACACCGATCCCATCCTCACGCGGCAGGGCTACATCATTCTGAAGGTCGTGCAACACACGCCGGGCGGACCTAAGCCGTACAAAGACGCCGAGGAAGAAGTTGAGCAGGCGTATTACATGAGCCTGATGGATCCGGCCATTCGCGATTATCTCAACCAGATGCGCGATCAGGCCTTTATCCAGATCAAGCAGGGATATTCAGACGCCGGCGCTACTCCATCGGAATTACATTCCAGCATCAGCTTCAGCGCCTATGAGCCGCCGGCCCCGAAGAAAAAAGCCAAGGTGGAGCGGACGCGGTTCCGCGAGAGCACTCACACCTTCCGTGACAAATCGGGTGCGTCTGCGCCCCCGGCAAAGTCTGCCGGCGAGACACAGGCGAGCGCGCCGCCGGCAGCTCCCGCGCCCACTCAGGCGGTTGCCGCCAAAAAGAAGAAGGGTAACAAAAAGGAAGAGGCAAACACAGAGAAGCCCGGCAAGAAAGAGAAGATCCGTTTCGGACAAGCGCCGCGCGAAACTCTGCCTACCGCAAAAACCAACTCGGCAACGGAAGATGCGGGCGCGGTGTCCCCCTCAAATCAAGAGACGGCTTCAAATGCCGACCAGCCAGCCAATCCGCTCGAGCCGACCGCACCTGTCGTGAAGACACGCTTTAGTGCGCGCGCCAAAGCTCCGAGGCCCGCCAAGACAAATGTCATCGGTGGACCTGCCGGTGCGACCGGGCCTGCGCCGCCAGATGCGGGAGAGGTAGCTGACCAGCAGACGCAGTCGGCTCCCTTGGGATTGTCAGGAGACACTTCGGGGAAAAAGAAGAAGAAGACTTCGACCATTACGGGCGACAAGACCCGGCTCGCAGACAAGAAGAAGAGCGAGGATGAATCGCAGCCCAAGCCCGTTCAACAGCCAACGCCGATTCCTCCTGTACCGGGAGCGCCGGCGCCAGCCGACCATCCTGACCAGCCGCAGCAACCCGCGCCGCAATAGCAGAGAGATTCGAGACCTTTCATTCAGCGGGCCTGGGAGCATTTTCCCGGGCCCGCGTTGTTTTCGGACTGGCACCGGTTTTTTCCGCCCCCTGTTTTGCCTGCATTCGGCCAGCCCTTTTGGCAGAGCGGGAGAATTGGTTTAATCTTCTCGGCAGAATGAAAGACATCTATATTGGCGATTTAATGGGCTTCGACGAGGGCAAGCTCTTCGACAGCTTCTTTCTCGTGCTGGCTAAGCAGCAGCGAACCACCAAGCAGAACAAGCCATACCTGAGCCTTACGCTCGGCGACAAAACTGACCAGATAGAGGCGCGCGTGTGGGAGTTGGGCGACCCGCGAATCGCCAAAGTTTTTGAACGCGGCGACATCGTAAAGGTTCGCGGCTCGGTGTCGCGCTTTGATGGCCGCGCGCAGTTGAAAGTCGACCAGTTGCGGGTCGCGCTTGCGGGCGAAGCCGACAAGATGGACATGCTGCCCGCAACCACTCGCGACGTAGGCGAGCTGTGGGCTGCGCTTGAAGCCGTCGTCGCAAGCATAACTAATCCCGATCTAAAGCGGCTGCTCACCACTCTGCTTGCCGATGCCGCGCTTGCACAGTCGTTTCGCGAGGCGCCTGCTGCGCGGCAACTGCACCATGCGTGGCTCGGCGGGCTGCTCGAGCACGTAGTGAGTCTGCTCGGCCTTGCCGATCGCGTGGCCGCGCATTATCCAATGCTGAATCGCGATTTGCTTCTCACCGGCGTCATCCTGCACGACATTGGTAAGATTCGCGAGCTGAGCTGGGAAACAGGATTCGATTACACCGTCGAGGGCGTGTTGCTGGGCCACATCCAGATGGGCGTCGAATTGGTAGAGAAGACAATCGCCGGGCTGCCCGGATTCCCTGATCGCCTGCGCACGCTGGTGGTGCACATGATTCTGTCTCATCACGGCAAGCTGGAGTTCGGCTCGCCCAAGCTGCCCATGATTCCCGAAGCGCTGGTGCTGAACTTTGTCGACGACCTGGACGCGAAGATGCAGGCCGTCGCCAGCGAGTTCGAGAAATCCGCGCGCGAGGGCCGTGCGCCTGACGAGATGACTGGCAAGGTGTGGTCGCTCGATCAGCGCCAATTGCTGAACACCAAGGCGTGGCTTGAGGGCAGCGCCGAATAAGCCGTTAATGCGCGCTCCGCAAACCGCATGCTAGAATTCCCTCCGGTTCAGCGGGACACTCTCGAACGCGCGCTGTTTTTCGCGGTCCAACTGTGTCCTCGAATACTTCCCTTCCCCGCCTTGAGGAGAAAGACCATGCCTGACGCAATTGCTCCCGACAGAACAGGAAATCCCGCGCCCCTCGGACTGATGGGCTTCGGAATGACCACGATCCTGCTCAATCTGCACAATGCAGGATTTATTGCTCTCGATTCGATGATCCTCTCCATGGGAATTTTCTATGGTGGGATCGCGCAGGTGATCGCCGGCATCATGGAATGGAAAAAAGGCAACACCTTCGCTGCCACGGCGTTCACAAGCTACGGAATGTTCTGGCTGTCGCTTGTGGTCCTTATAACTTTGCCCAAAGCAGGTCTGGGTGTCGCTGGGCCTTCCGGGCTCAGCGTCCCGTTCTACCTTGTCATGTGGGGCGTCTTCACGCTCGTTCTTTTCATTGGAACGCTGCGGCTGAATCGTGCGCTGCAAGTCGTATTCGCCTCGCTTACCGTGCTGTTTTTCATGCTGGCCGCGGGCGATGCAATGGGCAGCGCCGCCATCGGCAAGACCGCCGGCTGGGTCGGCCTTTTCTGTGGAGCCTCGGCCGTCTACACCGGCCTGGCGCAAGTGCTGAATGAGGTCTACGGCAAAACCGTGTGGCCGCTTGGGCCGGTGACGCGGGGATAACGTCGTGTCGTCGCCAATTGAGAGGGATTGTTCAATATACGAGTCTCGCGATCCGCTGCTTCGCGCAAATCACGCCACGAACCAGTCCCACTGCTCTTTGGTGAGCGGAACCACCGAGAGCCGGCCGATCAGCAGAAGCGGCGAGCGGGCGAAGATCTTTTCCGCCTTGATTTCGGTGAGGGTCTTCGGACTCTTGAGACGTTTGCCCGCCTTGACGCGAACAATCGGGACCTTGGGGTCAGTGGCGTCAACGCTGATGACCGTGCCCGTGCCGACTGCGGTGCGTTCGTCGCCGGTGTGGTAGAAAATCCACTTCGTTCCCGGCTTCATCTCGCGCAGATTCTTCACCGCCGCCGGAGCGGTCACGCCGTCCCACGCGGTCTCGCCGTCGCGCAACAGGTCGTCGAACGAGTAAACGCTGGGCTCGGATTTGAAAAGGAAATAGGACATTAGTAGTTCACAGTTCTTAGTTGCAGTTAGCAGTTGTCCAGGCCCAGCATCAATTTTCTTGCGAACCTGCGAGCGGTAGCGAGCAATCTTGTTCCCTTGTTACCTTGGTCCCTCGTTCCCTGCTTCTCTATTCCCTGCCCCGCTTACGAATCTCAATGTTGAGGCGCTTGATCTTCTGGTTCAGGGTTGAGAGCGGAATGCGGAACTGCTCGGCGGCTTCGGTCTGGTTCCAGTTGCATCGCTCGAGTTTCTCAATAATGATGCGGCGCTCGATGACTTCGAGGATGTCGAAGAGCGAAGAGTTGGGGTTGTGCTCGAGAAGCGCGTCCTGAAATGTGCGCCCGGTGATTTGGCCAGGCAGAAGTTCGGCGCCGATCATCGGACCGGAGGAAAGCACAACGCCGCGTTCGATGGCGTTCTCAAGCTCGCGAACATTTCCCGGCCAGTCATAGTCAATGAGCGCGCGCATGGCGTCGCTGGAGAGTTTGCGCGGAGGAAAGTTGTTTTCAGCGGCGTAAAACTCAAGGAAGTGCTGCACCAGCAGCGGAATGTCTTCGCGGCGGGAGCGCAGCGGAGGCAAATCGACGGTGATGACGTTGAGGCGGTAGAAAAGATCTTCGCGGAAGCGGCCGTCGCGCACCGCCTGGCGAAGATCGACGTTGGTGGCGGCGAGAATGCGCACGTCCACCTGAAGCTCCTGAATGCCGCCGAGGTGCATGAAGCGCTTATCCTGCAGCACGCGAAGAATCTTTGACTGCGTGTCGAGGCCCATGGTGGCAATCTCGTCAAGGAAAAGCGTTCCGCCGTTGGCAACTTCAAAGAGCCCTTTCTTTGAGGCGATCGCGGAAGTGAATGCGCCCTTGACGTGCCCGAATAGCGTGGATTCGAGCAGCTCTGAAGGCATTGCGCCCGTGTTGATGGGGACAAAAGGCTTGTCGCGACGCGGCGAGTTGGCGTGGATCGCCTTGGCAATAATCTCTTTTCCGGTGCCGCTCTCGCCCTGGATCAACACTGTCGACCGGCTTGGCGCGACCTGCGCGACAAGATCGAAGATGCGCAGCATCCCCTCGCTTTTGCCCACAATGTTTGCAAAGTTGTAGCGCTGCTTCAGCGTGCGCTTGAGCTGGAGATTTTCTTCCTCGGCGCGGCGGCGGGCAACAGCGGAACGAATGTCGGCGAGCAGCTTCTCGTTGTCCCAGGGCTTTTGTACAAAATTATCAGCGCCGGCGCGAATGGCCTCGACGACGTTATCGACAGTGCCATAAGCGGTGATCATGATGACGGGCAGATCGGGCTGCCGCTCCTTGAACTGCGGCAGAAGTTCGATGCCGCTCTGGCCGGGCAGCGCAAGGTCAAGCAGGACCAGGTCGAAATTCGACTGGTCGAGCATGCGCAGGCCTTCCTCGCCGTTGGCCGCTGTCTTCACCGAGTAATTTTCGAGCGAGAGCAGTACTCCGAGCGATTCCTGGATGCCGACTTCATCGTCGACCACCAGGATTGAAGCTGCGGGCATCGTGCCGTCGAGTGCGGACGCGGAAGCATGCGCGTTCACAGGCAGTGCGTCCTCGGTAGTGGTGTGCTCAGGCATGAACTGAATTCCTTAATAGGGGAAACTCCAGGTGAAAAGTTGTGCCGGAGCCGACCGCGCTTTCGACGTGAATTTTGCCGGCGTGCTCCTGAATAATGCCGTACGAAACGGAGAGGCCGAGTCCGGTGCCGCGCCGCTCGCCAAGCAGCATATTTTTGGTGGTGAAGAAGGGATCGTAGATGCGCTTGAGATGTTCGGGCGCGATGCCCGAGCCGGAGTCGGAGATAACGGCTTCAACGTGGCCATTGACCAGCGTGGCAATCCGCAATCGCCCGCCGCCTGGCATGGCATCTTTCGCGTTCAACAATAGATTCAGGAATACCTGTTGCAATTTTCCGGGGTTGCCGTGTATCGGCGGCAGCTCGTCGGAGAGATCGAGATCGATAAGAATCTGCGCCGTCTTGAACTGATGCTCGAGCAGCGAGAGCGTGTCGCGAACCACCTGGTTCAGGTCGGTCGAGCGAAACTCGGTTGTGGAGGTGCGCGAAAAGTTAAGCAACCCGTTGGCGATTTCGGCGGCGCGGAAGCTTTGCTGCGTGATTTTGTCCAGCACCGGCCCCAGGCGCGCGTCGCCACGCAGCTGTTTGGCCAGCATCTGCGCGTAGGAGGAGATGACGGCGAGCGGAGTGTTGATCTCATGCGCAACACCCGCAGCGAGCAGGCCGATGGAGCTGAGCTTGTCGGCTTGGGCAAGTTGTGTTTCCAGCGTCACGCGCTCCGTGATGTCGTCAACCAGCACGATGCGGCCCACTGGAACGAAGTCGCGCGAGAGTAGCGGCGCAATCGCGATGTTGGTGGTGCGCAGCTCACCGGCCCGCGTTGTCAGGCGGAATTTGTAAAGGTGGTGCACTCCCGGATCGCTGCCGAAACCTTCCAGCGCTTCGATAAACTCCGCCGGAAAGACAGAAGTGAGCGTCTGGCCCAGCGCCTCGGCGCGGCTGAAGGCGTACATCGCCTCCATCTGCGCGTTCCAGCTTTCGATGCGGTCGTTGAGGTCGATCGCGAAAATGCCCACGTTGATGGATTCGACGATGTTCTCGTTGAATTCTTTCAAGCGCTCGAATTCAACAATCTTTTCTCCCAGCCGCGCATAGAGGCTGGCATTCTGCAGGGCGATGCCGATATAGCCCGCGAGGGATTCAAGAAGCTCGACGTCTTCGCTCGACAAAAAGTCCCCGCCCAGCGTGCGGCCGAGGCCGATCACCGCGATGGTGCGGCTGGCGGCCTCGCCATTATCAAGCTGCACCGGCGCCACGCGGCACGGCAGATAGTAGTTGAGGTCAAGCAGAGCCGCGGTGCGTTGCTCGTCCGGCGAAAGATGCATGACGGCTTGCGCATTCTCGAAAAAGATGTGGGAGTGCTCTTTGGCATGGCTGAACCGGAGAAAACCGAGAGCCAGATTGCTCTGTTCGCCGCTCACCGCGTCGGGTAAGCCGTGCGAGGCGGCCAGGCGCAGCCCGCCGGAATCCTGTGCCAGAAAAATCGCTACCCGCGCGACGAGCAAAGTGCGCGGCAACTGCTCGACGATGGAATTAAGCAGCGTCTCGAGGTCAGTTTGGGAGCTCAGGCCGCGGCCGAATTCGACCAGTGCTCTGCGGTAGTCGTAGCGATGCCGGTCGAAAGCGCGGTCTACCCATCCTTGAATGCGGCGCTTGAGCGGATCAAAGACGGCAGCCGTAATCAGAATGGCAGCGGCCAAGCCCCATGCACTCACCGCCTCCGGCATGGCATTGTGAACCACGACGGTGATCAGCGCGATGATGCCGAAGTATCCGCCGACGATAAGACCCGTGGCCAACATGTAGGCCACGCTGCGCTTGAAGATCAGGTCCGTATCCATCAGCCGGTAGCGGACAATGGCCCATGCGAACGTGAGCGGCAAGAAGATCAGCGAAAGCCCCGCCAGATTGGTGAGCAGCTGCGGCGGATTCATGTGCAGCAGATAGGGCACCGCGTAAAAGAATGTGAAAGGCAGAACCGCAAGCAGCGTGCCGCGTGTCACCCATTTCAACTGCTGGCGCAGCAGCGGCGTTGTGGCGCGGCTATAGCTGCGCAGGAACAGCAGCGCGGCGGCCACGTAAAAGACGGCGTCGTAGGCCGTGGCGATCTGGTTGAGCCGGTCGAGCAGCAGCTTGGTCGCCTCGCGCGTAGTGAGCGACCAGAGCCACAAACCGAGCAGACCTGCGCCTGGCGCGTAGACCAGCGGCAGCAGCCAGCGACGGCGCAGATTCTTGAGCCGCTCCTCAGGAAAGCTCAGCGCAAAGTGCAGGAAGAGCGCCGGCTGCAGCGCCTCTGCCACCACATTGGTCCAGAAGACGATCCAATCCAGCGTGTCGAGCTTGCCGGTGTATTTGAGCGCATAGAGCGCAAACGAGACCAGGCAAAAAAGGTAAAAGTGCATCGAGCGGGGCGCGCCCCAACGGCGGAAAAGAACGTAGAAGCCGATGATGAGATAAATAAGGCCGATGACGCGCAGGCCGAATTCGAGACTTCGATCCAGCGGCTCGGGGATTACCTTTACCGGCGTCTCAAGAGGAATGCCGTCGCGCGTGATCGTGTAGTAGACCTGGCCGTAAGAACCGGTGGCGTAAAGCGCGCGCTCCAGATTGGCCACCAGCGTGACCGGCGAAACGTCTGAGGTCGGCGAATCACTGACTCCCGTCAGCAGGTCTCCCACCTGGATTCCGGCTCGTTGCCCGGGCTCGTCCGGCAGAACTTTTTCGGCTTGCAGACCGCCCTGTGCTTCGCCCCACCACACGCCATCGTCAGGCTGCGAAAACTGGCGCTGCTCAAGAATATTCAGCACAGCCAACACGAACAGCGCCGCGGTGGCCAGGGCCAGCAGCGTAGCCTGAACGCGATTAAGGAGGCTTGTCTCCATGTGTGTGGAAGATCTCTACATCAATTGCTTTACTTGCACGTCAGTTGCCACGCAGATAGGAAACGGCTTCAAGCCAGTGGTTTCAGGCCAATTGACTGAGAACAAGCATGATATGGACTTTTAGATGTAGAGAAAGTCAACCAGAATTGAAGTAGATCACATCGCCGGTGCAAAAAACAAGAGCAGCCATCCGCAGAAACGGATCAATCTATGAAAAACAGTAGACTAATGGGTCCTAACGACTGGGAGGCCAAGTGACCAGAAACACAGGAGTTCCTGCAGGCCTGGTCTATTTGCTCGCGTCAGTAAATCCCGTCGGCTTGAACCCATGAGGCCGGATGCCGAGGACTGGAAGCTGCCTTGGCGATTCGTAAACCAACGCGTGATGGGGGCGCAGTTAGCGCTGGCCGTAGGTTGCCTTGGGGCCATGCTTGCGAAGGTAGTGGTACTCCGAGACGTGGCCGGGAATGCCTGATTCCGGCGCTCCCAGAAGCACGCTGCGGAAGGCCAGTCGGGCGATGTACTCCAGAACGTCAGCGTGCTCCACGGCCTCCGCCGGGTCAGCACCCCAGGCAAACGGGGCGTGGCCAGCCACCAGCACACCCGGAACGGCAACCGGATCGAGTTTGGCCGCACGGAAGCGGCGGACAATAACCGCCCCGGTGTTCCGGACGTAGCCTGCGGCAACTTCTTCGGCCGACAGTGGCTCCGTAACAGGAACCGGGCCGTGAAAGTAGTCGGCGTGGGTTGTGCCGAGGCATGGAATCGGCCGGCATGCCTGTGCCCAGGCCGTGGCGAATTCAGAGTGTGTGTGAACGATGCCGCCGATCTGAGGAAACTCGCGGTAGAGCAGCGTGTGCGTATCGAGATCGCTTGACGGGCGCAGCCGGCCATCGACAACATTCCCGTCCAAATCCGTAATGACAAGATCGGCAGCGGTCAATGAGTCGTAATCCACGCCGCTGGGCTTGATGACCACCAGCGGCTTGGCTCCGCTGCGGTCAACACCGCTGGCGTTCCCGAAGGTGTGCGGCGCAAGGCCGCGGCGGGCGATCTCCTTGTTGGCGCGGAGAACTTGTTCGCGAAGAGATTCGAGCAGCATGATTCCTCGAGAGACGTGCGTTGCCATTAGAGTAAATCCTGCGGCAGGGATCGGGGGGCAGAGCCCTAAAGGTGCTATGGGAATTCCCGTTCCGGCCTGCACCCCACTGTGATTGCCCATGCACGGTTCGAGGGTGTGAGTTAGAATTGCTGCGAAATCCGGCCTTCAGATTTTTCAGGGGGGTGTTTCGATGCGGAGAGTGCTGATCTCGAGCCTGGGCGGGCTGATCGTTTTTATGCTGTTAGCGCCAACGGCGTGGGCGGGCAAATTCAATCCCGCTGAATTTCCCTTGCGTGTTCACATTGTCTTCCGCAATGGCATACGGCACTACTATCGTCCGGGCGGCTACGGCTCAATATCATCACTCGATCAAGTGGATGGCATGGGCGGGGCCGACCTCTTTGAAAACGGCCAGCCCTTGGGATTCGATTTCAACTACGCATGTTCGCAGCCAATAACGCCCATGCCGGGCTACGAGACCTTTATGGCGCGCTGGAAGAAGCCGGGCCGAGTGGTTGAGATTTTGATGCCTGTGATGGGCGGCAAACCCGGAGAGATGAATTCATGCGAGCTGAACGTAAGCATGAAGCAAGACACCGTCTACATCCGCCGCAACGGCGGAGTAATGGAAGAGCCCGCCGCGAAATACAAGGAGTGGATGGTCAGGCATCAATATGATCCCGAGCATGGAATGAATGAGCCGGTAAATGCGCCTGCCGAGCAGGCCCCGGCAGAGGAGCCCGCTCCGCCGAGCGGAACGCAATAAGCCTTCCGGCGTTGCCCTTGCCGGCAGAACTCAGCCGAGATCAGCCAAGCTCAGCCGCGCAGCCAGTAGGGTTTTGGCACCACTGCCCCAAGCTCCGCAAATTCGGCATCGCTAAGCCGGAATGCCGCAGCGCTCACATTCTCTTCAAGGTGTTTTACCGTGCTGGTGCCGGGGATGGGCAGCATCATCGGCGAACGCCGCAGCAGCCACGCCAGCGAAACAACCGCCGTAGAAACATTTCGCGCCGCGGCGATTTTTTCCACCGCATCGTTTGCTTTGCGGGCCTGCGCCATCGGTCCCCAGGGCAGAAACGCGATGCCGTTGGCCGTGCAATAATCCACCACAAAATCCCACTCGCGGTCGCTGAAGCTGTAGCGATTTTGCACGCTGACGATCGGCACGATCTTTTGCGCGCGATGAATGTGCTCCAGCGTGACGTTGGAGAGAGCGACGTGGCGAATTTTGCCCTGCTCCTTCAGCCGCGCAAGAGTTTCCATCGAGGCGTCGAACGAAACAGCCGGATCAGGAACGTGAAGCTGGTAGACATCGATGCGCTCCAGTCGCAGGTGTTTCAGGCTGCCTTCGATGGCTCGCTCGAGGTGCGCGGGGCTCGCATCATGCTGCCAAACGCCCGGCCCGTGGCGCGTCCAGCCGGCCTTGGTCGCGATAACCAGGCCGGCGGGATAAGGCCACAGCGCTTTGGCAATCAGTTCCTCTGAGACGTCGGGACCGTACGAGTCCGCGGTGTCAATGAAGTCGATTCCCAGCTCGACAGCGCGGCGAAGCGTGGCCAGCGCAGCGTCGACATCGTCTGGCAGTCCCCAAATGCCTTTGCCCGTAATGCGCATGGCGCCGTAGCCCATGCGGTTCACTGTCAAATCGCCGCCCAGCGTGATGGTTCCCGCTTGCGCGGCGGGTAAGTTTTCAGTTTCGACTGTCATTTCAGTGCCCCTTAAACCGTCACTTCCCAACCCGGCTGGTAGGTGCGGCCCCAGAACTTCATGGCCTCAGGATCGTTGAGAATGTGCGCGGTTTCAGTGTCCAGCCGCAGCAAGCGATTGACGAACCATGCGATGTTTGAGAGCAGCAGCATTGTCACGGTCACATTGGCCACCACAGCCGGCGAGTTGAGTTTCTCCTGGCCGCGAATGGCCGCGATAAAGTTGGCGAAGTGCGCGTCCGTCATGGAATCGGCGCCGACCAGGTCGCTGGTTGAAGTTTCGTGGCCGACGCGAAACGTGTCGGTCTGCTTTCCCTTCCAGTCGAACACGTCGTAGCCGCCGCGATCAATCACCACCGAACCCTTGGTACCCATGATGACCGAACCGCGGTCGCGATCGTAGAAGCGCATTCCCTGGCAGGAATGTCCCTCCCACGAAATTAACTTGTCAGGATACTCAAAGTTGGTGACGGTCGTGTCCGGAAACTGCCAATCGTCTTTGAACTGATAGCGGCCGCCGCTCGCGGTGACGGCGTGGGGAATCTCCGCCTGCAGTGCCCAGCGGCAAATGTCCACCTCGTGCGTGCCGTTGTTGAGCGTCTCGCCGGTGCCATAGCGGCGCAGCCAGTGCCAGTTGTAGGGATGAATGTTGTCCTTGTATTCGCTGCGCGGCGCCGGACCCTGCCACAGATCCCAATTGAGCGAGGCGGGTACAGGTGCGGGCTTGCCAATACCCATCGAGCCGCGCGTGTTTGAGTACCAGGATTTCGCCATATATGCGTCGCCGATCAGGCCCTCGTGAATCTGCTTGATCATGCGGATTGTGTAATCGGAAGATCGCTGCTGATCGCCAACCTGAACCAGCCGCCCATATTTCTTTTGCGCGGCAACAAGCAGCTCGCCCTCGCGCGGATTTTGGCTGGAGGGTTTTTCAACGTAAACATGCTTTCCAGCCTTCAGGCCGAGCACCGCCATCGGCGTGTGCCAGTGGTCGGGAGTCGCGACGGTGATTGCATCCACGTCCTTCGACTCCAGCGCGTGGCGGAAATCTCCTTCGGCCTTGGGAGCGTAGCCCAGCCTTTGTTCCGCATCGGCAGCGAACTTGGCCAGGATGCCGGAATCGACGTCGCATATATAAGCCACGCGCGCAGTTTTGCTGTTCGCGCCAAGCGAGGCCAGATGCGCGTGGCCGCGGCCATTGAGCCCGTTGATGGCAAAGTTCAGGCGATCGTTGGCGCCCAGAATCTGCGCATAACTTTTTGCCGTGGATGCGAAGGCCGAGGCCGCCGCAGTTGCGGCCAGCCCTTTTCCAAAACTTCCGACAAATTTTCGACGGGAAATCATTGATGTCTCCAGTGGGTTCGGTTCCCTTGGGTTCCGTTCGTAGCCTTCAGCGGTACTGCTCCTCGTTTTCGGCGGGCTCGATTCCTGAACTTCAGCGGCAAGTTGTCAGCCCCTATTTCTCAGCCCTGTCCTGCCAGTCTCGCCCAACACGGCTCGCATGCGGGAGCTAAATCCGCCGCAACGAATTATATCGTTGCGCCTAACATGTGTATCGCCCATGCCTGTCATCCACGCGCATCGCGCATGCGCGTCGATCACGCGGATCTACCAAGCGCATCGCTGCCCAGGAAAGCCACGCATGTCGCCGCTCAAGAAAAATCTATAAATCCAATAGAGTCCAGAAATGCCACCGCCGGGGTCCGGCGCTCAAGAACCATCCATAAGAACAATAGGCTTGCGTGTGTTTCGCGGCCTTTCCGTGCCTGGGCTTTACGGCGCTTTAGAGCGAAAATGGAATGGGGGGCTGTAAACTTGCGGCGGATGGTGACGTCTACCAAATCGATGGCAGCCGGTATAGCCGTGAAACCGATGACCGCGCAAGCGGCGGAGGAGATAGCCGCGCGCGAGTTCGCGTCCATCGTCGAAAGCCACCGGCCGCAGATTTTTCGCTTCCTGCTGGCATCGCTCAGGGACGTGGATCTGGCAGAGACGCTGACGCAGGAATGTTTCCTGAAGGCTCACCGCAACTGGAGCCACTTTCGCGGCGATTCCAGCGCCATGACCTGGCTGATGCGGATCGCCATTAATTTGCAGAAGGACAACTGGCGCAACCGGCGCTTGCAGTTCTGGCGGCATACGCAGGCCAACGCGGTGGGCGTGGACGAGGCCAGCGAGTGGCTGCCGAACGGCGAACGCAGCGCGGAGCAGCAGATATTGGCGCGGGAACAGGTTGGGCAGGTTTGGAAGGCAGTAGAAAATCTGAGCCAGCGGCAGCGAACGGTGTTTTTGCTTCGCTACGTTGAAGAGCAGGAGTTGAGCGAGATTGCCCAATCTACGGGATTGAGCGAGGGCACGGTGAAGGCACATTTATCGCGGGCGCTGGCGAAAGTGCGCGCGGAGCTGAGAGGAACACGATGAGCAGCGGCGACAAATTTAAGAACGACAAATTCAGGAGCGACAAATTGGCAGGCAAATCCTTTCCGAGCGAGATCCAAGATCCAATGGCGGATCCGATCGTGGCCAGTGCGTTGAAGCACTTCAAGGCCAGCGTCGATACCTGGAGCGAGGCCGCGTACAGCAGGCCCAGATTGAGCGAGTCGAGATCTAGCGAATCCAAATCGGCGGCGCGGACGGCGCAGCACAACTGGCGCCTCGCGGCGAGCTGGGCTTTGGGGTGCCTGCTGATCGCCGGAAGCCTTGCCGGCGGATTGTACGAGCGTGGTCAGCGGCAGCAGGCAGCGCTGGCGGCCGAGATGAAGGCAGCAGAGCAAAAAGTGCGCTTGGCGCGCGCTGAGGAGACGGAACAGCATCTCACGCCCATGCCTGTCGCGACAAACATCGCCACCAAACGACAGCCAAACGGATTGAAGCGTGCAGCTAATACGGATGAGGACCTGCTGGCAACAGTCGACAACGATGTATCGCGGCAGGTTCCGGCGGCCATGGAGCCGCTGGCGCAAATGATGGATGGCGACGGTAGCAATTGAAGGGATCACAAAACAAGACAGCAGGAAACAAAAGAGACGGCGAGAAATGGTCCCTTGTTGAGACAAGGGGGGAGAACTCAATGAAGATGTCGAAAACTGTTCGACTGGTTTTGGCGGTAGCGGGAGTGGTAATGGCGGGCGCATGGGCGGGCGCGCAAGGGCCCGGCGACCCGGGTATGGAGCCCGGATTCGGGCAGCACCGGCCTCCGATGGAGCGCTCGTTCGGACTCGGCCAATTCTGGAACAATCCGAACCTTGTAACGAAGTTGGCGCTCACTGACGATCAGCGTAAGGCGATGGATGGAATTCTTCAGGACCATCGTTTGAAGTTGATCGACTTGCAGGCCACTCTGCAAAAAGCGGAGCTGGCGATGGGCCCGCTGATGAAGGCCGATACTCCGGACCGCGCCGCGATTGAGGCGCAAATCGATCGCGTCGTGAGCGCGCGCGGAGAGCTGGAAAAAGCCAACGCGCGTTTTCTGCTGGATATTCGCATGCAGTTGAAGCCGGACCAGTGGAAGCAGCTCCAGACCATGCACCAGGACCGCATGGGGCACGAAGGAATGCACGGCCGCGGCCAGTGGGGACGCGACGGACGCGGGCCGGGCATGAACGGACCGGGTATGAACGGACCTGGCATGGACGGGTCTGGACCGGACGGACAGGGCAACAAGTTCCACGGGCACGATGGGCAATTCCGTCGGCAGCGGGAGCCTATGCCGGATGGAACTGCGCCGGCAGCTCCGGCTCCTCCGCCGCCAGCAGGTACCGGCGCAGGAACAGGTGCCGAACAATAACGGGCAGCGGCTGATAACAGCAACGCAACTGGCGGCAGGGGCATTCCCCTTGCCGCCGTTTTTTTGGCCCGCGTTAAAAAAATGCCGGCCCCAAGAATACCGGCTTCGTATCAGCGCGCCACAGCGCCGCGCTCGTCGCGCCCGAACGATCCAACCCGACGCCTCAAACGGATTCTGTACCATCGAAATGGAAGGAATCGTTCGTGCCCACTTTTGCTGCCCCAAATCTTGCTGCGCCCGGTCTTGCGGCAGTCGACTCGCTGATTCTGCTGATCTACTTCTTCTTCATGCTGGCCGCGGGTTTCTCTCTCAAGCCTGCGATGACAACAAGCAGAGACTTCATGCAGGCCGGGCGCGCGATGCCGGGCTGGCTGTGCAGCTTGGCGATGCTCGGCGCGAGCCTTGGCTCGATTGAAGTGCTGGGGATGGGCGCGGCGGGAGCGCACTACGGTCTGGCCAGCGTGGCGTGGTTCACGCTTGGCTCAATTCCGGCGATGCTCTTCACGGGCCTGTATCTCATGCCCATCTTCTACGGCACGAAATCCGGAACCGTCGCAGCCGACGCGAAAGCAAATTCAATCGCTCCGCGATCGATTCCGGAGTATCTCGGACTGCGCTTCGATCAAAAAACCCGGGTGCTGAATGCGATCATGTTTGCCGCCATGTCGGCATTCAGCGCGGGCATCGCGCTCTACGCCATGGCGCGCGGCTTGGTCGCACTCCACGTCTTCGATCGCATTTCCGAATCCCTGAACCTGCGGCCAACAGGAACTCTGCTGCTTGCGATGGCGTTTCCCGCGGCTCTTGTGCTGGCTTACATTCTGCTCGGCGGCCTTGGCGCGGCAATGTACAACCAGGCCCTGCAATTTTTGCTCATCGTCGCAGGCTTGCTCCCGATGGTGCTGCTCGGATTGAATAAGATCGGCGGTTGGAGCGGCCTGAAGGCTCAGATCCCGGCGAACTTACTTCATGGGTTGGGTAGCTCGGCCCACTCAGGAGCGCACTCAATGGGCGCGGGCATCTTCATCTTGGTGGTTGGCCTTGTGCTCGGCGGCGCGACGTGGTGCGCGGATTTCCGGCTGTTGCAGATACCGATGGCAGCGAAAAATGTGGAGTCTGCGCAAAGAGCTCCCATCAACGCGGCGGCAGTGCGAATCTTCGTGCCTCTCCTGTTGGTTCTTCCGGGGCTGATCGCGGTGGGCCTGCCTACGCCGCACACCTCGATCCTCGTCTTCAATGACAACAATGTTATCTCCCACGAAATCACCGTTGTTCCGCCGGCGGTTGAGGCGGGCACCGGGCTGGTTCCCGCAAAAGCCGATGCGAGTGGAATGCCCGTCATCGGCGCGGACGGACATGCCGTGCTCGACTATCTAATGGCCACGCCAAACGTGCTCCCTGAGTTCCTGCCGACAGGCCTGCTGGGCCTGGGGATTGCAGCCCTGCTGGCATGCCTGATGGCCGGCGTAGCGGCGAGCGTAACGTCGTTCAGCACTGTCTTCACGTGCGACATCTTTCAGGCACTGCTCGCGAAGAACTCATCCGATAAGCGCCTGCTTGTCGTCGCCCGATTCGCGGCCGCAGGCGGCGTGCTGCTTGCATTCGCCGCGGCCTGCGCAACTATCCGTTTCAACAGCTTGCTCGATGCGATCTTGCTGGTCTTCGCGGTAATCAATGTTCCGCTGTTTTCGGTACTCATCCTCGGCGCATTCTGGAAGCGCGCCACCGGGCACGGCGCATTCGCAGGCTTGATTGCAGGCGCAGCCGCGGCCCTGCTGGACCATGGACTGTCTCTGCCGATAGCCGGGCAGCTCGGCATTCACGGCGGCTGGATTGCGGTGTTGCGCCATCCTGCAAGCGAAATCGCGCTGAACTTGGAAACGGCGATTTTGCTTTCGCTCGTGAGTCTGCTCGTCACGATTTTACTGAGCGCATTCACAAGTGCGAAGCCTGAATCGGAGCTGAACGGCCTGGTCTACTCACTCACCACCCGGTCGCAGTCAAACGCGAAATGGTGGAAGCGTCCGGAGGCGATGGCCGTGGCAGTCTTGCTCTTGGCAATCGCCGTGAATCTGATTTTGATCTGAGCCGATAAGGAGAACTATGTTTTACGATGCGCGCATCTCGATCGGCATGATGTTCACTCTGATCGGAGCCATTCTGACCGCTTTCGGCCTTTCTACGCGCACCAATGCGGACGCGTATGCGAAAAGTCTCGGGATCAATGCCAATCTGTGGTGGGGATTAGTGCTGCTCGCGTTCGGTATTGTGACACTCACGCTGGGCCGGCGCGCACAGGCACAAATGGAAAACGCCATGGGCGCGAGAAAACCTGTAGAGAATCGAAAGACGCTCCCCAAAAAGAATCGTGGCCGCTGATCCTTCAGGATCGACTCCCGATTCCCCATTCCCTGTTCCCTGTCCTCTGTCCCCGGCCTGCCTCGATTTTTCTTTCCCTCACTCTGCATTCGCGCTGAAGCGCATCGTCCGGTAATCGAAGGTGTAACTCGTGAGCTGGTCGAGTCCATCGATACCGATGACGCCGTAAACATCGTCGCGACCGGCTGAGCCGAGAGGCTGTGTGAGTACAGGAACATTATGCAGCTCGATGGCCGTATCGCCGATCGCCAGAGGCACATCCTCGGCGACGTAAGCTGACTGCGGGCCAGAATCCGTGTCCGGAAATGTGAACGGCTCCATCTTCTTGCCGTTGAATTCGGCAGCGTACTCGTTAAACCAGCGCGAAGTGAGGTAAGTTTGCTGGCCGCCGGCGTCGATCAAGAACATCTGGTCATCGCTCGCCTCCCTTTCCCCGGAGTCGCCAGGTTTGCCGCTTAAACTTCCTTGCGCGGCTGAACTTCCTTGCGTGGCTGGACTTCCTTGCGCGGGCCGATCAGATGCGGGCTTCTGCGCCCTTCCGAGAGCAACAATAATTTGATCGCCGTCGAGATAGAACTGTGCGCCGGTGGTGAGTCGATCTGCGCCTTCATTCGGACCATCATCTTTCGCGGGATCGACCTGAATGGTGTTGTCGGACACGGTAAGTCTGCCCATCGCAGCGAGCACGGGATACCCCAGAACTCCCTCGACCCTGTAGCCTGCGCTTTTGAACGAATAGTCGCCGTCATCAAACACAAATGCGGTCACGTTGTGCAGCGTCAGGCGGCCGCCAATCGTGAGTTGTGGAATGACGGTTCCGTGTACCTGAATTGGGCGTCCGGTCAAGGTGCGTATCGTTGCGGAGTCCTTTGAAATTTCGAGGCCGGCGTCTTGCGCGATAGACCGCGAAATCAAATTGAACTGCGACGTTGGATCGAGCATCCAGTGGTGAGATCGCGAGTCGATCAAGACCGGAACATCGATAAGGCCGAGCGGATTGCTGCTCACCTGGAGCC
>CAVXPR010000061.1:0-59656 GCA_963763585.1 uncultured Acidobacteriaceae bacterium | reverse complement strand
CCAACGCTATTGGCGTGAACCCACGCTGGAGCATCGGAATGCCATTCGCGCGGGTCTGAACCTCGAAGGACTACGCCACGAATACTCGGTTGGAATCCCGGACCCGGCTCTTATCAAGCCTGAGGGCTATACCCTGGACGCTGCCTTGTTGGCGCGTCCCGGGAACGTCGATATACAGCTCGATCTTTTCCTGGATTATGCCAACAACGTGAAGTTGTACCCGAAGTTTCAGGAGTACTTTCGATCGGCGCAGCCTCCGCTGCTAGCTATCTGGGGCAAATTCGATCCTTATTTCATTCCGCCCGGCGCCGAGGCATTCCTGCGAGACAACCCCAACGCGACGGTTCAATTCCTGGAAACCGGACATTTCGCGCTCGAAACACACCTGGAAGAGGTCGCTTCCGCGATGCGGGAATTTCTTCAGCACGCGCTCGGCGAAGGCTCGTGAAAAATCAAATCGCACAATGGAAAAACAACAGTACGAAATCGTGATTATAGGTACGGGCGAGGGTTCGTTTCCGTGATCAGCGGCGAAGGCGGATCGGGCGGAGCGCTGGCCCTGGCGGTAAGCGACCGCGTGCTGATTCTCGAAAACGCGCTCTACTTTGTAATCACTCCGGAGTCCTGCGCCGCCATTATGTGGCGCGATGCATCGCACAAGCAATTGGCTGCGGAAGCCATGCGCATCTCCGCGCCGGAAGTGGCCGCGGTTGGCTGCGTTGATGAGATTATCGCCGAGCCGCCGCAAGGAATTCATATGGACCGCGAGGCCGGAACCGGATTGCTGGGCTCTGTGCTGAAGAGACACCTGGCCGAATTGAAGGCCACAACCACTCAGGATCTGGTTGCTGCACGGCAGCAGAAGTTCCGCAACATCGCGCAGTTCTATACGGAAAACTGATTCTCCAAGCCTTCAAGCAGCCAGCTGGAAAGCAAAAGCATTAGCCATGATGCATAATCGAGCGTATTTGCGCAGCACGCAGTGCGCGGCCCGTCGAGTCGCACGTAGCGCCGCGCATGGCTTCGCATGCAGTCGCTGGACCGCTTGCCGGGGGCGGGCATGAGCGCGCCTCGCTACACTGGCGGCCGTTTGCGCGCCTATCTGCAATTTCTTTGCGCATTGCTCTACTTCTTTTTCGCGCGGTCGTTGGCTCGTCGCGGCGCAGATGGCCTCGTGAGCGATGCGTGGATTCCGCTTGTCGAGCAGGCCATGCTGGTGTTCTTGCTGCTGGTAGGGCTTTCAGCCATGGGATTCTGGTTCGATCGGCAGAGCCACCCCATCAACGAGCAGGGTTTGCCGCGGCGTGAAGGCTGGCTGCGCGAAATAGGTCTTGGACTCGCGACAGGATGGGGCGTGGCACTGGCCTGCGTGCTGCCCTTGACGATCTTCGGCGGCATTGCGCTCTCATTCTTTACTCAGCGCTCGGCGTGGGGATGGCTCTTGGCCGATGCAGCGTTTTTTGCGTTGCTCGCGCTTGCGGAGGAGATTGCCTATCGCGGATATGCATTCCAATGCTTTATCCGTGCCTTGGGGCCAACCGGAGCCACGCTGGGCTTTGCCATAATCTATGCAATTATTCAGGCGCTCACGCTCGGCGCAAACCGCGCCAGTTTCATCGTCTCGCTCGCGTTCAGTTTGTTGCTATCCACGGCCTATCTGCGCACGCGCGCGCTGTGGGTGAGCTGGGGTCTCAACTTCGCATGGAAGGCGAGCCGCGCGCTGGTCTTCGGACTTGCAATCAGCGGCGTCACCAGCCATTCGCCGGTGGTGCAGGGCGATCCCATGGGGCCGTTCTGGCTTACTGGCGGAGCATACGGGCTCGACGGCAGCTGGCTGGCGCTGATCGTTCTTCTCGCGGCGATCCCGGTTGTCTTTCGCATCACGCGCGATCTGGACTTTCGTTATAACGTGCCGGTGATTATTGGCGCAGGCATCCCCGTCGATCTGGATGCCGCCGCGCGCGCGCAACATGAGGCCGCCATGGGTCCAGCAGCGCCCCCGCCTGCGGCTTCCGGGCTGGTGCAGATTGGCGGGCAGGGAACTGGAAACAGCGAACCCGGATTAGGGAACAAAGATTAGGAAACAGAGAATAGGAAACAGAGAATAGGAAACAGGGAATAGAAAGACCTATTACACCGCAGCCACCGCAATCCTGAATTCTGTTCCGTTTCTGCCGGTCCCGCCTTTTTCTGCCGTCGCATTCTCGTTCCCTCGTTCCCTCGTTCCCTCAGTCCCAGGTTCCCTCGGTCCCTTGTTCCCTTTTTCCCTCGTTCCCTTGTTCCCTGTCTCTCCCAATTTGCATTTTCTCCCCTGTTGGAGCTAACGTTTGCCTATCAGTGTTCGTCGCACTCGTGGGGGTTCCCATGCACCGGCGTTGGCTTGGCCCAGGCGTTTTCTCTCCAGACGTTTTCTCTATCGCGCGATCGACCGCATTCGGCAGCCGAGGCAGAACCTTGCCAGGACCGGGACCTGTAGCCGCATGCGCGCTGGTAATTCTGCTTGCAGGCGCATCGTCAGGCGCTCAGGTGGTCACCGTCGATACCGGCGGCGGCAAAGGGGCAATAACTACTACCGCCGGGCCGGTTGACCGGCAATTCAGGCAGGTGACGCCTACGCACGTCGATTTGCCTAAAACAGAAATGGACCCCAAGACGCGGATTCTGCTGGAACGCGATCTGCAAGCGGAGCAGGGATTCGCCAACCGCCCGTTTCCGCGCGGCCACAAGGGCCTGACGCTTGAGGCCAACGGCAAGCTGGAACCAGCCGAGGCTCGCTATCAGAACATGGTGATCAACGAGGGGCTTTCTGCCAAGCCCGGTTCGCGCGTGGTGGTGACCAACATCAAGATCGACCGCACAAAAATCGTTCTCGATTTCGATGGAGGGCCTGACGCAAAACATCGCTTCCTGCGCCATCTCCAAATCGGCATGGGTCCGCAGACGAGCGACTCTGACGACCCTGATCTGATCAATCAGGAGGGCGATCCGGCCGGCTCGCGGGTGACGCTGGTGTTCGCGAACTATGTTCCCGTAGTGACCGCCGCGCAGGTGAAAGAGCTACTCGCGCCGCTGCTTTCATTCGACGTCAAGACGCCGGTCCAGGCATATACCGATACGCTGCCGGCGGCGTTGAGAGACGCAATCCTGGATCACAAAGTGCTGGTGGGAATGAACACCGACATGGTGATGTTTGCCAAAGGACCGCCAACCACCAAGTCGCGCGAGATGGATGGGCAGATGCCGTTTGAGGAGTGGGTTTACGGCGCGCCGCCCGAGGAAGTGGATTTTGTTCGCGTCAACGGCAATCGCGTAATCCGCGTGGAGATTGCCAAGGATGGGCGGCCGCTTCAGATCTTCACCACGGACGTTGTGGCGCCGATGTTGATCTCTGCCGGCACGCCTGAATTGGCTCAGGCGAAAACGCGCACTATCAAAGAAGGCGACGTAGAGAACGATCCCAACAGGGAAGCGGCCGCGCCGCCGCCGAGCCTGCTTAACCCCGGCGAGGCTACGCCGGCAAATAGCGGCGGGGGTGAGATGCGCCCAGTGCAGTTCCCCAAGCCGCATACTGACGATGTGCCGGGGTCTAATCCGGACGAGCAGTCGAGTGCGCCGCCAGCCAATTCGCCGGCAGCGGGCAGTCAGGCGACGCAGCCCGCGCAGTCGAAACACGCAAGTGGCACGCAGCCCGCGGCTCCGGCGGGAGCGATTCCTGTCAATTCGACGCCCGCGGATGGGAAGCAGCCGCCGCCTGCTGGATCGAATCAGCTGGTGATGAATTAGCGAGTCAGCTAGCCAGCGAGTCAGCGGAGTAGGCGGGACTGGTGTCTTCGCGGCGCTAGCCGTTTTCGAAAGACGATTGGAGCGCGGACTCGCTGGCGTACCGTTTGCATCCATCGCACACACGCGAGGACATGAAATAGTCGGTAACTCCATTCAATTCTTTCCACGTCAAGCCCATTCGTCCTCTCGATGCCATCCACTTCGCCCCTAACTTGTTCATTTTCTGATCTCTGGCGTCTTATCTTAAATCTCCCCAGGTTTGCCGATAATTACCCCCATTCGGCGCATACTCGAATCATGACCGTTGATCGTTCAACTACCGGGCCCTACCTCGAACCCGATCTTCGCCACTCGAAACCATCTCTCGGCGACCCTGGATCTTCGCGATTGTCATTCTCCATATGTTCGCTTTATTTGCTCCATTTTGGCCTTAAAATCAAAAAAAGGTGCACTTCGTTTGGTGCAAAGTGCACTTAACTTGTTTATCATCAACAGAAATTTACGAAAGTCGCGTCGCAAAAACGCGAAAAAACGAGCAAAAACAACCCATATTCGACCCATATTCGGCACTTTTCGGGCTTTTATTGGCCCTTTTCGACGCCTTGTCCCTTCGCCGGATTGCCGCCTCGCCGACACGCTCTTTATTGCCCCTTTTCTCCTCTGCTGCCGGACCCCCGACTCGCCAGATTTTGACGCTCTGAGTCCCGTCCGGTGGGCGGCGGTGAACATCGGTCCGCGGGTGGGGACGACTGGCGCGAAGGCCATGAATCCGAACCTGGGAGCTATGTGGTCGTGGGGACGATACTGATATCTGGGTCCTTCGAAATGAGAGGTGGCCGGTTGCCGAACGCCATTCGTCTCGTCAGGAGAAAGCATCAGTTGCGGTGCGAGGGGCATTTCAAGCAGTCGAAAGAGGCCACTGAGATTGCGTGAGTATCAAGATCGGGGATTGCTGAGTGGGAGGAGAGAATGACGTTCGTTAGTTTGACGCGGCTCAGAATCCGCTCGATTCGATTTCTTCCGCTCTTCGCGCTTCACACATGGCGGTCGCTGAGGCAGATAAAACGCGCGCGCGGATTTCAAAAGGGAGCGCTCCTGCCCGATAGAAGATGGACCTTCTGGACGATCACGGTCTGGGACAGCGAGGAAAGTATGCGGCAGTTTATGGTGTCTGGGTCGCACAAGGCTGCGATGCCGCATCTTGTGAAATGGTGCGATGAGGCATCCGTAGCCCACTGGACGCAGCCGGAGGCTGAGGTTCCGTCGTGGATGGAAGCGCACAAGCGCATGTGCGAAGGAGGCCGTGCGTCGAAGGTGAGAAATCCGAGCCTGCAACATTCCACCCTGAGCTTCAGTGCTCCACGCACAACCGGCGGCGGGAAGATCACTCGATCGTAATTCGCGATTGGGTTGGCGAATCGATACGCGATGGGCAGAGGACGAAATTTTCCCGAGGCTTGCGCGCGCGGTTAACGTCTATTGCCGGCGATGCGGGCTGGGTTTCCGGGCCTGAAGGCGACGATGTGTTGCGCGGGGTTTCAGTGGCCTGAAGGCCACTGCTCCCTCCGTCGGTGCCTGGAAAGCATTTCAACGAACTGAGAGCAAATTCCGGGCTTGACCTTGACGCTGCGTCAGGGCCGAGTATGGTCAATATGCGATGAGAGTCAGGGTGCAATAAGGATTGTGCAGCGATGAGCAGCAGCTACCGGATTGGCGAATTTGCGAAGTTGGCTGGAGTGACCGTCCGAGCGTTGCACCACTACGATCGCATTGGTTTGCTCAAGCCGCAGCGAACGGGGTCCGGGTTTCGCGTGTACGAACTCAAAGATATGGAGCGCCTGGAACAGATTGCGGCGCTGAAGTTTCTGGGCATTCCGCTTGCGGAGATTAAGCAGCTGCTGAAACGCGGGCCGCTGACGCTTGCGGACTCGCTGCAAATGCAACGTGAAGCTTTGACCGAGAAGCGAAGGCTGATTGATCGCGCACTGGTCGCAATCGAAGCAGCGGTAAAGGGAATTCGATCGGGGCAGACGCAAGCAGGCCAGACACAAGCAGGGCAAATGGCGGATGCGGCGATCTTGAGAAAAATTATTGAGGTAATTGATATGCAGCCACAAGAGAATTTCATGCGGAAGTATTACAGCGATCAGGCGTGGCTGGATAAGGAACGCATCGCGCGCGAAACGCCTGTTGAAGATCGCAAGAAACATGTGCAGGCGATGCGGCAGGTTTTTGCCGAGATTGAGGCGGACCTCGATCGCGACTCGGCGAGCGAAGATGCTCAGTCACTGACGAAACGGTGGCTGAAGCAATCTGAAACTGCCCATGGCGGCAACGAGGCGGTGAGAGCCGGCAATATCGAGGCGTGGAATGATTTTCAAAACTGGCCGCCGGATCAGCAAGACGTTGTTCTGGCCGGCTTCGACCTGGATTTAAAAGACAGGACCGCGTCGCTGCGGCGCTTTGAAAACGTAACGAAGTTTTTGGGTCGGGCGATTGGGTACAAAATACGAACGAATATGCCGAGTGTTCGCAGCCTGTATGGGCTCGATCAGGCTTGAGCGGAATCTCGTTACTTGAAGCGCAGGCCTCGCATCCCACCCTTTCGTCCGCCTGAGGGGACGAAAAGGATAGGCAGCCATGCATCGTGCGCTGTTCAGCGTGGCAGCACCTGGTAGCGGGCCATCATTCCGGCGAGCATGTGGTCGGAAATGTGGCAGTGGTAGAGCCAGATTCCGGGATCGTCAGGAACCATATCGGCGGTGATCATCTGCGCAGATGCGACAGAGAGCACGTCGGTGCGCTGGCCGCCGACGATGACGGTGTTGCCGTGCCAATGGGGCGTGTGCAAGTTGTTGAAGTCGCCCAGCGTGGCGACGTACCAGCGGACATGATCGCCTACCCTCATGGTCATCAGGGGCGTGTTGCCGTAGATGTATCCGTTGATGGACCACTTGACGTTGGTGTCTGCAAAGCCGGTTCCGGCGACGGTGCCGAAGACGCCGGTGGCGGTGATGGGCTTGAATTCGTAGCGATTGAGTTTTGACGGATCGGCGATGTGCGCCTTGATGTTGTCGTCGAGATACCAGCTCTCGTTTTCGTTAATGGCGATGTAGATGGTGACGAATTCATGGTCGACATCTTTGGGGCGGCCGTCGGGCAGCGCCATGCCGCGGCGGGTGATGACGAGTCCGCCGAAGAGACCTGAGGCCACGTCGCGAAGCTCGTCGCAGTGCGAGTGGTAGAGCCAGAAGATGGAACTGGGGTCGGCAGGGCCGGGGCCCGCGCGCTCAGGAACCTGCCAGATGTAGGTGTGGGTGAGTCCGGGCGCGATGCAGCCGCCGCGATCATCCATTTCGCCGCTGCCGCCGTTGTAGTCGGCGCCTTCAGAATCCTTTTGATAGAGAACGCCGTGGGGATGCATGCTGTAGGGGTGCGTGGCGTTGTTCTTAAACACAACTTTGATGGTGTCGCCGACCTCGGCGTGCAGGATGGGGCCGAGGATGCCCTGATACGCGTCTTCAGGCGCGCGCGGCTTGAGCTCGGTGAATGTGGCGTCGGTGTACTCGTGGTAGACGGCTTTTTTGTAGACGCGGCCGATATGGTTGGCGCTGGTTTCAACGAAGCCTTTGGCGATGGAGTCGAAGGGCATGCCCATGGCTTCGTCGCTGCCAGAGGGGGCGTAGTCCCATTGGACTTCGTCAGCGGCAACGTAGTAGGTGCGGGTTTTGCCGGCGTGGGCGGCGGGCGCGGCTTGAAGGTGAGCGGGAAGGGCGCAGAAAATAGCGGCGGCCAGGATGGTTGCGCGCAGGGCGGTGTGTCGGAGATTCTGCTTGGTCATCGTTCCTCCGGGAAGTCGGTTGGGGCGAGTTTGCGCACGAGGAATCTGCCGCACGCCGCGCTTGGATGGTGCCAGTGTGGGGGCCAGTGATGGTAACGGGGAAGGTACGGCTGCGATTCTAATTCGGGGATGTGGGACGGGCAAGGTTTTTTCGTCCGTGGAGCAGAGTTGGGCCGGATGCTGAGAAAATAGCCCGACTCATATAAACTGGAGTCAGCGAGTCGGATAGTCGACCGCGCCGTTGAAGCCGTCCGCCACGGTGGATGAGAGCAGAGACACCTAAGAAGGAGAACCAACGCAAAGATGGCCAAAATTGCCAAAACAGGTGACCGCAAGAAGGTAATGGACACGACGAAGTCGACAGACTGTCCGAAGTGCAGCAAGCCCACGCGCATCGTCAAGCGTGTGAAGGATCGCGAAAGAGGCGTTCCGGGCGGAGTGTATATTTCGTGCTCGGCATGCGATTTCTACGAAAAGCTTTAAGTGTTCCTTGAGCTTTTATCAACAGAGAGGCCCGGCTATATGCCGGGCTTTTTGCGTTTGAACAGGGCGTCAGTCTGGAGCGACCCAACTCCAGTCTCGATTCTCTGCCGCCCAACCGTACGATTCTGGGCCGCACGATTCCTGGAACCCCCTCCAGGAACCTTCTATAGACTCAATGCGTATTCCGACTACAGGAGAACCCAATGAAGATCTTTGTTCGCCTCACCCGCCTCGCGGCGTTGATTTGCCTTACTTGCTCGCTCGGCCAAGTAGCCGCACACGCGGCGTCGAACAGCACCTCGGGCGCCATCGTGATCGTCTTCAAAGATGGCCACCGCCAGAGCTTCAGCCTTTCTGACATCGACCGTGTCGAATTCGCAGGAGCAGCTTCCACCGCTTCCGCGGATAACTACAGGGTTCCCAGCCGTGGCCGCTTCATCGGCAAATGGGAGTGCGGCGACGGTAGCGGAAATAACTTCTACATCACGCTGAACGACAATTCCACCGCCTACAGATCAATTGGAGACGTGAAAGGCCGCTGGGAGTATGTTGACGGCGAGGCTCGCGTGACATGGGAAGACGGCCGCCAGGATGCGATTCGTAAAACCGGAGCGCAGTACTTCAAGTTCGCCTACGGGCCGGGCAAGTCGTTCACTGCCGACCCTGACAACGTCACTCATGCGCGCAACACGGCTGCCGGCTCAGACTAGGCTGCGGGGCCGCTCTTAGAGCGCTTCTGCCATCTCTGCAAGGATTGCTTCGGCGGCTTTGGCTGGGTCTGGGGCCTGCGTGATGGGCCGGCCGACGACCAGGAAACTTGCGCCGTTGTGCAACGCGTCGGCGGGAGTAGCGATGCGTTTCTGGTCGCCAGTTTCCGCGCCTGCGGGGCGAATTCCCGGAATCACCAGCACGCCATCAGGGCCGGTGAGCGCACGCAGTGCAACAACTTCCTGCGGTGAGCAGACAAAGCCGCGGATGCCCGCGTTGAGGCCCATCTTAGCCAGCAGTTCTACCTGTTGCGCGGGCGAGCGGGCGATGCCAGTGGATTCAAGCGCGGCGGCGTCCATGCTGGTGAGCACTGTTACGGCGAGCAGCTCGGGCGGGTTGGCGATGCCATCGAGCGCAGCCTTTGCAGCGGCCAGCATTGCCGGGCCGCCGGCGGCGTGAACAGTCATCATGCGCACGCCCCATGAGGCGGCTGAGCGAACGGCTCCAGCGACGGTGTTGGGAATATCGTGGAATTTCAAGTCGAGGAAGACGGAGTGGCCGCTTGCGATCAAAGGCTCGAGGACGGCGGGGCCAGCGGCGGTAAAAAGCTCCAAGCCGACCTTGAACCACTGGCAGGTTCCTTCGAGCTTGTTAACCAGCTCGGCCGACGCGGCGGCGGTGGGCACATCGAGAGCGACGATGAGGCGCTGGCGCGCGGCGTCGATTTTGGCGGCTTTGCCTGCCACGGGTGAGCCCGGGGCCGCGTCGATTGGATTCAAACGCTCGGAGATGGGCATGCTTCAATCCTAACGGATTGCTGGTGATCGCAGGTCTGATTTTCGCGCATCAAAATTTCTGGCAGGGCCTGCGCGTGCCTCTCGAGTCGGGCAAAATCGGAACGACGCTCCCGCGGGGCGATACGATGGTGATGGGGAAGAAGCGAATCCGACGTTGAGGGCTGGATCGTGGTGAGGCCGTTGGGAGTGCGTTGCCGGGCGATTGGGATCCTGATGATCGGGATTCTATCGTGGTCCGTCTCGGCTCGCGCGGCGGCTGTCGATACCAACCCGATGAACTACGATCCCCAGGTTCGCGCGGCCTTTAAGGATTTCTACAATCTGGATTACGCCGGCGCGGTGCAAAGCTTCGAGCGCTATCACGCAGCGCACCCCGGCGATCCGCAGGCGACTGCATACCTGCTGAACGCGCTGATCTTTCAAGAGCTTTACCACCAGGATCTGCTCGACACGACCTTCTATGCGAATGATGGTTTTTTGAGTGGGCGTCATGCGACGGAAGAGGACCCGAAAAAGCGCGACCAGATTTTTGCGTTGGCAGATGAAGCCGTGCAGGAAGCGGATTGGCGGCTGAGCCAGAATCCTAACGATGTGAACGCGCTGTTTGCGCGCGCATGGGTGCGCAGTTTGCGTTGCACTTATGTAGCGATGGTGGAGCGGGCGTATGGCACGGGGTTTCGCCTGGCGACGAAAGCACGGGACGATGCGGCGCGGGCGCTGGAGCTGGATCCGAATTATGTAGATGCGAAGCTGATCACGGGAGTTTATGAGTATGTTGTCGGTGCGCTTCCATGGCCGTTTAAATTGATGATCGGCTTTGCCGGAATTACGGGATCGAAGGCCACGGGCTTGGCCATGCTGCGCGACGACGGCAATCGCGGCGTGTTGACCAGCGTAGACGCAAGAACCGCCATCGCTCTGTTTCTGCGCCGCGAGGCAAAGTACGACGAAGCGATTCAGGTGGTGGAGCAGTTGAAGAACGAATATCCGCATGATTTTCTTTTTTGCCTTGAGGACGCGAACCTGCGCAGGGATGCCGGCGAGGGCATGAAAGCGGTGGCGGCGTACCAGCAGATTCAAGCGGACAATGCGAAGCCGGGTTATTTTGCCGATGCGCGCATGGAGCTGGCGGACTTTGGGCTGGGCGACGCGCTGCGCGGGCAGCGACATAACGATGAGGGCGCACAGGCGTTCGAGCAGGCGGCCGAGACGCCCGGCGTTGGTTTGGAACTGAAGATTCGCACTCTGCTCAACGCCGGTGAATGTCGCGATCTGGCTGGGCAACGACAGCTTGCGATTCGCGACTACCAGGCCGCGATTGATGCCGGTCCGAATACTTCGCGCGCTGATCAGGCGCGGAGGTATTTGCGGGAGCCGTATAAAGACTAGCGATTAGTGATTAGTGATTAGGAATTAGGGAGCGGGGGAACCGGCGGGGATGAGAATCCGTATGATTAAACAAGTGGGCCTGTTTGCCGGAGGGGTTGGTTATGGCAGTCTTTTGTCAGCAATGTGGTAATGCTTTGCATCCGAACGCGCGGTTTTGCTCGGGTTGCGGGGCGGGAGCGCCGATGGCGCAGCCCATGCAGAGACGGCCGCTCATTCGGCCGCACGTGGGCCGCCAGATTGGCGGAGTTTGCCTGGCGCTGTCGCAAGCCAACGGCTGGGACGTAACCACGATCCGCATTCTCACGGTCATCGGATTCTTCTTTTCGAGCGGGCTGATCGGCGTGGCTTACGTAGCGGCGTGGATTGGTATTCCGGAAGATACGGCAATGTATCCAAATTCGTATTCAGGTCCGTATCCGGGTTCATATCCTGGTTCATATTCGGGACAGAATCCAAATCCGTATGCAGGACCGAATGCGGGATCGACGCCGGGCGCGTATCCTCCACAAGTGTGAATGCCTCGGATATAAACGGCGAGCTCGTGTCTCTTCCCGGCGAGTACCTTTCGGGTGGCGCGCGTTTGGGCTTCAGTGACGCGGGCGAAGGACTGCCGGTAGTACTGCTGCATCCCACACCTCTTGACCGCGAATACTGGCATCCGCTGACGCGAGAGCTTGCGGGAATTCGAGCAATCGTTCCTGACTTGCGCGGACACGGGCGCTCGGAACTTGGGTCAGGACGTTGCCGACCGGCGGATTTACACGCGTTCCCGGAGCGCCGGTGCTGACCATGGCCCAGCTTGCTGCGGATGTCATCGCGCTGCTCGATCATCTGAATATATCCATGGCAGTTTTTTGCGGATGCTCCATTGGCGGGTACGTGATGCTGGAGTTGTGGCGGAGAGCGCCGCAGCGAATGCGCGGAATGATTTTTGTGTGCTCGAAACCGCAGCCGGACGCAGAGGCAAACCTCGCCAAGCGCATTGAGACGATTGCGCGGGCGCAGGCGGATGGCGTTGAAGCGCTCTTCAATGGCATGGCGCAAAATATGGTGGCGGCGCCGGTGCGCAAGGAGCGCCCCGAAGTTGTAACCGAAGTGCGCGCGCAGATGACGCTGACCGCCGAGGCAGTGGTTGCTGTGCAGGCGGGGCTGGCGGCGCGGCCTGATTCGGTTCCCACGGTGGCGACGATTCGCGTGCCGGTGTTGGCTATCGCCGGTGCAGAGGATGCGACGGTGACTGCGGCCGATATGGAGGCGTTTCGCGCGGCTCCCGGCGGATGCGAGTTTCATGTGATTCCGTGCGCCGGCCATTTTGCGGCTTTTGAACAGCCGAAGAAGGTGGCCGCGATTGTGGCGCCGTGGCTGCGGCAGTTCGCGGACTGAATGTCGGCTCTCAGCCGATTCGGATGCCGCGCTGATAGAATTCCGCACGGATCGCATTCCCGTCTCGAGGAGAATCGCATGGGTAATTTTGGTCTCAAGAATTCACACCGGCGCGAATTTCTGCGGGCTGTGCCGGCGGCAGCGGCCGCAAGTTTCACGATTGCAAATGCGTCGCTGTTCGCGCCCGCTGCGGCGGGACAGGCGTCGGCGCCGGCGAATGCGGCCGCCAGCGTGGCGACGTTTCAGGTGTTTACCGCGCAGCAGATTCAGGATGACGCGAAGGCGCTGCTTGCCAGCCCCGGCAACAACAATCTTGTACAGGGGAAGAACTTTGCGGTGGTGCTGACGGTGGAGACGGCAAAGAGCGCGAAGGAGTTCGAGTGGCACGAGGGGCGCGACCACATTTTGCAGGTGCTGGATGGGTCGACAATTTACGAAGTGGGCGGGACACCGAAAGGCGCGCACAGCGAAGCTGCGGGCGAGTGGCATGCGCCGCAAGCGGACGGAGCGACGACGCTGGCGCTCAATAAGGGCGATATGCTGGTGATCCCGCGCGGCACGCCGCACAAGCGGAGCACCGCCGGAACCGTGACGTTTACGTTGATTTCACCGCAGGGAAGCAGCCAATAGTCAGCAGCCAATAGCCAGTAGAGCGTTGCGAACCGGGAGCCTATCTGCTGCTGACTAATCCCTATTGGCTACTGGCTCCTCCCTACTGGCTTCTAGTTGCGGCTGCGCATTTTGGCCAGCAGGTTGAGGATCTCAATATAGAGCCAGACCAGCGTGACCATGATGCCGAAGGCTGCGTACCACTCCATAAATTTGGGCGCACCGTAGGCGACGCCCTGCTCGACAAAATCAAAATCGAGTACGAGGTTGAGCGCCGCGATGGTGACGACAACCAGGCTGAAGCCGATGCCGATGAGGCCGTTGCCGTAGACGGAGCTGAACAAGGTGATGTGGAAGAAGCTAAGAAGCAGTTGGGCCATGTAGAAGATGAAGATGCCGCCGGTAGCTGCGACCACGCCGAGACGAAACTTCTGCGTAACTTTGATGAGGCCGGATTTGTATGCGAGGAGCAGCACGAAGAGCGTGCCGAAGGTGAGCGCGACGGCCTCGATCGCGATGCCGGGATAACGCTGTTCGAGGAGCGCAGAGATGCCGCCGAGTACGAGGCCTTCGAGTAGGGCATAGATGGGCGCGGTGACTGGCGACCATTCCTTTTTAAAGCTGGTGATCACGGCGAAGATGAGGCCGCCGACGAGGCCGATCATGATCGGGAGGCCGATAACGCCGGGGTCGTGCGTCTGCATAAATGAGTTCCACGTCCAGGCTGCGGTGGCCACGGCGCAGAGGAGCAGGATGCCGGTTTTGTTGATGGTGCCGCTCAGGGACATGCGCGCCGATGCGTCAATGAGGCTGCCGCCTGTTTGGTTGCGGGCAAAGTCGCTGAAGGTGTTCTGGCCGAGTGCGGGATTTGAAGTTTTGATCAGGGGCATTGAGATTACTCCGTAACTATTTTATTAGACGACCCGAGAGATGAATGAGATTCAGAGGGCGAATTGTGCGGGCGAGGACGCCCACACGACAGCCGGCGGGGACGCCGGCGCTACTTACGTCAGTCGAGGGCTTGCACGCCTCGCGCGTTTTCGTAGCGCTCGGTGGTAGCCATTAAATTCTCGATGGCGCTGACGGACTGAATGCCTCCGCGCGCGCCCTGTGCCATGCAGTTCATTGCCGCGGCCGCGCAGGAGAAATCGAGCTGGCGCTCGATCGGCCAATCGCGCAGTAAACCGTAGATGAAGCCGGCGCGAAAGATGTCGCCGGCGCCGGTGGTATCGACTACGGGGACGCGATAGGCGGCTCTATGAATGAACCGGTTGCCGTCCCAGGCGAGCACGCCGTTTTCGCCGAGGGTCGCCGCGCTGAGCCGGCATCCGTAGCGCGACTGCATGTGGCGCAACGCACTCTCGAGATTCGATTCCCGCATCAAGCGGCAGGAGAAATCCTCGCTGACGATCAAGTAATCGATGTTGGCGACGAGGTCTTCAATGCCGGGATAGATGTCGTCGAGATCGGCGACCACGGGAACGTTGGCCGCGCGCGCCCAGCTTGCGGCGAGCGAAGCGGCGGCGGTGTCGTGACCGTCGACATGGAGGACGCGGGCGTTTTCAATCCATTCGCGGCAAAGGTCTGAAGGCTGAAGAACCATCAGTTCGTTGCGCTGGCAGATGACGGTGCGCTCGCCGGCGGTATCGATGAGGATGACGTTGTGCAGGCTCGAAGTGCCAGGGACGGTGACGATCTGAGCTTCGGCGCCGACGCGCGCGAATGCTTCTTTGTGCAGGCGGGCCGCATCGTCGTCGCCGAGCTTGCCGACGTAGCGAGTGCTGAGGCCCCAGGTCTGACAGGCAACGACGGTGGTTGCTACCTGGCCGCCGGGCCGCGTGGATCGTTCGGAGTAGTGGACCTTGGAGCCGGGCTGCGGAAATTGCTCGAGCGGAATTAGAGTGTCCGTGGCATTGAGGCCGACGCCGACGAGATCAACCAGAGGAAAAGCTTTCACTCAGACATTGTAATTTGGAGAGTGGGAAAACGCGTGCGCGTAGGCTCTTAAAGCGGAATGCAGCGGCAGCCCGAATGCAGCAGGGGCCGAATGCTGTAGGCTCAAATTATCCCTTTGATATTGGACGAGACCCATGGCTCAGCAAACATCTTCGCGCCCGTTTCAAAGACCGCAGCCCGGCGCGGCGCTCTATTGCGGTGGTGTGTCGCTGGAGACGCTGGCCAAGCGGTTCGGCACGCCACTTTATGTGTACTCGGCGGATCAGATTTCAGAGCGGCTGAAGATGTTTCAGAAGGCGCTGGCGGGGCGTGAGCACCTTGTTTGCTACGCGGTGAAAGCCAATTCTTCGCTGGCGATTTTGAAGACGCTGGCGCGGCGAGGCGCGGGATTCGATATCGTTTCCGGCGGCGAATTGGAGCGCGTGCTGGCGGCTGCGCCGGAAGCTGTTGGGCGGGTGGTGTTTTCGGGTGTGGGGAAGACGGCGGCGGAGATTGATGCGGGACTGAAGGCAGGAATTCTCCAATTCAATGTGGAGAGCGAGGCCGAGCTTGGGCTACTTGCGGAACGCGCGCAGAAGCTGAAAATCCGCGCACGTTTTGCGCTGAGGGTGAACCCGGACGTCTTTGCCGATACGCATCCTTACATTTCAACTGGCCTGCGCGAGCATAAATTTGGAATCGACATTCGCGAGGCTCGCGCCCTGTACAAGAGCGTGGTGGGAAACCGCTGGCTCGAAGCGTACGGAATCAGCGTTCATATTGGGTCGCAGATTCGGTCAGCGCTGAACCTTTTGGATCGGCGATTGAGCGGGTGAGCAAGCTGGTGCGGCAACTAAGGAGTGAGCGCATTGTGCTTCAGGCGATCGATGCGGGCGGCGGTTTGGGGATTGACTATCATGATGGCACTTTCGATGCAGAGACCAAAGTAGAGGAGTATGCAGATGCGCTGAATCGCGCGCTGGGCGATTTTGATGGACGGTTGTTGATAGAGCCGGGAAGGTTTCTGGTGGCGCAGGCCGGAGCGCTGTTGACGCGCGTGCTGTATGTGAAGCGTAATGGCAAAAAGACGTTCGTGATTGTTGATGCCGCGATGAACGATCTGATCCGTCCCGCGCTCTACCAGGCGCATCACGAGATTGTTCCGGTGCGGCCGCGCGCAGGACGCGAGCGCATCGTGGACGTAGTGGGGCCTGTTTGCGAGTCTGGCGACTTTTTCGCTCGCGACCGGAAGCTTGCGCCGGTTGAGCCGGGCGACCTGGTGGCGCTGCTTGATTCGGGCGCTTACGGTATGGCGCAAAGCTCGAACTACAATTCGCGGCCACGCGCGGCAGAGGCCCTGGTAGAGGGCGCGAAGGCGCGGCTGATCCGCCGCCGCGAGACGATGGCCGACCTGCTGGCGACAGAGACAATCTAAAGTCGGAACACGCCGCTCGCGCACCGGAGACGCTTTCGCGCGCATGGCTATACCCGCGACTGGACCGGGCACATTCTGCTAGAGTGTTGCGCGGAGGTCTCTCAATGCAATTCACGGCGTGGACGGCACGAGCACTAATCATCGGAGTGGCGGCGGTTGGAATCTCCGCGACTGCCGGCGCGGACCCATTGAAAGTGAAGACTAACCAAGGACAGGTCCACGGCAAGCTCATCAACGATGGCAAAGTGAAGGCGTTTCTCGGGATTCCGTATGCCGCGCCGCCGGTAGGCGACTTGCGATGGAAGGCTCCGCAGCCCGCGGCGAAATGGAAGGGCGTGCGGGACGCGACGAACTTTGGCGCGCATTGCGCACAGAATCACGTCTTCGACGACATGATTTTTCAGGATAGCGGCCCGAGCGAGGATTGCCTGTATCTGAATGTCTATGCGCCTGCCGATGCGAGTTCGAAAGGCGCGCTGCCGGTGATGTTCTGGATTCATGGAGGCGGATTTTCAGGCGGCGGCGGAGACGAGCCGCGACATAACGGAGACTTTCTGCCGACCAAAGGCGTGGTGCTGGTGACGATCAATTATCGGCTGGGTGTTTTTGGTTTTCTGGCGACTCCCGATCTCGCAAAAGAGGCAGGAGGCGCGGCAGGGAACTACGGGTTGCTGGACATGGTGGCGGCGTTGCACTGGGTTCATGACAATGTTGCCAAGTTTGGCGGCGACGCGGGAAACGTGACGATCTTCGGCGAGAGCGCGGGGTCAATGGCGGTGAGCACGTTGGTGGCGGCACAGCCGGCGAGGGGATTGTTCGAGAAGGCGATCGGCGAGAGCGGTGGCGCATTGGATGTGGACGCGCGCGGAACGGAGCAGCAGCAGAAACAAGAAGAGCGAGAACAGGCTTGGGTTGAATCGCTGGGCGCGACGAGCCTGACAGCATTGCGCGCAATGCCGGCGAATGAGATTCTTGCTGCCGCGGGGAAAAGAGACGCGGTGAGATTTTCGGTAGTGGTGGATGGTCGTTTGCTGACCGAACCAGTTGCAGACACCTATGCCGCGGGCAGGCAGGCGCATGTGCCGCTGCTGGCGGGGTGGAATCGCGACGAATTCCCTTACTTGTCGATTGGTATGACCGCGGATAAATGGAAGAAGTTTGCGGCGCAACACTTCGGCGATCACGCCAGCGAGTTCCTCGCCGTCTATCCTGGCGACAGCGATGAGCAGGCGGTGCGATCGGCCATTGACTACGGCAGTGATAATTTTATTGCGTTCAGCACGTGGAAATGGATTCAAGCGCAGGTGAAGACGGGCGATGCGCCGGTCTATCGCTACCATCTCGAGCTGGCCGCGCCGCCAAGCAAGTTTCATCCTGGCTCGTATGCATTTCACTCCGACGACATCGAGTACATTTTTGGGACGTTGGACACGCGGCCCGGGGCGGTGTGGCGGCCGGAAGATCGCAAGTTAAGCGAAGAGATGATGGGTTACTGGACGAATTTTGCGAAGACTGGCGACCCTAACGGGGCTGGACTGCCGGAATGGCCGAGGTTCGACAAGACGAACGAATTGATTCACCTGGACAGCACGATCACTGCCAGCCCCGACACAACGCAGGCGCGGTACCAGTTCCTGTTGGAGAATCCAGCGCCAGAGCGGTGAGCGAGAGGCTACGAGGGAATTATTGGCGCACACCGGAGGCGGTGACGAAGCCTTCGGTCTGGGTGTTGCTCGTGCTGGTAGACGGCGGGGCGGCGAAGCTCGATCCGTTGGCGTTGAGAGCTGTGGAGTAATCGGGACCGAGGCCGAGATTCTTGAGCGCGCGCGGATCGGGCATCAGCTTCGTTTGCCAGCCATGATCGGCCTGGTACTTCTGCATTGCGGCGACGGTTGTCGAATCCCAATCACCATTCGGATCGGTGGAGAGGTAGTGCTCGCGAACGAGGGCCTGCTGAATCTCGGTGACACGATCAGGCTGAATGGCTTGCTGGCCTCGCGCGCGGTGCGATCCTTTGCGGCTATGCGAGAGCTTGTGAGAGGCGCCTGAGTGGCTGCTGGTGGATGTGTGGCGCACGGATGCAGCGAATGCGGGCGGCACAAGAAGGGCCGCGGAAACCAGAAGCGCCAAATTTGCTCGAAACGAAAACATCCCAATATCACCTAAAACCACGAAGACTTGAATGGGGATCTTCGTAAAAGTTTAACCAAGGTGTTCCATTGCAGCAAGGGGAAAACCAATCGAACCCGACGGCCTGGATTACTTTGGACACCAGCGCCGGCGGCAGGAAATCGAGGCCGGCGCGGATTCCGAAAGGCTATAAAGTGCCGCCGATGTAGTTGATGCCAAGTTCGGGGTGATGGGGGTCAATCACCTCAAAAACCACATCGTCGCCGGTCTTGAGCTTGCCGACCACGGCATCGAATTGGTCTTTGTTGGCGGTTGGTTGCCGGTTGACATGGGTGATGACCAGGCCCGTTGACAGCCCCTGAAGGTCGGCAAAGGAACCGGGCTGTACCGACTCGATGATCACGCCGGAAGTGTGGATGCGGGAGACGGTTGCAGGCGGCACCTCTTGCACAACGACGCCGAGTTTGGCCTCACCTGCGCCCCCTCCGTTGTCATCATTTGTTTCGGGCTGGGGATTATTGAGATCGGCAAAGACCTTGTCGCGATCGCCGATGGTCACAGTCGTGTCCTGGGGCTTGCCATCGCGAACGAAGCCCAGCCGGATGGTCGAACCGGGAGCGCGGCCGGCGATTTCGTTTACCAGATCTTCGCCGTCCTTGATGGAGCGGCCATCGATGGTGGTGATGATGTCACCCGCCTTGAGGCCGGCTTTGTCCGCCGGGCCACCGGGTTGAACTTCCTGAACCAGCACGCCACTCTTGAAACCGTAGACGCGATTGACGGCGCCGGACAATCCTTCACGGAACTGTATGCCGATGGATCCGCGCGTGACCTTGTGGCTGGGGCTGATGAGGTCGTTGTAGACGGAGACGACGGTGTTCGAGGGCATGGCAAAACCGATGCCCTGATAGCCGGCCGATTGAGTATAGATGGCGGTGTTGACGCCGATGACTTCGCCGTTCATGTTCAGCAGCGGTCCGCCGGAGTTGCCGGGATTAATGGCGGCATCAGTCTGGAGGAAGTGCTGGAACTGACCTGCCTGGCCCTGGTCGATGGTGCGGTCTTTGGCGGAGATGATGCCGGCGGTAACGGTTTGCGCGAGCGCGAATGGGCTGCCAATGGCTTCAACCCAGTCGCCTACTTGCGCCGTGTCAGAGTTGCCGAGCTTGACGGTAGGGAGCGGCGTGCCGGTGTCGATTTTGATGACCGCGAGATCGGTGGCTTTGTCGAAGCCGATGACGCGAGCGGGACGGCCGAGGTCCTGAGAATCGGGATCGGTGGAAAGCTTGACGTAGATTTTGTCGGCTTTGTCGATGACGTGATCGTTGGTGATGATGTAGCCCTTTGAATCGACGATGAAGCCGGAGCCGAGCGACTCCTGCACCTGACCGTTGTCGCCGCCCTCATCGGGCCCGGGAGCCTGGCCGCCGAAGAAGCGGTTGAAGAAATCCTGGAAGTTGTCAGGGCCCTGCTGATCGTTCTGATTGTTGTCCTGGTTGTCGCCGGGATTCTGCTGGTTGGGCTGCGAACGGAACTGATGGAAGTTGTGGTGGCCACCGTTGTCTGACTGTTTCGGCAGAGTCTGGGTGTTGATGTTCACGACTGCCGGCCCGACAAGCTTGGCGATCCTGACAAAGTCATTTGGCGGCGTGGGCGTGGTGACGATCTTGAGCGGAGTTGCATCGCTGCTATTGGCCTGATTTTCCTGACCGTGGACTCCGTGAGCGGCGAACGATCCGGCAAGGATGGCAGCGGAAATGGAAGCCAGCAATATAAAGACTGAAGTTAAGCGGCGCGAGCGAAGCCGTTCAAAGAGCGAATTCATAGGGTTCAATGTCCTCAGTTAAAGCACAGCCTTAAGGCTGAAATCTGGATGACGCTACATATTCAGTATAGCCAGCCGCGCACTAAACCGGCTCAACCTTAAGGCTCAGTTTCACGCGGCAGCCAAGTGAAACCGAAGTTGCGCCGTAGTCGGTTAGACGCTGCGGGGAACAGAAAAGCCGCATAAGTAAGGGGAGGAGGGACGGAAAGCGGCGCTCAGGGCCTAGATGTCTTTTTGGTCTTGATGCGCCTGGTCTTGATCGGTTCGGTCTGCCGCCCACTCCAGCATGGCCAGGGTAAGCAGGAGCACACGCTTGAGGGCAAGGTCGCGGCCTTTGGCGGAATACCATTCGTGCAAGGTGTGAGCCGCTCCACCTTCGCCGCCAGCTCCGATGGACAGGGCCGGGACTCCAAGCGCGAGCGGGATGTTGGCGTCGGTTGAGCCGAGGCGGAGATCGGAGCGGAGGCCGAGATGGCGATCGACGGCTCGCAGCGTAGCCAGCAGCGGGGAATCGTCCGGCAACTGCGCGGCGGGGCGGTCGCCGATTTTGGTGATAGCGAATGACAAGCGAGACCGAGAACCAATTGCAGTGAGCGTGGCGCGGCGATTGCAATGCTCGACCGCATCCTCTACGGCGCGATGCAGCGCGACCTCAAGGCGCAGAAGCTGATTGGGATCGGTGGACCGGAAATCGATATTTGCTTGAGCGCTTTCAGGAATGGAGTTGACGCTGATGCCGCCGCGAACGGTACCGATGTTTAGCGTGGTGCGTGGCTCGTCGGGCAGCGGAGTTTCGGCGAGCGCGGCCAGAGCCGCAGCCAGCGCTGCGATGGGGTTGGGAATTCCAGCATCCGTGAAGCTGTGACCGCCGGGTCCGGAGATGGCAACTTGATAGCGGCGACTGCCGAGGGCCTGGGTAACGGCTGAATCGGCGCCGGGGCCATCGAGAACGATATGCGCCGCGATGCGGCCAGCGAGCGCGCTGTGCTGGTAGATGTGACGCACGCCGCGCAGGTCTCCCTCGCCTTCTTCGCCAACGTTGCCAAGAATGACGAGCGGGACGGGCAACTCAATACCAGCGTGGATAAGGGCGCTCACGATGGCCAAGATTCCCACGACTCCGGCGGCATTGTCGCTGGCGCCGGGCGCGTCTAAGCGGTCGCCGTCGAGCAATGGGTGGATCAGAGTGGCGGCGGGAAAAACGGTGTCGATATGAGCGGAGAGAAGAATGACCGGGCCGGCGGCGGCGGGGAGGTTGGTTGCGGGCAAGGTGCCGAGGACATTGCCGACAGCGTCAATCTCAACATTGCTCAGACCAATTTGCGTGAAGCGCTGGGCGAGCCATTCTGCGCGAACCTGTTCTCCATGAGTGGGCGCGGGGATTGCAACGATCTCGAGCTGCCAATCCATGATGGTTTTTGGATTGCCGTGCAGCCAGGAGAAGGCGGCGTGGATGGGCCTTTTTGCAGCGAGGGCAGTGACGCGCGAGAACGCCGAAGCTGAAGTAAGAACCGGCATGGAGGTGAGTTCAGAGTAGCAGGAGCGTTGCTCGCGGGCTCCAGTTTTGCGCAGAGAGGAGCTTCGCGATTAATCTAACTCTCTTGCTTTCCGGGGCTTGTTTCTACTTGCAGTCGCAGCTACTTCGAGCTTTGGGCGGCGCGTGCGGATGATTTTGACGACGTCCGCAAGGGAGTGAACTTTGCCAGCTGAGACTTGGTCCTCACCGATGGCCAGGATTTGGAGTAGCGCCTGGGTCTCGCGTGCCCTTTCGCGTTTGGCTCGCTCGTCTTGAATCATAGGGTCTCCTCATCATAGTCGACGGAATGAAGAAAGAGGCCGCGGGCGGGGGCTGTTGGGCCAGCTTCGGAGCGGCTGCGGGCCGCGAGAATGCTGGGGATCTCGGCGAGGGCGAGTTGACCGCGCGCGACGTCGATCATGGTGCCGACGAGATTGCGCACCATGTGGTGGAGGAAGCCATTGCCGCGGATGCGGTAGACGAGGAGCTCGCCGTCTTCAGTGAGGCGCTGTTCCCATGCGGAAGAAAAGATGGTACGGATCGTCGACTCCGGCGGAATAGTTGGCGGTTTTGCGTTTTGGATTTGAGCTGCGACAGGATCAGATTCGCGGTGCGCGAGGTCGGGGTCGGTTGCGGCGAAGCTGAGGAAGTCGTGCTCGCCTTCAAAGAGTCGCGCGCAAGATTGGAGCGCGTCGAGAGGCAGCGGCCACGGACAGGCGTAGACGTAGCGGGCGAGGAAGGGCGGGCACAGGAAAGGCGGAGAATCGGTGCCGCGCAGGATGCGGTATTCGTAAGTCTTAGCGATCGCTGAATGGCGCGCATGAAAGGTACTTCGCACCATTTTGGCTTCGGAGATGCGGATCGAGGGGGGAAGGGTGCGATTGACGGCGCGAAGCAGGTTCTCGGGCGGGATTGGGGCGCGAAGAGAGAAGCTTGCGACCTGTGCGAGCGCATGGACGCCGGTGTCGGTACGGCCGGAGCCTTGAGGCAGCGGCGATTCGCCTGTGACGCGGCCAAGCGCCGACTGGAGCTCGCCCTGGATGGTACGAAGCCTTGGTTGCACCTGCCAGCCCTGGAAGTCAGTGCCGTCGTAGGCCAGGGTGAGCTTCCAGGTTTGGAGGCCAGAGCCTGTTTGGAGACCTGGGTCGGGTTGGGGAATGGAGTCGAGTTGGGGGTGGTCGGCCATCGGGGTTCGCTGATTTCCAGCGTAGCCGACTGGGGCGGTATGACGGGGACGGTCTGGCTGGAACGGTGTGGCGGTGAAGGCCGGGAAGGGTGCTCCTAGCCGTCGGCGCGGGTCAAATGTTCCGGAAAGTGTTGACGCTTTACGACATGTTGGCTTCGGCTCGGGATATTAATTGCTGATGGTAAATGAGTTAGCTAGAGAATCCACCGTTTATATGTGTGTGGGGGTTGCGCGCACGACGGGGTTGGAGGTATTTTACTAACCAGTTAGTTAAAAACGCTATCGCTGGAAATGCTGGCGCTTTGGCGCCCTCACAACGGACTTGGAACGGACCCTGAACAAACATTGGCAGGCCGTAGCCGTCGAAGTTCACAGCGATTCGTTTATGAAGTTTGTTCGCGCGTACAGGGGTTTGGCGCGCAGCGGGCGGTGTTTCAGCGCGACGTGACCGTTCGTCAGCGAAATTGGGGCCAGAAAAGGGACTCAAATTTGCGCAGGCGAATTGGGGATCTTTCGCGGTCGCAAAAGAATCAGACGAGTGCAGGGAACGAGAGGGGTATCGATTTCGTAATCAAGTTCGTGGCCAAGGAAGAGCCTTACAGGGCAATGTTGCAGCGATAATCGTCTTGGCGAACACGACTTGTGCATCCGGGGCGACGAGTTGGCCGCGGGGATGGCGATCAAGACGGAGCAGTTGGCAGGGCAACTGTAGCGGCGCAGACAAGCTGCGCGACAAAGGGCAGCGAAACAGGCAGCGCAACCAAAAGTGGAGAGGGATCATGGATTTTTACAGGACCGGTGTGGGATTTGAGGGGCGGAGTGAACTGGTGAGTGAGCGCAACAGGACCAGCCACGGCAAGGCGGGACATAAGCGCTCTGCGCAGAGAGAATCGCTGAGGAAGCACGGCAACCGATTGCGCGCCGTCGCAGGTGTAATGTTGACGCTGGCGGCGACTATGCCCGCGAGCTATGCACAGCAGGAGGCAGGGGCCGGCACGGGCGCGCCAGTCCATAACATTGTTCAGAATCCTGACAAGTCGGCGTCGGATTTGCCTGTTGCGCCCGCGCCCGTGTCGACGGAGCCGTATCCGCTGCGGACATCGAGCCACGATTATTCAAAGCCCTTCGGCAGCTGGCTGCGCAATCCGGCCGGCGTCTACATGGGGACAAAAATTCCTAAAGCCAGCTTCAACAATTCCGTGCGGCTAACCGACCTGGTGAAGGACGGCAAGATTTACCTGAGCCTGTCGGATGCGATTGCGCTGGCAATTGAGAACAACTACGACATTGCCATCGCGCGCTACGACCTGGACATTGCGGACACGGATATTCTGCGCACCAAGTCTGGCGCAACGCCTCTGGGCGCGCCCTCGGGGCTGGTTACTGGAACGCTGGGAGGCTCGACGTCAACGCTGTCGACCGGCGGCGGACCCGGCGGGACGGCCGGCGGCGCGGGCGGCGCGGGGTCGGGCGTGAACGGACTTACGCTGACTACGAATGGCGCGGGACCGACGCCAGAGAATTTGGATCCGAACGTGACGGGGGCGATCCAGTTTGATCGCGATCACCAGCCTTCGACAAACTTCTTCACTGGAGGAACCAGTTCGACGAACCAGTACAACTTCACGGTCAACCAGGGATTCGTGACCGGCACAAATCTTCAGGTCGGCTTCGACAACGAGTACGCCTCCACCAGCAACGAAATTGCGGAGTTGAGCCCGGAGCTGTACTCAACGTTCAAGGCAACGCTGACGCAGCACTTGCTACAAGGCGCGGGAATCTGGGTGAACAAGCGTTTTATCTATCAGGCGCTGAACGATCGGCGCATCACGGACTCCTCGTTCCGGCAGCAGATTCTCTACACCGTGAACCAAGTGGAGACGATTTACTGGGGCCTGGTGCAGGCGTATGAAGATGTGCAGGCAAGAGAGCGCGCACTTGACCAGAGCAATCAACTTTTGAGTGACAACAAGAAGCAGCTGCAAATTGGCACGATGGCCCCGCTGGATGTGGTGAACGCGGAATCGAGCGTGGCGACGGACCAACAAGGATTGATCAGCGCGCAGAGCGCATTGAATTATCAGCAGGAGATCATCAAGCAGGCGATTGCGCGCAATTTAAACGATCCGGCGCTGTCGGCTGCACCTGTGATTCCAACCGATCGCGTGACCCTGGAAGCGATTCAGGAAGAGGGCCAGCCAGTAGAGGCGCTGGTGCAGGAGGCGTTCCAGCAAAGGCCGGAGCTGGAGCAGGCGGTGCTGACGCTGCGCAACGACGAGATCACGTTGAAGGGGGCGCGCAACGGGCTCCTACCCACTTTCGACGTGTTCGGATACTACGATGGGCAGGGCATAGGCGGAAAAATCAGCCCGAACTGCAATGTCTCGGGGTTCTATCCGCCAAGCGTTTGCAACCAGCCGCCCGCGAGCTACGGGACGACCGTCAATCACGCGTTCAACAACTCCGCTCCGGACAAGGGCGTGGGGTTCAATCTGTCCATTCCGATCCGCAACCGCGAAGCGCAGTCAGTGCAGGAGCGGTCTCTGATGGAATACCGGCAGGCCGAGCTGAGGCTTGAGCAACTGCACACGGAGATCCGTATGCAGGTGGTGAACGCAATGTACGCGCTGGCTAATGATCGCGCACAGGTGCGAGCCGCGGTGGCTGCGCGCGATTATGCGCAACAGAGCCTGGACGCGGAAAACAAGAAGCTGCACCTGGGCGCATCAACAACCGCCAGCGTGCTGCTGGAGGAGCGCAGCCTGGCCACGATGGAGGACAACTTGATTGCCGCGCATGCCGCCTACGCAAAGGATCGCTCGGGGCTTTATCAGACGCTAGCTTCAACGCTGCAACATTACGACATCGATTTGACCCAGGCCGCATCAGGAACCGTGACGACGGAGCCTGTGGTGCCGGGCGTGGCACCGGCGCCGCCGGGGAATGAGCCGACGATGACTCCGCCGGCAACGCCGCAGGCAGCAGCGCCTCCTCCGGCGCAGTAGCGAGAGAAGAGTTGAAGAGACTGACGGCCTCGAGAAATCTCGAGGCCGTTTTTTGATGCAGCGCGCAGCCGGTCAGTCGACGTTGAAGCCCATATATACTGAACGCGCCATAAACTGGAACTGCCCGGTGGCCCAAGGAGACCTGCAAATGGTTCGTGTGAATGTTCGAAAGATGACCGCGCGTATTGCTCTGGCAATCTGCTCTACACAAATTGCATCCGCTGCGGAGATCCTGATCGGCGACGCGAAATCGCAGCCGGAGAGTTTGACCGTAGCGCCGGGCGGCGTGGTGATCGTGGGCAGCGCCAGCTCGCCGTTCGTTTATAAGGTGCCTCCCGGCTCGACCACGGCGGAGAAGTTCATCGACGTGAGCGACGAACCGGCGGGCACATTTTTCTTTGGCATGCTGGCAGATGGGGCGAGCAATACGCTTTGGACCTGCCAGTTGACGCCGGTGGCAGGTGCAATTCCGGCGCGCAAGCACACGGCGCTACGCGGGTTTGACCTGACGACTGGCGCCGCGAAGTTTCGCTGGAACCTGCCTGGCGACGACAGTACGTGCAACGATTTTTCGATCGGGCCGGACAAGGCGCTGTACATTACCGACACTGCCAACGGCAGAATCTTCCGGCTTGCGCCGGGCGCAGCAGCAGCGGAGCTTTATCTGGAACATCGCACGCTGGTGGGAGTGGATGGAATTACTTTTCTGGATGGCGAGCTCTATGTGAACAACGTCATCTTCAACAAGCTCTACCGCATTCCGGTGGATGCATCGGGCAAGCCGGGAGCGCCTGTCGACATCTGGATGGACCAACCTGTGAGAGGGCCTGACGGAATGCGCGCGGCAAACGGCAAGCTCTACGTGGCTGAAAACGGCAGCGGTACGATCGCCGCGATGACGGTGAACGGCGACAAGGCAAGCGTGACAGTGCTCAAGGAAGGGCTGAAAACTCCGACGGGCATTGAGCCCGTCGGCGACACGCTGTGGTTCACGGAGCGCGGCGCGGGTTTGGCCGAGTCGATAGCGATGCCGAAATAATCGCTGCGCGATTCGCGAATGTAGCGAGTCAGATCAGGTGAGTCAGCGTTCGGCGACGCGGTCTAAAAGATCAAAGAATTCAGGGAAGCTGATGGCGGCGGATTCTGCGCCCTGGATGAGCGTGTCTCCGGTGGCGCGCAGTGCCGCGACGCTGAAGGCCATGGCGATGCGGTGATCGCCGCCAGAGTCGATTGTTGCGCCGTGCAGGGTTTGGCCTCCGGGAACGTCGAGGCCATCGTCAAATTCAGCGACTTCACCACCCATGGCGCGGAGGTTTTTGGCGACAAGAGCGATGCGGTCGGACTCTTTAACGCGCAACTCGCGCGCGCCGCGAATGCGGATGCCGCCGCTGGTAAAGGGCGCGATGGCGGCGAGCACGGGCAGCTCGTCGATGAGCTGCGCCGCGAGCGCGCCGCTGACCTCAGTGGAGCCAAGGCCTTCCGGCGGCGCGGTGATCTGCACGGTTCCGACCAATTCGGCGTGCTTTTCTTCAATGTTCAAGACGGCAACGTGCGCGCCGAGGGCGGTGAGCACATCGAGAAGGGTGGCGCGGGTTGGATTGAGGCCGATGGAGTCGAGGACCAGGCTGGAGCCGGGAAAGAGCGCGGCGGCGCAGAGAAAAAATGCTGCGGAGGAAAGATCGCCGGGGACTTCGGCATCGATTGCGTGGAGCGGCTGCGGGCCGGTGATGGAGATGGAGCCGGATGTGCGGGTGAGTTTTGCGCCGAAGGCGCGCAGGGCCAGCTCGCTGTGGTCGCGGGTGCGAACCTCTTCAAGGATGGTCGTGGTTCCGGTGGTTTGCAGAGCGGCGAAGAGAATGCAGCTTTTGACTTGCGCGCTGGGAATGGGAGTGGCGTAGTCGACGGCGCGAAGCGGGCCGCCGTCGATGGTGAGCGGCGCGTGGCCGTCGGTGAGCGTGAGTCGTGCGCCCATGGCTTCGAGAGGTTTGCGAATTCGCTCCATCGGGCGGCGCGAAAGCGAATCGTCGCCGATGAGAGTGAAGCGGCCGGATTGCGGCGCGAGTAGTCCGGAGATCATGCGCATGGTTGAGCCGGAGTTCCCGCAGTCGAGAGGATTGGCTGGAGGCGTGACGCGGCCGGCGACGCCGGCGATTTCGATGGAGTCTGCGCCGGTTCGATTTACTTTTGCGCCGAGCGATTCCATGCAGGCGAGGGTGGAGGCGCAGTCCGCGCCGGTGGAGAAATTGGTAAAGCGCGATGTGCCCTCGGCGAAGCCGCCGAGCATTGCATAGCGATGGCTGATGGATTTGTCGCCGGGCAGGCGAAGACTGCCGATGATGTTTCGAGCGGGGCGAATGAGGCGTTCCTGTGCGGCGGTGGGCAAGTTGGCTCCGAGTGTTGGTTTGTCTCTTTGAGTCTATCGAATGAGTGGCCTGGAGCAGGGATCGGGGATCGATACCACCTTGAAGGGATCGGTTGAGAGGCTGAAGATTGGCCAAATTGGAGACCGGCAAGGGCCTAAATTGAGCCAATATCCAAAATGTCGCGGGAACGGTATCATGGTTGGGACCTAGATTCGTCTAATTATGCTGTAACCGGGGAATCCTGATGAAACGAATTCTTGCTTCGGTGGCGTGTGCCATTGCACTCAGCCTGTGTTTGGGAGGGCTGGCCGGCTGCGGTGGCTCGTCGAGCGGCACGACGATCACTCCGCCGCCCACCACTTATGCGCTTACGGTCGACTCGAGCAATCCCGCCAGCGGCGTGGCCATCACCGTCTCCCCGGCCGACAATAATAGCGCCGGCAACGGCACGACCAACTTTACCCGAACCTACAACGCGGGAGCCTCGGTGACGTTGACTGCGCCCGCGACCTCGGGGAGCAATACTTTCTCCTCCTGGACCGGCTGCGCTTCGGCTGCCACCGTCACCTGCACAGTATCGATGAACGCCAATACCACGGTCACGGCGAATTATGCCGCGCCCCCGCCGGTTACCTACACACTAACGGTCGACTCAACCAATCCCGCCAGCGGCGTGGCCATCACCGTCTCCCCGGCTGACAACAACAGCGCCGGCAACGGCACGACCAGCTTTACCCGCACCTACAACACGGGCACTTCGGTGACGTTGACCGCGCCTGCGATCTCGGGGAGCAATACTTTCTCCTCTTGGACCGGCTGCACTTCGGCTGCCACTGTCACCTGCACGGTATCAATGACCGCGAATACTACGGTCACGGCGAACTACGCCTCATCCGCGCCGACCATTACCAGCTTCACGTCCGCCGCATCGACGATCACGGCAGGGAACAGCACCAGCCTGACGGCAGTTTTTGCAGGCGGGACAGGCGTGATTACGCCCGGCAATATCGCTGTCACGACCGCAGTGCCGGTGAGCGTGAGCCCGACGACGACCACGACTTATACGCTCACGGTCACCCCTACTGTTGGGGTGCCGGCCACGGCGATGACTGGCGTGACCGTCGATCCTGCGCCGGCGATCACCAGCTTTGTTGCCAACCCAACGAGTGTTGGGCCGGGAGGAAGTTCGAACCTGACGGCGGTGTTTGCCAACGGCTCGGGCGTGATTACGCCGGGAAATCTCCCAATTTTCAGCGGAACGCCATTGAGCGTGAGTCCGACTGCGACCACTACTTATACGCTCACGGTTACCAATCCGATTGGGTCGGCGATGACGCAGACTGCCACGGTGACTTATAACGCGAGCGCGCCGGCGATCAGCAGCTTCACGGCGAATCCGACGACGATCGCCGCAGGGGCAAGCTCGAGCCTGACGGCTGACTTTACCAATGGCACAGGTGTGATCACGCCGGGAAATATCGCCGTCACCAGTGGAACGCCTGTGAGCGTCACCCCTGCGGCGACTACCACGTACACACTGACTGTCACTCCGACGACCGGAACCGCGGTGACCGGGACGGCGGTTGTAACTGTCGACCCTACGCCGACGATCACGAGTTTCGGTGGAAGCCCGGCGACCATTGCACTGGGAGCAAGCTCCAGCCTGACGGCAGTTTTTGCCAACGGGACGGGAGTGGTGAACCCAGGGAATCATACGGTGACGAGCGGAACGGCGTTGAGCGTGAGCCCCACGACGACAACCATTTATACGCTCACAGTGACTCCGCCGCTGGGAACTGCGATCACGCAGACAACGACGGTTTCGATACAAAGCTCGGTGACGGTGAACCCATCGAACACCGGCGCGGCGGTTTCAGATCAGATTCTGGGCATGAATATGGCGGCCTGGTATGACATTGTGGGTAACGACACTGCGATCGTGAGCGCGTTTCAGGCTGCCGGCATAAAGGCGATACGCTGGCCTGGCGGATCGTGGTCTGACGCATATAACTGGGAGACCAACACCGAGTGCGGAAATTTTGCCAACACGAACGACACTTTTGTGAACTTCGTGAACGATCTCGCCATTCCGGCGGGATTGGATGTGGCGCTGACGGCGGACTACGGCACGGGCAAAAACTGCACTGGACCCGGAGACCCGACCGAAGCTGCCTCATGGGTCGCTGCTGCTTTGACAGACGGCATTACGGTAAGCCACATGACGGTGGGCAACGAGGAATATGGCACTTGGGAGACGGACAATCACACGCTGAAGAACAACGCGGCGACCTATGCTGCCGCGACAGCGGGAACCAGCGGATACTATGCGCTGATCAAGGCGGCTTCTCCGAGCACTCTAGTTGGTGTTTCGGTGAACCCGGGCAACTCGCCGTTGTGGGATCCGACGGTGCTGGCAAATGCGCCCTACGATTTCGTGGAGTACCACTTCTATCCGGAGACGCCGGGCTCGGAAAGCGATACCTACGTGGTGCAACAAGGGGCGCAGCAGCTGACTGCGAATATCAACACGATTAAAGCGGAACTGACAACAGCCGGAAAACCGAACACGCCCATTTACGTAGGCGAGATCGGCGGGGCATACAGCAGTCCGGGCAAGCAGAGCTGGTCAATTACTCAGGGCTTATATACCGGCCAGGTGCTGGGCGAGATGATGAACGATGGAGTCACGCGCCTGACGTGGTGGATCGGCTTTGGAAATTGCGACGGCGATAGCGGCAACGACAGCACTTCGCTGTATGGCTGGCAGAACTTTGGCGCATACAACGTGTTTGCCGATGGAGCCGGCGATACGGGCGGAACGAACAATTCGCCGTGCAGCTACGGCGGTCCCATCGGTACGATGTCTCCCACGGCGCGAGCATTTCAGCTCTTCAGCAACGTTGCCGTCAATGGGGAAAATGTACTGACCCCGGCGACGACGGGCGATACGACGAATGTGGTTGCGTATGCTGCAACCCATAGCGGCGGGACGGCGCTGGTGCTGTTCAACCGAAATGAGAACGCGAGTGCGCCGGTGACGATCACGGTCACCGGGGCATCTTCCTCTACCGGCGTGACGGTTGAGACTTACGACAAGGCAATCTACGATCTGTCAGGATCGCCAACGGGAACTCCGCCGGACCCGGCAGGAACCAGCACATGGGCTGCGCCAGTGACGGTCAATCTTGGCGCGCAATCTTTGCCGCTGACGTTGTCTCTGGCTCCGTGGAGCATGAACGTGGTGATTATTCAGTAGCGTGAGATGGAGCCGTGGCATCCCTGGTCCCCAAGTGCGCGGGACCTGGGGCACCCAGGCTTCTCCTAGACACAGACTGCTTCCGCTCAGCGGACGCGGAGGACGATGATGGTTTCGTCGTCGAAGCGATCTTTTGTGCCCTGAAAGCGCGTGACGTCGGCGAGGATGGCCTCGGCGATTTCTGAGGCGGGCATTTCGCGGCTGGCGCAGAGCAATCCAGCAAGGCGGTCCTCTCCGTACATTTCTTCCTTCTCGTTTTCGGCGTCGAGAATTCCATCCGAGACAAAGACGATGGCATCGCCGGGCTGGGCGGAGACGCTCAACTCGTCATAAGTGACGTCAGGAAACATGCCCAGCGGAAAGCCCTCAGCTTTGACGGAGAGCGGCTGGCCTGCACGGCAAAAGACGGGCTGGACTGCGCCTGAGTTGGCGACCTGGAGGGTCTGGTTCTCGTCGTTCCAGAGAGCGAAGAGCATGGTGACGTATTGTGAGTCGAGCTTGCGCTCCTGCAGTGCGTCGTTGAGAAGACCGAGCATGGCGGCCGGCTCAGGTGCTTGCGCGGCGGCGGCTCGCATGATGCCGCTGACGAGCGCGGCAAAGAGCGCGGCGGGCGCGGCCTTTCCACTGACGTCGCCGAGAACAATGGCGGTGCGATTGGGGCCGTAGTCGAGGAAATCGTAGAGGTCTCCGCCGATGGTGCGCGCGGGCAAAAATCGAACGGCCATGTCAGCGTGGGGATGCGAGGGAGCCTCTGTGGGAAGCAGACGGAGTTGCACCTCGCGGGCCATGGTGATGTCTTTCTCAAGCTGGCGTTCCTGGCGGTGCACGGCCTGATAGAGGCGTGCATTTTCGATTGCGATGGCAATTTGCGCGCCGAGAGTGGTGAGCATGCGCTCGTGCTCTTCATTGAAGAAGCCGGGGCGGGTGTGTTCGAGATCGAGCACGCCGATGATGCGTCCCTTGTAGAAGAGCGGGACGATGAGCTCGGAACGAGTCTCGGGATTCATGGGCAAATAGCGCGGATCTTTGGTGACGTCGGGGACATTGATGGGACGCCACTCGCTGACCGCTGCACCGACAATGCCGCTGTTGATGGAGACGCGGCGAATGGGCGCGTGAACGTAGCCGAAGCGCCAGGCGTAACGCGTGACGAGGGTCTCGCCTTTTTCATCGAGGAGCATGATGGTGAACATCTGATAGTCGATGAGGCGGCGAAGGAGTTGGCCGATGCGTTCGAGGAGAGGGCGCAGATCGAGGATCGAGGCAAGCTCGACGGCGATTTCATTGAGGACCTCGAGGGTCTGCGCCTGGCGGGTGACGCGAGCGTAGAGGCGGGCGTTCTCAATTGCCTGCGCGATGCGCGAAGCAGTCAAAGTGAGCACGTGGAGATGCTCGGGGCGGAAGAAATCGAGCTGCTCGCTTTCGAGATCCATGACGCCGATCAGGCGGTTTTTCGCGATGAGAGGCACGGCCAGCTCAGAGCGCACGTCGGGATTGGCGGCGACGTAGAAGTCGGCGGTAGCGACGTCGTTGAGGAGGATGGGTTCGCGGGTGAGCGCGACCTGGCCAACGACTCCTTTGCCGACAGGAACGCGCGTGCGCTCAATCTGCGGAGTGTGGCCGATCTGATAGCGCATGCGCAGCTCGTGCGTGCGGTCATTGAGAAGAAAGATGGCGAAGATGCGATACGGGATGAGGGAGCGCACGAGTTCGGAGGTGCGGCTGAGAAGGGTTTGTAGATCGAGCGTGGTATTGAGTGCGTCGGTGAGGCGCATGAGGAAAGCGACGTCGGCAGGCTCGATGCGGGCGTTGATGGGATCGAGAGCAGCCGGCGAAATGGCGCGGTCGGCCGGGCGATAGTCGCCTTCGAAGTCGTGTGATGGCGGAGATGGAGGGTTTTCGGACATTGGGGGTCAACGAATGATAACGCAGCGACAGGGAACAAGGGACCAAGGGAACAAGGGAACAAGAAAGAAGGCCGAGAGTGCGCTCAGTCACACGAGAGGTTCGTGTGTTGGCCTATCTCTGAACCAAACACCTCATGACTAAGTTTAAAGGAGCCGAACGTGGGAGCATCGTTCAAGGATCTCATTGTGTGGCAGCGAGCGTTGCAGCTGAGTACTGAAATCTATCGTCTCTCTTCATCGTTCCCAAAGTCTGAGCTATTCGGTCTGACGAATCAAATGCGACGTGCAGCTGTTTCTATCGCGAGCAATATCGCTGAAGGTTACGGCAGATCGACCAAGGGCGAGTATTTGCAGTCGCTCGGATATGCGAGAGGCTCAAACTGCGAGTTGCAGACGCAACTCATGATTGCAGGAGCGCTGGGGCTTGGCGAGGAGAAACGACGAATGTCTGCAGAGGGTCTGTCAGCAGACGTCAGCCGGCTCTTGAATGCTTTGATCAATAAATTAAGGCAGTGAGTCTTCTTGTTCCCTTGTTCCCTTGGTCACTCGGTCCCTGCTTACTCCGCGCCGAGTTCGCGGAGGATGGCGACGGAGGCGGAGGAGCCGATGCGGTTGGCTCCGGCTTCAAGCAGGGTGCGCACCTGGGCGACAGTTCGGATGCGGCCCGCAGCCTTGACGCCGCAGCGTGCGCCGACGACTCCGCGCATTAGGGCGACATCGACGGGGGTTGCGCCGCCTGAGGCAAAACCGGTGGCAGTGTTAATGAAATCCGCGCCGGCCTGAATGGCGATCTCGGATGCGCGCAGTTTTTCCTGCATGGTGAGCAGGCAGGTTTCGAGATTGACCTTGAGCGCGGCGCCGTGATGATGAGCGACGGCGGCGAGCGAGTGAATGGCGTGATGAACGGCGTGATGCTGGCCGCTTTTCATCTGGCCGATTGGCAGGACCATGCCGAGCTCTCGAGCGCCGAGGCGAATGAGCGTTTCAGCTTCGTAGCGCAGCGTGGAAGCCAGCGATGCGCCAAGGGGAAAGCCGATCGTTGCGCCGACGGGAACGCCGGTGCCGGCGAGAAGGCTGACCGCAGTGGCTGTCCAGACGGGATTGACGAAGACGCATGCGAAGCGATAACGGGCGGCTTCGGCGCAGAGAGATTCGACGTGCTTGCGCGTGGCGTCTTGCTTGAGGAGTGAGTGATCGATTACGGCGGCGAGCGATTGCCAATCGGCGAGAGCTTTGGAAGTAAAGGCCGCCGAGTCGAAGGTTCCGTTATCAAAATCGAGATCGGAGTTCGGGATTGCGATGGTGGCGGACATGGGGGATGCTCCTGGTTATGATGCACGGACTTCGTTATCAGAACATATCTTCATTCAGGTCGTGCCCAGTGCCGGCAGACGAGTACCGGGAGATGAGTATACGGCGGCTTCGAGGCCGGGCTCAAATTAAACCGGTGCAAATCAATCGGCGCACAGAAACGATGGTGTAAACCAGCGGGTGAGCGGTGTGGACGATGGTGTTATCGAATTCTGCAAGTCTGGTAGTACGGGGCTCGCCCATTTGCTGGCCGGTTTCAGAACACTTGTCGGGTCAGGCGGGCTGGTCAGGCGGCATGATGCAAATGTCGGGCAGATTGCGGTAGCGCTCCGCGTAGTCCATTCCGTAACCGATGACGAACAGGTTGGGAATGGAGAAGCCGACGTAGTCAGCGTCGATTTTCTCAATGCGGCGGGAAGGCTTATCGAGAAGCGTCGCAATGCGGAGCGACTTTGGGTGTTGCTGCGCGAAGAGCTTTCGGAGATAGGCAAGGGTCAGGCCGGTGTCGAGAATGTCCTCGACGATGAGGACGTTTTTGCCTTCGATCGGCTGGTCGAGATCCTTGATGACTTTGACGGCGCCACTGGAGCGCTTCCCGAGGCCATAGCTGGAGACGGCGACAAAATCGAATGTGGCGTCGGCCTGGATGGCGCGGGAGAGATCGACGAGAAAGAAGGCAGCGCCCTTGAGGACGCCGATCATGACCAGCTTTTCTCCGTTGAGGTCATGGGTGATTTGCGCGCCCATTTCGGTGACGCGCTCGGCGATTTGCTGGCGGGAATAAAGAACGTCGAGACCCTGGTAGGTCAAGGTAGCCATGCAGACAGTATCGCTCGAATTCGATTAGTTCGGGCTGTGAAAATCGGGGGTGGAAAGCAGCGAGTCAGCAAGTCAGCGGGTCAGCAGGTCGGCCAGACAGCGGGGTTCCGCTCCGGCGGAGCGAGGGCGGGTGCCGTGTTGGGGGCTGGGTAAGGGATTCGCAAGGATAGCGGACATGGGGGCGCCAGGAGTCGAATTAGGTTTTAAAGACGTCTATACTTAAAGAGAGATGATTCCTTATCTTCACATTGGGTCGTTTAACCTGCCTACCTTCGGGCTGATGCTGTGGGTGGCGGCGGTAATGGGCGCGATTGTGGCTGACCGCGCGTTCAAGCGGGCGCACATTGAGGCCGATGCCGTCGGAATGGTGGCGGTCGCGCTGGTCGTGGGCATCATTGGATCGAAGATCTGGCATGTGCTGGATACGCCTTCAGAGTTCAGGGAAATTGGCTGGCGGGTTTTGTGGGATAACGCCGGTTTCGCCTGGTATGGCGGACTGACGTTCGGCATCGTGGCGCTGCTGTTTATGGGATGGCGGGCGAAGCTCGGGCCATTGCGCACGCTGGACTTGCTGGCTCCGGCGGCGGCGATCGGGTATGGAGTGGGGCGCATCGGGTGCTTTCTTTCGGGAGACGGCTGCTACGGAATCGCGATCCAGACGGTGCATATTTTCGGCCACGCGTTTCGCGCGTGGGGCATGGCATTTCCGAATGGGATCGAGCCGGTTCAGGTACCGGTTTATCCGACGCCGCTTTACGAGTTCGGCGCGGGATTGCTGATCAGCAGCTGGTTGTGGTGGAGGCAGGGCAAGACGCACGCTACGGGCGCGATTGTGGGGCAGTATCTGGCGCTCAGTGGAATTTCTCGCTTTCTGGTTGAATTTATCCGGCGCAACCCCAAGGTGATTTTGGGTTTATCGAATGCGCAACTGGCGAGCGCAGGTGCGGTTGTGGTGGGGCTTGCACTGACCTGGTGGGCGTCTACGCGGCCCGCGGAGGTGGTTGATAGAGCTCCCAAAAAGGCGGCGCGACCGGTGGAGAAGACGGCGTAGGTTGGGCGTGGGTTGGGCATAGATTGATTTAGGCTGATGGCGCGCAAGTCGTGCTGTACGGGCCTTTTGCAGCGGCTGAGATTGCAATTCAGACCAAATAAGTCTAATATTCTGAGCATGGAAGCCATGGCCTGTTGTCGCTCGTGTATGCCGCTCGCGCGGCAAAGGTGACCTGGGTCTGAGCTTCCAAACAAGAGTCCACGGTTTTCCCGATGCCCGCGATTGAGCCAGAAGCTCTCGCGGGCATTTCATTGCGGCGGGACAATAGAAGCGAAAAGAGAAGAGAGAAAAGATGAGCGAACCAACGACGCCGGCGGCGCCAAAAGAAACTAAAGCCCAGCGGATGGAGCGGCTGAAGCGCGAAAAGAATCCGTGGGAGGCTTTTGACGAAGTTCGCGCGTTTGCGCGCGAAGGGCGCTCAAGCGTGGTGCCGGAGTGGGCGTCGGCCTACTTTAAATGGTGGGGCGTATATACGCAGGGCGACGGAGCGGGCGTGACCGGCGGCAAGGGCGGAGAAGGCCTGACCACCGAATGGTTCATGATGCGCATCGGCATTCCCAACGGCATCGTTACCGCGAGCCAACTGCGGACGATCGGCGAAATCACGCAAAAATACGCGCGCAACTTGGCAGACATTACGGTGCGACAGAACATCCAGCTGCACTGGCTGACGATTGAGTCACTGCCAGAGGTGGTGGACGCGCTGGATGCGATCGGACTGTCGCCGAAGGGCGCTTGCGGCGATGTGGTGCGCAACGTGACGGGCTGCCCGCTGGCGGGGGTGGCCGCGGACGAGCTGATCGATGCGTCGCCGATCGCACGCGCAATTGCACATGAGCTGACGGCGAACAACGACTTCTTCAACCTGCCGCGCAAATTCAAGATTTGCGCAACGGGCTGCCCTTCGTGGTGCAGCTATCCAGAGATCAATGACATTGCGTTGACGGCTGCGGTGCGTGGCAGCGAAGTGGGCTACTCGCTGCGCGTGGGCGGTGGACTTTCAAACGAGCCGCATCTGGCGGTGAAACTGGATGCGTTTATAAGGCCGGATCAGGCGACTCGCGTGGCGCGCGGTGTGACGGAGATTTTTCGCGATCAGCAGGTACTGCGCGAAAGCCGCGACAGAGCGAGGATGAAGTATTTGTTCATGCGCGAAGGTTGGACGGCGGAGCGCTTTCTTGACGAGTTGCAGGCGAAGATTGGATTCAAGCTCGATCCGGCTGCTGAGGAGAAGGTTCCTGACGACATTCTTCGCGATCATGTGGGCATTCATCCGCAGCGCCAGGAGGGATTGGCGTATGTGGGAGCATCGGTGCTGCGCGGACGTCTCTCTGGCGATCAACTTGTGGCGACGGCGGAGTTGGCGGAACGGTTTGGAAGCGGCGCGCTGCGCGCGACTGTCTCACAGAACCTGGTGATTATTGATGTGCCCAAAGCGAAGGCGAATGAACTGGCGGGCGAGCTCGGCCAGATTGGATTGCATGTGGAAGGGTCGCAATTCTGGCGTGGCGCCGTTGCGTGCACCGGAACGGAGTTCTGCAAACTGGCCATTACGGAAACCAAGGGCTTTACGCGCTGGCTGGTCGACGAGATGGAGGAGCGGCTGCCACAGTTCGATCAGCAATTAAAGCTGCACGTGACCGGCTGCCCGAATAGTTGCGGCCAGCACTGGATTGCGGACATTGGCCTGGAAGGCAAAAAGATCAAACACGAGGGCAAGTTGACGGACGCGTTCTATTTTTGCGTGGGCGGCGCCGTTGGCCAGCACGCGGCGATTTCACGGCCGGTGGGTTATCGCTGCCCTGCGCCGCTGGTGCCGGAGGCGATTGAGCGGCTACTGCGGCAGTATCTTGGGGAGCGCAGCGGGGAAGAGAATCTGCGCGCGTGGTTTGGGCGGCACACGAACGACGAGTTGCGTGCGCATTTGGCCGGCGAAACTGTGGATCCAGTAGAGCGAGACTTGCCGGCAGGGCCAGTGCCGCACGCGGTGGCGGAGTGAGAAGAGCAGCCAGTAGCCAATAGGGAATAGCCAGTAGGGAAGTGCGACTAAGGATTAGCAGCCAGGAGCTTTGAAGAGCCGATGAGTTTGTTGCCGATTTTCTTAAAACTCGAAGGACGGCAGTGCCTGCTGGTTGGCGCGGGAAATGTGGCTCTGGAGAAAATCGGATCTCTGCTCAAGACGGGCCTGCGGCTGCGCGTGATTGCGCCCGAGGCGCGGGCCGAGGTAAAGGAACTCGCGGCGGAGAGAAAACTCGAGTGGGTGCAGAGGGAGTTTGAACCAGCGGACCTTGACGGCAACTTTATTGTGATTGCGGCAACCGATGTGCCCGAAGTGAACGCCGCGGTTTATCGTGAGGCATTGGCGCGCGGCATTCCCTGCAACAGCGTGGACGACATTCCCAACTGCGATTTCTTTTTCGGGTCAGTGGTAAGCCGCGGCGATCTGCAGATTGCGATTTCGACAGCTGGCGAGAGCCCGGCTGTGGCGCAGCGGTTGCGGCGGGAGATTGACGAGCAATTGCCACAGGATTTGGGGCAATGGCTGGCGAAACTGGGCGAGCTGCGGCGCGAGGTCTTGGCCACACATCCGCGTAGCGAAGAGCGAAGACTGTTGCTGCACGAGCTGGCGCAGAGGCAGATTTGCGATTCGGCGCTGTGCGAAACGAAGCAGTTGGCGCGAACAGGCAGGGAATTGGCGCGAGCGATTGCGGGCAGCGTTTATCTGGTTGGAGCAGGGCCGGGTGATCCTGAATTGCTGACGCTGAAAGCGGTGCGACTGATCGAGAGCGCTGACGTGATTCTGCACGACGACCTGGTTCCGCAGGCGGTTTTGGATTTGGCGAGATCCGGCGTTGAAGTGGTGAACGTGGGCAAACGCTGCGGGGGAAAGACCATTACGCAGGAAGGGATTAACGCGCTGATGATTGAGCACGCGCAGGCGAATCGCAGCGTGGTGAGATTGAAGAGCGGCGACCCGCTGCTGTTCGGTCGCGCCGCCGAAGAACTGGCCGCGCTGGCCGAGGCCAGTGTGCCGGTTGAGATTGTGCCGGGCGTGTCAGCTGCGTTTGCTGCAGCTGCTGCGATTGGCCGATCACTGACTGACCGCGATTGGGCGTCGCATGTGATTCTCACTACCGGGCACCATGCGCAATCGCACAATCGCGAGGCGCTGCCCGCGGTTGAGGCTGGAACTCGCGTGGTTTATATGCCGGGACGCGAGTTGGGATTGCTCGCGGCGGAATGGCTGGCCGAAGGCTTGCCGGCAGATCTGCCGTGCGCGGTGGTTTCGTGTGCTGCGCAGCCGGACGAGCGGGTGGTGCATACGACCCTGGGTCAACTGGGCGAGGTCGAGCCTGCTGTTGCGCCGAGTTTGCTGATCGCCGGTTGGGCGGTGCGGGAGCTTGGTGCGGGTGAATTGCGCGAAGATGCTGGCGCTAGCGGGTTAACTTCTGTCTCCAATTAACGGAGATGCGTGGCGGTGTAGAGCTTGCGCAACTAAGTGGAAGTCTCAATGTGTGTCGAAATCCCGGATACTGAATAAGTGTTCCGCCTTCGCCGATTCACGAGCGCCGAGATAGATGATCAGATTTCGTCTGTCGCAGCGGCCCCGTCCGGGTGTCCTCGGTTGTTGTCGATTGGGGGCGTGCCCGCGACCGTCGATACGGGAAGACTCGCGCATGATCGAAGCCGGTCGAGCCTGGGCTTTGGCGATGAGGTTTTTGCTTCAGCTAAACGCGCCTTCATGAATTGGAGAATGTTTGATCTTGGATGGGTGCGTGTTGTGAATGCGGCAGCTCCCATTGAGTGCGGACAAATCATCGCGGTCGAGGTTCGCACGCTCGGCTTCTGGACCGTGAACCTGAGCAGGATTCTGGAAACGGTAGATTCGGAGACAGAATTTGGGTTTCTCTATTCGACAACGAATCAGCACGTCGAGCAGGGCGAGGAGACATTTATTTTGCGCCGCAATCCAGAGACGGCAGAAGTGAGTTACGAACTGGAGGCCGTTTCACGGCCGCGACATTTCCTGGCCCGACTGGGGTTTCCGATCGCGCGACATTTTCAGCATAAGTTCGCTCGTGACTCGCATCGGCGCATGCGCGAAGCTGTTAATCTGAACCTATGAAATTCGGCGTAGTGGTTTTTCCGGGGTCGAATTGCGATCACGATACCTACAACGTGATTGCCGAAGTGGCGCGGCAGCCGGTGGTTTTCCTGTGGCATGACAGCGAAGATTTGCAGGGTGTGGACGCGGTGCTGGTTCCGGGCGGATTTGCCTATGGCGACTACCTGAGGACCGGCGCGATTGCGCGGTTTTCGCCGGTGATGCAGGCGGTGAAGCGATTTGCAGCGGGCGGCGGGCTGGTGGCTGGAATCTGCAACGGGTTCCAGATATTGACCGAGAGCGGATTGTTGCCGGGCGCTCTGATGCGGAACGCAGGGCTGAAGTACATCTGCAAGCAGGTGCACTTGCGCGTGGAGACGGCCGACAGCCCATTTACAAATCAACTGAAGAAGGGCGCGGTGCTCAAGATTCCGATTGGGCACATGGAAGGGAACTATTTTTGCGAGCCGGAGGAGTTGAAGCGGCTCGAGAGCGATGATCGGATTGCGTTCCGCTATGCGACGCCAGAAGGCGCGATCACGGCGGAGGCGAATCCCAACGGGTCGTTGAGTAATATTGCCGGAATTCTGAACGAAGGGCGGAATGTGCTGGGGATGATGCCGCATCCGGATCGATCAAGCGAGGTGCTGCTGGGGTCTGCGGATGGGCGGGGGATTTTTGAGTCGATGCTTGGGGCGCTGGAGAAGACGGCGAGTTAGCGAGTCGGCAAGTCAGCGGGTCAGCGAGTTGGCCAAGTGGGTACACACATCTGTCTCTCGTGTGACGGAAATCGCGGCTTATCGATCCTGCAACCTCTATAAATAGATAGAACCATGATCGATATTCATCATCACCTGATTTATGGAGTGGATGACGGAGCGCCTGACTTGCAGGCGTCGCTCGACATGGCTCGAACATCGGCGGATGAGGGCGTGACGCACATTGTGTGCACGCCGCACGCGAACAATGAGCACCCTTACAACAAGCCGCTGATTGAGGAGCGGTTCGCCGAGCTGAAGGAAAAGCTGAAGGATGTAGTGGAGTTAAGCCTGGGTTGCGACTTCCACATGACGCCTGAGAATGTGCTCGATGCGACGGCGAATCCGCTGCGATATTCGATCGGCGGGAAGGGCTATCTGCTGATTGAGTTTTCATGGGGAGAGATTGAGCCGAGCATGAATGAAGCGATTTTGCGGTTGCAGGCCGCGGGATACACGCTGATCGTCACGCATCCAGAGCGGTATCCGGCGGTGCTGCGGCAGCCGCGCTTGCTCGGCGAGTGGATGCGGAACGGCTGCCTGGTGCAGGTGACCAGCGGCTCGCTCTATGGGCGATTCGGGAAGGCGCAGGAAGCTTTTGCCAACGAATTGCTCGAGCGGAACTGGATTCATTTTCTGGCGACGGATGCGCATCATCCGGTGTGGCGGCCGCCGCATTTGAAGACAGGATTTGAGTACGTGGCCCAGCGGCAGGGCGAGGAGACGGCGATGCGGCTGTGCGAGACGAATCCGCGAGTTGCGGTGGAGGGCGCGCCGTGGCCGAAACAGCCGGAGGCAATGGGATTGTGGGAGGATGTGCCGCTGCAATTTGCCGAGCAGACTGGCACGGAGAGATCGAAATCCGAACGAAGAGGGGCGGCCCGACAGTCTGACGGTGGCGATGGCGCAGCGAAGGCGGGCTTCTGGAGCAGGCTGTTTGGAAAATAGCGGCGGAGTTAGCGGGGATGGCGGAGCTTAGTGAACACCAAAGAAAATGCAGGTTCTTCGACTTCGATCGCTGCGCGATCTTCACTCAGGATGACAGAGCGTTAGTTAAGTCCGAGGCCGCCATCGACTACGAGGGTTTGGCCGGTGATGAAGTGCGGGCCGGTCGCAAAGAATAGGACGGCCTGGGCGACGTCATCCGCATTGCCATTGCGGCCCATGGGAGTTTTGGCGGCGAAGCGGGCGGCCTGGAGCTCGGCTCTACCGGGATTCGGTTGAGTAAAAGATGGGGCGACCGCAGACGCGGAATCGGAGGCCTCGCTAAGTTCGATCCAGCCGGGAGCGACGCAGTTCACGCTGACATCGGGCGCGAACGCCTTGGCCATGGCTTGAGTGAGCATGTGGAGTGCGGCCTTTGAGGCGCAGTAGTGGGCGTGCCCGGCCCAGGCGTGGAAACCACCGAGCGAACCCATGTTTATGATGCGGCCACGCGCAGTGCGGAGATGAGGCAGAGCTTCGCGCGCGACGAGGAACGGGCCGCGGGCGTTGGTTTCGAAGACTGTGTCCCATTGGTCGAGGGAAAGGCTTTCGAGTGCAGCGGAGGCGAAGACGGCGGCGTTATTGACGAGGATATCGAGGAGGCCAAAGCCGGCGATGACTTGAGCGACGGCGGCACGGACGGAAGTTTCGGAGCGCACGTCGCAAGGGACCGCGAGAGAGCGGCGGCCGAGTGCGGAAATTGCAGCAGCCGTGGCTGCGGCTTCGGATTCGGATGAGCGGTATGAAATGGCGACGTCAGCGCCGGCTTCGGCGAGTGTGAGCGCTATGGCACGGCCCAGGCGGCGAGCGCCACCGGTGACGAAGACCGATTTGCCGACGAGTGGGGTATTGGGATTCACAGGATCAGTTTAGCGAGTTCGCAGAGTTGGCGGAGTGAGACCATTCCCACCGTTCCGGCGGAAGACGCCGAAAGGATGGGGCAACCATTAAAGTCGGCGGGACGAGTGAAATACCGGTCACTTGGGAGGTGGCTGGGATGGACTTGGATTCGGCGGCGGATCGGGTTGTCCGGAAGCGCCGGAGTTGGGCGTCGAGTTCTTGTATGTGGAGTATTGCTGAACCGGTCTCTTGAGGCGGACCTCCATCGACATATTGGGTTTGTCGATTTTGTAGACCTCGCCCGAGGTTTGGAAACCATCGGCAATGACTTGAAGATTGACCGTGTCGCCGATAGGAATCACGTCGATGATGGCCTTACCGTCGTCGTTTGTCTTCAGCTCGAGAGCGCCCGTATCGTGATCGCCCTCGATGGGGTGAAAGATGACATGGGCGTCGTGGATTGGCTTGCCGTTGTAGTCGCGCACCACTGTGACTTCAATTCGCGAAGAAGGCGGCGGGACCTTGTATTTGCGCCCGTGATGGGAGTCGTTATCCTGGGCGCGAATGGCGACCGGACCGGCGATGAGGCCAAATGAGGACAAAACGACGCAGAGCGGGAGAAATGAACGGCGGAACATGGTTTCCATTGTAAATGGAAGCGAGAGCGTTGGACTTGAGGGCGATCTGAGGGGTTTGAGAGTGCAGTTGGTCGGCGGGGAGGGGGTAGCTTGGCTGGGGTACGGGCAGGAAAGGGAAATTTACAAAATGATAACAATGTGAGTGTAAATCACTCATATATTCGCCTCGAGGCCCTTGACAAACGTTGCCGGGCTGCTTATCGTTAGCAGTTGGAAGGTAGGAGTGCTAGTCCGCAAGGGTGGACTGGTGGCAGTGCTGACAAGGGCGGCTGCAATTCCTGGCGGGATGAACTCCGCAACCTACTGAATCTTTTGTTCTTAAGAGTAACCAAGACCCGCGTTCCGGGCACAAGCCGGCACGCGAAAACAACGAAACAATACACGCAATAAGGAGAACCAAAGCGATGGCAGTAAAGGCAGCAACGACGACATTCACACCACTCCATGACCGGATTCTGGTTCGCCGGGTGGAAGAGGGCGAGACGGTCCGCGGCGGCATCATCATCCCGGACAGCGCGAAGGAAAAACCCCAGGAGGGAGAAGTTATCTCCGTGGGCAAGGGCAAGTCGAACGACGAAGGCAAGGTATTTCCGCTGGACGTGAAGGCGGGCGATCGCGTGCTATTTGGTAAGTATTCGGGCACGGAGATCAAGATCGACGGCGAAGAGCTGCTGATCATGCGCGAGGAAGAAGTCCTCGGCATCCTGAAGAAGTAGTCCTGGCCGGACGGGCGGACCGCGCTTGCGCGCGCAGCGAAAGTTGCGGTAGCGGCATGATGGCGGCGCCAAGAGTCCGAAACGCGATTTGAGAATTTGACAACCGACTAAGGAGAGTTAAAGGAAATGGCAAAGCAAATTTTGCACGGTGAAGATTCCCGTCAGGCGATTCTGCGCGGCGTGAACACGCTGGCAGACGCAGTGAAGGCGACGCTCGGGCCGAAGGGCCGGAACGTTGTAATCGAGAAGAAGTTTGGCTCGCCCACCATCACCAAAGACGGCGTGACGGTGGCCAAAGAGATTGACCTGAAGGACCCGATGGAGAACGTGGGCGCGCAGTTGGTTCGCGAGGTTGCCTCGAAGACCAGCGACGTGGCCGGCGACGGAACGACGACAGCGACTGTGCTGGCGCAATCGATCTTCCGCGAAGGCGTGAAGACGGTGGCGGCGGGCGCGAACCCGACGGCCCTGAAGCGCGGCATTGAGAAGGCCGTGACAGTGGTGATCGGCTCGCGCGACAAGGACGGCAAGTGGGCGCAAGACGGCGCACTTGGCAAGTTGTCGAAGCCGGTGAACGAGGGATCAGTGGCCCAGGTGGGCACGATTTCGGCGAACGGCGACGAAGAGATCGGCGCGATTATCGCCGAGGCGGTAAAGGTAGTGGGCAAGGATGGCGTGATCACGATTGAAGAGTCGAAGACCATGCACACTGGCCTCGAGACCGTGGACGGAATGCAGTTCGATCGCGGCTACCTGAGCCCGTACTTCGTGACCGATGCGGAGCGGCTTGAGGTTATTCTCGAAGATCCGTACATCCTGATCTACGAGAAGAAGATCAGCGCGATGAAGGATCTGCTGCCATTGTTGGAGCAGGTTGCGCGCGGTGGCAAGCCGTTGCTGATTATCGCCGAGGATGTTGAGGGCGAGGCGCTGGCAACATTGGTAGTGAACAAGCTGCGCGGCACGCTGAACGTGGCGGCGGTGAAGGCTCCTGGATTTGGCGATCGTCGCAAGTCCATCCTGGGCGACATTGCGATTCTGACTGGCGGCAAAGCCATCACCGAGGACTTGGGCATCAAGCTGGAAGGCGTGAAGCTCGAGGACCTGGGCAAGGCGAAGCGCATCAGCATCGATAAGGACAACACCACGATTGTTGACGGCGCAGGCAAGGCCAGCGACATCGAAGGCCGCGTGAAGGAGATCCGGGCGCAGATTGAGAAGACCACCTCAGACTACGACAAGGAAAAGCTTCAGGAGCGGTTGGCGAAGCTGGTGGGCGGTGTGGCCATTATCAAGGTGGGCGCGGCGACTGAGACCGAGCTGAAGGAGAAGAAAGCTCGCGTTGAAGATGCACTGCACGCGACGCGCGCGGCCGTGGAAGAGGGAATCGTCCCCGGCGGCGGCGTGGCGCTGGTGCGCTGCATACCCGCGGTTCAGACGCTGATTGGCACGCTCAGCGGCGACGAGAGGACCGGCGCACAGATCGTACTTCGTGCCCTGGAAGAGCCGTTGCGTCAGATCGTTGCCAACGCAGGCGAAGAGGGCGCGGTGGTGATTGCCAAGGTGCTCGAGTCAAAAGAGAGCCACTACGGTTACAACGCGCTGACCAGCAAGTTCGAGGACCTGGTGAAAGCCGGCGTTATCGATCCGACAAAGGTGACGCGGACCGCGCTGCAAAATGCGGCGTCGATCGCGGCACTGTTGCTGACCACCGAAGCATTGGTCGTCGAAATTCCTGAGCCTAAGGCGGCTCCGGCAGGCGGCGGACACGGCGGCGGCATGGACGGAATGTACTAGTCCTGCGCATACGGCGAAACGCGCCTTCGGCGCAAAAACTAAAAGCCTCCAGCTTCGGCTGGGGGCTTTTGTTTTCGCACAAGAGAACCTTTGGCGCCGAGCACTTTTGGAAATGCCGCCAATTGGCCCAAGCATGGATTCAACGGGGGCCGGATAAAACGAATTGTCCGCTCTACATAATTGCGGCGGTTGCAGGCACAGCTGCGATTCCGGACTCGGGCACCGTTGGCTGCGGGCGCAGTGAACGTAACCATCCGGCGGAAAGCCATGCGCGCGGAATCACGAACTCCGACCAACCACAATCCAGGCACACTCGAATGTCAGGGGAGGGCGTCATGGGGGGATGGCTCAAAGTGCGTGGACTGTTGCGATACAACCGAACTTCTGCCGGGACGACGGATAGAGCGGCAGATTGGCATTTGGGGCAAATCATTTCTACACCTCAGGAGGTCCGAACCTGGACGGAACTCCCAATTAAAAGATTGAGGGAGTGATTCAACATAACGGAATTACGGGAGAGATTTCAACAGGAAGTATTTTGTGAATGAACGAAAGTAACATGAATTTTTGCCATATGGAATGAATATTCGTGACATAAACAGAAATTCGAAGGTTGGAAGTCATAGAAAATGAGGCAGATGGGTGACTGGGAAGAGTCCAAATGGACATTTTCTGACCTTTGTGGCATTGCTCGTATGACCATGGGAACCATCGGTTTTGTTTCACGGCGATTTTCAGGGCAACCATTCCGCGCATTGGAACAGTGCAAATTTGGCGCAGCGTTTTATGTGGTGGCGGGACGCAACAAGTCCGCGACGAGGGCGTAAGCAGGTGGAGAAACGGATCAGACGCAAAGAAAAACGCGGCGACCGAAGCCGCCGCGCTGTGAATTGCCGCCACATTAGAAGTTCAAGCGGGCAGCGATTTCGATCTGACGCGGAGTGAAGGCGAAGCCACTGTTATTGGAACTTGTGGGAATCAGGAAGGTGTTGTTCGAGGGATTCGCGGTGCCCTGTCCTTGAAAGGTCGCCGTTGATCCGGACAACTTGTAGGCAGTGGTACCGAGCCCGTCAATGTTCTGGTGGTTGGCAATGTTGAAAAAGTTGCCCATCAGTTCAAGGCTGCGCCCCTCTCCGAAGGCGATGGCCTTTTGCAAGCGGACGTCGTCCACGATGTGCCGCGGATAGCGCCCAGTGTTTGGTCCGATCTGCGGAATCATCGTGGAGCCTGAGCCGCCGTTCCAATCGCTGAGAATGCCGGCGCTGAAGAATCCGCTTACGCCGATGGTATAGGGCAAGCCATTGGACATTTGGAAGCTGTCGTCGAGGGTCCAGTCGTTGGCGACCCACTTGAGCGGATTGCCGGACGAAATATTTGGGAAGCTGTAAAGAGCATAGGCGACAAAGCGGTTAGGAGTGTTCCATTGAGAGTCGCCGTAATTGAGGCGCGGGTTCTTATATGGATCGTACCAAGCATTGATTGCGGTACTGGTCGTATTGGCGTTCTGTCCGAAGTCCAGCGAGTGGGACCAGGTGTAGTTGGCATCGAACTGGACACTCTTGAGAGAGTGGTTTTGGACTTCAGCCACTAAGGCGTTGTAGTTGGAGTTGACGTTGCTGACCATCTCAGTGATGACCTGGAAGCTACTCGCTACTGCGCCGAACAGGGCGGTGTTTCCATAGCCCGTGAATTGGGGAACCTGGAGGACGGTACCGTTCGGGCCAAGGGGGCCCTTTCCGGATGCGTCCGAGACTGTGACGGGAATGGTGGTTTGAGTTGGATTCAGGTTGACGTCAAGGAAGTTGGGTAACTCGCGTCCCTGCGACCCCAGGTAGCTGACCGCGAAGAAGGTGCCGCGGCCGAAAGCCTGCTGTACCTCCAGGTCGTACTCCGAAACCTCGGGACTGCGCAGATTGGCGGCCAAGAAGTTGGAGCTTGGGACGGCCCCGGCAGCGCCTGCGCCGGCTACGATATTGGGCAGTGTTGGGGCGCCAGCAGTGTTGACCTTGTAGGTTGTGGTGAATTGGCTATTCGGACTTCCGGTACCGAAGCGGATATCGAGCAGCTCGCCATTGTTGATGCGGCCGTAATAGATACCATAACCGCCGCGGAGAACTGTATTGCCGGCGCCGTCAACGTTGTATGAAAAGCCGACGCGCGGCCCAAAGTTCATCTTGTCGCTCGGGTTGTTTGCCAACTGCGGATACGGAACGAAGGTGCCGGTTGCGGCGATCAGACTGGGCGTCGGGGGCGGCAATGCCTCGTAATCCCAGCGCAGGCCGAGTTCCAGGGTAAGACGCGGAGTGATCTTCCAGTTGTCCTGGCCGAAAACTCCGGAGTCAAGGGTTCCGTCAGCGTAGATATGCGGCCCAAATGTTTGCGCGAATGTGGAGTAGCAAGGGGAAGCGCCGACAGCGTTGCTGGTAGCAGTACCGTTTCTAAGGTTTGAGGTGCTGCATCCGCCAGTTGTCCCGGCGGCAACGTTCATCTCGTCGTTGATGAAATTGCCGACATAGCTGTAGGTGTAATATCCGTTGCCATCGAATCCGTAGGAATTTGTAAAGTCGTAGTTGTGCAACTCGTCCACGCCGAACTTGAAGCTGTGATTGCCCTTGCTCCAGTAAAGGATGTCACCGATCTGCCATTTATTCTCAGCGGGATTGGCAGGACGGTAGGAATAGTACGGCGAGCCCATGGACATTCCCTCCGCGGTATCCATGGCAACTTCTGGAATGGATTTATTGGCGGTGATGCCATTGCCCTCGAGGTAGTTCTTGGTGTAGCTGGTCAGCGGTTGTTGGGTATCAGCCAGTCCCTCGCGGCTGTACTGATAAAGGACCTCGTTGCTCATGCTGGAAGAGAGAAGGCTGGTGAGTTTGGCGACGCCATAGTCCAGCTTGACGAAATCATTACCCCAGGTATCCCGTGCGTAGGAGTTGGTGGTTGAGGTCTGGACGTCGCCGGGAGCGTCCCAACGCAGGCGGTGGTAGAGCACGCTAACATGCTCCTTGTCGTTAACCTGCCAATCAAGTTTGGGAGTGTTGATCTCTTGAAATCCCGTACGCGGCACAGTGCCGAGATCCCCGTTCATGTAGCCGATCCAGGTATCGTAAGCGGTCACGCCCTGATCGTAGGCGGAGGTTCCGCCGTTGGTAAAATGCTGGCGCGCGGCCAGCGTGCAGGCGTCGGCGTCGAGAGCGTTGGTATCGCCGGTCCAATAACCGGTGGTGAGATTGCAACCCGAGACTGCCGTGGCGCTGCCGCCGGCCAAGGCCGATGAGGGATTGGGCAGCGTGTAGAACGCTGTCGGGTTCGCGGGAATAGCAACTCCCGGGAATACGTGCGTGTGCTGATCGTAGGTGTAGATCCAGAAGAGCTTGTTCTTGAAGATCGGGCCGCCGATAGTGAAGCCGTAGATTTTGCGCAGATCTTCGGGCTTGATGTGCTGTGAAACGTACTGATTGGTTGTGGTATTCAGAAACGATTCTTTGGCGTAATCGTTATACGCATTCCAATTGCTTTCGCGATCCCAGAAATAGGCCTGGCCGTGAATTTGGTTGGTGCCGCTCTTGGTGACGGAAGTGATGACGCCTCCGGCTGCACGACCGTACTCGGAAGAGTAAACGCCTGTGTTGACGGCGAACTCGCGGACGGCGCTTCCCGACGTGGAGTAAGCTTCGCGAGTGCGGCCGCGCTCCTCGCCATAAAAGGCATCGTTATCGTCCGCGCCATCGATCTCAACATTGTTGAGGACCGTGCTAATGCCGCGAATGCTCACGAGTCCAAAACCGCTGGTGTCGCCGACCACGCCCGGTGTGGAGAGGGCCAAGGCCGACCAGCGGCGATTATTGATGGGCACGCTCTGAAGGGCTCTGGTGTTTAATGTTTCGGAGAAGTCGGGCGACTCGAGGTTCATGACCGGAGCTTGCTCGGTGACGATGACCTCGGCGCTGGAAGAGGCGACGGCTAAACGCGGTTCGAGGGAGGTTACCTGGCCGACGAGCACGAGCACGTCGTCAGCACGATAGTTGGCGAAGTTTGGAGAAGTAATGGCGACGGTGTATTTACCCGGCTCGAGCAATGGCGCCTTGAAGTAGCCGCTGCTGTCGGTGACGAGATTGACGGCGAATCCGTTGGCAGCGTTTTGGATATGAATGGCGGCGCCAGGGACCGCAGCATCGGAAGAGTCCAGGACGGAACCTGCGATCGAACCCTGCGTAGTGGATTGCGCGTTCAAAGAGATGGAACTGACGCACGCGGTAAGGATGAGGAGCGCCAGGCAAGAAATACCGAAGCGAATTCTAGTGAATGTCATTACTGCCCTCCAAAGTGGTTGACTACGTTTAACCCGATCACCAGTGAATTATTGCGTCGCTGCCGGTGCTTTGAATCAAAGCTATGGTCAACGCGCAGTACGTGGGGAAGCCATCATACTTTTGCGACATTTTCTGAAAATCGATCAGAACCCAATGGATAGTTCCGGGAACGGTTCCGCGGCAATGAAGCCTACGAATAACCTTACAAAGCCTCTATGAACTACCGGTGAAAAAATGCAACCGAATCGCGTGAGCAGGAAGCCTGGGCCGAATACGGGACGCGGCCAAAATGCGCAGTGGCCAATTGGGCGGGGTAAGTCGCGTACCCAACCAGCCGGCTTCAAAGATTTGCTGTTATGGCCTCACGCAAAAGCGATTCAAGCGAAACAACGCGAATGCCGTATAAGGCAAATATTCGTATGGCAGCAGCGAGGAGGCGTCGTAACTTTTTCGATTGCCCCGCTGTGCCGCAGACAACGCGTGGCCGGAACCAACTAGAACTTCAGCCACACTCCAAAACACGGGCTGAAGAATCCCCTCATTTGACGGCGTTCTCAAGGGGCACGGCATTCTCTCAAGAATTAATATTGTAGGGCAGAGGCGACCGGTTTTCCAATAGGTAATGCGAAAAATGTCTCGGAATTCGAGAAAATCGAGAGGTTAGTTCACAAACCGTGAAAAATGAAGTGGATATAGTCAGCCTGAAAAATTCAGGCGGCGAGGTTTTCATCTTCGGCGACGAGAGCCCCAAAAAATGGAGCCCCGAAGGGCTCCATTTTTTTGTTGAGCGAGAACCGATCAGTAAGTGAAGTGAAAGCCCATGGTGACCATGCGGTTGCTGCCGATGGTGCCGTAGACGGAGCCGAAGTTGGCGCTGTTGTTCGGGCAGCCGCCGGGAATGGCATAGACCGCGACACAGGTGCGGGTGCCGAGAGGAATCTGCAATGGAACATTTGTCCCTTTGCCGCTCCCGGTGGAGTAAGGCAACTGATCGAGGTTGGCGAGCGCCGATTGCTGGTCAATTGGGTCGGGGCTGGTGACGATCTGCCCGTAGTTTACGAAATAGAATGAGCCGGGCTGGCAGTTCTGATCGTTGGCGATGCCCTCCTGCGTGGCCGACGTGGAGCAGGCCGAGTTCTGGCGGATTTGTCCCTGGTTAGACGGAACGTCGAGGCTGGTGGTGTTGGTCACGTTGAAGACGTTGAACTCGTATTGGAGGCTGTACCGATCGGAGAATTTGAACTCCTTGCGCAGCGATAGATTGACCTGCACTTGCGGCGATTGGCGGAAGATGTTGCGCTGGGGCGAGGCATAGTCGGTTTCGTAGATGTCCTGGGGATCGGTTCCAGTGGAGATCGGAATGCCATCGGTACCCGGCTGCAGGTAGTTGATGGCGATTTGTGTCGGGTCTATGGCCGGGATGTAGCTCCCTCCCGATCCGCGGACTGCCCCTTTGTTTCCGGTCATTGCAGCCTTTGGGTTGGAAGGATTCTTGATTCCGAGAACGGGGTTCATGAGGGTGGGAAAGTCGCCGAATTGAATGCTGCCGACGGCGCCGTAGAACTCATAGAGCGAATAGGGCTCGCCGCTTTGTGCAATGGCGGTGCCGTTCAGGTTCCAATCGTTAACGAACTGAGCCTCAAGCGAATGTGGCTTGGCGGTATTGGGAACCGAGGCCTGGAAGTATGCAGAGAATACGTTGGTGCGGTCAAAGTCGGATGAGGCCCAGGAGTTGCGGAGATTGTTGGGATTGTTCCCGGTAAAGAACAGACCCAGATCGCTCTGCTCGTCGAGGGCGTGACTCCATGTATAGCTGGCGCCAACCATGTAGTTTTGCGAAAGCTGGTGGTTGAGGTGCACCTGGAGCGCATCGTATGCGGAATTGCCCGCGGTCTTGTAGAACGAGGCGTTGGGGCTGAAGCCAATGAGCGGTGCGCGGAAGTCAGTGTTGCCGCCGTCTTCAGTGTTCCAGGGTTCGCCAGCGATGGGAGCGTAGTCACAGTATTTCGAACCGCACTCGTTCTGGTTCAGGACTTCAAAACCGTAGCTGGCTGTTTGGCCCCAGATGGGGTTGGTGGCGGTGGCGATGACCGGAGCATTGAACGGAATCGGGACCACAGCGTGACGGCCGCGATTGCCCACGTAGCCGATGTCGAGGGCCGTTTGAGCGTTGGGTTGCCACTGGATGTCCAGCGAGTAGTTAATGGTGTAGGGCAAAGTATTCGCGCGGTCGTAGGTGCCGAAGTTGAGCGCATCCGGGCAAAGAGTGTAGCCTTCCTGGCTTTGCACGCCGCCGCAATTCGGGCCGAAAGAGAAATCACTGGAAGTAGAGGCTGGAGAGCCAGTCATCGCATTCAGAGTATTCTGCAGTGCCGTGTTGATGACGCCCGGGTTGGCGCTTGGAGGAACATACGCAGGGCTGCCGGCTGAAGTGAAGGCAGCACCGATAGGATCTTCGAACGTGGTGCCCTGACCAGTGACATAAGAGGATAGCGGCGCGGACTCGGTGACGCCGAAGGGACCGCCGTAGCCCGAGCCTGCTGGTTGCGAGAGATAAACGAAGTATTCGCCACGATCGTAGTACATGCCGCCAGCGCCGCGAACGACGAAGTTGCCGTGATCGCGATTGGGCGACCAGGCAAAGCCGACGCGCGGAGAGATGCCCCATTGGCGTCCGGTTAATGTGGAATCGCTGACCCCGGGAGTAGGGTTCGATTTATTGTTGCCGGCAACGATGAAACCAGCGTTATTGACAGTCCAGGGCTGATTGGGAACGGCCGTAGTACCGGTGACGCTGTAAAGTTTGGGATCGAAGTTAAACATGTCGCCGTATTTTTCCGTCATGCCGCCGTGGTAGTCGTAACGCACGCCGAGAGTGATGCTTAGATTCGGCAACATCTGCCACTTGTCCTGCACATAGGCGTCGATCTCATTGGTTCGGTAATAACGATCCGCATTGTTCTTGCCGGTGGCTGGGTCGATGGTCTCGAGCACGTTCGAGCTTTGCACTTTGTCTTGAAGGAAATTCTCGAAGTTCTTGGCCTTGATCTGCTCAATTCCGTTGCGGTGATTTTCAATGTTCAACTGCGTATAGCTGTATCCGCCGCCGGCAAAGAAGGTGTGATTGCCCTTGGTCAAGATCACATTTGTTGAAGGATTGAGACGATTTTGATAGAAGCCCATATCGGCGAAGGAGCTGTAAGGTCCGACTTTGACGGCAGGCGAGTCAAGCTGGCTGCTTGCAAACGACTCGAGCAACAGGCCGGGCAATCCGCCGTTAAAGAACGGGCCGCCAGCGGTAGGGAGCGTTGAACCCGAGTTGATGCCGAAGTTAGGCGTGCCGCCAGGGTTGGTGAGCGTTTGTTGATAGGAACTGTAAGAGCCTTGGCGGAAGAAGCCGAGACGCTGCTCCCAGTTGAAGTGCGGATTAATGGCGATCGTGTTGTCGAGCGCCTCAACCTGCGATCCGTTCTGCTGGGTCACCGGGAAGCCGCCGGTTTGTGAGAAGTTGTAGGGCACGGTGAAGGGATCGTTCTGGTAGTAGTACTTGCTCGAGAGCCGGTCTTTGCTATTGATCTGCCAGTCAACGTCGCCATTGGCCTGATCGGAGGTCATGATGGACTTGCCTTTGAGGGTGACGTTGGGAATGCCATACGCGTAGGGATTGGAGTTCTGCGCGGAAGGAATGAGGAAACTTCCGTCGGGAAGTTTGGCATTCATGAGAGCCATCGGAATGGCTCCAATCGCTTTGGTATAAGTTCCACCGCCAGCGTAGCTGATCGCCGCAGCATCAAGGCCGGCAGTGGAGCGGTCGTCGGTGAGACCCGAGGGCACGGTCATCTGCGAAAGGCCCGTGGCTTCATCGGAGCTGTAAACGTGTTGAAAGGAGAGAAAGAAAAATATCTTGTCTTTCTTGATCGGGCCACCCAGCGTCCCGCCAGAAACCCAGCGATGAAGGTAGGGATTGACGAGCGACTGAGGAAACGCACCTACGCCTTCCTGGCTGAGTTGGTACTGCTGATTGAAGAAGTAGGGTGAGGCGTTCAGAGTGTTCTCAGCCAGCACTCCATAGACTTGGCCGTGCAAGTCGTTGGTTCCCGACATGGTGTTCACGTCGATTTGTGCGCCTGCCGTGGCGCCCTGCTGCGCATCGTACATCGAAGTATTGACGCGCAATTCCGCGATGCTCTCAGCAGGCGGCGATGGCAGGCTGTTGCCGACCGAGCCATACGGCGAGACGCCTTCAAGCGATGCCCCTCCCACCGGACCAGAACCGGCCGACGAAGAACTCGACGTGCTGCCGGCACCGATGTTGAAGTTGAAGCGCTGCGAGGTAAGCCCGCTGGAGGTCATTCCGGTGAAGATGTTGGTGACATCGACGCCATTGACCTGCATGGTGTTGGAGGTGGCGCGCTGGCCATTAGCCTGGATGTTCTGGTTGCCCAGTCCGGAGTTGGTAGTGAGGCCGCTCAACAATTCGGCATTGGCGCCGGGCGAGAGAACGGCTAGCTGGGTGAAGCTGCCGGTGGCCAGAGGAGTTGCTGCAATCTGCTGGCTATCCATGGTAAAGCCATTGCTGGCATCGGTCGCGTTGAGCATGGGGTTGGAAATGACTTCGACCGACGTTGCGACCTGACCGATCTTTAATGAGACGTCAACCGTGGAGGCCTGAGCCTCACGGATTGAGATTCCGGGCAAGTCGGTTGTCTCAAACCCGTCGTGGCTAACCGTGACGACATAGGTGCCGACTGGAAGATTGAAGATCTGGAAGAAGCCTGTCCTTTGGGTCGTTGTTGTCGCAGTGACGTTGATGGCGGCGTCGGTGACTTTAACTGTGGCGGCAGGGATAGCTGCTCCGGATGGATCGACTACAGTGCCGTTGAGTGATCCGAGAGTTTGCTGCGCAAGGCTGGGTGAGGAAAAGGTAAGAACAACAAGGGTGAAAAGCGCGAAACAAAAAACTCCCAGGCGAGATCTATTCAGCGTCATTACTGCCCTCCAAAGTAGTTGATTATGTTTAACCCGATCACCAGTGAATTAATGCGTCGCTGCCGGCGCCTTGAATCAAAGCTGCGGTCAACGCGCAGTACGCGGGGAAGCCATCATGCTTTTGCGACAGTTTCTGAAAATCGATCAGAGCCCAATTGAATAGATCCGGCAAAGGTTTCAAGACAACGAAGCTTACGAAGGAGATTACAAAGCCTCTATGAACTGCCGGTGAAAAACGCAACCAAGCCGCGTGAGCAAGAAGCCAGGGCCTAATACGGGAAACGGCCAAAATGCGTAGTGGTCAATCGGACGGAGCAGATCGTACATCCGATGGGCCGGCTTCGAAGACTTGCAGTTGTGGCATCACGCGAAAGCGATTCAAGCAGAGCAGTAAGAACGCCGTATGAGGCAAATAAAGTCAGCTGGCTGCAGCGAGGAGGCGTCTTAGAGTTTTCGATTGCGCCGCTGTGCCGCAGTCAACGCGTGGCTAGAAGCAATTAGAACTTCAGTCGCGCCCCAAAAACACGGACTGAAGAATCCCCTTATCGGACGGCGATCTTAAGGGGTACTGCATTCTCTCAGGAACCGTAATTGTAGGGCAGAGTCGACTGATTTTCCAATAGGTAATGAAAAAAAATTCCCGAAATTCGAGAAAATCAAGTGTTTGTCCGACAAGTTGTGGAAAAGGAAGGCTAATTAGCGGATGCGCCTTTGAGTGCGCTCGGGATGAAGCATTCACGACGGCCACCGGCGTCAATGTTCGTCGGATGAGGATTGTTGGGGTCAGCGGCCGCTGAACTTAGGTGACCGCTGACTTCAGTGACTGCTGACCCTAGTGACCGCTGCCGGGGCCCCAGCGAAGGCGCAGGCCGGTGCGAAGTGTGAATGGAAGGCTGGGATAGCCGATGGGCGCGATGTGCCGGTTGTCGAGAAGATTTTCAGCCTGCGCGTAGACATCAAGCCAGGTAAACCACTGGTAGCTGCCGCCAAGGTCGACCTTGGCGTAGCTGAAGTCGAGATTGCGATTGGGCAGCAGCAGGCTGTTGCCAAAGGAGGTGTCATCACCTTCAAGGTAGGTCGAGTCGTCACTGCGGCTGGCGAACGCAGCTGTGAAAATGCCGGTGATTCGTTTGTTGGCATAGGTGGCCGAGAAGAAGCCGGTGTGCGGCGGGCGGCGGAAGGGGCGAGCGCCTTCGAGTGGCGAGTAGGGGCCGATCTCGATTCCGTTGGGGATGTTTTGCCAGGTGGGGATGGGCCCGAGCAGGGCCTGGTCATCGTTGGTAAAGGAGCGCTGGATAACGCTGTCGGTGTATGTGTATCCGCCGCGAAGAAAAAGGTTGGAACCGATTCCGCCTTCGACTGAGGTCTCGATTCCCTGCGCACGGAAGGCCTCGGAGTTGATGGTCAGCTCGTAGGCGAAGTTGGCTTGCAAAATGTCTTCGAGTTGCATCTGCTTGGCAGGCGTGAGGTTGGGAAGCAGCTCGGGGATCAGGTCGAGGCCGACATATTCGATCTGTTTGCCGAACTCATTGTGAAAGTAGCTTGACTTGAAAACGATGTGCTGGCTGAAGAAGGACTGCTCGACGCCGCCCTCGTAGGTGCGATCTTGCGGCGCGCTAATTTGGTTGACGTGCAGCGCGGTGATAGTGGCCGGATCGTACAGGTTGAGAAATGAGTAGAGCGATTCGTCCTGCTCAGGGAGCGTTGGCTCGCGATCCGACTCGCCGAAGTTGAACAGCAGGCGCGTTCCGCTTAAGACGCCGCTATGCGGACGAAGCAAGTAATAAGATGCTCCGGCGCGCGGTTCAGTTTGGACACCGAAGACCGAATAGTGTTCCAGGCTGCCGCCCAGTGAGTAGAAGAATCGATTCTTGAAGTCGCCGTGGACGGCGGCGAGATAGTCGTAATTGGTGCGCTCCTTGGGAGTGTAGAACGAGCTGTTTGGCTCCGCGCCGCGCTCATCTTCGTATTGGAATCCGATAAAACCAAACAAGTGCGGAGTGATGGTGATGTCGCCGTGGTAAACGAGCGCGTCGCGATTGTTGGAAAGTTGCGATTCACTTGGGTAGGTTGCGCCGTCGTCCCAACTGAAATCGAGTAACGCAGGCCCGGCAGCGCTGTATCCATTTGCGCCCTGAATGGTGATCGGGAGGCCGAAATAGTTGGCTCCGCTGAACGTCGGCGGAGTTGTCGAGTCGCCGCACTCGCCAGCCGGAATGCAGGTTCCTTCTGGTTGCCATTGGTGGTATTGCTCACGCTTGCGCGTAAGGCCGTAGCGAACGCTGTTGTGAAAACTTGCAGTGGTCTGGTTGTCGATAGCGCCGCTCAGGAAAATGTCCTGGTCTTTCTCGGTGGCGTCGTCAGCGACGTGAAAAAAGTCCCACGCATTAGGGACCCCGACGCCGGCGACCCCGTAGTGAGCGGTGGCGCGGATCTGCGTGGTGGAGTTGAGAGCCCATCCGACGTTTGCGGCCGATGTGGCGAGGTGGTATTCGTCCCTGGGTAGATCGTTGGCGGTTTGGAGCCAGCTGAAGGCGCCGAGGTAATCCAGTTGCTTTTGCGCGCCGGCAATTTCCAGCTCTTCGCGCGAAGTATCGAGATTGCCAGCATCACCCTGAAATAGAAACGAAGGAAAGCTCGTGGTGCCGTGAGGCGTAGTGAGGCTGACGACGCCGGTTTCAGCGCCGGCGCCGTAGAGATTCGAATCAGGGCCGCGATAGACTTCCGCGCTCTCGATCGCCGTAGTGGACAGCGAACCAAAGTTGAATTGATTTCCCAGGTCGCCGGCATCGACGCCATCGAGAAGCACTTTGTTGTCGTCGGAATCGCCGCCGCGGACGAATAGCGTAGACGCCGCGCCGAGCTGGCCGGTCTGAACTACGAATGTGCCCGGCATGATGCGCAGGGCGCTCACGAGGTCTGTGCGGAGGGCGAGATCGAGCGGGCTGAGCACGGTGGTGGCGGCGCTGGTTTGCGGTTGCGGGGTGGGCGTGCCGGTGTCGGTGACGACGATCGATTCGCGCACCCATTCCGGCTCAAGCACGACGTTGCGCTCTATGGAATCAAACTGGCCGGCATAGAAGTCTGGCGTTTGCAATTGGCGGAAAGATTTCGCCGAGACAACGAGAAAGAATCGGCCGGCCGAACCGGTGGTGATCTGGAAACTGCCGTCGGCAACGGATACCGCCGAAGCGATGACCTGGCCATTCGAGACGAGAGAGATGGCAGCGCCAGTGACTCCGGCGCCGGTGGCATCGGTGACGACGCCGCGGATGGATGCGGCCGGGCAGACTGCGGCGCAGAGCGCGAGGAATCCGGCGGCGAGCAAGCGAGACGAGACTCGAGAGAGGGCTCCGAACATGATTCGTGATAACGCGCGGCGGGAAGTTGATCGCAAGAAAACGGAAATCGGCATGGTAGCTCCTTCGTTCCCCTCGGAACGTGAAAGCGGTTGGGGTGCCGCGAAACTACAGATCCCATGCTCTTTGGAGTTTGTTGCAAGGTCGCCGCTCCTTTGGGTCGCGTCGACTTAGCAGCAGCTATTCCGAGAAGCACCTTCTGTGGTTTCGCGGTACGCCGAGGACCGGTCTCCTGACTTGCGCTCGATTCAGCCGCCTTCCCAAAGTCGAAATGAATGAATTCGACTTCAGTGGCTTGATGGGAGTTTCGCTTGCGGCGAAAACACCCGGGCTGAAACCCTGTTTGGTTCCTTTGCCTCAATAAATGACGGCAAAGAAAACAGGTGCGCTCACAGTTGCGGGGCAGTGGCGGAGTTTCACCG
>CAVXPR010000060.1:0-10100 GCA_963763585.1 uncultured Acidobacteriaceae bacterium | reverse complement strand
ATGTAACCATTCGCTCTCGTGAGCTGGTCGAGTCCATCGATACCGATGACGCCGTAAACATCGTCGCGACCGGCTGAGCCGAGAGGCTGTGTGAGTACAGGAACATTATGCAGCTCGATGGCCGTATCGCCGATCGCCAGAGGCACATCCTCGGCGACGTAAGCTGACTGCGGGCCAGAATCCGTGTCCGGAAATGTGAACGGCTCCATCTTCTTGCCGTTGAATTCGGCAGCGTACTCGTTAAACCAGCGCGAAGTGAGGTAAGTTTGCTGGCCGCCGGCGTCGATCAAGAACATCTGGTCATCGCTCGCCTCCCTTTCCCCGGAGTCGCCAGGTTTGCCGCTTAAACTTCCTTGCGCGGCTGAACTTCCTTGCGTGGCTGGACTTCCTTGCGCGGGCCGATCAGATGCGGGCTTCTGCGCCCTTCCGAGAGCAACAATAATTTGATCGCCGTCGAGATAGAACTGTGCGCCGGTGGTGAGTCGATCTGCGCCTTCATTCGGACCATCATCTTTCGCGGGATCGACCTGAATGGTGTTGTCGGACACGGTGAGTCTGCCCATCGCCGCGAGCACGGGATACCCCAGAACTCCCTCGACCCTGTAGCCGGCGCTTTTGAAGGAATAGTCGCCGTCATCAAACACAAATGCGGTCACGTTGTGCAGCGTCAGGCGGCCGCCAATCGTGAGTTGTGGAATGACGGTTCCGCGTACCTGAATTGGGCGTCCGGTCAAGGTGCGAATCGTTGCGGAGTCCTTTGAGATTTCGAGGCCGGCGTCTTGCGCGATAGACCGCGAAATCAAATTGAACTGCGACGTTGGATCGAGCATCCAGTGGTGAGATCGCGAGTCGATCAAGACCGGAACATCGATAAGGCCGAGCGGATTGCTGCTCACCTGGAGCCTGAAAGGCCCGCACGGGTCGGCCGTCATCGGCGGGTTCCCCTTGACCAGTGGCAGCATCTTGAGCGGCATTTCAATTTCATCCTGCTCGCCTGAACTCAACGCGCTATGGAGGCGATCATCAATAGCCCGGAAGGCTTTGCTGGCCTTGTCCCAATCACCCAGGCGAAGGTAGTCTTCGGCGAGCGTCATGCGCAGCAGCTTCTCGCGCGTCTTATCGCCACTCGATGTCACCTGATCGACAAGCGGCTCAAGAAGTTGGACGGATTGCGCCAGTTGATTCGTTCGATTAGCCAGAATGCCGCGATAGAACTGCGCCTGATCCAGATGGCAATTCCCCAAGCTGCGCCTGCATGCGAAGGTACTGGTGATCGGCGAGCAGGCTCTGCATTCGCGCTTCGATATCGGGTCCGCTGCTGGTTGCGGTATGCAGTTGCCCGCCAGCTCCCGTCTGTTGCGTCGCAGCTGACGGCTTGCTCTCCGGTGCAGCCGTCGTCGGCTCCCGCATTACGTCTTGCGCGGCCAGAGGACATAACGGCGCGACGAGCGCCAAGGCAACGGCCACGCGGACCACCGCCAACAGCGAGCCGTAATGCATCGGCGCCGCCCGCCGCTTGATTCGTGCCGCAAATCCAACCACTCGGTTCATCGCCATTTGAAGTTAGCAGATCGAGATTGGCCGAGCGAAGCGCTACGTCCTGAGACGATCCTTACGCGATAGACACTAGACTTGAAACCAGCGATGAAGCGCAAAACAATTGCACATTACGAGATTCTGCGGCGTCTGGGCGCCGGAGGCAGCGGCGTGGTCTACGCGGCCAACGACACGCTCTTGCAGCGTCCCGTAGTGCTCAAAATGCTCCACACCGGGCTGCTGACAGCAGAGCAACTGCGCTCCACTGTATTGCGTGAGGCGCGCCTGGCTTCGGCAATCGAGCATCCCAATGTGTGCGGAATCTATGAGATCGGCGAGAGCGGCGACGAGGCCTACATCGCCATGCAATTTGTGCCCGGCCAACCTCTGGACGAGCTGATCGCGCGCGGTCCGGCCTCAGTGCAGCTTGTGCTCTCAGTTGGAATTCAGATCGCCGATGGATTGCAGGCGGCGCATGCGCTCGGCATCTTTCACCGCGACTTGAAACCGCAGAATGTGATGCTCACCGACGGCGGCCTGGTGAAGATTCTGGATTTCGGGCTGGCTCGACGGCTCACTCCCGAGGACGCGCGCTTTGACCCCGCGAAACCCACGCCCGCAAAAGACAGATCCGTCGCGACAACTTACACGGCGCGCGGCGGAACCATTCGCTACATGGCGCCGGAGCAGTTTGTCACCGGCCACTCGAGCGTGCAGTCCGACGTATGGGCGCTGGGCGTGATCCTTTATGAACTTGCCGGCGGACGCCACCCATTCGCCCGCGCCGATGCCGAGGACTTTGAGGCTATTCGCGCGATTCAGTTTCAGCAGCCGGAGGACTTGAGTGCGATCGTCCCGGAGATTTCTCCGGAGCTCAAGAGCGTGGTCGCGGCCTGCCTTGAAAAAAACCCGGGCGCGCGCACGGCATCGGCGGCTGACGTTCGTGAGGGTCTAAAGACCATCATGAAAGCGCTGAGCATCGAAACAGGAATCATTCCCGGCGACGCGGCCGCGAACCTGCCTGCAACGGGCGCCGAAGCGGAGAAGCGCACCACGGGTTTGCTCTCCATGCTTGCCGAAAGATTTCGCGAATCGGCGGGAGAGCAGAAGACGCAGAATTCGCTGGTTGTTCTTCCCTTTGCCAATCTGGGCACCACGGAGGCTGCGCCGCTTTATGGCTACGCACTTGCCGATGCCATTGCAGCCCGCCTGGCGAGAATTCCATCGCTCGTCGTGCGGCCCTCGAGCGCGCTAATGTCGCTGGCCGGCGCGCAACCCTGGGTGCAGATGGATCCTTTGGCGGTAGGACAGAAGTTATTGGTGAAGTTTGTCCTTGCCGGAAGCTTCGTCAAGTCAGAAAGCGGTTTTGATCTTAATTGGCAGTTACTTGACGTAGCTTCGCAAAGCGTGCGCACCGGCGGATTGATTCGCGTCGAATCTCTCGATCTGATCGCGGTGCAGTCGGAGATTTCGAACGAAGTGTTCTCCACGTTGCAGGGAATGGGCGCGGCAGATGGAATCGAATCTTCGCGCGCCGGACAAAGCGCCGAAGCCGCGCGTGCACAAACGCGCGGCCCCGCCGGCGCCCCGGCTCGCGATGGCATATTGCGCGGGCAGGTCAGCGAGCGGTACCTTCAGGCTCGGGCGCTGCTTAGTTCTTTTATGGTGCGCACGGGCTCTCGCGCGGATCTGGATCGCGCACACGCGCTGTTTACGCGAGTCACAGAAGCTGATCCGGGATTTGCCGCGGGATGGAGCGGGCTCGGCATCGCCGAGTTGCAATACGCGCGCCACGGCTTCGGCGGACAGATTCATGTGATCCACGCGCGGCGCGCTTTCGACGAGGCGCTCAAGCTCGACCCGGCGTCGACTGAAACCAATCTCTATCGCATTTACATGCTGCTGTCGCGCGGCGAAAAGGAGTCGGCGCGCCACGGCATCGCCAACCTGCTCGCCGGCGCTGCCAATGACTGGAATGTGCACATGGTCGCCGGCCTGGCGCTGCGCGGCGACGGAATGTACGACGAGGCGCTGGGCGAATTCAGCCGGGCGCTCAAACTGAATCCGGCCAACGCGGCGATTCTCTATAACCATCGCGCCCGCGTATATCACTATCAAAATCAGATCGAGCTGGCCGGCGACGAGCTTGAAAAAGGCCTGGCGCTGGAGCCGCGTCATCCGCTGCTGCGCACCTCGTCCGGCTATCAGCAGATGCGCCTGGGCAATCTCGACAAGGCCATCGAAATTCTGGAGGGCGTAATCGCCGACGATCCCTCGCTGCGCATCGCCGTGCCCACGCTGGCTATTTGCTACGTGCAGGCAGGCGCGCGAGACCGCGGCGCAGCGCTGCTCAAGGACGACACGCTTGCCGCCGCCGAGGCCGACAGCGAAATGGCTTATCGCCTTGCCACTTACTTCGCTGTCGAAGGCGACTCCAGCGAGGCGCTGCACTGGCTGCGCCGCGCGATCTATCTCGGCAATGAAAACTATCCCTGGTTCCAGAAAAATCCGGCATGGAACAACCTGCGCACCAACTCGGACTTCGAGCGGATTCTCGAAGATCTGAAGAAGAGCTTCCGCAGGAACCAGAAAACGTGGAAGCGGCTGCTGGATGAATTGCCGGTCGGAGAATAGCGCTCTTAGCCAGGAATCATCGTGCGCTCATACTGCACGTACTCCGGCTCCCACACATAATCGCGAATTCTTTCAGCAAAGGCGGCCTCGTCGCAGTTATCTGCGACACCTTCGACCATCGCTTGCCGTCCAACGGCCAAAGCGACCGCCGCGCTCGTTTTGCGCGAGTCGGCGATAGGCGGCAGCAGCGGTGCATTCTTGTCGGCGCGCGCTGGCGAAAGCGCGGCCAGCGCCTTGGCGGCGGCCATAATCATGCCGTCGGTCACGCGCGTCGCGCGAGAGACAAGAATGCCGAGAGACAGACCGGGGAAAATATAGGAGTTGTTGACCTGCGCGATGCGAACGAGCTTCCCGTTAATCTCAACCGGAGCAAACGGGCTGCCGGTGCCCACGATTGCGCGGCCTTCAGTCCAGCGCAGCAGATCGGCGGGCGCGGCTTCTGATTGCGAAGTGGGATTCGACAGCGGAAAAATCACCGGATGCGGAGTGTGGCGCGCCATCTCGCGCACAATCTCCTCAGTAAATGCGCCGGGCTGAGCGCTCACCCCGGCCAGAACCGTGATACCTGCATTGCGCACCACATCCAGCAGCGAGATTGCGCCGGTTCCCGACAGCTTCCATCCGGCAACGTCCTCGCGCTTGCGCACGAACGGCTGCTGCGCGGGACGAATTCCCTCGCAGCCTTCCACGAGCAGTCCGAGGTGGTTGAAGGCATAGATTCGCCGGTGCGCCTGCTCGTCGCTCAGTCCCTCTTGCTTCATTTCGGCAATCAGCAGGTCGAGAATTCCGGCGCCGGCCGATCCCGTGCCGAACATGGCAATCGTGTGCTCGCGCAGCGGAATGCCTGTCGCGTTTACCGCGGCAAGCAGCGTCGCAGTCGTCACCGCCGCGGTTCCCTGAATGTCGTCGTTGAAAGTGCACAGCCGGTCGCGATAGCGATCCAGAAGGCGCGACGCATTTACGCCGGCAAAATCCTCCCATTGCAAAAGAATATGCGGCCACCGGCGCTCCACGGCCGCCACAAAAGCCTCGATAAAATCGTCGTATTCCTGCCCGCGTACGCGCTTGTGTTCCCATCCGATATAGATAGGATCATTCAGCCGCGCCTCGTTGTCAGTGCCCACATCGAGCAGCACCGGCAGGCAATGCTCCGGCGGAATGCCGCCCAGCGCGGTATACAGAGCCATTTTGCCGATGGGAATTCCCATGCCGCCCGCGCCCTGATCGCCGAGCCCGAGAATGCGCTCGCCATCGCTGACCACAATGCACCGTATGGGATCGTAATGGGAGCTGGAAAAAATCTGCTCGATGCGATCTTTGTCGGGATAGCTCAGAAACAGGCCGCGCGGCTTGCGCCAAATCTCAGAGAAGCGCTGGCAGCCCTCACCCACCGCCGGCGTATAAACGACCGGCAGCATCTCCTCGATGTGGTGGGCAATCAGCGAGTAGAAGAGCGTCTCGTTGTTGTCCTGCAGGTCGCGCATGTAGGCGTACTTGTCGAACGCGGTTGGGTGGCTGTCGAGCACGCGCTTGCGGCGCTCGCGCTGATTTTCGATTGTTCCGATGTGCGGCGGCAGCAGGCCGTGCAGCGCAAATATATCGCGCTCCGCCTCAGTAAACGCTGTGCCCTTGTTGAGGCGCGGGCTCATGAGCAGGTTGTACCCGGCGAGGTGTGTGCGAATCACAGGCTGGCCCGGCGCGGAAGATTCGGAGTTCAAAAAGTGTTCTCCATGCATTCGGAATTGTTTGCCAAAAGAATAAATGCTGCTAAATGAATTCGAGCAAAACAATCTCCGGCCGCGTTCCAACGCGCATGGGAGGGCCCCATGTTCCGGCGCCGGTGGAGGTGTAAACCTCGAGCGATCCAAAGCGGTGCAGGCCGCGCGTAAACCGGCCGTAGACGCGCCGCGTGATCCAGGTAAAAGGGAAAATCTGCCCGCCGTGGGTGTGGCCGGAGAGTTGCAGGCTGAAGCCGGCTTGCTCCACGATTGGCAGCCGCGTGGGCGCATGGTTTAGCAAAATTCCCGGCTGCGTTGCGTTGGATTTGGAATCCGCAGAAGCCATCTTGTCGAGTGCGGTCTTCATGCGCAGCGGCGATGACGAATCGTGGTACATCACGCCGGCGATTCGCAGACCATCCACCTCAACCTGCTCGCTGGCAAGAACGCGGATGCCCACCCGCGTGATGGCGTCAATATATTGCTTGGGCGAAGTAAATTCCTCGTGATTGCCAGTCGAAAAGTAAATGCCCAGCGGCGGCGTGAGCTCGCGTAACGGCGCCACCAGCTGATCGAGATCGCCCTTTGTGCCGTCAAAAAGGTCGCCTGGAATAAAAACTGCATCGGGCTTAAGCGCCGAGACCGCTGCGACCACGCGCCGGCAAAAGCGCACGCCATTGATCGGCCCCAGATGCAGATCGCTCATCATTACCGCTCTGCGTCCGCGCCATGATGCAGGCAGGTTCGGAATCTGTACCGGAACGCGGCGAATGCGAATGATGCGCGCATTCACAAGTCCGTAAATTCCGGCGAGCGCCGCGATTGGGTAAACAATCTCCGCCAGCGGCGCCCGGAAAGCATACGGATTCGCGGCCAGATGCGAAAACTTAATCGCCAGCCACGCCAACCGAATGACAACCGACCCCCATAAAAAGAAGCTGACAAAGCCGAGCCACACAGCCGCGGCCGAGTAAATGACATGGACAACGGGATTGGAAAAGCGGAAAGAGAGCAGCGACGCAATCATGAAGCTGAAGGCCAGGACCATCATTGCAACGCGCAAATCGGCGACGGCAGCGGGCGTGAGACCGGGCCAGAAGGCGATGAAGGTGGAGTAGACGAACCAATGCCCAAGAAGGAGAATAGCCTGGATGACGAGGATGGCGAACAATGGCCAGGCTTTCAAATCCGGATCTCCCTGTATTCATGATTGCATGAAGCGCGGCGGCCCTTTTCCGAAGCGAGCCAAAAGACGGCGCACATGAAACAATCGTCTCGTGACCGGTAACGGCGACAACGCGCTCGGGATCTATGTTTCCATCCCCTTCTGCCGTTCAAAATGCACCTATTGCAATTTTGCTTCGGGCGTCTTTCCCGCAGCGGACCACATTCCTTATCTGAATCGGCTAATCGAAGACTTCTCTGGAGCCCGATCCTGGGCCGACAAAATCGGCGCACACCTCCCTCGCCGCGTGGATACGATCTACCTCGGCGGCGGAACGCCTAGTCTGTTGGCTCCCGATCTGCTTGCTCAGCTCTTTGCCTGCGATTCGAGCAGAGTTCGATCTCGATGCCGATGCAGAGATCACCATGGAGTGCGCACCCGGTCAGCTTGCGGACGCCACTCTTGAAGCGATGGTCGCCGCGGGCGTGAACCGCGTAAGCCTCGGCGTGCAGTCGTTTGTCGATTCCGAAGCGCACGCGAGCGGGCGCTTGCACAGCCGCGAGATCATCGAGCAGGATCTACGCCGGCTGCGCGCAGCTGGAATCGCGAACCTGAATCTTGATCTAATTGCGGGCCTCGCTGGACAGACATTCGCATCGTGGGAAGAATCTTTGGCGGCACTTATTGACTCCGGCGTGCCGCACGCCAGCGTCTACATGCTTGAGGTCGACGAGGATTCGCGACTCGGCCGCGAACTGCTCAAGCGCGGAGCACGCTATCGTGCCGATCTGGTGCCGCACGACGATGCGATCGCTCAAATGTACGAGCGCGCAATCGAGCGGCTCGGAGAATCCGGCCTCTGCCAATACGAAATCTCAAATTTTTCGCGCCCTGGATTCGAGTCGAAGCACAATTTGCGCTATTGGCAGCGGCGTCCGTACTTGGGCGTCGGCCTGGATGCATCGTCGATGCTGAGAATTTCCAACGAGCTGCGCGAGCCGGGCTTCGTATCAGGGCATGACTTCAGTCGTGCCGCAAGCAACGTCCAACAAAGAAGAGCTTTAGCCCCTGTCAGCCTCGACGCCCTCCGCTTCACATCCACCGACGATCTAAAAGCGTATCTCGCCGGCACAATCGCCCCTGAAACCACGAGGCTCTCGCCCGCGCGCCAGCACGAAGAGGCCTGGTTCCTCGGGCTGCGCTTGAATCAAGGCGTCGATGCCGGCGCGTTCAAGTTGGAATTTGGCCCGGAGTTGGTCGCGCCCGCATTGGAGACAGTCGAGAGGCTCGTCGACGATCAATTGCTAGAAGTCAACGGCGCACGCGTCTGCCTCACGGCGCGAGGTCGGCTCATCTCCAATGATGTCTTCCAGGAATTCCTCGAGCCTCAAGTCGCGACGGCCTGATCCCGCGAGCCTGATCCCGCGTCTCAGCCTAATCCACAAAGTCCACTTGCGGCGCAACGGTGATGATGCCGCGCTCATGGCCCATCTCAAGCAGCTTGCGGATCGCTTCTCTGCCATCGGCTCCGTAGTCGAGCGTGCGCTCGTTCACATACATGCTCACAAACTGGCTGGCCATCGTCGTGTCCAGGTCGCGCGCAAACTGCATGGCATATTCGAGCGCCTGTTCGCGATGTTCCATCGCATACCGGATCGAGTCGCGCAGCGCCTTGGAAATTACTTTGTGCGCCTTCGCGCCGAGCGAGCGCCTGATCGCGTTGCCGCCCAGCGGCAGCACAAAGCCGGTGGTTTCCTTCCACCAGGCGCCAAGATCAATCACCCTGAAAAGGCCGCTGGTGGAATACGTAAGCTGGCCTTCATGAATAATCAATCCTGCATCGTACTTGCCCGCCAGAATCTCGGGGATAATGCGGTCGAAGGGAACAGTGACCGTCTCGATCTCAGGATTAAGAATTTTGAGCGCAAGATAAGCCGTGGTCAGCGTGCCCGGCACGGCCACGCGAATGCGGCCAAGGTCATTCACGTCCAGCATGTGGCTGGAAACGACCATGGGACCGTAGCCCTCGCCCACACTGCCGCCGCAACCCATCAGCGTGTAGCTCTGCTGCAAATAAGGATAGGCATGAAAGCTGATGGCCGTTACATCGTAGAAGGCTTCTTCGCGCGCGCGGCGGTTCAGCGTCTCAATGTCGCTGAGCGTGTGGTTAAAGCGGTACCCAGGCACACGAATCTTGTTGGTCGCCAGGCCATAAAACATAAAGGCGTCGTCAGAATCGGGACTATGGGCGACGGAGATTTCGTTTGTGGCTTTCACACTCGTTAGTTCGGGGGCCTTGGTGCTCACGTTAGGGGGAGATCCTTTCGGCAACAAATCTGTAGTGATTCTTCAATCTTGCAGCTATGTTCAGTGTAGGGCCACACTATCGCTCTCTGCTTCCGGACGAGTCGCCGGACATTTCCATCTCAACTTTATCAGGGATTCGACTAGCAGGATTTCAACTGGCAGGGCTTCACTTTCAGGTCGCGCTTTCCGGCTGGTTCAACTGCGGCCTAAACTTCTTTCCTGTTCTTGCCGCGATGCAGCCAAACGTGACGGGCAGCACCCGCTGCCGCAAGCAGCAGCGCCCCGAGCGAAACGAGAAATACGATGAGGAGCCAGCGCATGAGGACGGACCCCCATCAAGCATACCAAAGAGGCTGTTCCCTGCTGTCACATTCGCTTACACTTTGGTACCCGGCTGCGCGCCCAGGTTCTCGCTCAGCCATCTCAGATAAGCCTGGCTACCGGCCTCAATCTCGATCACCAGGAATTCAGGAGTCTCGTAACTATGCAGCTCATTCAGCCGGGATTCGAGTGCGGGCAGTTGTTCGGTCGAGGTCTTGAGCAGAAGCAGAGTTTCAGCTGAAGACTCGATCTTGCCCTGCCAGCTATAAATCGAGTGAGCCGATGGCAGAACTGTGGCGCACGCTGCCAGCCGCTCCTCGACAAGCATGCGGCCCAGGCGAGCGGCCTCCTCGGCATTCGCCACAGTGGTTATCACAATGCGCGCTGTCGACGTGGTCTCGAGCATTCGGCCCTCCACA
>CAVXPR010000059.1:0-4648 GCA_963763585.1 uncultured Acidobacteriaceae bacterium | reverse complement strand
TCAACGGCATCGCCGGTGAGCGCTTCGCCGTTCGCAACTCCGGCGCGACAGCCGTTGTTGAAGGCGTCGGCGACCACGGCTGCGAATACATGACCAACGGCCTCGTCATCGTCCTCGGCACTACCGGCCGCAACTTCGCCGCGGGCATGAGCGGCGGCGTCGCCTACGTCTACGACGATCAGGGCGACTTCTCCGCGCGCCGCTGCAACCAGGCCAGCGTAGATCTCGAGCCTCTCGTCAACACCGAAGACATCGACAAAATTCAGTCCCTCCTTGCGCGCCATCGCGACCTCACCGGCAGCCCCCGCGCCGCCTGGGTCCTCGAGCACTGGGCCGATGCGCAGCCGCTCTTCATCAAAGTCTTTCCGCACGAGTACAAGCGCGTCCTCGGCGTCGAGCGCGCACAAGCTGTTTACACTTCTCCAAACCGCAATGAAGGAACTGAGGGTGCGGACTCCTCCGCCAAGCTCCCCGTTTCTCCAAAGACTCCGTCGCCTGTCGCTGCCACCGCCGCAACCGCCGAGGTGCAGCATGGGTAAGGTCACTGGCTTTCTGGAACTCAATCGCGAGCAACCCACGCGCCGCAAGGCCGATGAGCGCATTCGCGACTGGAATGAGATCTACGAGCCGTTCCCTGAGGAGAAGCAGCGCGAGCAGGGCGCTCGCTGCATGGATTGCGGCGTTCCCTTCTGCCACACCGGCTGTCCGGTCAACAATCTCATCCCTGACTGGAACGATCTCGTCTACAACAATCGCTGGCAGGCCGCCATTCGCCGCCTCCACTCCACCAATAATTTCCCGGAATTCACCGGCCGCATCTGCCCCGCTCCGTGCGAAGCCTCCTGCGTACTCGGCATCAATCAGCCGCCGGTATCCATCAAATTAATCGAGCGCTCAATTGTTGAAAGAGGCTGGGACGAAGGCTTTATCCGTCCCGAGCCGCCCGAGCAAGCCACCGGCAAACGCATTGCCGTCGTCGGCAGCGGACCCGCCGGCCTCGCCGCCGCGCAGCAACTTCGCCGCGCCGGCCACTCCGTCACCGTCTACGAGAAAAACGACCGCATCGGAGGCCTTCTCCGCTACGGCATTCCCAATTTCAAGCTTGAAAAGCACGTCGTCGATCGCCGCATCGCGCAGATGAAGGCCGAGGGCGTCATCTTCCAGACCAACGCGCACGTCGGCGTCAACATTCCCGTCGAATCGTTAACAGAACAATTTGACGCCATCCTGCTCTGCGGCGGCGCCGAGCAGCCGCGCGATCTGCCCGTTCCCGGCCGCGAGCTCAAGGGCATTCACTACGCAATGGAGTTCCTGCCCCAGCAGAATCGCCGCAACGAGGGCGACAACGAGGGCAAGCTTCTCGCGTCCATGGGCGCCGCTGCCTCCATCCTCGCCACCGGCAAGCACGTCATCATCATCGGCGGCGGCGACACCGGCGCGGACTGCCTCGGCACCAGCCATCGTCAGGGCGCAAAAAGCGTTCACCAGTTTGAAATCATGCCCAAGCCGCCGGCGGAGCGCGCCTCATCAACGCCCTGGCCGCTCTGGCCGCTGCAACTGCGCACTGAGAGCTCTCATGAAGAAGGCGGCACGCGCGACTGGAGCATCGGCACCGTCCACTTCACCGGCGACGAGCACGGCAACGTCAAGCAGCTTCACGCCATTCGCGTCGGGCCGCCGCCCAAGTTCGAGCACCAGTCCGGCACCGAGTTCACCCTCGACGCCGATCTCGTTTTGCTTGCCATGGGCTTCCTCGGACCCGTTCGCAACGGCATGATCGAGCAGCTCGGTCTCGCGCTCGACCATCGCGGCAACGTCGCCACCACGAATTACATGTCCTCGGTTGAAGGCATCTTCGCCGCCGGCGACATGCGCCGCGGCCAGTCGCTGGTAGTCTGGGCCATCTCCGAAGGCCGCAAAGCCGCCGCCGCCGTCAACGAATACTTGGCGGCAAAAGAAGAATCAGCTCCGTCCCGCCTCCGCCAATCCGCAGTCAGCGCCCGCTGACCGCCGTGCACCATCACAACTTTGTCATCGGTGCGAGGCGGAACTTTTCTAGGAGGCAACCTTGATGCGACATCAGGCCGCTCCACTTTGGCAGCTAATCCTGTCCCTGATTATTGGGCCGCCGATTATGGCCTTTCTGTGGAGCCTTATGAGCGGCGGTTTCGCTGCTGCTGTTCAGGGAGGCACCCGTACCGAGAGGACTGTTTTAAGCGGCAACGTGCTGAATTCTGGATACTCTTAATTGCGCTCTACCTTATTGGCATAGCAGTGGCGACTTATGCATGGCTGAAATAACCGGCCGGTTGCCCCATCCTAAACGCGCTTTTTGCGTTTAGGGTGGGATACCACGAACCCGAGTTCCGCACGTTCCCGCTGACTTACCGCCGGGTGCCCCAGGTCTCGCTTTTGAGACCTGGGATAGCACAGGCGCCAGTCGCTGTATCTACTCCCTATTGGCTACTCCCTACTCCCTGATTTCCACACACGCAACTGCCGGGTGCCCCATCCTAAACGCGCTCTTTGCGTTTAGGGTGGGATACCACGAACCCGAGTTCCGCACGTTCCCGCTGACTTACCGCTAAATGCCGGGTGCCCCAGGTCCCGCCCTTGGGACCTGGGATAGCACAGACGTCGACCGCCCCTTCTACTCCCTACTGGCTGCCGGTTATTGGCTACTGGCTATTGGCTACCGGCTGCCCTGACAAACGCAGCCGCGAAACGCATCCGCCCCATCGTTCCTCAACGCGCACGTATACGGCTGCCAGAACGCGCCGATCGCTCTCGTCCCGCCCCCGCCCGAGCCATAATTCTTGATGTAGCTCTCGCTTGCGCCGCTCTGCGCCGCAGGATCGGCCTTGAATCCCCTCACCAGTTCCGCCACCGTTGCAGCAGTAAATGCCGGCTCCTTGTATGTCTTCGCGAAATCGTACTCTTCGCTCCATTGCGTGCCGCCATTCGAATTCGGGCTCGCGTCCGGCCCCGTCTGATTCGACGCGACAAAAACCTGGTAATCCTTCAGCTCCGCCGTCGCCGCATCCACCTCCGCCACCGTAAACGACGGATTATTTCCGTTAACCGGCGAAATCGATCCAACGATCTTCACCGCAACGCCCCCCGCTAGAGCGCCGCCTCCCTGCCCCCCCGCCTCCGTCGGCTTCAGCACTCGCATCTCATCCATGTGCGTATGCGCGAAAATCGCCAGCTTGATCACGTCGCCGTAATTCGACATCGCATCCGGCAGCGCCTCCGACGAGAAAAACATCTGTGGCTCGCCCCCGCTGCATAGGTCCAGCACCTTCGTCGCCGTCGCGTAGGGATTCACGCCCGGTGGAATATGCGACATCACCCAGACCTTCTCATGGCTTCGCCGCGCCGCATCCAGTTGCTCCATCAGCCACGCAACTTGCGCCGCCGCCGGCGCCGGATCGGCCTTTCCGCCGCACGTCGTGTATTGCCGCGACATAAAAAGATCGTCAAGCACCAGAATCCGCACATGCTTCAACGGCGCGGGCAGCCCTTCGCTGTAGAACCCTCCCTCGGCAAACGTCCGCAGCGCTTCGGTTCGCTCTTTTAAGGGAAAGTCAGCAGTCAAAGTCTTCCCGATCTCTGCCAGAAACGGGCTGTTCGCATCCAGTTGGTAGTCGCCGCAATCCGAATCGTTATTTCCCAGCGCTGCATACACCGGCACGCCCGGCAGCGCCGCGCGCAGCTCGCGCATCACATATTCGATCGTCTTCTCGACAAACGCCCGGTAATCGCCCGGTTTCGCCTTCGGAAAAGTCGTATCAAATTTGCAGCTGAAATTGTGCGCAATCATATCGCCGCTAAGCACCACAAACTTCGCGCCAGCGGCATCGTCCTTGATCGCTGCCAAACTCGATTGATATAGCGCATAAGTCGTATCCGCGCCGCGCGCCTTGCATGTCGTCTGCAAATCCACGAATCGCGCCGCCTGATCCGCCGATGCAGGCTCGGTCAGAATTTCGTTCCACTCACCGATAGGCGCAGCCCTCAGCCGCGCCGCCTTCGCCGGATCATCGCCTCGCGGCCACCGCGCTTTTGATTTACGTGATCTCGCTCGATGGCGAGCCGTCCGCGGTGGAGCAGCGCAAGCCGCACAGCCTTTTGGAAAGTCATTTCGGTCTGGATCCCGGCACCGCGGATCAATCGATCGCGTCCGCCACGCTGGTCAGGGTGAAGGCGGTCGATCTTTATCACTTCACCAGCGTGATCATGCGCTCGGTGGATGAACAGGGCCGCTTACGCATCGTCGAGATGATGTGGGAGCTGGTCTATGCCGACGGCCAGGTCAGCGAGTTCGAGGACAATGTGGTGTGGCGCGCTGCCGACCTGTTGGGTGTGTCCTCGCGCGACCGGATCGAGCTCAAGCACCGCGTTGCCGCCCGGCAACCGGCGCCGGTCACGGACAGTTCGGACGCAGCGGGCGCGGCGACCTCACGCAGTGCCGACATGACCGAATTGTAATGTAACGCAATGTAGTGGCCGGTTCAGCCCCGCGATTTGCTTTCCGAATTTCTTGTTCGATTTCTGTCCTGTGCGCAGGTCACACGGCCATGCCGGTAGCTGACTTGCAGCTTACAAGCAGCCCGCCTAAAGCTCATGCTCTCGTCCCGGCTGGCGC
>CAVXPR010000058.1:0-8381 GCA_963763585.1 uncultured Acidobacteriaceae bacterium | reverse complement strand
CGGACTCTTCTTCATGCGCGTCGAGTGGGAACTGAACGGTTTCGATCTCGCGGCTTTCAAGGCAGTCTTCAACGCCGGTCGCAGCCGGGCTCGACATGAACTGGCAGCTAACATCGAGCGAGCGCCCGCCGCGAGTTGCGCTGTTCTGCTCGCAATATCTGCACTGCATGGCCGATCTGCTGCACCGCTGGCGAGCAGGTGAGCTGGTCTGCGAGATTCCGCTGATCGTCTCGAACCATCGTGAAGTGGAAGAGCTTGCAGACTTTTACGATGTGCCGTTTGAACATGTGCCGGTGACGGCCGAGACGCGGCGGAGTCCGAAAGCGAAGCAGCTCGAGCTTCTCGCAGAGCACCAAATCGAGCTGGTCGTGCTGGCGCGCTACATGCAAATTCTTTCGCCGCAATTCGTGGCCCGCTTTCCCGCTGCCATTATCAACGTGCATCATTCGTTTCTGCCGGCGTTCACCGGTGCGCGGCCCTATCATGCAGCGCACGCGCGCGGCGTCAAGCTCATTGGCGCCACCAGCCACTACGTCACCGAAGTGCTCGACGACGGACCGATTATCGAGCAGGATGTGGCGCGCATTTCGCACCGCGATCAGGTAGAGGATCTCGTAGCCCGCGGCCGCGACCTTGAGCGCATGGTGCTGTCGCGGGCCGTCCGCTGGCACCTTGATCGCAGAATTCTCTGCTACGGCAACAAGACGGTGGTATTTGACTGAGGCCCGGTACCGAGGCGAAACGGCTGACGGTTCAGGAGCTGGAGTCTTGATCGTCCTGATCGGCAGGCCAGAGGCGCGCTTGGCGACAGCAGCATTCTAGATACATAAGAGTATAAGAATGTGAAAGATGCATTTATTATTTGAAGCGATGTCAAGCAGACGCTTGCCAAGAACCCTGTTTCTGAGTTAATTTACTAACCAGTTAGTTAATTCACTAAACACATGACGCCACATACTACAACCGATGCCCAGGCCGAGCGCTCCGCGGAAACCAGAGGCCGGATTCTCGATGCCGCTCTGAGCGAGTTTGCCGCCAACGGCCTGGCCGGAGCACGCACCGAGCAGATCGCTACGACGGCTGGCGTGAACAAGGCACTGATCTACTACTACTTCGAGAGCAAAGAGAAGCTGTATTCTGCGGCGCTGGAAATGGTGTCGGGCCGGGTTCGCGATCGCTCGATGGCGGTGTTTCTCCGCGATGCAAGTCCCGGAGAGCGCTTGTTGCGCGCCGCGCTCGATCACTTTGATCGTATTTTGACGCAGCGGGAATTCCAGAGCCTGATGCAGCAGGAAATGATGCGGATGCACAAGGGCGAGGAGGGCGAGCTGCCCATCATGGTCAAGCGCGTCTTCGCGCCGCTGCACGCGATGTTTCAGTCGCTGGTTCGCGAGGGAATTTCATCGGGAGAGTTGATCAAGACGGATTGGTTCCAGGTGGAGTTGTCCGCACTCGGAGGGAACGTCTTCTATTTCCTGAGCGCGCCGGTTTGGAAAGAGATTTTGGCGTTTGAGCCCTTCGACGAAGAATCGTTACGGTCGCGCAGGGTTGCCATCGTGGAGTTTCTGGGCCAGGCGATTTTCCAGGATAGACAGCAGGGTGCGAAGCTTGCGGAACGTGTGTTAGCGGATTCGCCGATGCCGGACTGCTCCGATTTCAAAGGGCCAATTTCAAAGGTTTGAGGTGAAAGACAAGTGAACGCGCGAAATCGAGTTTTCATCATACTGGGTGTGCTAACCGTCGGATCGCTGATCTGGTACCTGCTCACGACGCGGCGCAGCGCTGACCTGCAACTGATCGGCACTGTCGACGCTAACGAAGTCATCGTGAGCTCCAAAATTCCCGGCCGCATCCAGACATTGACGGTCGAGGAGGGCGACTCCGTAAAGGCGGGCCAGCTGATCGCCACTATCGAGAGCGACGATCTGGCTGCGGCCACAAAGGCAGCCGAAGCGATTGCGGAAAGCGATGCCCAGAAGTTGCGTGAGGCACAGGAGACTGAACGTCAGAACCAGGGCGAGACCTCCAACGCGACGCAGGCGGCAGAGGCGCAGGTAAAAGCCGCGCAGGCACAATTAGCGCAGGCGCAGGCTAATCTCGCGCACCAGCAGGCCGACACAAGCCGGATCGTTGCGCTAACCAAACAGGGAATTGACAGCAACCAGGAAAGAGACGACGCGGTCACCAGCCTGCAGGCCGCGCAGGCCGCCGTGAACACGGCCAAAGGGAGCCTGGATGCTGCTCAGGCATCGCTGCGCCAGGCACGCGCGCACGAGATGTTGACGCAAGTGAACGCGAGCAACGTGGATGAGACGCGCGACTCCGAGGCCAACGCAAAATTCCTGGCTGACGAAGCAAAAGTGGAGCAGGGTTATTCGCAGGTGGTCTCGCCCATTGACGGAAAAGTAGACGTGTGGGCGGCGCGGCAGGGTGAGGTGATCACGATGGGCGCGCCGATTGTCACCATCATGGACCTTTCGCAAACCTGGGTCTACGCGCCACTGCCGGAGACGCAAGCAGACAGCGTTCAGCTTGGTGATTCGTTGCGCGTCGTGATGCCGAGCGGCGACACCGTCAACGGCAAGGTCATCGCTAAAGCCGCCGAAGGCGATTTCGCCACGCAGCGCGACGTGAACAGCATGAAGCGCGACATCAAAACCATTCAGCTGAAACTGCTCATCCCCAATCCCGGCGAGAAATTTGTCCCTGGGATGACCGCCGAGGTCTACATTCCCAAAGCGAAGCTGGTGAAACAGTGAGTTCTGCCATCAATCAAAGCCCGGCCAACGGCAATGGCGCCACCCGGCCAATTGCCATTGCTGTCGAGAATATCGTCAAGCGCTACGGCGATTTTGAAGCGGTCAAGGGCGTGAGCTTCAGCGTCTCGGAGGGCGAAATCTTCGGCCTGCTCGGCCCAAACGGCGCCGGCAAGAGCACGCTGATCCGCATGATGACAACGCTCATTCCCGTCACCGCCGGCAAAGCCATCGTCGCCGGGCACGACGTGGTTGATGATCCCGACGATGTGCGGCGCGTCATCGGCGTCATTCCTCAGGCGCTGACCAGCGATCAGGACCTGACTCTCGAAGAGAATCTGATCATTTACGCCAAGCTCTACGGCGTTCCACGCGCTCAGCGCGATAAGAATATCGAAGAAGTGCTTGAGGCTGTTGACCTGGTAAAGTGGCGCGACGCGCAAACAAAAACTCTTTCCGGCGGCATGCGGCGGCGACTAGAGATCGCGCGCGGCCTGGTGCACAATCCCAAAATCTTCTTTCTCGACGAGCCGACAACTGGCCTCGATCCGGTGTCGCGCATCGCCGTGTGGGAGATGCTGAACAAGCTAAAAACCACGCGCAACCTCACCATGCTATTGACCACGCACTACATGGAAGAGGCCGACAAGCTGTGCGACCGCATTGCCATCGTTGACCACGGCAATCTGGTGGCGCTCGGCACGCCGGTCGAGCTCAAAAATAGCGTGGCCGGCGCGAATGTCGTCGAGGTGCGTTTTGACCGCGAGGCCGATGCCTGGGAAGAGCGGTTGAAGAACCTCGAAGGCGTAACCAGCGTGCAACCGGAAAGCGCCGGGTTCTACCGCGTGCTCACCACGTCAGGCTCGAGGACCACGATGCAGATTGTTGAGCTGGCGCAGAGCCTCGGCGAGACGCTCACTTCGCTTAGCGTGCAGAACACAACGCTCGACGACGTATTCATCCACTACACGGGCCGGCAATTGCGCGACGAGACGGTCAAGCCGGTATTCATGATGCCGCCGCGCCCCGGAGCGCAGCCATGAACAGAATGTTTGCCATCATTGAGCGCGAAATGCGCAAGTTCTTCCGCTCGCCCACACTGATGATCATGTCGTTGATGTTGCCCATTTTGCAGTTGATCATCATCGGCAATGCCTTCGGCGGCAAAATCGTCGGCACGCACGTCGCGGTCGTCGACCACGATCACGGGCCGCAGGCGGTCAAGGTGCGCGAAGCGTTTGATGCAGTCGCCGCAAATATCAAGACTTTCACCACCATCGATTACCCAGATGAAGTGCACGGCGCGCGAAGATGTGCGCACCGGCAAAATCGACGCAGCAGTCATCATCCCCGAGCATTATTCGCGCCGCGTCTACGCACAGGATGCACCCCAGCTCGGCCTTGTCGTTGACAACTCCGACCTGTTCACTTCGGCCACGCTCGAGGGCGAGATGCAGTCGCTCGTGGACGCGATGAATGCGCCGCAAGTTCAGGACCGTCTGACGAAAACCATCGCTCTCGAAGTCGTCGAGCTATATCCCTACGTAAATTATCTGAAGTATCTTTTGCCGATGACGATCGCTCTGGCCATGTATATCTCGGTGATGATCGGCGGCGGCATGCTCTACATCGACGACAAGGCGCGCGGCGTGCACGAGGGCTACCTGGTTACCCCGATTACGAAACTTGAGCTGGTCTTCGGGCTGAACATCGCCGGCGCAATCAAGGCCACGCTGGCCGGAATCTCGATCGGCAGTCATCGGCTCGCTCATCGCCGGCCTTGGAATTATTTTTCACCCCATGATCGATCTCGCAGATGCTGAGCCTCATCATTGCCGGCTCCATCGCCTTCAACGGCATGATGTTTCTGCTCATGGTGCGCGTCGACGATCCGCTCGTGCCTCGCGCCATGTTCGGCGTGCTCAATGTGCTCCTGTTGTATCCCTCAGGCGCAATGTATCCCACCGCGTCGTTTCCCCGGTGGATGCAGGCGATGTCCGTGATCGATCCCTTCACCTATGCGATTCACGGCTTCAAGGCCGTGCTTCTAAAAGACGGCGGCTGGATCGCCATCAGGGGCGACCTCGCATTCCTGACCATCTTCGGAATCGCGACACTGCTGATTGCCACGCCGCTGTTCAAGCGCACGCTGTAAGGTAGTGTGCCGAGATTATGGGCGGAGTGTGCGCTCCGGTGTCGTGCTGATTCGTGGGGCCAGGGCGGATCACCTGACAAATCTCGTATCTATTGCGCAGGCGGCGGAGTTGCCGGCGGTGCGCCCGAATCTGTCTGCCTGGTGAACTCAAAGCTGCACGGCCGGCCAAGAATGCCTGCGCCTTCTTCGCGCTTACCGGTGCCCGACGCGCCCGTGAATGTCGCATCGACGTAGTAGTCGTATTTGTTGCCCTTCATTTGAGTGATGAGGCCGCCTTTTCCTTTCGACACCGTGCCCTTGGCGTGGAGCTTTGCAGAGCCGTCCGCTCCGATTGTCCCGTCGATCACCATGTAGCCCGGGCCACCCTCCTCGCCGTGCTGACCGTGAAACGTGCTGCTCGAAATCGTGCTCACGAAAGTCCAGGTGTAGGCCGGCATGTGTTCACTCGCGTCGCAGGACATGTTCGTCGTCCAGGTGCCGTCGAATGGGCCGCCCGCGACCTGAGCCCAAAGCAGCATCGGCGCGCAGACGGCAACAAGAGCTAAAGATTTCCTCAGCTTCATTGATGACCTCCAGTGAAAGCAGGATATTCCGGCGACCGATGATTTTGGCAAGTAAATTCTTTGGCGGAGCGCCGGTTACGCCGTCCGCAATCGCGACGATTGACGAGTCCCGATTCGTAGATGACGATCAGTTTTCCGGACGGACCTATTGCCCCAAAATCTGCTCGTAGTAGCGCACATACTGCGGCACTACGAGCGTGGAGCAGAAGCGCTTCTGCGCGTCCTTGCGCGCAGCCTCTCGCATTTCATTCAGCCGCGAAGGATTATTCAGCAGGCTTAGCGCGCCGGCGGCCATGCCCTCAACATCGCCGACAGGGAACAGCAAGCCGGTCACGCCTTCCTCGATGAGTTCGGGGACCCCGCCCACGCGCGTTGCAATCGATGGAACCTTGCAGGCCATGGCTTCCAGCGCTGCGAGGCCGAAGGATTCCAGCTCGCTCGGCATCAAGAGCAGATCGGCGATGGCAAGCAACTCGCTCACGCGCTCCTGCTTGCCAAGAAAGTGGACGCGAGCCTGGATGCCAAGGTCGAGCGCTAGCCATTCGGCGGAGGAGCGGTCAGGCCCGTCTCCGACCAGGATGAGCTGCGCGGGGAGATCGCGCGCGATAAGCGCGAAAGTCTTGACCACGTCGGTGACGCGCTTGACCGGCCGGAAGTTCGAAAGGTGAACGAGCAGGGCTTCATCTGGTTTGGCGTATTGCGCGCGACAGCGGGCGCGCTTAGCCTCGTCTTTGATGGGGGTGTAAACGTCGCAGTTCACAAAGTTGGTGATGGTCTCAATGGGCCGCGTGATTCCGAAATCGGCGATCGTCTTATCGCGAAGGTAATTTGAAATGCTGGTTACTCCGTCGCTCTCTTCGATGGCATGGCGGGTGATTGGCAAGTAGCTGCGGTCGAGGCCGACAAGCGTAATGTCGGTGCCGTGAAGCGTGGTCACGAAGGGCAGTCGACGGCCTCGTTTGGCAAGGATCTGGCGGGCGAGCAGCGCTGAAACGGAGTGCGGAATCGCATAGTGAACATGCAACAGATCGAGCGAATAGTACTCGGCCACTTCTGCCATGCGCGACGCGAGTGCGAGATCGTAAGGGGGAAACTCGAAAAGCGGGTAGTTGGAGACGGGAACCTCGTGATAAAAGATGCCGTCGTCGCGGCCATTGAGGCGAAACGGTTGCGAATAGGAGATGAAATGGACTTCGTGGTCAAGAGCCGCGAGTTCAATGCCCAGCTCGGTGGCGACGACGCCCGAGCCGCCGTAGGTTGGATAGCAAGTGATTCCGATGCGCATGAACCCGTCCTGATTTTCGATTTCGATTCGCCGCTGCGCCCCGTTTCAATTTGACGCGTGAAACTGAGCGGAAGATGCACAGAGTCAGAATGCAATCTCGCCACCGAGATCACAGTGCTTGCGCGCGGTTCGCCTTTCAAGGCGAGTGCGGCTGTAACTCGGCGAACGAGATGAGTCGAATTCCGGGGAATTCTTTGAGAGTGGTCAGCGCGTCTCGTTCCCCATCTCGCGAAGCACGTAGTCGAGTCCGAAGGCACTCAAGATCAGCGTCGTTGTAGCCGGGATGCGTGACAAGCTCCCAAGTACCGGCCGGCAGTTTCGCGAGCATGCAGCGAAGCATGGCACAGTCCATGATGCCGGTGCCGATAACCGCGACGGTGCCGCCGGTAGTCACAAATCCTTCTTTTTCGATAATCCCGCAACAGAAAGGCTCAAGCCAGCGCAAAGCGCTGACCTGGACAGTACGAAGCCAGGGAGCTCGCGGCGTGGCGTGGATTGACCACTTTGGCTCAAACGGATTTCGGATCGCACGAATTCCGCAAGCACGCGCAGCGCGGAGTACTGGGTGCAGCACCTGTGGAAGGACGTGCGTGTGTTTGTGCGTATCGATGTGACTCAGACGAATGCCTCGTTGCTGTAGCGATTCAATTTGCGCCTTAGCTTCCGCTTCCACTTCAGTAGAACTGATTCGTCCCGTAAAAAGTCGAGTCAGGAATGTGTTGAGCGAATGAGGAAAATGGCCGGTTTTGCGATCGACCAGCGTGGGAATCTGATCTGGCGGGAGTACCGGTTCGCCGTCAACCAGGACCACGTGGCAACCCACGCCGAGCGTCGGAGTGGCGAGGGCAAGATCAACGGCTTCGTCAGTCGCGCCGGCGCGAGCCATGAGCGAAGTGCTGGTAACAAGGCCAGCAGTATGAAGTTCGATGATGCCGCGATTGACTCCGGAGGTCAGCCCGAAATCGTCGGCGTTCACGATGAGTCGGCCACGAGGAGAGTTTATCAATGGGAGTTCCGGAGTTGGTGGGCTGCTGAAGAATGGTGGGCAGTGAGGGACTCGAACCCCCGACATCCTGCTTGTAAGGCAGGCGCTCTAACCAACTGAGCTAACCGCCCACTGCGGCGCTTCTCTCATGATATCAGCGTGCGAGTTTCCCAGTCTCTTATCGATTGAACGGCGCAAAGTCTGCCTCTAGATGAACGGATTCAAGGGATGCGATTCAGACGGCCAAGGCCGCATTTCCCTCCCTTATCGGCGATGATAGAAAGATGTGCAGGGGGTGTCCCGAATCGTGAGCGAAGTGCTGCCAGCCCCGGGAAAAACGGCGATCGCAAAATCGGCGATCGTTGTAGGCGGCGGCGTGGCCGGCATGAGCGCCGCGTGCGCGCTGGCTGATGCCGGGTTGCGCGTCAAGCTTGTCGAACGCCGCGGCTACCTGGGCGGCCGCGCCAGCTCCTACCGGCATCCGGGCGTCGATGAGGTCATCGACAACTGCCAGCATGTGCTCTTTGGCTGCTGCACAAATCTGATTGGTTTTTACCAACGCATCGGTGTGGCGGAGCGCATCCACTGGACGAGCGAGATGACCATGATCGAGCCGGGCAGCCAGCGGCACTCCGTT
>CAVXPR010000057.1:0-6557 GCA_963763585.1 uncultured Acidobacteriaceae bacterium | reverse complement strand
TAAAGTCGCCGCGCTGATGCAGAGCGCCAAGCTGGTGGTACTTCGGCTGGGGCAGACAGAAGGCTTGTGGTGGGAGCTGGAACAGGCGATTGGAAAGATGCGGCCGGAGCAATTGCTGGTATTCGTTCCGCGGATTGCCGACAAGACGACGCGCGAAGCGATTCGCCGGCGCGCAGAAGCTGTCTTCCCCAAGCCGTTGCCGGAGTTCGCGCATAGCAATAGCCCTTGGGGAAACGTGGGATCGCTGCGGGGAATCTTATATTTCGATCCCGACTGGACCGCGCACTATATCGACTTGACGCGCCGCATCTTTACGCTGAAGACGCTGCCGCGCTTTCTTGGTTTCGGCAAGCCCTCGGCCAAGCTGAAATATGCGTTGCGGCCCGTCTTCGCCAATCACGGAGTCGCATGGACCCCTCCGCCAGTGCGCAAGCTGGCGACAACCATGGTGGGAATCTGGCTGGCTCTGGTGTTCACGATCGTCGGGATTGTCATTTGGGCCGCGTTTTCAAATTAGATGGGATTCGTTCGGCTGCATGGGTGAGGGATCGATCAGGGATCGAACTGGATCACTCCTTTGCCGCGGCTGGCGGAGAAGTTTGGACAAGACTCGAGGCCAGAAAATCGAGCACTTTGGGAGTTGCATCCAGAGTAGACTCGGCGTTGCCTTCGGGTGAGCCGCCATACTCCGTGGATCTACCAGAGCTCCGTTGCGTAGTGCCGTTGGTCCAGGTGGGAACGATGTCGGGAAGTCCAGCGCGGTGACCGGCGTGAGGATAAATGAGCGTGACGACCTGATGGGAAAAGTGATTAGAGCGGAGGCGTTGAGCGGCGACGCGGACCATTTCAGCTGAGGGCCAGATGCCGTCGTCCTCGGCGCCGATCATCAGGATTGGACCGTTGGTGGCTTCGACAGCGATCTGGGCGTTGAACTCGTCGGCGGAGCTGGGATTGGGGTCCATGGCCTGAGCTAGCGAAATATGGGTGAGAGGAACGCCGTGCCAGGTCCAGGAAGCGTCTGAGCCGCCCTGGCAGCAGGAGGGATGACGCACGTTGGCGGGAACGTAGGCAACGACGGCCTTAATTGGCGAATACATCGAGCCAAGCTGCAACGCCAGTTCCCCGCCCCGCGATGTGCCCATCACCCCGATGCGCGAGGGATCGATTTCGGGGCGCTTCATCATGAATCCAAGCGCCTGGGCAAAGTATTCAAGAGGAATCCGCTCAAGATTTTCTGGTGTGCCTGCGCAGCGAAAATAGCAGAGCGCGAAGGCGGCGTAGCCGTGCGAGGCGAGCCATGCAGCTTTGGGAGACGGAAATCCACCTTCAGAACCTCCAACCACCAGAATTCCGGGATGCTTTTGGGAGTCTCCGGGCAGAAACAAAACACCTTGAATAGCGCCGTCGACTTTGATCTGCTGGACATCGGAACCAATTGCCAGCTGGATGAATTGTGCGGAAGAGATTTCCTGGCCGTTGACGAGCAGATGGAACTGGATGGGCTGGGGCTGGAAATCGTGAGGGAATTGGTATTGATGAATATTGAAACCCTTTGGCCGCATGGACCAGACCAGTCCCAATGCGGACACTGTCCGATAAGAGCCGTTGACCGGGGCCTGCTTTGAGGTGTCGACCGAACCGGAGGGGTCAGCGGTAAAGTCGGCCTGTGCACCCCATGTGTGAGTGTCGCCGTCAACCAGATCGGCACGAATGGTGATTTGCGAACCCGGCGCGAGGCCACTGACGATGATGGATGCGGGCTGGTCAGCCAATCCCTGAGCCGGCACAACCTGAATTTTTTGCGCCGCCAGCGAATACTGCGCACTGGCCAGTAACAGTATCGGAATAAACAGGAGCATCTTCATACTCTCTCCGATGAGGACGGGAACCTGAATTTCACAGTGAGTGCGGCGGGCGCATTCGCTCCGATTTTAAAGCAGGGAGGCGCCGGCTGAGGCTTGGTGCCGCGAAGACCGAGGCTCTAGGATGGAGCCTGCGGATGCGAGCGCGATTCACTTAGAGGGACGGGCAGGGATGGTATCAGCTACAGAAATTGTTGCGCTGCAGGACAAGCTGACGCGGGAATGGCATGAGCCGACGGGAGAGCGCCGGGATGGATCGGCTGATGGCGCGGTCGCCGAGATTGGCGAGGCCGCAGAAAGCAGCGCGGGGGGCGAATGGCTCCCGCTCGTCGAGCGGCAGCACCGTGCGAACTTCGATCTGTGGCACATTGAAGACGAAGCGCGCGCTCCGGGCGCAAGCGACTCACAGATCGCACAGGTGAAGCGGCGGATTGACCGAACGAATCAGCAGCGCAATGATTTGATCGAAGAGCTGGACAGTGCGATTCAGGATTGGTTGAAGGCGCGTGGGCTGCCCAATCCCGATGCCCCGCTGAATTCAGAGCCGCCGGGAATGATGATCGACCGGCTCTCCATCTTGGCGCTGAAGATTTATCACACGCGAGAAGAGGCGGAGCGGCGGGATGCGCCGACGGGCCACGCGGAGCTGAATCGCGGCCGGCTGGCGATTCTGGAAGAGCAGCGCGGAGATCTGGCAGGATGTCTTGATGCGCTGTGGCAGGAGACTCTTGGCGGCAAACGGCGCTTCAAGCTTTACCGGCAGATGAAGATGTACAACGATCCTGCGCTGAACCCGGCGATCTATGGAAACACTGGGGGAAAATCGGCGGGCGAATCCCGAGCGGCCAAAATCAAATTGCCGTAACTGCGAGAGTCAAATAACTGAAGCTGCCAAGGTAAGATTAGTGGAGCCATCAAGACCAGTGAAACCCACATTTGAATACCCCCATTGACTCAGCGAGGGGTTCTGCGTATAAACATGGCTCAAGCAGCGTTGTTCCCCCACAATGGTTCCCTGATCGGTGATTGCACGATGCCTGCGGGTAAGGAATGCGCGCCAATGGAAAAATCATGACGCAAGAGGCACGATCCGCGGCTCCCAGCCGCAAGAAGATAACAGTAGCGGCCGCCAAGCAAGACAGCCGGGCGCGGGCTGCAAATGAAGCCGCCGTTCAACACTATCAAGCTGCCGTGCAACTGCTGCAACAAGGCAAGTACGAGAAGGCGCTGGGCCTCCTGGAGAAATTGCTTCCGGAAGCGCCGGTTGAGCTTCAGGACCGGTGCCGGATGTACATTTCCACCTGCCGCCGGCAATTGGAAAAGGGAAGCCTCTCGTTTCTGACGCCCGAGGAGCACTACGACTACGCCATCTCGCAGCTCAATACCGGCTACTACGAGGAAGCGCGCGAACAGTTCGGGAGCATTCTTACTGGCCACCCCGATGCCGACTATGCGTTCTATGGGCTGGCGGTGCTTGAAGCGATTACCGGGCGAGTGCAGGATTGCCTGAACAACCTGGCGCGGGCTATTGAGCTCAATCCCAAGAACCGTGTGCAGGCGCGCGTGGATAACGACTTCCAGAATATGGTGGACGATCCGCGTTTCACCGAATTGCTTTATCCTGAAGTTCCGTAGGGCACCCATTGATTTCAGCCAAGACTGACGGCCAGCGCGAGCGAGCGCCGCAACCGGCGCACGGACCCTCATCTCCTGTGCATGGACTGCGCGTCGTGGCTATCGGCGGCGGAACGGGGCTCTCCACCCTGCTGCGCGGCCTGCGCAGGCACGTTTCGGCTCCTGGCCAGACCTCCGACGAAACCAAGGCAATCTCTGATCTGGCAGCCGTGGTGACTGTGACTGACGACGGCGGATCGTCTGGTCGCCTGCGCCAGGATTTCAACATGCTGCCGCCGGGCGATCTGCGCAACTGCATGGTGGCGCTGAGCGAAGAAGAAGATTTGCTGTCGCGATTATTCACGCATCGCTTTCGCGGCGGGAATGAGCTGAAGGGGCACAACTTCGGCAACCTCTTTGTAGCCGCGCTGACCGAGATTACGGGAGACTTTGCGCAGGCCGTACAACTAGCCTCGAAGATTCTGGCGACGCGGGGGCGCATTTATCCGGCGACGACGGCTAACGCAACCCTTGTCGCGAGCATGGACGACGGCACGGTAGTGCGCGGCGAGACGGAGATCACGGCCAGCAAGCGTCGCATTGTGGAGTTGACGCTGGACCCGCCGCATCCGGCGCCGATGCCGGAGACGCTGGAGGCAATTGAGCGGGCAGATTTGATTACTGTCGGGCCGGGCTCGCTCTACACGTCGCTGATTACCAATCTGCTTGTGGACGGAATCCCCGCGGCGTTGGGAACTGCTCGCGGCGTGCGGGTTTTTATCTGCAACCTGATGACGCAAGCCAACGAAAGCCTGAACCTGACCGCCGCCGAACACATTGAACGCATCTACGAACACACACGGACGCAGATCTTCGATTACGCTGTGGTGAATACGGGGCAGTTTTCGCCGGAGACGCAGGCGCGCTACGCAGCCGAGGGGGCTGCGCCGATCGTGCCCGATGTCGAGCGCATCGAGGCCATGGGCGTGCGCTGCATCGCGGGCAACTTTGCCAGCGAAGATACAGTGGTGCGCCACACGGCGAGCCGCCTGGCCGATGCAGTGCTTGAAGTGGCGCTGGAACTGGCTGCACATTCACAAAATCCTCAATAAGAAACTCTTTTCAGCCCAAGAGGGGTTGGGATAGAGTCGAAGAGCGCGCTGCATTCGCCTGCGCGACGAGGAGGATGTATGAACAAGAGCCAAGTTTGGATGATCGTAGGCTGTTGCGGCGTTGCGCTGACCGCGCTGGCGTGGAGCCAGTCGCAACGGAAGGCCGGCCTATGGGAAGTGACGACACAGATGAATATGGCTGGCATGCCGCAGATGCCGCAACTGCCCCCGGGCACGCAATTGCCGCCGGGCATGACAATGCCGGCATCGCCTTTCGCGCCGCATACCTCTGAAGTTTGCGTAACGCAGGCCATGATCGATAAATACGGCAGCCCGTACTCGAATCCGCCGCGCGGCGATTGCAAGATAACGAATATCTCGATGAGGCCTGACGGCATGAGCGCGTCGATGGTTTGCACCGGCCAGATGAATGCGACCGGCCAGGTGGAGACAACTTTTGTTGACTCCAACACAACCAAGACGAACGTGCACATTACGGGAACCATGCAATCCGGACAGAACAGCCGCCCGATCGACATGACGATGCAGTCGACCTCGACTTACAAGGGAGCGGATTGCGGGAGCGTACAGCCGTTGGCAATGCCCCCGAGCAAGTAACCGAATTCGCGCGGCTCGCTGGTTGGCCGCGCGGACTCAGGTTTCGACGGTGCGTTTGAGCTGACCGCACGCGGCGAAGATGTCGCGGCCGCGCGGCTGGCGCAGGTAGACCGGAATTCCCTCCCCCACCAATGTCCGTTTAAAATTCTCCACCGACTCAGTGTCGGGCATGCTGTAGGCAATGCCTGGGCCGGGATTCCATGCGATCAGATTTACTTTCGCCGGCAGGCCTGTTCGGCGCACGAGGCGCGCGAGTTCGCGGGCGTGCTCCGGGCGATCAGTCACGCCGCCGAGCAGCACATATTCAAAGGTGATGCGCTCGCGAGGGCGCAGGGCAATGTTGCTCACGGCGTCGATCACTTCCGAAATCGGCCATTTGCGATTGATGGGCATGATTTCTGCGCGAATTTTGTCGTTGGGCGCGTTCAAGCTGATGGCAAGTTTGGGACGCACGTCGGCCGGTTCGTTTGCGAATCTTTGAATGCCGGGAACGATGCCGGAGGTTGAAACGGTCATGCGCTGCGGGCTGAGGCCGACTTCCTGAACGAGCAAGCGCACGGCGGCCATGAAGTTGTCGTAGTTGAGAAACGGCTCGCCCATGCCCATAAAAACGAGATTTACGCGATCGCGGCCCACGCGGACTGTCTGACGATCGAGAACGGCAACTACCTGGCCGGCGATTTCGCCCGCTGACAGGTTGCGCTGAAGGCCGAGTTTGGCGGTGAGGCAAAACTGACAGTTGACGGCGCAACCGACTTGCGAGGAGACGCAGATGGTCGCCCGGCGCCAGTCTTTTCCGTCCCCAGTTCCGCCCCCGGTCCCGCCGTCGGTCCCGTCACCGGCTTCTCCGTCGTCGCCCTCGGGCATCCAGACCGTTTCTACCGTCGCTGGGCCGCCCGGAAAGGCGGGATCGCCGGGTTGGCACTGAACGAGATAGCGTTCCGTTCCGTCAGTAGATTGGAAGGCATTTGCGATCGAGGGGCGGCCGATCTGCCAGCCTTTCGCGGCCAATTTTTGGCGCAAATCCAAAGACAATGTAGTAATCGAGGAAACGTCTGTAATATACTGACAATACATCGCTTCAGCGATTTGCTTTGCCCTCCAACTTGGCTCCCCCTCGCTGGCTAGAGCCGTAACGAGGGCCTGGGCATCTAATCCAAATAGAGGCTGTCGGCTCTCACTGGACGGGGCAGCAGCGTCTATAGGAACGAGTTGTTGAGGATTTTTGGGCACGGCTGAGGCCAACTCAGAGAATCATAGCCGCTGGGCCGTCAGGCCGCGGCGGGATTGGGCCGATGACGGGATTGGGCCTACGAAAATTGATGAGCGGCCCGCGTGGCACGACGCTTTA
>CAVXPR010000056.1:0-10295 GCA_963763585.1 uncultured Acidobacteriaceae bacterium | reverse complement strand
CTGCATCTCTTTCCTGCCGCTTTCGCACGTGACCGCGCGCGCCCTTGATTACGTGATGTACAACCACGGCGCGCAGGTAGCCTACTGTAGCCAATTCGACAAGCTGCCGCAGGCTATGCGCGAAGTGCGGCCCACGGTCATCGTCGGCGTTCCGCGGGTCTATGAAAAAATCCGCCAGGCCGTCGAGGCGAAATCCGCGCAATCGCCGGTTAAGAAGCGACTGCTCGGCTGGGCCATTGGAAAGGGCGCCCGCTTCGCCGACACCGTTTATGACGGCCGCAAGCCCAACTCGCTCGCGTGGAAGCTCTGTAACAAACTCGTCTACTCCAAAGTCCGCGAAGCATTCGGAGGGCGCGTCAAGAACTTCATCTCCGGTGGCGCGCCGCTTGGAATTGATACAGCCCGCTGGTTCGCCTCCGCCGGAATCGCTCTTTGGGAGGGCTACGGCCTCACCGAAACGTCGCCGGTGATCGCGCTGAACACGCCTCTCAGCCATCGCATCGGCTCAGTGGGGCCAACCCTGCCCAACGTCGAGCTGAAATTTGCCGAAGACGGCGAGTTGTTGGTTCGCGGGCCTTCGGTTTTTGCCGGCTACTGGCACAAACCTGCCGCGACTGCCGAATGCCTCGACGCTGATGGATGGTTTAGCACGGGCGACATTTCCCATCTCGATGCCGATGGCTTTCTTTTCATCACCGATCGCAAGAAGGAACTGCTGAAGACTTCCGGCGGCAAGCTAGTTGCTCCACAGCCCATTGAGAACAAGCTCAAGAACAATGTGCTGGTGGCGCAGGCTGCGTTGGTCGGCGATCGCCACAAGTTCGTCTGCGTCCTAATCGCGCCGAACTTCGCTGCACTGGAAGGTTGGGCCAGCCGCAATGGAGTCGCTGCCTCTACGCGTTCTGAACTCGTCGCTGACCCTCGCGTAGTGGCGCTTTACTCCGAAATTGTCCGCGGTGTAAACGGCACTTTGGCTAACTTTGAAACCCTCAAGCGCTTCCGCATCGTCGCCGATGAGTGGACGCAAGACTCCGGAGAGCTTACCCCCTCGATGAAGATCAAGCGTCGCGTCCTCATGACGAAATATTCGGCGGTGATCGACGAACTTTACGCCGACGAAGCAACCGCCCGCGGCGAATCGGCGAGCTGACCCGCCCGATTGCGATGCTCTCGGGGCTTCGCCCGTGCCAGATGCGCTCCATAGCTCGGAAAAACGGCGCGCCCCACGCGCCCACTCCCAGCACTGCGCCGAAGATAATTACAGCATCAATGCTCAGCCTGCCCTCGCGGCTCCAGTAGGCGTCGGGCTCCAGGCTTAGCCACAGGGCGAACTCGTCGAGTGTAAGCGCCGCGCCTATCCCGTAGCTCACCGCCATCAGGCGCCCAAAGAAAATCGACACCGGCGAATGCGACCTTCCCAGATCGAGCAACCAGCCGTATCCGACAAAAAGCAGAATCAGAATGCCCCACACCAGATGGTGAATGTGCATTCCGCGCACCACCACCCACTGCATGCGGCTTTCGTGATGCGCGATCCGGTGAACCAGAAGCCGCACCCCGGCGAAGGTAATCAGGAACGCGAAAGACGCAATGAACATGCGCTGCCGCGGCCGGTCGGGAATCGTGGCGCGGATCAGGTAGCCGAGCCGCGTGAGCTGCAACAGCACCAGCAGCACAACCACGACCAGACCGATAAATGCCAGCAGAAATCCAGCGCCGCTTTCGGGCATACCCTATTGAACCACTCGCCCGCGCCGCTGACCACTAATCGCCGATCACAGGTTACTGCTCGTCGGCTTTTGGGTCCTTTGGCGCCTGGGTCCCTCGGTCTCCGTCCTTAGTGCGATTCCCGTTGACAGTGCCGCGATACACTGTTTAGTGCGCTAAAAGCGGTCGTCAGAGTTCTAGCCGAGCACCTGGTTCTGAGAACTTCGAACTACGAACTGTGAACTTGATTTTCTGAGGAGATTCCACGATGCGAGTTGCTTTGTTGACCGGCGGCGGCGATTGCCCCGGACTGAATGCTGTCATTTATGCGGCTGTGAGAAAGGGCATCAACCACTACGGGGACGAGTTCATCGGCTTCCTGAACGGCTGGCGGGGCGTGCTCGATAACAACTTCATTCCGCTCACGCTCGAGAATATTGACGGCATCCAGTTGCGCGGCGGAACTATCCTGCACTCTTCGCGCACCAACGTGAAAAAGATTCCCGGCGGCATCGAGAAAGTGCAGGAAGTCCTGAAGGCCAACAAAATTGACGCGCTCATCGCGCTCGGCGGCGACGACACGCAATCGGTCACGCTCTTTCTGAGCGAGAACGGCGTCAACGCTGTCGGCGTTCCCAAGACCATCGACAACGACATCAGCGGCACCGACCAGACCTTCGGCTACGACACCGCCGTCATGATCGCCACCGAGGCCGTCGATCGCATCCACACCACAGCCGACTCGCACAACCGCGTCATCGTCATTGAAGTCATGGGCCGCGATGCGGGCTGGATCGCCTACGCCTCCGGAGTTGCCGGCGGCGCGCACGTCATTCTCGTTCCTGAAAAAGAAATCGACATTGACCACGTCTGCGCCCTGCTCAAATACAACTACGATCACGGCAAGCATTACGGCGTGGTCGTTGTCGCCGAGGGCTGCCACCTGCCCGAAGTAGGCCAGGTCACCGGCTCGCAGCAGGTTGACTCCTTCGGCCACGCTCGCCTCTCCGGCATTGGCGAAGCGCTCGCCGAGTTGATCGAGAAAAAGACCGGCTATGAAACCCGCTCAGTCAATCTCGGCCATACCCAGCGCGGCGGCGTTCCCACGGCCTACGACCGCGTTCTCGCCAGCGCTACGGCCTGCACGCCATCGACATGGTGCACCAGAAAAAGTGGGGCCGCATCGCCGTCCTTCACGGCCTCGACATCACCGACATCCCGATCAAAGACGCCATCGCCACCAACCGCCGCCTCGATCAGCGCTTCTTTGACGTGATCGCCGATCTCGAAGCCAAGGTCTAGTGCGACGACCGATAATATTGAAATCAGCGGGCCGCTCACGGGCGGCCCTTCTTGCTTCATCAGGCGAATTGCAGATCGAATCAAACAGGAGGACGGTGTGAAACGGATTCTGGCTATAGTGGGGCTATTTGTCGCCATGTCCATTCCTGCGACAGCGCAAACGAAAGCGAATATCAATGATCTGGCCTGGATGGCGGGCGATTGGAATACCTCCATGGGTGGAAGCACAGCGGAGAGAAGCTGCTCGAAGCTTGTCGGAGGCTCGATGACCTGCACCTTGCGCGTGATTGCCGCGGGCAAGGTGGTTTGGCTGGAGTTTTCCGTGCTTCGCGACACGCCAAACGGCATCGTGCTCGACACCCGGTTCTTCACGCCGGACCTGCAACCGGCAGATCCCGTTTCCAACGAACTTGTCCTCAAAAGCTCGACAGCAAACGAGTGGGATTTCGAGAATCCAAACGGAACCCAGCCAAAAGATGCCATCATTACCCGGTTGGGCGAGAATGCGATGAATGGACATGCCGACCTAGTCGATCAGCAGGGCAAGGCCAGCGTTATGGACATTTCATGGCAGCGCGTTCGATAAAGATTTTCGAGGAAGATCGCGCTTGCACTATCGCCTTTACCAGCCCGCCGACTTTGCCGCTCTCTACGCGGTCGAAGAGCTTTGTTTCGACACACCCTTCCGCTTCAGCCGCGCATTGATGCGCAAACTGATCGACAATCCCAACTCGGCGACGTGGATTGCCGAGACCCCGGCTGGCGAGAAGGCGACCGCCGAAGAAAAGATTTCTAAAGAAAACAAGAAATTGGCCGGCTTCGCCATCGTGGATTGGGCGACAGTTCCTAAAGGGACTGTCGCGTACATCCAGACGATCGAAGTAAATCCCGCCTCACGTCGCCAGGGCATCGCCAGCGAGTTGCTGCGCCTCTCAGAAATTTCCGCGCTTGTCGTCGGCGCAACCGCCATCTGGCTGCACGTTGACGTAGAGAACACCGCGGCTATGCGCCTTTATGAAGGCCGCGGCTACGCGCGCAAGGGCAGGGAAGAGCACTTCTACGCGCGCAATCGCGCCGCGTTCATCTACGCCAAATCTCTGGCAGCCGCGCCCGAAGCGAAGCCGCCCTCTTAGTCCCGGGGCTCTCTCTCTTATTACTCCCTATTGGCAACTCTCTGCCTTTATTTACCGCTAGCCGCATCCTTGATAAACGCCGCCACATTGTCGTGGAACTGCTTCAAGCATTCATCGCGCACATAGACCATGTGCCCAGACTCGTACCACGCATAGCTGATGTTCTTCGCCAGTGACTGCGGAATGGGCAGGTGCTTTTCTTCATACTGCGCCGCAAAAAACGGCGTCGCCAGATCGTAGTAGCCGCCATTTACCAGAACTTTCAATCGCGGATTGGTCTTCATCGCCTCGGCCAAATCCGAGCTCACATTCGCTGCAACCGTATTGCCGTTATGAGCCCAGTTCCATGCCGCATTCGCCGAATACAGCAGAGGCTGGTAGGTCTGCCCATCGCCATACTTCAAATCCTGCCGCACGTATTGATTGAAGAGCGCTACATACGCAGACGAGATCGCCGACGACTGCGGATCGTACTGAGCGGCCTGGCTCAGCGGGTCGAGATTCGGCCCGGAGAATCGCGAATCCAGCCGTCCCGTTGTCAAGTCCTCTGAATCCAGAAGCGTCTTTTCAAACTCCGGTCCCGTCACACGCAGGTTAGCTTTGAGCAGGTAATCGACCGGCAATCCGGTGTACTCATGCAGTTTCTCCGCCACCTGCTGTTTCTCTTCGGCGCTCACGTCAGTGCCCAGCGCCAGCGCATGCGAGTACGGGCCCATCGCGAACTCTTCCACTTCCTTCAAAAACGGCTCCAACGCTGCTGGCTGAGTGGGCAGCTTCTTGTGGTACCACGCAGTGGCGGCGAAAGTCGGCAGGCCCAGCTCGTACGGCAAATCCACCCCGGGATTGATCGTGGGCTGGTCGATATCGGTTGTGAAATTGAAGATCTGCGACAGCAGCACCACGCCGTTAATGTCGATCGTGAATTTGTTCTCGAGTAGATCGGCCAGCACCGCCGACCGCGTCGTTCCGTAGCTCTCGCCAAAGATGAATTTGGCCGAGTTCCACCGTCCATACTTCGAAATAAATCGTTGAATGAATCGCGCATACGCATTCGCGTCGCCATCGATGCCCCAGAATGCCTTGTCGGGATTGCTGCCCATCAGTTGTCCAAAGCCTGTGCCCGGCGCGTCGATAAACACCAGGTCGCTCACGTCGAGCAGGGAATTCTGATTGTCGACCATCGTGTATGGCGCCGCTGGCAAATGCGTGTCGCCGGCCGTTAACACATGCTTAGGGCCAAACGATCCCATGTGCAGCCACACCGTTGAGCTGCCCGGCCCGCCGTTGTAAATGAACGTGATCGGCCGATCTTCGGCCTTCGCGCCTGTCTTGAAATATGCAACGTAGAACATCCGCGCCACCGCAGTTTCATCCTTCGGATCCTTGGGCGCGTCGAGAGCGAGCTGGCTTCCGGGCTGCGGCTTTCCATCCGGCCCGAGCTGCGCGTCCTGGTCATCGGTTGAGCCCACCGTGATGGTCCCGGCAACAGCCGTATACGCGATGTGTTGCCCACCTGCATCGATCGAGCCTTGCGTGGTGGAGTCGGCAGGCGGAGCGGCCGCCTTGGCTGCATTATCCGTGGTCGCAGTTACGGTCGCGGTAAGCGTGGCTTTCGCGGGTGTCTTATCGTCTTGCGCGCGGAGCGAGACAGAAAAAGTCGAAGCACATAAAATCAGCGACGCCGCGCCAAGCTGGCCGACAAACCGGCGGGTAAATACATTCATTGTGGACTCTCCGTGAAAGGGAAATCAGCGATATGCCAGTATAAAGCGCACGGATCGGTCGCGGGCTCCGATTGGAGACTCCGGCTGCCCTTGGGCAGTTCACTGCCCCAATTAAAACCCGCCGGTCCCACTCCTGACTCCTTTGATCACTTTTTGTCTGGTCCTTTTAGTGCCCGATTCTTGGTTCTGCCCGATTCTTGCCTATGGTTCCGGTCTCCTCCACGCGGAACTGGCAGTTGCTATCCTTGCTTGGAGAGCGCGTTCGTAGCGGACGCAGACCCGCAAAATGTATTCACCCAAATTCAATCGCGTCGAAGACCGCGGCATCTTGATTGAAGCCATGCAGGCCTATTCGTTCGCGACGCTGTTCGGGCCGAATTCGGCTGGCCCGGCGACTGTTGATGCGACGCCCGCCGCTCCAACATCTGCTATTCCAGCATCAGGCGAGCATCTCGGCGCGGTCGCCTCGGCGACCCATCTCCCGCTTGTCGTCAAAGATGAGGGCAAGCACGGCGTCATCGAAGGCCATTTCGCCATGGCCAATCCTCATTGGCAGTCGCTGGCCGGGCGCGAGACTCTCGTCGTTTTCCACGGGCCGCACAGCTACGTGTCTCCCGCTCTTTACACTGAGGAGCTTTCGGTTCCGACCTGGAACTACATCGCTGTTCACGCCTACGGAACGCTTTCGCTCGTCGATGATGACCCCGGCAAAGAGGCTCTGCTCGCGGATCTCATCACCGCCAACGAACCCGGTTTCCTCGACCACTGGTGCGCATTGCCAGAGGGCTTTCGCCGCACCATGCTTAAAGGCATCATGGGTTTTCGGATTCCCATCGCCCGGATTGAAGGCAAATTCAAACTAAGTCAGAACCGAAAGCCCGAGGAGCGCAAAAATGTCCAAGCAGCCCACTCAGCCGGATCGGACGTCGAGCGGGATCTGGCGCGGTGGATGGAGCGCTTGCTGGGCCAGAACGGCCCATCCTGACAACGACCCTGCGGGTTGCTGCGCCATGTCCTGCACGCCCTCAGCGAATCGAGCAGGAATCCACCATTTTGTTATACTTGCAGGTGTAGGAATTCCTGCGGAAGTGGTGAAATTGGCAGACACACCATCTTGAGGGGGTGGCGCCGAAAGGCATAGGGGTTCAAGTCCCCTCTTCCGCACCATAAGAGTTTTGCTTCAGGGTTTTCGCTTCAAGATTCTGGTGTTGAGTTTTTTGTTTCAAGATTCTCGTGTCAAGATTTTCGCGTCAAGATTCGCGTATCCGGGCCGATTGCCCTCGTTCAGGTTTCCCGGCGCGCATGGAAAGCAGATTAAGAAATGCAGATTCTCTTCTACGTTGTCATTACGCTGCACATACTCGTGTGCTTCTTCCTGATCGGTGTCGTTCTGCTGCAACAGGGCCGTTCTGCCGATCTGGCCGGCGCATTCGGCGGCCAGGGTTCGCAGACCGCGTTCGGCCCCCGCGCCGCAGCCAACGTGCTCACGCGCTTGACCACCTGGTCGGCGATCATTTTTATGTGCACCTCGATTGGCCTTGTCGTTCTCTATGAGCGCTCCTCAAACGGGCACTCAGTGCTCGATGGCGGACCCTCTGCGCCGGCCAGCGCTCCCGCCAAGTCCGGCAAGTAGACAATAGGGAAGTCGTTTCGAATCGGCAAGAGGGTTGATCCGTCCTCACGCTGTTTGTGGGCGTACGCGTCTGGGCTTTCTTGTTCCCTTGGTCCCTTGTTCCCTTGGTCCCTGCTTCTCTACACCGGCGGCATCGCGTCTACCACTGGCACACCCGCGGGCGGCGTGAAGTGGAAAGTCTCAGCCGGAATCTCCGCGCCGGGCTGCTCACCGGTGAATGTGAACCGCGTGATTGCGCCGTCAGCTTCTTCCACTTCAATTGCGGTAATTGCGCCGTCGGGCGTCACCGTCAGCGACAGCCGCGTCACGCGTTTTTCCTGGCCTTTCGGTTGGCCGGTCAGGGTGAAGCAGCCGTTCGGCGCCGGGGCCGAGCGTCAGCCCCGTCAGCTCCTTCTCCAGTTGCGTGTGTCCCAGCAAGAATCGCAGCGGCGAGCGCAGATCGTCCAACTCGCTCGCCGGAATGCGCTGCACCTGCGCGTCGCCTTGCGCATAGAACAACGCGTATTTGCCGTCCAGAAGAAATATCTTTCCCGCAGGGGAGCTGTACTGCCACAACATGCGGCCGGGCTTGCGCAAAAAAAGCGTGCCGCTTTCGGTGCGCGTCATTCCCAGCCCCGCGTAGCTCTCGCTAAACCCGGCCTTCAGCGATTGCAACCGATCATAGCGCTGGTCGACACGCTGCGCCAGCTCGTGCACGGAAGGAAGATTTTGCTGTGCGGAAATCGCCGCAGCAAAAAACAAAACGGCGGCCATTGCAATGCCGCCGTTCAGGTTAAATCTACTCTGCGTCAATCTCATTGGCCAAGCGTCTGCGTGCAGTTCACGCCGCCTGTGGGATCGAACTTGATTTGGTCAGTCTCGTCGTCGCAATAGCCACGGTCGCCCGTCTTGCCCACGCTCTGAGGCTTCGCGGTCACAGTGAAGCTGTTGAAGCGGTCGACATTATTGCTCGTCACCTTGTCGCCGCATGCAATGGTGAATTCGTACCCTTGCTTGAATCCCGACGCCAAATCCGACGGAAGTAGTTGTGAGCTGGTAGGTGTAGGCGGACCGGAGTGCGGATCTCCGCCAAGCGCCGTGAGTGTGCAGGCATACCCATTCGCCGGGTACGACTCCTCGTACATCATCTGCGCCTGCACAATCTTCTGCAGCGAATTAACGGCAGACAGTGCATTGGCTCGCTTGGTGTAAACACTGATGCTGGCGATCGCCAGCAGAGAAAGAATCGCGATGATCGCCATCACGATCAGCAATTCCATCAGGGTGAAGCCATTTGGCGAAACAACACGGCGCACGCGATTGCGGCAACAATGCGAAGACTTGCGGATCATGGATTTCCCAGTGCCTCGTGAAGCATGCCGGCTCTCACCGGCCATCTGTCAAGATGCTACAACGTACAGACGCGAATGGGAAATAGAGCGCTCGAAGGGCAGCTCGGCAACGAGCTTCTCAGCACACCAGCCGCGATCTGCCCAGCTTCACGCCGTCCAGCCGGCCCAGCAGCGTTACCGCGATGCGCTCCGGCTCAAACAGGCGTCGCGCCATCGTTTGCACCTGATTCGCATCCACCTCTTCAATGCGCGCAATGATTTCGTCGACCGAATAGAACTGCTGGAAGTACATCTCCTGGCGCGCCAGGTTAGCCATGCGCGCATTTGAGCTTTCCAGGCCCATCAGAATGTTGCCTTTCAGTTGGTCCTTCGCGCGGGTCAGCTCTTCCTCGCTGATCGGGATCTCCTTCAGGTTGCGGAACTCGGCTAAAATCAGGTCGATCACTTCCAGCGCTTTGCTCCCAGAGGTGCCCGCGTAAACACAGAAGTTGCCGGTGTCGCGGTAGGGGCTCATGTCCGAATAAACGGAATAAGCCAATCCGCGCTCCTCGCGAATGGTCTGAAACAGCCTCGAGCTCATGCCGCCGCCCAGCACCGTGTTCAGGATCGAAGTCGCATAGCGGCTGTCATCCGTGACCCTCGGCGCGGGAACTCCCAGGCAAATCTGTACCTGCTCAAGCGCCTTTTTATTGCGCAGAATGATGCGTGCGCTGGGCTCCGGCGCGGAGAGCTCTTGCGGCGCCTCGCCGGCTTCGAGCGTCGGAAAGCTTCTCCTCCACGGCTGCCACAAACCGATCGTGGTCCAGGTTGCCCGCCGCGGAGAACACCATATTTCCCCCGTGGAACCGGTCGCCGTGGTAGCCAAAAAGCTGTTGCTGGCCAAACCGCCCCACCGTCTCGGTGGTTCCCAGAATCGGCTTGCCCAGCGGATGACCCTTCCAGAAGCTCTGCGTGAACAACTCGTGCACCAGCACGTCAGGATTGTCCTCGTCGATCTTGATCTCTTCCAGAATCACGCCGCGCTCGCGCTCAATATCGGGTAGCGCAAAGGTCGGATTCAGAACCATGTCGGTCAGCACGTCCAGCGCAATGGGAACATGGTCTGAGAGCGACTTCACGTTGAAGCAGATCGTCTCTTTGCTCGTGAATGCGTCAAGATTGCCGCCGATTGAATCCATTTCGCGGGCGATGCGCTGTGCCGAGCGCGACTTGGTGCCCTTGAAGAGCATGTGCTCGACAAAATGCGAGATGCCGTTCAGCTCCGCGCTTTCGCACCGCGAGCCTGACTTGATCCACACGCCCATGGCCACTGAACGCAGGTGCTCCATGCGCTCGGTGAGCACAATCAGCCCATTCGACAATACAGTTCGGCGGAGATTTCGCTCGGGGTTCATCAATATCCTGTGGAAATTCGATTGTAGGTCATCTGCTCCCACCCGCCCCGCAAGGGGACTCAAGCAGGTTT
>CAVXPR010000055.1:0-8449 GCA_963763585.1 uncultured Acidobacteriaceae bacterium | reverse complement strand
TGGGAGTATTCCCAGGGCTGCGTCGCCTCGTCACCCCATCGAGCGCAAATCGCTCGTTGGGGACCCCGACCGCGTCGACTTGCCCTGGGCTAACTTCTTGCGCTCCCTTCGGGAGCTCTGCTGGGGCACCAAACTAGAATGGAAACATTGTGCAGACGATACGGGTAGAGACGCCATCGGCGAAGTATGACGTATTTGCAGGGAGTGGGTTGCTGGCGGAGCTGGCTCCGCGGATTGAGCGCGCGGTGAAACGGCTGCCGCGACGCGTGTTTGTGGTGACGTCGCCGGAGATTTGGGCGCTGTGGGGGAAGAAGTTCTTGCGGTCGTTTCAGGAAATGGCGAGGGAGGCGGGGCGGGACCAATCGAATTTTGAGACGCCGGTGACGCTGTTTCTGCCTCCGGGTGAACAGCATAAGACGATGAAGAGCGTGGAGCGGTTGCTGCGGGAGATGGTGAAGGCGGGCGGCGATCGTGGGTCGCTGCTGATTGCTTTTGGCGGCGGGATTGTGGGCGACGTGGGCGGATTTGTAGCCGCGACGTTTATGCGCGGGATCAATTATGTGCAGGTGCCGACGACGTTTTTGGCGCAGGTGGACTCGAGCGTGGGCGGCAAGGTGGGCGTGAATTTACCTGAGGGGAAAAATCTTGTAGGGAATTTCTTGCAGCCGCGGGCGGTGTTTGCCGATATCGGCGTGCTGGGGACGCTGCCGGATCGCGAGCTGCGCGCGGGGTTGATGGAGAGCGTGAAGGCGGGGTTTATTCGCGACCGGGCGCTGGTGCGGTTTATGGAGGAGCACGCGGAGGAGATTTTGGCGCGCGAGCCGAAGGCTCTGGAGAAGGTGATTGCGGCGTCGGTCAGAATGAAAGCGGAAGTGGTGCGGAAGGACGAGCGCGAGAGCGGGCTGCGGATGATTTTGAATTTCGGGCACACGGTGGGGCACGCGCTGGAGCAGGCGACCAAGTACAAGGCGATGCTGCACGGCGAGGCTGTGGCATGGGGCATGGTGGCGACGCTGGCGGTAGCGCGGAGGCGGGGAACGATTACGGGCGGACAGATGGAGCGGATGGAGAAATTGATCTATCGCTACGGTCCGCTGCCGAAGTTGAAGGTGACGGCGGCGCGCGTGATGGCGGCGACGGGAAGCGACAAGAAGAATGTGGGCGGCGTGAGGCGGTTCGTGCTGCCGGTGGGGATTGGCGATGCGGGCGTGGTGGAGGATGTGACGGCGGCGGAGCTGGAGGCGGGGGTGAAGTATATGTTGGTGCGGTCGAGGACGGTGCGTTAGCGGGTCAGCAAGTCGGCGGGTCAGCTAAAGACTGGTGGGTTGAGGGACGTACGATCCCCGGTCCCCAAATGCGAGGGACCGGGGGCACCCGGCGAGAGAGCGGAGCCGACGGCGAGAGATTTGAATTGCTGTTGACAATCTGGGTGGGGCGGGCGAGTTAGCATCCTTTTACTGGTTAGGCACGAGGTTTGAGAGGCCGAAACTGAAACGGGGCGCGCGGCTTCCCAGGCGTTAGGCACTCTTCCTTTCAGTTCCAGAATTCTCGGGATGTTTCATGCGAATCGTCTCATTGATAATGAGGTCGCTCAGGGGCTAAAGCCCCAGATCTTTTATGTTCGTCATTCGGCACGACTAAAGTCGTGCCCTGACGCTTCGTGCTGGTTGGGAAGGCTTTTCGGCAAGGTTGAAAAGAGAGTGGTGCGCTTGCTCTCGGTCGGGGTGACAGATTGATCGAAAATGCAGGTACGTCATCGTAAAGCAGGTCCTTCGACTTCGTTTGGCGCGAGAGGCGCGCCAAACTTCGCTCAGGATGACTGCATCATTGGGATGCGAACAGGCGCGAGAGGCGCGCCAAACTTCGCTCAGGATGACTGCCTCATGCTCAGGGTGACAGTTTCATCGAAAATGCAGGTACGTCATCGTAAAAGCAGGTCCTTCGACTTCGTTTGGCGCGAGAAGCGCGCCAAACTTCGCTCAGGATGACAGCACGATTGGGATGTGAGCTTTCGGCTCGCAACACTCGGTTGAATTTGCAGAATTCGGAGAACAGCAGGTAGGCGATGAGCGATCAGCCCATGTACAGGTGGCTTGAGCAGCAGGGCGAGGCCTTTGGCGGGCCGGGCCATGAGCCGCGCTGGACTTCGAGCGTGAAGGATGCGGTGGTGACGGCGTATTCGGGATCGAGCCGGATATGGTTCACGTGCTCGCACGGAATTCTGAATGAGATTTATTTCCCCAGGATCGATCACCCGCAGGTGCGGGATATGGGATTCCTCGTGACCGACGGGGAGACGTTTGTGCACGAAGAGAAGCGGCACTTGAAGTCGAGCTTCGAGTACATCGATCCGGACGGTCTGGGAGTGCGGTATGTGAATCGCGATCCTGAGGGGCGCTACAGCCTGACGAAGGAGATCATCTGCGATCCGCATCATGGGGTGGTGTTGCAAAGGGTGCGGCTGGAGGCGCGCGAGGATTTGATGCCGCGGCTGAAGCTGTATGCGCTGCTGGCTCCGCATCTGGATGGCGGCGGGGCGGGGAACTCGGCGCGGGCGCTGGACCTGGCGGGGCACAACGTGCTGCTGGCATGGAAGAACATGTGGTCACTGGCGATGACGGCGAGCTGCGGGTTCGCGCGGATGGGCTGCGGGTTTGTGGGCTTGAGCGATGGCTGGCAGGACCTGATGCAGAACATGAAGATGACCTGGGAGTACGGGTCGGCGACAAACGGGAACGTGGCGATGATGGGCGAGATTGACCTGAATTGCACCGATGACCTGAAGAGCGCGCGCGAAGGAGTGGCAGGCGAGGTTGTGGCGAAGGTTGAAAACGGAATGGCAGTGCGGGAGTTCACGCTGGGGATCGGGATTGGCGAAGGGCACCATACGGCGCTGGAGAAGATGATGAGCGCGCTGGCGACGCCGTATGCGGACCAGCGGGCACGATTCATCGCGCAATGGAAGCGGGCGGCGCATCCGGATGAACTGGCGGCGAAGTCGCAGGATGGCGGCAAGCTGATGCGGGCCAGCCACGCGGTGCTGCTGGCGCATGAGGACAAGATGTTTTCGGGAGCGTTTGTGGCGTCGGCATCGATTCCGTGGGGGCAGGTGAAGGGCGACGACGATCTGGGCGGATACCACCTGGTGTGGACGCGCGACATGGTGCAGACGGCGACGGCACTGATTGCGTGCGGGCGGGCGGAGACGGCGCGGCGAGCGCTGGTGTACCTGACGTGCACGCAGCAGGTGGACGGAGGGTTTGCGCAGAATTTCTGGATCGACGGAAGGCCGTACTGGGACGGCAAGCAACTGGATGAAGTGGCGTTTCCGATCATTCTTGCGTGGCGGTTGTGGATGATCGGCGGGCTGGGCGAGCTGCACATGTTTCCGTTTGTGGAGCGGGCGGTGGGATGCCTGGTGCGGCAAGCGCCGATTACGCACCAGGAGAGATGGGAGGAGAACCCGGGGTATTCTCCGTCGACGCTGGCGGCGGTGATTGGCGGGCTGATTTGCGCGGCAGAGATGGCGCGAGCGCATCAATCAGAGGAACTGGCGGAGTTTCTGGAGGAGTTTGCCGATTGGATTGAAGGGCATCTGGAGGACTGGACGGTTACGAATGATGGAGTGCTGCTTCCCGAGGTGAAGCGGCACTATATGCGGATCAGGCCGCCGGAGTGCGGCACGGCCTATGCGCGCGAGGACTGCGGCACGGAGATGATTCATATTCAGAACCGGGAGCCGGGAGCGCAAACGGAGTTTGAGGCGCGCGAGATTATCGATGCGGGTTTTCTGGAGCTGGTGCGGTACGGCGTGCGGCGGGCGGACGATCCGCTGATTGCGGATTCGCTGAAAGTGGTGGATGCGGTGCTGAAGTGCGAGCTGCCGCAGGGGCCGGGATGGCTGCGCTACAACAACGACGGCTATGGGGAACGGCCGGACGGAGGTCCGTTCGAGGGATGGGGACAGGGACGCGTATGGCCGCTGCTCCTGGGCGAACGCGCTCATCGCGAGCTGGCGGCGGGGAACGACATCAGCCAACTGATCAAGACGTATGAGGAGTATGCGAGCTGCGGGCAGATGATGCCTGAGCAGGTGTGGGACGAGGCGGATCAGCCGGAACGCGGCTTGAAGAAGGGACAGCCGGCGGGTTCGGCGGTGCCGCTGGTGTGGGCGCATGCGGAGTACCTGAAGCTGTTGCGCTCGGCCGTGGACGGCAGGGTTTTTGACCGCATTGAGCCGGTATACCAGCGGTACAGCGATGCGGAAGGACGGAAGAAACGGCGGCAGGATCTGGAGATTTACACACGCACGCGGCCGGTTCAGCAAATGAAAGCGGGCGGCACGTTGCGGATTCTGGACGAAGGGCGTTTTGAAGTGGTGTGGACCGACGATGGTTGGAAGACCACGAATAAGACCGGCAGCCGGGGGCTGGGCAGCGCGGGATTCAGCGCGGATGTGAAGCCGGCGGCGGGCAGCCAGGAGCTGGAATGGACGATGCACTGGACGGAATCGGACACCTGGCTTGGATACAATGTGAAGGTCAAGATTGCGTAGTTCGGGATTGGGTTGTTCGGGCGGATGGGCGTTGGTGGGGGCGGTTCAGGAAACTATTTTTCAGATCGAGACTTCCCTCAGGGGCTAAAGCCCCTTGTTCATTTTGTTGGATTAACGGCACGGCTGAAGCCATGCCCTTTCAAAATTGTGCACTTCAAGATTGAGTATTTCAAGGGAAAGGAATTTCGGAACAAATATGGCTTCAAGCATAGCGTCACTCTCACTTGATCAGCTGTCGATCGATACGTTGCGTTTGCTCGCCCTGGATGAGGTGGAAAAGGCCAAGAGCGGACATCCGGGAGCGCCATTGGGCTGCGCACCGATCTCGTATGCGCTGTTTCACAAAGTGATGAAGCACAATCCGGCGCACTCGAAGTGGGCTGATCGCGACCGTTTTATTTTGTCGAATGGGCATGCGTCTGCGCTGCTTTACGCAACGCTGTTTCTTTGCGGGTACAAGGTGACGCTGGACGATTTGAAGAGTTTTCGGCAATGGGGATCGATTACGCCGGGACATCCGGAGTACGGGATGACGGACGGCGTGGAGGCAACGACAGGACCGCTGGGACAGGGATTTGGAATGGCGGTGGGCATGGCCATTGCGGAGAAGCATCTGGCGGCGACGTACAACCGGCCGGGCTTCGAGGTGGTGGATCATCACACGTACATGCTGTGCGGCGACGGCGACATGATGGAAGGGCTGTCGCATGAGGCGGCGTCGCTGGCGGGAACTCTGAAACTGGGCAAGCTGATTGCGTTCTACGACGACAATCTGATCTCGCTGGATGGGCCGACGGAATGGAGTTTCACCGAGGATGTATACAAGCGGTTCGAGGCCTACCACTGGCACGTACAGCGGGTGATGGACGGCAACGATCTCGCTGGCATTGAAGCGGCGATTGAGGCGGCGAAGGGTGTGACGGACAAGCCGTCGCTGATCGCGGTACGGACGGTGATTGGGTACGGCAGCCCGCTGGCGGGAACGAACAAGGTTCACGGCGAGGCGATGAGCCCGGCGGATGCGGCGGCGACGAAAAAGTTCTTTGGATTTCCGGAGGACCAGAGCTTCTACGTGCCGGACGACGCGCTGGCTAACTGGCGCGAGGCGGTGAAGCGGGGCGCTGGGCAGGAAGCAGACTGGAGCAAGCTGTTTGACGGGTATAAGGCGGCGTTTCCGGAGTTGGCGGCGGACTTTGAGCGCACGCAAGCGGGCAAGCTGAAGGCGGGTTGGGAGAAGTCGATACCAAGTTTTCCAGCGGAGAAGCCGGTGGCGACGCGCAACGCGGGCCAGGTGGTGATGAACGCAGTTTTCGACAGCGTGCCGGAGTTGTTTGGCGGCGCGGCGGATTTGACGGCGTCGACGAAAACAATTTTCAAAAATAGTCCACACTTTGCCGCGGACCCCGCGGGACGCAATGTATTTTTTGGCGTGCGCGAACTGGGAATGTGCGCAGCGGTGAATGGAATGGCGGTGCATGGCGGGCTGCGGCCGTTCGGGTCGACATTTTTTGTTTTCTCGGATTACGCCAAGCCGGCGCTGCGGATTGCGGCGATTATGGAGGCTCCGTCGACGTTTGTGTTTACGCACGACTCGGTCGGCGTGGGCGAGGATGGGCCGACGCACGAGCCGGTTGAACACCTGATGGCGCTGCGGGCGGTTCCGCACTTGACTGATTTTCGCCCGGCCGATGCGAACGAGACGGCGGCTTGCTGGCGGCTGGCGCTTGAGCGCAAAGGACCGTGCTTCTTTGCGCTGACGCGGCAGGACGTGCCGGTGATCGATGCGACGAAGCACGATGTATATGCGGGCGCGAGCAAGGGAGCGTACGTGCTTGAGGACGCCGCGAATCCGCAGGTGATTCTGATTGGGACGGGATCAGAGGTTCAGCTGGCGCAGGGTGCGGCCAAGCTGCTTGCGGCGGATGGAATCAGCGCGCGAGTTGTCAGCTTTCCGAGCTGGAGGATCTTTGAGGAGCAGACGGCTGCTTACAAGGCAAGCGTGCTGCCGGCGGGAGTTCCCAAGGTGGCCGTTGAGGCGGGCGCGACGCTGGGATGGTGGAAGTATGTGGGCAGCAACGGCGACGTGATTGGCGTGGACAGGTTTGGCGCGTCGGCGCCGGGGCCGGTGGTGATGAAGGAGTTCGGATTCACGGCGGAGAATGTGGCGGCGAAGGCGAAGAAGCTGGTGAAGGGGAGCTAGCGAGTCAGCGAGTCAGCGAGTCAGCGAGTCAGCGAGTCAGCGAGTCAGCGAGTCAGCGAGTCAGCGAGTCAGCGAGTCAGCGAGTCAGCGAGTCAGCGAGTCAGCGAGTCAGCGAGTCAGCGAGTCAGCGAGTCAGCGAGTCAGCGAGTCAGCGGCAAGATGCGATTATGAACAGATTGGTTGGCAAGAGCGGGACAACAGGCAACAGGACGCGGCACTACCGCGATTTGCTTGTTTGGCAAAAGGCAATGGAACTGGCGAAAGCGATCTATCGCGAGACAGAGGCGCTGCCGAAGGCCGAGGTGTTTGGGCTCCGAGCACAGATGCGAAGGGCCGCCGTTTCTGTAGCTAGCAATATTGCGGAGGGGCATGGACGACTTGATGATGGTCATTTCAGGCAGTTCTTAGCCACTTCTCGCGGCTCACTTTTCGAATTGCAAACACAAATAGAATTGGCTGGGGACCTGCAGCTATTGAAAGAGGGGAGCGTCAAGGAGTTGATGGAAGCATCCGAGGAAGTCGCACGGATGATCAACGGCTTGCTGGCGGCTCTCGCAGTCACCCGAACTGCCAGACTGGCTAGCTAGCGCTCAAACCTGCTTTGATGAAAGGAATCACGCCGTGAAGTTAGTCATTAGTTCGGATCATGCGGGGTTTGCGCTGAAGGAAGAAGTGCGCGCGAATCTGGCGGCGGCGGGACACGAAGTGGTCGACCTGGGGGCCTGCACATACGAACCCGAGGACGATTATCCCGACTTTGCGGAGAAGGTAGGCGAGGCGATCAAGGCGGGCGTGGCGAAGCGCGGAATTGTAATTTGCGGATCTGGCGTGGGCGTATGCGTGGCGGCGAACAAGATTCCGGGAATCAGGGCAGGGATTTGCCACGACACTTATTCGGCGCACCAGGGCGTGGAGCACGACGACATGAATGTGCTGGTGATGGGCGCGCGGATTATCGGCTCGGCGCTGGCGTTTGAGCTGGCGCATGCATTCATAGGGGCCAAGTTCCAGGGGCAGGAAAGCCGTTTCGAGCGGCGGTTCAAGAAGGTGTTGGCGATCGAGGCGAAGTACGCGCGGTAAGGGTTAGCGAGTCAGCGAGTCAGCGAGTTAGCGAGTCAGCGAGTCAGCGGGTCAGCAAGTTAGCGAGTCAGCGGGTCAGCGGGTGCAGCAGCAGGTCAGCAAGTTAGCGAGTCAGCAAGTTAGCGAGTCAGCGGGTCAGCAGGTTAGCGAGTCGGCGAGGCAGCAGGTCAGCAAGTTAGCGAGTCAGCAGGTCAGCGAGTCAGCAAGTTAGCGAGTCAGCGGGTCAGCGGGTCAGCGAGTCAGCAGGTCAGCAAGTTAGCGAGTCAGCGGCGGCGAGGCAGCAGGTCAGCAAGTTAGCGAGTCAGCGGGTCGGCGAGGCAGCAGGTCAGCAAGTTAGCGAGTCAGCGGGGCAGCAGGTCAGCAAGTTAGCGAGTCAGCGGGTCAATGAATTGGTCTCAAGGACATTAGACAACCCCAAGACCACATGCAAACAAAAAGCAGCATTCGAGATCCATGGCGCTACCCAGTGACAAATCAGTCACAACCACAAGACATCACATGTACACTAACACAACTTGAAAAACAAAATTCGATAACCTGAGAAGTTACGATAAAAAATGCGGCGGGGTTTAGCGACCACGTGGTCGTTACAGTTAAAGCGTCAGCGGGCACAA
>CAVXPR010000054.1:0-35517 GCA_963763585.1 uncultured Acidobacteriaceae bacterium | reverse complement strand
GCGCAAGGCGATCCCAACGCGACCTGGGTCTTCCAGATGGGCTCCTATCTCACCGTGGGAACTCCCACAACATCTGAAAGCGTGGTCCTGATCAACGGCGCCCAGGCTGCCAATGTTTACTGGGCGGTCGGCGGTCTGCCCGGCGCGGTCATCAACTATGGCGGCGGCGGAACGATGGTTGGAACCATCCTCTCTCAACCCGGAATAACGGTTTCAAGTCCCGGCGTTGCCGGTGTAACAACCATCAACGGCAGATTGCTGGCTTTGAATGCGTCAGCCACAGTCGTCAACACCGTCGTCAACGTGCCTTAAGCCTGCTGAGACCGCTTCAGCGCGGTCTCAGTCATTTTCAGGCGATGCAGTGCCTGGTAAACCAACCTTGTAAATGAACCTTGTAAATCAAATTGACTAGCCGCATTCGTATCGGGTTCCCGCGGCGATGAAAACGAAAGTGAATCGCGGCGAGCAGTTCTGGAGGCGACAATGAGATTCAGCAAACGGATATTAGCCACAGCGGCATTTGTGGTTTTACTCATGCCGGCGATTCGCCTCTGCGCGGAAGACGCGGCCAAGCTCTCACCCGCAATCAGTGACGGCAGCGCCGCCGGCTCCAGCGTCACGGCACTCGCAAATTTTCGTGCCTCCCTGCCGGGCGCGCCCATGTCAATGGCGGCGCCCATGCCGTATTCGCGCGGCCTGAACACTTACACGCCTCGGTGGGAATTGTTTGTCGGCTACACCTATCTTCGAGTCTTTCCGACGGTCGGTTTCGGAAACCGGATCTATTGGCTCAACGGCGGCAGCGCATCCATCGCGTTCAATCTGAATCGTTACCTCGGGCTGGTTGGCGACTTCGGAGGCTTTAACGAAACGCGGCTCATGATCACCACCGGGAATCCGCCCCAGGCAACAGGCCCGTTTGAGGCGGTCGATGGCGGATCGGCGTACACCTTTCTCGGCGGCCCGCGCGTTTCTTTGCGCAACCACACAAGGTTCACTCCCTTCGCGCAAGCTCTGTTTGGGGTGATGCACGCGACCCAGGTTTCGCTTTGCCCAAGCTGCACCTCGATTCTTCCCGCTCAAAACGCGTTTACCCTCACCGCCGGAGGCGGATTGGATATCAGGTTGACCCATCGGATTGCTATTCGCGCAGTTCAGGGCGAATACTTCATGACCAGGTTTGAGAATCTCGTCACCGGAAAAACCTCGCCGCAGAACGATGCGCGTCTTTCTACCGGGCTCGTCTTACGCTTCGGCGGAAGCCCTCCAGCGCCCGCGCTCGGGCCTCTGTCGTATTCCTGCTCAGTCAATCCAACCTCTGTTTACCTGGGAGATCCGATCGCTGTATCCGGTACGGCTCTGAATCTTGACCCGGCAAGGACCGCCGTCTACACGTGGTCTGTCGATGGCGGAAAAGTGGCTGGAACATCGGAAACGGGGGCGATCGACACCACCGGCCTCGCTGCCGGCACCTACACGGTCAAAGGTCATGTATCCGAAGGCGCGAAGCCCGACGAAAACGCCGATTGCAGCGCCTCCTATATGGTGAAAGCGTTTGAGCCGCCGACCGTCAGTTGCTCATCGAATCCTTCCACCGTGCTTTCCGGCGATCCTTCCGCAATCACGGCAGTTGGCGTCAGCCCGCAGAACCGGCCCTTGACCTACAGCTATAGCTCGACTTCGGGATCTGTCACCGGATCGGGCTCGACAGCGACTCTCTCCACCACCGGCACCGCGCTCGGTGTGGTCTCCGTGACCTGCAGCGTCGCCGACGATAAAGGCGGCACTGCATCAGGCACCACGTCGGTGACCATCGCAGCTCCGGCCCCTCCGCCGATGCCGGCCGTCAGCGAAATGTGCTCGGTTCAGTTTGAGCGGGACCTTCGCCGCCCGGTTCGCGTGGACAACGAAGCCAAAGCCTGCCTCGACGAAGTCGCGGCCAGCATGCAGCATAGCTCCGATGCAACGCTGGTCCTGGTTGGGAATTCTTCAAGCGCCGAGAAGGGCAGCAGCAAACTCGCATCCGAGCGGGCCGTCAACACCAAGGCGTACCTGGTCACCGAGAAAGGCATCGACTCATCGCGGATCACCGTCTACACCGGCTCGCAGGATGGAAAAGTCGTCTCCACCGTCCTGGTTCCGGCCGGCGCAACTTTCGACAGCACCGGTGATACGCCTGTGCGATAGTTGTCACGTCTCGCCACAATCGTGGGTGGTTGGCTTTTTACCCGCCCGCGATTGCGCCAAGAATCAGCAGCGGCTCTTGGCCCGACGAAACAGCGTCGGGCAGCGCCTTGTCCGGCGATTCGTGCGACCAATCTTCCGCGCAAACAAAAAAGCGCAGAAACGCCCGGCGCTGGCCGGTTTCATATTCACGAATCGTTCCGCGCAGCATGGGATAGCGCGTTTCAAGCGCATCGAGAACCGTCCGCAGCGTGACCGGCGCATTTACTTCGAGCGACACATCGCCCTCGACATGCGCCAGGTTTCGTAAATGAAACGGCAGCGCCACCCGCACCTTCGCCGCGTTCGACTTCGCCGCTTCGCTCAACTTTGTCGCCTCATTTAACGCGCAGCCGCCATCATCGCCGCCGTCATTCTTCCCTGGCGTCCAGATCCCGATCTCTGCTCTCCGCTCTCTGTTTCCTGTTCCCTGTTCCCTGATCTCTGTTCTCTGTTCTCACGTACCGCCGGCGTCTCGCCGGCTGTCGTGCGAAAGCCTGCCCTGAGCGAAGCCGAAGGGTCCTCGCCCGCCCTTTCTTGGTCCCTTGTTCCCTTGGTCCCTTGGTTCCCTGTCGGGGTCCCCAGCGACAGGTCCACGTCACTGGGGTGGCTTGGTCCCTGCCTTAATTCAGCGTCTGCACTTCAACCGAAAGCACCGCCGGCAGATCGCGCACGATCGGCGTCCAGCTATCGCCCGCGTCAGCCGATGCGTAAACCTGTCCGCCCGTAGTTCCAAAGTAAATCCCGCAATCGTCGAGCGTGTCCACGGCCATCGCATCGCGCAGCACATTCACGTAGCAATCTTTTTCAGGCAGTCCCTTGGCCAGCGGTTCCCACTCATTGCCGCCGGTGCGGCTGCGATAAACTCGCAGCTTGCCGCCCAGCGGAAAATGCTCCGAGTCGCTCTTGATCGGCACCACGTAGATCGTCTCCGGCTCATGAGCGTGCACGTCAATCGCAAAGCCAAAATCAGTGGGCAAGTTGCCGCTCACTTCGCGCCAGTTCTCGCCGGCGTCGTCGGTGCGCATGACGTCCCAGTGCTTCTGCATAAACAGCACGTCGGGCCGCGAGCGGTGCATCGCCACGTGATGCACGCAATGCCCGACCTCGGCATTTGGATCGGGAATGAACTCGCTGCGCAGTCCCTTATTGATCGGCTTCCACGTCGCGCCGCCGTCGTTGGTGCGGAACGCTCCCGCAGCCGAGATTGCAATATAGATTCGTTTCGGATCAGTGGGATCGAGAATGATCGTGTGCAGTCCCATGCCTCCCGCGCCCGGCTGCCACTTAGGGCCCGTGCCGTGCCCGCGCAGTCCCGACAGCTCGCTCCAGTTCTCGCCGCCGTCCGTCGAGTGAAACAGCGCCGCGTCTTCCACGCCGGCGTAAACCGTGTCCGCATCGTTGAGCGAAGGCTCGATGTGCCACACCCGTTTGAACTCCCACGGATGTTGCGTGCCGTCGTACCACTGGTGTGTGGTTAGCGGCTTTCCCGTCTCCGGCGACGCGTCGTACACAAACCTGTTGGGCAGCGCCGTCGGCGGCCCGGCAGCACGAATCGCCTCGTTCGGCAGTCCCGGCTGGTGCCAGGTCTTGCCGCCGTCATCCGATCGCTGAATCAACTGCCCAAACCACCCGCTGGTCTGCGAAACGTAAATCCGCTCAGGGTCAACCGGCGAGCCTTTCATGTGGTAGATCTCCCAGCCGGCAAAAAACGGCCCATTGACCGTCCAATCTTTGCGCTTGCCGTCGGAGTTCAGAATGAACGCGCCCTTGCGCGTCCCCACAAGCACTCGTACATTGCTCATTTCGGCCTCCTGCTTACCGCTGCATCTATTGACTTTTTTGGCGGCGATTCGGGTATCGAGATCCAGTCTTGGCTCGCCGTTTTGCCATTTTTTCCAATTTCACCAACATATTGCAAGCAAATAGCGCCCACATCGGTCTAAGCTCCTGAATAACACTGATTTGCTATTGATATCCCTGGCTGAAACCACCAGAATTATCATGGCTGATTGTCGATAACGTGCGCAAAGGTGCAAGTTGGCCGGTGCGTTTCTCAGTTTTACGGTCCATTCTCCCATTCCCAGGTCGGGCAGGCGCCAGACGATGATTCCCCGCAAGTCGTTGCAATTCTTGGTTTTCGTTCCCCTCGTTGCCTGCTCAATTGCAGTGGGCGTGGCGCATGCGCAGGTCGCTGATCGCATCCAGCGCTCCATTGATCCTGCTCAAACTCGAGCCCTGGCCAATCACCATCCCATGTGGGCAGTCGCCGCCAATGACGCGGGTGCCGTCCCGGCCAATCTGCCGATCCAGGGCATTACGCTGGTTCTCGCGCGCTCATCCCAACAGGAACAAGCGTTCGACCAGTTGCTTCGCGATCAGCAAGACCCAGCGTCGCCGGAGTTTCACCACTGGCTCACATCAAACGAAATTGGCGAGCGTTTCGGATTGTCAGAGAACGACATTGCTACGCTCACCGGCTGGCTGCAATCCCAGGGCCTGCAGGTAAGTTGGGTCGCGCCGAGCCGCACCTTCATCGGCTTCACAGGAACTGCGGACAACGTGAGCCGGGCCTTTCAAACCGAACTCCACTACTACACGGTCAACGGCAAGCAGCGCATGTCGGTCTCATCCGATCCCATGATTCCCGCGGCACTTGCGCCGGCCATCAGTTCTATCCGTGGGCTTTTCTCCATAGATGACCTGCCATCGCATTTCGCCACTACCGTGCAATCGAGTTCGCCTGACCTGACCATCTCGAGCGGCGGGGTAACCTATCACTTCCTTGCGCCGGGAGATTTTGCGACCATCTACGATGTCCCGGCGAGCCTGACTGGCTCCGGAACGACGATCGGAATCGTGGCCGAGGCGCGCACCGACGTAGCCGACTTTACCAACTTCAAGAGCCTCACCGGCTCAACATTTTCGAACCCTACCGAAGTGGTTCCCACGGCCTACGGTGGCGTCGATCCGGGTCCGGCATATACCTCGCAAAGCTGCGGCACCTGCGCGTTGATCAATGTCCAGGCGGAGGCCACGCTCGATGTCGTGCGCGCGGGCAGCGTGGCTCCCGGAGCGACGCTGCTTTCAGTTGTCGCCACAAGCGCCAGCGGCGGCATTGGCGACGACGCGCAATATATTGTCCAATCCACTCCCACTCCAGCGCAGGTGATGACCATCAGCTTCGGCGCCTGCGAGCTTGAAGTTGGCTCACAGAGTGTAGATTTCTGGGACGGTTTGTTTAAGCAGGCTGCCGGCGAGGGAATCTCTGTCTTTGTCTCCTCCGGTGACTCCGCCGCCTCGGGCTGCGATACCGCCTTCACAACTCCTCCGGCGAACCCCAATCCAAACAGCCCGAATTACATTTGCTCTTCAAGCTACGCCACCTGCGTAGGCGGAACGGAGTTTAACGACGCCAGCAATCCCACCGTTTATTGGAACGCGAGCAACGGCATCGGTGAAAAGTCGGTGATCAGCTACATTCCCGAGGGCGCCTGGAACGAGCCGCTCAATTCCAGTTCCCAACCGCAGGTCGCCGGCACGGGCGGCGGCGTGAGCACCGTCATCCTTACTCCAAGTTGGCAAACCGGAACCGGCGTGCCTGCTGCGCGAACGGGGCGCTATACGCCCGACGTTGCGTTTACCTCCGCGGACCACGACGGCTACTTCGCTTGTTTCGCCGCCGGCGGCGGAACCTGCGTGAACAGCGGCGGCAGCACTCCCTTCTCTATTTTCTCGGGCACATCGGCGGCTGCTCCCGCCATGGCCGGTGTTGCCGCGCTGCTTAATCAGAGCCTCGCCGCGCCACAGGGCAATCTCAATCCAACAATCTACTCCATGGCGGCAAGCACCCCCGCCGCATTTCATAAGGTGTCCATTGCCTCAAGCGGCGTTTCAAACTGCAGCGTGAGTACGCCGAGCATGTGCAACAACAGCGTCGCCGGGCCAACCGGGCTTACCGGCGGCCAGGCGGGTTTTCTATTAGGCGCAACCGGCGGCTACAGCGAGGCCACAGGGCTTGGCTCACTCGACGTAACTCAGTTCATCAATAACTATGCCGCCAGCAACAGATTCGTGCCTACGGTTACCGTGATGGGTCCGCCTTCGGTCGTGTCCACAGCGTCGGCATCGGTGTTGATTACCGTCACCGGAAATTCCACGCCTCCCACTGGCACCGTGACGCTGTCGAGCGGCTCGTATGAGTCTTCACCGTCTACCCTCGACATTCCCGGCACCAACAGCAATGGCGTATACATCGTCATTCCCAGCGGAGTGCTTGCCGTCGGAACCGATACCATCACCGCGAACTACACGTCGACTTCCTCTTCTTATAACGGTGCTTCAGGAACGACGACGATCAACGTCACCTCCCCAACCAAAACTCCGACGGTGACTGTGACCCCGTCTCCCTCCACCGTCTCAACTACGCAATCACTTGTAGTCGCTGTCGCGGTCGCGGGCGGAGCCGGCAATCCCACGCCAACAGGAAGCGTCGTGCTCAACGGCGGAGGCTACACATCCTCGGCCGCGGTTCTGTCCAGTGGTAGCGCTTCGATCATCGTTCCGGCCGGATCACTCGCTGTTGGAATCGATCCCATCACGGCGATTTACACCCCTGACTCCAATAGCTCCTCGGTCTACGTTAGTGCTTCCGGTTCGGGCACTGTCAACGTAACTGCGGCGACAAAGACAAATCCAAATCTTGTCTGGAACACTCCCGCGCCCATTGCCTACGGCACGCCCCTCGGTGCCGCGCAGCTTGACGCCACCGCAGGCGTGGCCGGAACCTTTGCCTATTCACCGGCGGCCGGAGCCGTCTTAACAACGGGATCGCAAAATCTTTCAGTTACCTTCACGCCCACCGACTCCACCGACTACGCCACGGCTTCAAGCATTGTCACCCTGACGGTGAATAAAGCCACGCCAACCATCACCTGGGCTACACCGGCCGCAATCACGTACGGAACAATGTTAAGCGTCACGCAACTTGACGCTACATCCAGTACGGCCGGGACATTCAGTTACTCGCCGCTTCCGGGCGCGCTCCTCTCGGCAGGCCAGCGAGTGCTGATGGCAACCTTCACGCCCACCGACGCAACGGACTACAACTCCACGTCGGCCACAGTCACGCTCACCGTCAACAAAGCAACGCCAACCATCAACTGGCCCACTCCCGCGGCCGTCGCGGCGGGAACGGCGCTCACCTCTGCGCAGCTCAACGCCGCGCCCAGCGTGCTCGGCGCACTGGTCTACACTCCCCCGCTCGGAACCATCATGTCCACCACCGGGAACATCACTCTCTCGGCCAGCTTTACTCCGAATGACACCACCGACTACAACGACGCCTCTGCGACAACAATCCTTGATGTAACCGTCGGGCCGCCCCCTTCATTTACAGTTGCCGGGAACGCCATCACAATCCAGCCCGGCGCAACGGTCGGAAATACCTCAACCATTGCCGTAGCTCCGTCCGGCGGTTTCACTGGAACAGTTAGCCTGACCTGCGCGATCACTCCCGCTGCCGCAAACGATCCTGCAACGTGTAACATCGTGCCGTCTTCAGTTACCATCAGCGGCACAACAGCGCAAACAGCTACGCTGACTGTTTCCACTACGCAAGCTACTGCTCTCAATCAGCCGTTCAAGTTTTTATGGCCGTCTGCGGGCGGAGCAACTCTGGCGCTGGCCTTCTTCTTCGGAATTCCAAGGCGTCGGCGTAGCCGGCTGGCGATGTTCAGCCTGCTCTTCCTGATCGTTTCCATTGCCGGCATCGGCTGCGGCAGCGTTAACTCCGGCAGTGGCTCTGGTGGCGGCGGAGGAGGTTCAAGCAATCCCGGCACCACTGCTGGAACCTACACCATCACCGTCACCGGCACTTCAGGCTCGACCGTCGTATCCAGCACCGCTGTGCTCACCGTGCAGTAGCTTCAACCAGTCGCGAGCTACTGCTGCTTCTCGCGCGCAAGCTTGTCATTGCGCCGCCACTGAAACAATGTGCACCGGCCCCAGCAGACCCGACGGCAACAGCGGCGAATCGGCTTTGTAGGGATTAAAGTCCGCAAACGCATACTTCTTCAGCGCCCACGGCTGCTGATCGCCGATCATGCGATTCACCCAGAGATTGGTCACCTTAATCTCAATGTCATTCTTGCCCGACTTAATAGCGGCAGTAACATCGACCTTGTAAGGCTTCTTCCACAAGATGCCGAGGTCGACGCCATTCACCTTCACCGCGGCCAATTCACTTACGACCCCGAGATCGAGCCAGAGATGCGCGCCTTTCGTCAGATCGTCCGCCGGAATGTCGATTGTCTTCGAGTAAGTGGCAGTTCCCGAAAAATACTTGATTCCATCTTCCGAAGTCGGAAGCGGCATTTCGGTCCAGGAAACAAGATGCTGGAAATCGACACTTTCAGGAGCACCTTCTCCCTGCTCGAAGCTGACCTTCCAATTGCGATTGAGCGCCGAAAACAGGCCGCCGATCACGGTTTCCTTGGGCGCGGGCAACTCAAGACCCTCTTGCGTTGTCGTCTTGCGAAACACCACGAATGTCGATCCATCTGGATCGAGATGCAGTGGAACTTTCGTCCGGCCGCCCGCGATGCGATACGAAACCGGCTGCGTCTCGCCGGTCGCGGGATCCCACAATTCCGGCGCTTTCCCATTCACTCGAAATGTTGCATCGCATTTTCTCTGTCGCGGTCCTCGCGGTTGTCGACGAAATACACGTCCCCGTCGTTGAGCTTGCGATGCAAGAACATTAGCCTTGAGCCCGCGTCCCGCTCTTCGTACTCCCAATCGCGCTCTACGCCTAGCCTGGCCAGGACCTCATTCGCGCTGAAGCCCGCATACACTCTGCCCTTCCCCATCTTCCGTATCGGCTGAACGGCCGCGGACCGTTTCCCCCAAAGCTGATCCTCCGTCCGCTGAAACTCCTTCTCATCATCGGCCAAACTCGGCGAATCCGCCGGTCTCCTGCCCACCAGCACCGCGCCCTGTGCAACGAGGCTCCTGATCTGGCGCAACACCGGCAGCGTCATGCGCTGGCTTCGCCCGCCTAGATAGAGAATCCGATAACTCGTGCCACCGGGAGTAACAAGCCTTCCATCCTTCACCGACAGCTCGTGCAGAATCACGTCGCTGTTCACAAAATCGAAGCCATATCCCTCCGGCGCGTTATCAGCCGCTTTCCATCCAAAGACTGCGGTCAGCGGGCCTTCCTCACCGTAGAAGTACGCGACATCAGCCGAATAATGTCCTTGCTGAAGCATGTATGAGCAGCGCGCAAGATAGTCGACCCACGGCTTGGCCTCTTCCGCCCAAGTGTCGTTGCGATTGAACCAAAGGCCATACGGGCCAAGCGTCAGTCCGGGCGCCATGTCCGCCACAGGCTGATGCGTTGACTCATGAATCTCGAAGCGATTCACGCCCAGCGCGAATTCCAGGTCGGCAACCTTCTTCAGACTGTTCGGCGAGAACGACCACGCCGGTCCGCGCGAGGTCATGGACTCGGCGCCCACCAAATTCTGCCCATAGATATGCGCTACCGACGCCGCGCCACGCAGATCCGAAACGTAATCGATGATCCGGCCCCGGACTGCCTGCCCACGTCCACATCGCCCCCATCGGAACATCGGTCTTGCTGCGCATCTCCATATCGTCGCCCAGCGACGGGCGATGATACTCCAGCGCTTCGCCGTAGTAACTCATCCCATGGCTGTGCAAGTCGTCCGCAATCTCGCCGTAGTGATTTTCCGCGAGTAACTGGCCAATTGTGCGCCGGAAATCCCAGAGAAAACGATCTGTATCTGCTGTGCTCTTGATAACTACCCCGGTAAGTGCCGGCAACCATGGCCGCGCATCGTAGCCCCGCCGCTGCTTGAACTCATCGAGCATGTTATCGGTCCAGTTTTGCGGGCCTACTTCAATGCTGTCGGTTAGTAAGTAGGAGATACCGTCCTTTCCCATGTTCTCCGCCCCCACGGTATCCGCATACATCTTCAGATAGCCGTCGACATAGCTCTTCACGTAATCGCGATTCAGCTTGTCCACTTCAAGGCCGGTCGCCTCCGCCGGAGCCGGACCATTCTCATGGCCGGTAAGGGAGTAACCAATGCGCAGAACCATCCACTTCCCTGCCGGCGGTGTCCAGTCGAGCGTTCCATCGGACGTCATCTTGCCGGTCAGGTCGATCACGTCATTCTGCGCAACAACAAACTCCGGCGCCAAATTCGGATCGCGAATCGCGTAGAAGTCTCGCGCGTTTGCGTAACCTGCGCGCTGCTCCCAGTCATTCATGCGCGCGCCGCTTGCGAGCACCAGTTCCGTGATTTTGTGGTCATGGTCAGCCACGCCGGCCGGCTGCGCGGGATACACGACACGAAAATACCGCGCCGTCACTGCATCGAACGACACCGTCCGCTGCACCAGGCTGCTGAAGGGAATGTCGGCAACCTTCTTGAAGTTCACGCCGTCATCACCAGCCTCGACAAACGCCGGAACCGCATTGCTGTCGTGATCGAAGACGCTGATCGCGTCGTTCAGACTGGCCACCGTCACCGCCTGAATCGTCTGCGGCTTTCCGTAATCAAACTGCACCCACGCCATGCCCGGCGCAACGGCCGCGGGCAGATCGAGCGCCACAGTATTCACATCGCCGTCCGAGAGCGCGGCCACATCTCGCCGTCCCGCCGCTCGCAGTCACTTGCGGATTCAGCTCCGCCTGCGTCTTGTCTCCGTCTGGAATCCTGTACGCGATCACCTCAGCGTCGGCATAAAACTCCGGCGGAGTCACAATTGTTCCGTCCGGCGCGCGCCGCCCCGGCACTTGAAAATTCTGAAATGTCCCGTCTACCTGCGGGCGGATGCGCCAGCTTGCCAGTGAACGGCCGCCCTCCTTCAATACGCGTCGCGCTCCACACCATCTTCTTCATGCCCTGCGCCGCAGGCACCCACGGTCCGCCGGTCTCGCTCCACCCCGGCGAGCTGGCGATGGCCACCTCCATGCCCATGCCGCGCGCCGTAGTCACCGCGGTTCTAAACGCCTGCTTCCACTCCGGCGTCATATAGATCAGTCGATTCGGCACCACCTGCGGCGTATTGATCGCGCCCTCGAAGATCGTCACGCCGCCCAGCCCCACGCGATGCATCCATTCGAGATCGAGCTTGATTCCCTGCTCCGAAATGTTGCCGTTCATCCAGTGCCACCATACGCGCGGCCGCGCTCCGTTAGGCGGATTGCGGAATCCTTGCAGCAACGGATCGTCGTGCGAAGCTGCCGTCGCTTGCGCATCAGCAGGAGCCTGCGCGCAAGCCACGCCACTCCCAAAGCAAGCAGCGAACACGACAAAGAGAACAACAGGAAGAGCGACAGCAAGACCTACGCCCAATCTCGACCTGAAACTTTTCATAAGCGACCATTGTAGATTCATAGTTTCACCGGAAGAAACCCGAGACCCGGAGTGGTCCGAGACGACAACAAGCCCCGCCAGTCCCTTACACATCGCACAAATCGACTGCCGCGCGCAGACTCTCCAGCGGATCACGCACTGGCAAAAACTCGTGCGCAACATACCCATGAAAACCAGCATCGGCAATCGCCCGCATGACTCCATCCCATTGCACTTCCTGCGTATCGTCGAGCTCGTGGCGCCCCGGCACGCCACCCGTGTGAAAATGCCCCATCCATGCAATGTTCCCGGTAATGGTTGCGATCAGGTCGCCCTCCATAATTTGCATGTGGTAGATGTCATAGAGCAATCTCACGTTAGGCGAATTTACTTCCTGCATTACGCGCACGCCCCAAGCGGTATGGTCACACATGTAATCCGGATGGTTCACCTTGCTGTTCAGCAGCTCCAGGCAAATGGTCACGCCGTTGTCCTCGGCAATTTTCTTCACGCGATTGAGCCCGGCGACCGTATTACGCGCGCCTTCATCGTCCGCCATGCCGCGCCGGTTTCCTGCAAAAGCAATCGCATTAGGAATGCCGGCCTTCGCCGCCAGCGGAATGTTCGTGCGCAAGGCCGCCTCAATCGCCGCATGATTTTCTGTGCGATTGAGTGCATCTGGAATAGTGCCTCCACCGGCGTATGCCATGGTGCAGATCAATCCGTAACCGCGCGGCACTTCATATTCGTCAGGCTGCAGCAGGTCGATCCCTTTCAAGCCGATCTGCGCCGCATACGTGCAAAGCCGTTCCAACGGAATGTCTTTGTAGCACCACCGGCAAACAGATTGGTGAATCCTGCCCTTCCGCACCAGCGGCGCGTTATCCGCTTTGGCAATTTGGGCAAGCGTGGCCAGCGCCGTCGTGGCCAGGCCTGACTTCAGCGCCGCGCGCCGGCTAAACCGAACGGGTTTCATTGCGTTTCCCCCTTTTATTCCGAGCCGCCATCGCCCACACCCAAATCTACTCCAGCCACCACGACCTTCGCGCTCTCAGATCTCACGCATTTAGATCGCGCGGAATTCCGCGCGCGGCCTTCCGCCAGCGCAGACCCACTGAAGTTGACCGATCGAAGTAGACCCGTCGAATCAGACCGATTAAATTTGAAGGGATAATTTTGGCAGACGGGCTTAGAAAGTGAATGCGAGCCCGGCGCGCAGGCTGCGCTGATCGTCCGCAAACAAAAGCAGCGAACCGTCGCTCAAAATATATGGGCGATAGCCTTCGGCCAGCAGATTCCTCACGTCGAGCAACGCTTCCAGGCCTCCCGATCCGTCACGCGTAACGTGAATCGGCTGGCTCACGCGCAGGTTCAAGTAGGGCGAAGCTGCATCCTCAGCAAACGGCGCAATTTCAGTCACCGTTTCGGCAGGCTGCCAGCGATAGCTTGCACGCCAGCGGGTTCCAGTGCCATCCAGCGTGCCAGAGAGCGAGATTGAATACATCTGCGCGCGTCGCGGATGCGCCGCCGCGATCACGTCGGCCAGTGGAGTCGCCTGAGGTAGAGCCGCCATCACCAAAGCGGAACCGCTGGCGTAGCTCACGCGCACACGGTTATTTCCGGGCAGCCGGCGTGCCACGCTGGCCTGCACGCCCGCGGATGAAAATGCCGGTGCGGCGACGCGCATCAAATTGCTCGCCGGATCGAAGAGCGCAGCCGAGTCAGATGTAGCCCCAGCCGCGGCAAAGTGCCCCTGCGCCTGAAGCACAGGATTGTAGACGCGATCGGTATAAACCAGCACGGACAGGTCTGAAGCGTCCGTCCGCCGTTCCCAACCAATCTCCTGATGAACTCCATGCTCAATGGTCAGCGCGTTCCCGCGCATGGCCATCGCCGGCAGCCACGCCGCTGCGTTGGATTCATCCCCACCCCAATCCCGATCCTGCATCATGGTGGCCATGCGGTAGCGCACCGATTTCGCGCCACTCTGCCACTCGAAGTTGGCGTATGGCAGCACTGCAGTTGCCGTGCTTGGGCTATTTCCACCCAGCCGCCCTATTACTGCGGTTGAACCAACCTCGGCATCGATGTCCGGCCCTATTTGCATCGTCTCGAAGCTGCGCACTGCTGCTTCATCCAGGCCTTGATCTCCGGCCCCCTCAACCTCAGGATCCATCGAGAATGCCGCAACCGACTGCACCGAACCGGCCATCCCCAAATCCTGCCGGAATCCCAGCATCGATTCCATGCTGCCATCGCTGCCCGGCGCAAAATCAACCCGCGCCAGCAGCTCACGGCTCTGCGCCGGTGTGTCCTCAACGGTTGTGGAGAAGCGCTCGCCGCTCTCGCCGAAAGTCCCAGCCTGTCCCGTCGCCATCAGGCGGGCCTTCAACTTCGGCCTGGAATTCGGGCCGTCCGAAACCACTACCAGTGGCCCATCCTGCAGCCAGCGCAGCAGCGGCCGGTTCGCCGCGGAACGCAGCGTCCATGCCCAGTCATCCTTTTGCCATTGGGCTGAACGCGGCTGTGCCGGAAGCCATTGGATGACTTCGTAAAGAGTATTCAGCGTGAGATTGACGACAACCGCGCCCCGAACCCTGACATCTTCTCTGATCGAAGGCAGAAAATAAGGGCCCATCGCCTTGAGCGCGTAAGTGCCGGGAACAAGAGCGGAGATCGCGAAGCGGCCGGTATCGTCTGTATAGACGCTGGCAACCACGCTCAAGTTGGAGCGCAAAAGCTGGACTTCAGCACCGATCTGCGGCTCCCCTGCCGAGTCGCGCACCACGCCTGACACCGACGCCGGTGCAGCTCCGAAAGCTGGAGCGGCCGCAATGGCGAGCAGCACGGCGAAACCGGCGAGATGGGCACTTCGCTTCATCAGCAGATCTGCAACCCCACCGCGTCCCTGGCTACATTCCTCAAATTACAAACCGCGCAAGCTACCGAATTCTCTCGTTCAGCTGGCGTCTGCGCGGATTGATATCTATTCGACGATAAAAGACGCCGATTGCGCAATCTCTTGTTTTGAGATCGCGTCATTCACACTCACTGTCACCTTGTACTTACCCGGCTCAAGGCCCGCGATGGACACAGATCTATCCACCGTCAACTGGTCGCTGTGTGCATCTAAGTCTTTTGATTCCAGTTCTTTCTGTAGCATCACCGCTCCCGTGCCGTCGGTGATCTGGTAGGTAACCGTGGCAGAGTTACTCTTGGTAGCATCGTCTATGCCAAGGTTATAAAATTGCATCCAGAAATTCAGTTCCTGGTTGCGTTTTAAGCTCACCGGAGTGGCCAGGCCCGCCGCTACGCGCGGCCGGATAAACATATTGCTGATGATGAAGTTGCCGCTTCCGATCTGTCGCGATGAGACGGTGTTCATCTCGTCAGCGAATATCAATGAAGAAACTCCAAGTTTGTCGTCCTCATACGTTGGAACATTGAGCGCCCTTCCGAAGATTCCAATGTGATCCGCATTGTTTACATCCTTAATCGCGATGTCCAGGCGGTAGTTCCCCGGGGGCAGTGGAAGCGACTTCCAATAAAGCGACTTGCGATCGAGGCTCTTTTCCAGCAACTCAGCCGGCTGTTCGATTTCGACTGTGTCCTCGAAAGTCTGCACCGTCTTGTGCATGATCGTGGTCACTCTGCCCAGAATGTTCACCGTGCCCTTCGACACGCCGTCTTTGGTCACAAACGTAATGTCTCGGTTACGTAACTGGATGGTGATCGGCACCAGGTCCATGCTGTCGGTGACTTTTACAAAATCGGTGCGCACATCGAATGGGAAGGGCGGCCCGCTCAGCAGCTTGTGCGTTGAGCTGAATGCATCGAGCGCAGCGTCAAGATCGCCGAACTTCACCGGCGGCGGGGCAAATATCTTTTGGGCCATCTCAATCCGGTCAAACTCCTTCGACTGATCGCCTGCGCCCATTGGCCCGTTGCCGAGTTGTTCAATGCCGCTGCCCTGGAACCGGTCTTCCTTGCCCTTGTGGGCCAACTCCTCAAACTGCGTTAAACCCGCGCCAGGCACATTCTTTAGCGCGTCTTTCTCGCTGCGGTCGATTGTGTAGTGGTAGTCGCCGCACTGGCAGGAATCCACAAACTCCAGGTCGACGTTTTCGCCGATTCCCTCCAGATACCGGTAATGCCAAACCTCAAACGGGAACGTCGACGTCTCTCCGCCGCCTTCTTCCATGGGGCGTTCGTACATGCCTCCCGAAGGGTGAGAGTCGATCGAATCCGCCGCGCCCCACATGATGTAAATGCGACCGCGATCGGTCTTCCACCCCGGCTTGCCGGCCGCGAAGTGGTCGTTGGCATATTGAATACGCCGGTAATGCTCTTCGCGAAATGAGTTTTCCTCGGAATCCGGATCAGGGTTGCGACGCTGCCAGAAATTCTCGATGAACGCCTCGCGCTCCTCATCATTGCTCAGGCTCATGAACGCCCTGCGCTCATCTTCGGTGATGATGTAGGGCACTTCCTCGTTCAGCCAGGTCTTATAAGGGCCCTTTAACTCCCTCCGCAACTCTTTCTGCGCCTTGTACCGGTCTTTGTCGGAGAGCTGGCGATTGAGCGGATCAACTGGCTGATCCTGGCCAGCGGCCGGAGCGGCCTGGGCCCCCGCAGTTTGAGGCTGATTCGTAGCTGGAGGCGGATCGTTTTGCTGCGCCAGGACCCCGCTCGCGGGTATCCCTATCGCGCAGCAACCGAGAACTGTAAAAAGAAGACGGCGGCTCTTGAACATCATTGCCTTGAATACTCCTGCAATTCCTTCATTTTACAGCTACTTTAGTGGTTGGGCAAGGTTCAGTTCGCAGACGTTCGCCGGTTGGACGCGCCAGCCCCTTTAACGTCAACGATTCTGCGCCTCCAACGGCAGAAATTCTCGCTTTTCAAAGCCTTCCCGGCTCCCCGTTAAGCCGCTTCACCGTCCAATTGCCAGGCCGGTTCCCCTCGCGTTTCATGCGCCGGCCAACGACCGGCCCAGTTTCCCGCGCCCGGCAAGCGGTCCGACATCTTCATTTGCAGAAACTAACCTCGATTCACGGCAGGCAACCAGGAAGTCTTCGGGTTACCGGCTTCAGGCTCAAGGGCGTATCAGTCGATACACCGGAGGGTGTTTCGACATATGCGGGGGGCGGCGACGGGAGCCACTTTTTCTCAGTTCGAGGATAGAGGAGTGACGGATACCGGGCGTCTCCTGGCGACGATTGACGACGAAATGAGGAAAAATGGCCCTGTCCCGAAGGGTTGCGGAGAAAATCCGGCCATCCTCGACGGTAGGCCTGCCGGAGCCACCGGATTCCGCCGCGTTTGGACGGATTTTCGTTCGCAACGCGGCCACCCGTATATGTCGATACACCCTCAGGGGAACCTTTTGCCGCTCTCTCGCGTACACTGAATTGTAGAAAAAAAACAGGGAATTCACGCTCTCATGAAGAAGATCATTCTCATTTCACTAGCTGTGCTCGTGGCCGCCGGACTCGTGGCTTTCATGGTCCTTAAGCAGCAATCCGGCTATACCAAGGTCTATACCGCTTCCCTCACCCGGGAGGATCTTTCCACCGTCGTCAGCGGCACTGGACAGATCAAGCCCAAGAACTACGTCAATGTCGGCGCCAATGCAATGGGCCGCATCACGCACCTCTACGTGGCTGAGGGCGACAAAGTACACAAGGGTGAGATGGTCGCCACCATCGAGAACGTGCAGCAGGAAGCAAACGTCAACGGCCAGGAGGCCGCAATCGCCTCCGCCAAAACCGACATTGCAGCGTACGTCGCCGCGGAAAAAACTGCTGAGGCAAATCTCCAGCACGCTCAAGCCGATCTGGAGCAGAAGAAACTCGACTGGGATCGCGCCCAGGCCCTCTACAAAGACGGAATCGACTCCAAGCAGCAATATGACGCCGCCAAGGCCGCCTACGATCTTGATGTCGCCGACATTGCGCAGGCCAATGCCCAGCTCAACCAGGCAAAAGCCAACACCGATTCGGCTCGCGGGCGCATGCACACACAGGAAGCCGATCTAAAGGTGAACCAGGATCTCTACAACCGCACCATCGCCGTTGCGCCCTTTGACGGCATCGTCACCAACGAGCCTCCTCGCGAAGGAGAGATGGTCGTCACCGGTATCCAAAACACCGAAGGCTCCACGCTCATGACCATCGCCGACATGAGCATCGTCACTGCCGACGTCAAGGTCGACGAAACCGACATCGTCAACGTCCAGCTCGGACAGCCCGCTGAAATCACGGTCGACGCTCTGCCGAACAAGGTTTTCAAGGGCCACGTCACCGAAGTCGGTGACCAGGCATTGCTGCGCTCAACCGGTGTGGCCACGTCGCAATCCACCACCGGCACCGAAGAGGCCAAAGACTTCAGAGTCGTGGTCACGCTCGACGGAACCTCCGACGATCTGCGTCCCGGCCTTTCCTGCACCGCCAAAATCACCACGGCGCACAAGACCAATGTGCTCGCCTTGCCTATCCAGGCGCTCACAATGCATGATCCGGCGACCGACAACGCAAAGCCCGGCGACGTTCAAACCTCAACGACCAACTCTAAGACCAATCCGATTCAGGGAGTCTTCGTCGTCAAGAAGGATGCGCACGGCAAGCTCCGCGCCAACTTCGTTCCCATCACCACCGGCATCACCGGGGCCACCGACATTGAAGTGCTCTCCGGCGTAAACAACGGCGATGAGATTGTCACAGGGCCCTATAAGATTTTGCGCGACCTCAAGCAGGGCGCGTTGCTCAAGCGCGACAAATCCGTGCCGATAGTTTCCACCACCAGCAGCTCAAGTTGATCAGTCTTGATATGTCGCCACGCAGCTTTTGAATTTCGAATGAGGTTGAATTTCAGATGGCTCTGAACAGCATCGGCATCGAGGAACTTCCGCAAACTGCGGTCGTCAACGCCAACGACGTCATCGTCGTCGAGGACCTTTGGCGCACCTACGACATGGGCTCGGAGCAGCAGGTCCAGGCCCTGCGCGGCGTCTCGCTGCGCATTCGCCGCAACGAGTACGTCGCCATCATGGGCCCATCCGGATCGGGAAAGTCCACGCTGATGAATCTGATCGGCTGCCTTGATACGCCGTCCAAAGGCAAGTACTGGCTCAACAACCAGCTCGTCAGCGACCTCGACGATGACCAGCTCGCGCGCATTCGCAACAAAGAAATCGGATTCGTCTTCCAGACCTTCAATCTCCTCGCCCGCGCCTCTTCTCTGCACAACGTGGAGCTGCCACTCATCTACAACGGCACTCCCGCCGCCGAGCGCATCGCGCGCGCCAAGCAGACCCTTGCCGATGTGGGCCTTGAATCGCGCATGATGCACAAGCCAAACGAACTATCCGGCGGCCAGCGCCAGCGCGTCGCCATTGCCCGGGCTCTCGTCAACAATCCGTCCATCATCCTCGCCGACGAGCCCACCGGCAACCTCGACTCCAAAACCGGCACCGAGATCATGGCCCTCTTCGATCAGCTCCACGCAAAAGGCAACACCATCGTCCTCGTTACGCACGAAGCCGACATCGCCCAGTTCGCTCACCGCGTTGTCCACATTCGCGACGGCCAGATCTTCTCCGATGAGCCTTCTGCGCGCGCTCGCTGACAATTAGCAAGAGCTCGTTAGGATTTGCGCGACGTACCGAAGACTTTCGGCCGCTCCAGTTCCATTTCGATTGCACTTTTCCACAGCGTTCCCTTCCAACTTCTCACTACTTTCATCAAATCGCCCTCTAAATCATCTTGACTTTACGCCGAAACAGGTACAAGATTTCCACAGAATGTGAGGGAAGAGACGCAGGCGGCCCGATCTAAGCCAGTTCAATTCCTGATCTATTGTTAAGCTGATGAACGGCCCCAAATCTGGCGCCTCCTTCTTCTCCCTCCCTGATTGGCGATTTCCTGCGCCGCTGTGCCTTGCCCTCTGGCAGCGTCGTGCCCATCGTGCCCCGTCCTTCGTGCTTTACCGGTCGCGCACCGACCAGTAGCGCGCTGAATTGAACCGCTCCGCGAATTGTTAGCAACCCGTATCTTTGTTCGCGAATCTTAATCCTTGTTGGCCGCCAACCTGCTTCGTCGATCTCATTCGTCGCAGGTTTCTATTGGCGCTTCGCTATGCACTGGCTGATCCCGCAAGATTTGGGGAGCTTCTTCCTTCGATCGCTATTTGCCTGTTGACGCTGCAAGATGGGTATTCCTTCGGATATCCGAAGTGTCGAGCTGTCTCTAATTCGGAAATCCGAGTTGTGGGGTTTTCCCCCTAAGAAGACCAACGAGCGGGAATTGAGCTGCGGAGGAAATCAATGGTTGTTACTTCAAAGTGCATCGGGCATAGGGTTACTGGGCTTTACGTTGGCTCCTCCAACGTTCGCCGCTATTTTTCTAAACGTGCAACTCAGATCGAGCTCAAGCTCGACCACCTTCTGATCGAGTGCGGGCTTTCACCTGATTTCTGGCGCGACGACCCCGAGATTTACGATCCCAGGTTGTGTCTCTGGCTTGAGTCGAAGCAGCGGAACCATAACGGCCACGCGCAGTTTGACATGGCGCTCATCCCCTCGGGAAAAAACTCGTTCATCCTCGACCCCGCAAGCCCCGCGAGCAAAGAACCCCCGGATCCGAACTTCGACCCGATCTTCGAAGAGACGGAATACGAGCAAGAAGCCTTGCTAAGTCTCGACTGATCGCATCGGTGCTATGGCCGCCCCGGCCTCACGCGGGTGCCCGCGGTCCCTCGCCTTCGGGGACCGGGGATCGCATGAACCCAAACCCAGGTGCTTGTATCAAGGCCCGGTTTCAAAGCCGGGTTTCAAAGTCTGACTGTTAGGTCAATGAAAGCCCGGCTCATCGCCGGGCTTCTTCGTTAGAATTGTGTCTGAGGGCCAGAGAAAGTAATGGATAAGGAAGTCGCCGACGCGATCGCAGAATTGAAGGCACAGGGAATCCCAGTGACAGTCGATCCATCTGGCGGCCAAGCTGGTCACTATATTGCGACCACTCCAAATGGTGAAAAGTACGAGTTCCAGGCCGCCGGCCTATTGGATCTCAAGGCGAAAGCAAGATTAAACCTCGAAGGACTACAAGAGTTGCATTTCGCTAAAAAAACAATTCCAAATTTTCACAACCCACGTGGCACGTAGAAACACCATTCGTAATGCCGCATCTCGCGGCCTCCACCTATTACGAAAACTGGTTGCCCCGTCCTAGGCTCGCTCTTGCTTTTTGCGCGTAGGGTGGGATCGCACGCTCTAATTCTTCCCGCCTGCCAGCCGCTTGATATCGGAATCGAGATCCGGAACGTAGCTTACCTGCGCATCTGGCTCCAGTTGCTGAGCGATTTGAATGGCCGCCAGCCATGCTGTCTCGGCCGCCTGTTTATCGCCGGACGCGGCTGCTGCATCGCCCAGCGCCGTTTCGGCAAAAAGATTCTCCGGCGCGATAACGACAGCTTCACGAGCCAGCACAAGTGCCGGTCCCGGCTGCTTTTCTTCGAGCAATATCTCACTCTGCTGCGCATGTGACGTTGCCGAAATATCAGGTACGGCGAAGGTTCCCTCGTAAACGAATACGGAGTGGTCAATCGTCACATCGGGATGCAGCGACTGAAACGATCTGTAGGGATTGACCTGGCCGCTGGGCCATTCACATCCACTCAGGTCTCCGGCGCTGATCAGTACGGCTCCAGTGATCGAGGGAGGAATGACATCCGCGCCACCGATCCACTGCGTGTCTATGGTCGGCATCGCGTGACAGCGAATTCCATACACCCCCGGATCGATCTCGGGCCGTGGGAAGTACGCGAACCAGCACTCCTGATCCGGATGAGCGTCCTGCCACTGCTTCACTTGAAAAAGCTGCTGACCCCAGTCGAGGTTGGCGTCGCTCAGTAAATTGTGCACATTTTGGGGCCCTCCCCAGGCCTCATTGGCATAAGCAATCTCATTGGGAAATACGAGAAGGCTCGAGACGATGCTGGCTGCAATTAGCACAGCGCACGCGACCGCCCAACGTCGGTTTATGCGACCGTTCGTGCCCGCGAGTGTCACCGCCCCGGCAGCGGCGAAGATGATAACAAATGCATACATGGGCAGCAGGTGCCGCACGCCGATGTTCATACCCGACATCATCGCCACTGCAAGATAGATGACAGGTGGAACAAGGGTATAAAACACCTCGCGGCGCTTCTTGAGCTTTCCTGTGACAGTCGCGAATGCGCCAAGAACCATCAGCAGGAGCAGCCCAAGCGTCGTCTTGATCAGAATCACAAATGGAAAGTAATCCCACTGGCCGTGCGCATAAACCTTCCCCAGAAGAAAGGTCGGATAAAACGCCGCCGCCCGTTTCACGTCGATGAGCCCCACCAGATACGACTCAGGCAAAAGATGCAGGCGGCTCACCGCGATCATGCATGCATATTCAAAATGTGGCAGGGGCGCGGCGTATTGTGCCACCGAAGTGCTGAACGCCACACCGGCGGGACGCGCAGTATAGCGAAACCCGTAAAAACACCAAAGCACTAAAACGCTGACGACGACAATTGCGCAAAGACCGCCGGTGAGTCGCAGCGCCGTTCGTTTGCGCTCAGCGCCTTTGGCCGTCAGCACCTCCCACGCGATCAGACAAACGAACATCGGCCCGATCAGAATGCCGGAATGTTTGGTCGCGAGCAGCAGCCCTGTTGCTACGCCGGCGATCAGCAGCCGGATAATCGTTGGCCGTGAAGCGAAGCGGTAGAACGTCCAGATTGCCGCAACAAAAAAGCACGACACTCCAATATCTGTCGTGACAAGCGCAGAATGAGCGAGCATGTTGGGATCAAAGACCACGAGAATAAGCGCAACAAAACCGGCCGCGTCGCCAAACCACTCCCGCGCCGTCAGAAACACAAGAAGGCACAATCCCAGCGCAAGCAACTCCGCGCTCACCCGCATCTTGAAGACCAGTTGATTTCTGTCTCCGTCGTTACGCGCCAGCCAGTCACGGCCATTCAAATACGCTTCGGCTTTAAAAAACGCGTGATCCCGAGGTGGTGGAACCCACAAATGATCCGCAAGAATGGGCACGGTCGCGAGAAGCTTCACGAGAGGCGGGTGTTCAGGGTTCAGCCCATAATCTCCCGCTTTCCACATCATGTAGCCGGCGAACATGTGGTCGTCTTCATCAAAAGTAAGCGATTCCCGATGCACAATAATCAGCGCCAGGGTTGCTTGAAGCACCAGAAGAGCCGCCACCGCGAGCCACAAGTATTTTCGGCGATGCCCTGCCGCAGGCCCATTTTGATCCTCGCCCGCAGGCCTATTTTGATCGTTGGTCACAGACCTATCCTTATCTTTGCTCACTTGCCTATTGTAGAGATCGCGCTCCGCCCCAAGCCCCCTCAAAATTGCGGCGCCGTCGCCGGCAACGCTGCCGATTGGATGCCTTCACACACCGAGTTGTTCACCGCCAGGTTCCCTGCGCCGTCCAGCGTCACCGTCCACACTGTGTCGTAGTCGCTGTCGGGCCATGTGAGCGCCGCAGGCGCGCCGCCCTGCGGAAAATAGCTCGCGATCAGCGCATTCAACGTCAGCGGAATCCGGTCGTGCTCCCACGCCAGCAACACGCTCGAATTCGAGAATCCGCCGCCATTGAAGAAATAGTTGCTCGTCGCCTGCCCCGAATCCCAATCGAATCCCTCGGCCAGCCGGAACGGCAAGTTATACGCGATCGCATAAGGTTCAACCGTCAGCGAAGGCCTCACATACGACCAGGTAGAAACTCCCGACGCCATCTGCGTCCCCTGAATCGGCGTTGCCGGGTCCACTGAATAAACCTGCGTCGGACGAATCTTTCCCTCGAGCGCAAACGGAAGATCCAGCGCGCGCCATTGCCCCGCGCCCACATAGTTGCCGTCGTCAAAACTACCCTGCGGATGCGCCTCCGCGTGCCGAATGATATACAAAGTTTCGTTGGTGTTGGTTCCCGCCGGAATTTGCGCTCCGCCAACCCCGCCATTCACCGCGATGTTAAAAGGCGTCTGCTGCGCGCACGCGCCCGTCGGAACCTGCGGCAGCGTCGGATAAGTTGCGGTCGGATTCGCTTTGCTGTCGTAAGTCACCAGGCTCGCGCTCCCCGCGGGCGTAATCGAAACAACATAAATCGCATTGGCGCCCTGATAACTCGTCGGCAAAGTCAAGTTATAACCCTTCGCTTGACTTATCCGCGCTAACAGGCTGTAAGTCGTCTCCCACGGCGCTGAAAAAACATACGAGCCACCAATGTTAGCCGCAAGAATGCCACTTACCAGCGCTTCGTTGTCGCCGCCCTGGTCCGCGAAATCCAGCCCTTGGCAACTCGCGCAGGAGTTCGATGGTGGACCTGCATTAATCGGGTAGCCCGTAGTTGTATAAGGACTGCCGTACCCAGGGTAGATAGTGGACATCGTCACCGGCGTCAGCAACGCGAACTGCTGAACCGCCTCCGCCGCCGCCATATCCGGGTAACTGCCCGCGGTTTGCAAATGGCTCGTCGGCGTCAGCACATAGATTCCGTTTACGCTTGTCCCGCCCACCAGCTGATGCAGATACGTGCCCATCAGCAGCGTCCGCTCTAAACCCTGGCTCGTCAGGTTTGCCGTGTTGGCATTCACATCACCAGCAGACTGGTAAGCCAAATCCTCACTCACCACAAAGATCAGGTTGATCGGCCCGCCCTGGTTTTGCTGTTGCGACCCCGAAGAGTTCCCCCAAAAGTGATAGACAGCAAACAACACCACCGCGCCAATCACCACCGCCCAAATCTTGTTTTGATTTTGGTTTTGACTTTGGTCCCGACTTTGCATTCCCGTCGCAGGCGGCACCGTTGCTGGCGGAATCGTTGCCGGTGGGCCCGCCGCTACAGGAACCTGCCCAACCGCCGGAGGCAAATATTGTCCAGAATATTGCTGAGAATATTGCGGAAAATTTTCTGGCGGATAACATTGCGGAGTCGGTGCTTCTGGAGTCGCCGCTCCAGAAGCAGATTCCCGTCCCGCTGCACCTGCGGCCGTATCACGCCCCGCTGCTGCAGCCGCAGCTGCATCGGCCGATTCCGGCCCCGTCCCCGGCGCGCCCGCCTGCGCCCCACGGTCGGCTCCGCACTTCGTGCAAAACCGCTCGTCCTCCGCTAACTGGTTCCCGCAACTCCCGCAGAATGCCATGCCCTTCCCTCGTTCGCACCCCAACGAACACTCTACGGGAAAACACCGCCTACGCAAATCAAATACTGGATGTTGTTACAACACCCATGCCATCCTGAGCGCAATGGGCCGCGCGAAGCGCGGACCACACACCCACGCATGTCATCCCGAGCGAAGCGTTCTTCAGCGGAGCCGAGAGCCTGCCCTGAGCGAAGGTCGCGTAGGCGACCGGAGTCGAATGGGGACCTGCTTCTGTCTTTTACGAACTTCACCCACCACAAAAACCATCGGGTGCCCCCGGTCCCTCGCCTTCGGGGACCGGGGATAGCACGAACCCAAATGATTGCCATGTCATCCCGAGCGTGGCGTTCTTCAGCGGAGCCGAGAGGCTGCCCTGAGCGAAGGTGGCGTAGGCGACCGGAGTCGAATGGGGACCTGCCTCTGTCCTTTTGCGGCCTTCATCCACCACAAAAGAATGGTTGCCCCATCCTTGCCACGCTCTTGTTTTTGTGGCTAGGGTGGGATAGCACGAACCCAAATCATTGCCGTGTCATCCCGAGCGTAGCGTTTTCTCTGGCCCCGGCCTTCGCACATTTTTAAAGCGGCATAGGCCTAGTCCAGCCAGTTCGTTCCGCAGCAGCTCCAGCGCTGGTTGCAGGGCCGTCGGCGCAGCGGTAGACTCGCATAAAACGCTGGAATTCCGTCTGCGTGATCCGAACGAAGAAGGTTGAATGTCCACCAACCCAGCCCAGCCCGATCAGGAATCGAACCCAACTCTTGAATTGCTGCAACCCGCGGACTGGGTGACGCCGCCAACTCCTGGAGAAGTGATTACGAGTCTCGCAACTGGCAACACATACACAATGGGAGAAAGGATCGGAGAAGGCAATTTTGGAATGGTCTATTCCTGCACGGATCGGTGGGCTAACGACCTCGCCGCAAAGGTGATGAAGTCAAAGGGAACCTACGAAGCGGTTAAAAAGGCAACTGAAGCCGAATTGCAAAAACTACTGCTTTTGCGTCACCCGCACATAACATACTTGTACGATGCATTTGAATTTCGGGATACCTTCTATCTCATCACTGAGCGTTGCCACTGTCCCTTGGCAAACCTATTCGAATCAGTGAAGGACTTCGCGGGATTGCTTTGGATAAAACCTATTGCTCGTTGTCTGTTGCAGGCGGTCCACTTCATTCACACAAGCGGCTATGTCCATCAGGACATCCATCTGGGCAACGTCTTCGTTGCTTTCGCTAAGGATGAATTCGGAACCGATCCTGGTGCAATCCAATTCAAACTAGGCGACTTCGGCGTGGCAAAGCTGTTCAACGAGATCGATGCGTCGAACACAAGAGCGCTGTGGATGCTCCCGCCCGAGGTTTCATCGGTTTCGGAATTCGGACCTATCGATCATCGGCAAGATATTTACCACTGCGGTCTGCTTTTCCTGCACCTGACACATGGAAAAGAACTGCGATTCACGCAGGAGGAGATCCTTGCAGGATTACCACGCGATCTCGCACTCCAACTCCCTTCGCCCTTCAATTTTGCCTTGGAAAAGGCTCTTCGGAGGCACGCCGCCTTCAGAACGGAAACGGCAATGGAGTTATGGCGAGACTTGAGTTCTCCTGCATCCCTATTGGATCATCCTCTTCTGGATTCTGGAGACTTAACCCTTGAGATGCCCGTTGAATCGGAGGGCACCCCCAACTCTAGTTCGTAGCCAAGTTCCAACCGAAAGGCTCAACCGTGTCATGAAATTCGGATGCCGTTTTCAGAATCCCGGATTGATACGTATCTGGCCGCAATCCTTCTCCACCAATCACATCGCCTAGCGCCTGCAACGCGGCAGTGTCAACCCACAAACCCCCTAACCGCCTGATTCCCCGCATCTTCCATTTGCCGATAATTAACCCCACCCGGCGCATACTCAGACCATGAGCGCCCAAACGGCAGACCGTCCTCTCACCCGATCTTTACAACTCGAAACGGCCCTCGCCAGCCTGGCGTCTTCGCGGCGCGCCTTCGCCAACCATTCGTCTTTTTGGCCCGATTTCTGCACAAATGTCAAAAAAGGTGCACTTCGTTTGGTACAAAGTGAACATAACCCCTTTGTCATCAACATAATTTTCCAAAAGTTGCGTCGTAAAAACGTGAAAAAACGAGCCAAACTGACCCTAATTCGACCCTTTTCGGGCTGTTTTCGAGACTTTTCAGGCACTACGACTCTTCGCCGGATTGCCGCCTCGCCAGCCAGCTTCTCTCTCGCTACTTCTTCGTGTCTCTGCTCGTCGACTTACAGTCCCCAATCCCTGTCTCAAGCGAAGTCGTTGCTCTTGGCTACTGGCTCTTGGCTCTTGGCTACTGGCTCTTGGCTATTGGCTATTGGCTATTGGCTGTTGACTATTGGCTACTGGCTCTTGGCTCTTGGCTACTGGCTACTGGCTCTTGGCTCTTGGCTCTTGGCTCTTGGCTCTTGGCTCTTGGCTCTTGGCTCTTGGCTCTTGGCTACTGGCTACTGGCTACTGGCTCTTGGCTCTTGGCTATTGGCTACTGGCTACTGGCTCTTGGCTCTTGGCTATTGGCTATTGGCTGTTGATTATTGGCTGCTGCTTATTGGCTACTCCCGGTCTTCTCGTTCCCTTGGTCCCTTGGTCCCTCGATCCCTGCCTTTACGTATGGAAGGTATGCAACGGTATGGACGAGGTATGGAAAAGGTATGAGGCCACCTCGTAAATCCTTCGCAATCAAATATGGAGGTATGTCATACCGGGGGGGAGGGGGACCCCCTAAAAAGGTGCAAGAATCGCCATGGCGAGAACGTCGCCGGCAGCGTCACCGAGAATCTTGGGATCGGCGAGAGCACCGCTCCGAATCACGCGAAAGCCGCAAATGATTTCGCGTTTTCTAGTCCCTTAGTCCCTGCTTTTTCGGTCCCTCAGTCCCGAGTCCCTCAGTACCTGGTTCCCTGCTTTTTCGGTCCCTCAGTCCCGAGTCTTCAGATTTCCAATATCACCGGCATAATCATCGGCCGCCGCCCGGTGCTCTTTTGGATCAGCCGCTTCAGTTCCACGCGCACCCGCTCAGTCACCATGCCGTAGTCGGATTTCTGTTCCGCGGTCAATCCGTCCAGCGTCTTCAGCACTGCCAGGCGCGCCTGATCCGTAATGTCCGCGCCTCCGAATCCGCGCATCACCACTTCAGGCTCGCGTTCCACTTTGCCTGTTTTCTTGTTGATCGCCATCACCGCCAGCACCACGCCGTCTTCTGACAAAATGCGCCGATCGCGGATCACCAGATCTTCAACCACATCGATCGACGATCCTGAGTCGATCAGAATGCGTCCTGCGGTCACCTTATCCTTTTTGCGCGCATCGTCTTTGTCCAGCTCCAGCACGTCGCCGTCTTCAATCACGATTGCGTGTTCCACCGCGCCCGTCTCCATGGCGAGCTTCGCGTGTTGCCGCAGAAAACGATAGTCGCCGTGAATCGGGATGAAGAACTTCGGCCGCACCAGGTTAATCATCAGCCGCATCTCTTCCTGGCTTCCGTGGCCGCTGACGTGAATCAGCCCATGCTGTCCGTCGTCGTAAATCACATTCGCATCGCGCCGGCTCAAGTGATCGATCACTCTGAAAATCCCGTTCTCGTTTCCGGGAATAATTCTCGAGCTCAACACCACCGTATCGCCCGCATCAATGTGCGCGTGCTTGTGGTTGTCGACAGCCGCGCGGCTCAGCGCGCTCATCGGCTCGCCCTGCGTGCCGCTGATCAGCACCATCATCTGCTCCGGCGGAAAGTCGCGTATCTGCCCCGGATTGATCATCAGCCCCGGCGGAATATCAATGTACCCCAAATCCTGCGCGATCTCCGTGCTGTTGACCATCGACCGGCCCACAACGGCAACCTTGCGTCCGTGTTTGCGCGCCAGCTCCATAGCAATGCGAATGCGATAGATCGACGATGAGAAGCAGCTGAAGAACAGCTTCCTTTTCGCCTGCGTCAGAATCTCGTCGAGCCGAGGAATTACAGCGCGCTCGCTCGGCGTGTAACCCGGCCGCTCCACGTTGGTCGAATCCTGAAACAGTGCCAGCACGCCGCGCTTGCCGTACTCGGCAAAGGTGTGCAGATCGAATGCCTTGTCGTCCAGCGGCGCAAGATCGATCTTGAAGTCGCCGGTATGAATGATCACTCCCACCGGCGTCTCGACCGCCAGCGCAACGCAATCCACCAGCGAGTGCGTCACGCGGATGGGCTCGATGGTGAACGGGCCGATGGTGAACTTTACCTTCGGCTCAATCTCGAACAACTCGATCTCGTCGAGCAGCTGGTGCTCTTCCAGCTTGTCTTCAACGTAAGCCAGCGTGAATTCGGTGGCATACACCGGAACCTTCAGCTCGCTCAGAATCCACGGCAGCCCGCCAATATGATCCTCGTGCCCGTGGGTCAGCACAATCGCGCGCACATGCTTCTTGTTCTCAATCAGGTAGGTGATGTCGGGAACCACAATGTCGACACCCAACAGCTCTGTCTCGGGAAACATCAGGCCCGCGTCGATGACAATAATGTCGTCTTCCCAGCGCACCGCCAGGCAGTTCATGCCAAACTCGCCAAGCCCGCCCAGGGGAATGATTTGCAGCTTTTTTGTTTGCATCGTCAACTATGATGCTACCACTGATGGAGCCACGTAATGGAACGCCGATTCCACGCGGTGACGGCCCGCACCGTTCTGGTGTAGATTGGATTCGCTGCGCTTTCACGGCCCAGGAGAGCGATTCATGAATTCCACGCGACGCACCTTCCTCAAGACCTCTGCTTCCACCGCCATTGCCGTCGGATTCCCCGCCATCGTTCCCAATTCGGTATTCGGCGCCACTGCGCCTTCCAACCGCATCGCAATCGGCGCCATCGGTGCCGGCCGCATCTCGCGCGGCCATGACATGCCGGGTGTGTTGCAGTTCACCGGCGTCCCCGGCCGCGACAATCGCATCGTCGCCGTCTGCGACTTGAGCGCGCAACGCGTCGAGCTGGGCAAGCAGTACGTCGACGACGCCTACACCAAGAAACTCGGCACGCCCTACACCGGCACACGAGGCTACTCCGACTACAGAGAACTCCTCGCTAACAAAGAAATCGACGCTGTCCTCATTTCAACGCCCGATCATCAGCACGCGAGGCTGGCGGTTGCCGCAATCGCCGCAGGCAAGGATGTGTATCTGCAAAAGCCTGCATCGCTCACCATCCGCGAAGGGCGCATCATGGTCGATCACGTGAACGCCAGCAAACAGATTTTGCAGGTGGGTTCGCAGCAGCGCTCGTGGAAGCAATTCGCGCGCGCAGTCGAGCTTGTGCGCAACGGCCGCATCGGCACCGTGCAGCGTGTTGAGATCGGCTTGCCCGGCGACCCTGCGGGCGGCAACCCGCAGCCTATGCCCGTTCCTGATGGATTCAACTACGATGCGTGGCTCGGCTCTACGCCCGACGTGCCTTACACCCTTGATCGCGTTATGCCGCTAACTGGCTTCGATCGCCCCGGCTGGCTCCGCATGGAGCAGTTCGGAGCAGGCATGATCACCGGCTGGGGCGCGCACCATGTCGACACGGCGCACTGGGGCATGAATACCGAGCTTACCGGTCCCGTTGAAATCTGGGGCCACGCCGATTTCCCGACAGAAGGCCTCTGGAATGTCCACGGCCCTTTCAAAACCTACGGCCGTTATGACAATGGTGTCGTGATGACCATCTCAGGCGATTTTGAAAACGGCATCAAGTGGATCGGCGACAAGGGCTGGATCTTCGTCTGTAGGGACACGGGTACCACGCCGACGGCCTCGCTGTCCGGCGCGGCGGCGCCGATTGTCCCTTTACGCGCAAGCGATCCTGCGATTCTTGATTCGGTGATCGGTCCCGCGGAATATCACGTCTACACATCCGACGATCAGCATGGAAATTGGCTCGACTGCATTCATTCAAGAAAAGCGCCGGTCGCCCCGGCAGAAATTGGCCATCGCGCCTGTTCCACTTGCTTGCTCCACTGGATCGCCATGAAGACTGATCACCACGTGTACTGGGATCCGAAGACAGAGATGATTGTCGGCGATGATATTGCCGCCAGTCTCTTGTCACGGCATCAGCGGCATCCATACGAAATCGCCTGACGAGCGTGACCTCAAGACTTTTTCGTCCAACGATTTCTCTTCATTTGCTATTCTGCTTTAATTTATGTGCCGCCCAAAGCCGGTGGGGCAACAGATACGTAAAGCCCGCAAATCCCTCCCATTGCGTTGAAGAGGATGTAAGACCGCGATCCACTCCCGCGTCGACGACCAGATTTTTTCTCACCGCGTAGGAGAGCGCCCATAGGTTTCCAACGGCGTTTCCAGCAGTCAGCGGCTGGGTAAAGTGCCAAAGCTCTCCAGCAACAGTGAACCGCCCCAGCGGATGAGAGATCGACAGAGTCTGGCCGAATTGCGCGCGGCGAATCCGATCGTCGGTTTGTTCCGAGAAAATGCCGTTCATGTCCACGTGAAATTTGCCAATGTCTTCGCTGAGAAGAAAGAGCGCACTGCGGCGGTAGCTGCCGATGTCGGTGTCCGGCGCGGAGCCCGAGTACAGAACTCGAAAGTAGCTCAGGCTGATTGTCGGTTTTAAACCCTCTCCCGGTATGACAACGGCTTGCACTCCGGCGTCGACATCGCCAGGATTATTTCCCGCCGAGGCGTCTCCCACCGCTCCGTTGGTATACGAGTATGGTTCCGACGAGACAAGAAACTGAAGCCGGGGTGCGACGGTCAACTTCGTCACCTGGTTGATTCCCAGTTGTTTTTGGAATTCAGAAGACGTGACGGCATAGAGAGCGCCGTTCTCGAACTGCAGATATCCAACCGGGGTCAAAGTAGCCGGAGTTGCAACGGTCGGGCGGCCCGGGTTCGCCTCGGGCGTTCCGGCTCCCTCATCCTGCGCGTGAATCTGCGCTACGCAGAACAATACGTACGCCGCCGCCAGAGCGCTCGACAAAAGTCTCATCGCGTCATGCTCCGGAGTAGAGCCGTGTTGCGCGTCGACGGGAATTCTTTGCAGCGCATCGCAGATTCAGGATCGCACGTTTGAACCTGCTGGCGCCACGGGTCAATGACCGCACCTCCTGTTGCATCTGAGCGTTAAGTAGACCGCGACCAGATTCGACAGTCTCTTTGGCGCCCGAATTGAGGGATACCGGGAGTGACAATCAACTGACAATAGACAGACGATCCGGAGACACGATCGAGCGCGCGAATCGTTATGTTTGCTGTTATGCAGCATTCCGGATTACGCATCAAATTCTCGCATTTGAACAGGCTGGCGACCACAACCCTCTGCGTTCTGGCCATCGCGTGTGCTGCGCAATTCGTCGCCGCGCAGGATACGGCACACAATACGCCCCAAGATACGCCTTTGATCTCCGGTGGTGTCGGTTTTTTCTCCATCGGGTCTGGCGGAAGCACGGCCGTTTATCCAATCGCCGAGCCGCTGATCGCCGCTCCGCTGGGCAAGTCACTTCTCGTCGAGTCGCGTGCGACCATTTTTGAATACTTCGCGCCGAATGGCGGTGGTCAGCCGGGCTACAGCCACAGTCATTTCGCGAACTTCAGCTATCTCCAGGGTGACTACCTCGCCACGTCGCATCTTACCGTTGTCGGCGGCAGCTTTCTTCTTCCATTCAACACTTACAACGATCGCCTGTCGCCAATCTGGATAGCAAATTTTCAAGACGGCCCGCTCATCTCCGGTATCGGCACCGGAACTGGAACCGGTCTTGGCGGAATGCTCAGCGGCTCTGCCGCTTCCACCAGCAAGTATTCAATCAGCTACAACGCCTGGTTTTCCGCGCGCAGTGGAAACTACTATTTCAACTCCCAACGCTCCTCCGGCGGCCGCGCTTATCTCTATTTGCCGGAGAGCCGGCTCGAGATCGGCGTCTCCTTTGACCGCCGGTTACAGCAGCCACAAGAGAACTTCTTCGGGGCCCACGCCTGGTGGGAGCCGAAGGAAACCGGATTCCGCCTGCGCTCTGAATTCAGCCGCGGTCAGCATGCGCAAGGCTACTGGATTGAGGCTGACTGGCGCACCTTGGCATTTGGAGGATCGGAACGCTGGACCGGACGGTTCGAGCCGGTATTCCGCATGCAGCAAACCTTCCGGATCGACAAGCTGGCCAGCGATAGTGTGCCCTCAGTGAATACTCAGCGCACTGACTTCGGGCTCGACTATAACCTGCCCCATAACACCAGAATTATCACCAGCTATGCCCGCCAGTTTGCTTCTACCGGAGATGTAAATGTTTGGGAAACGGGAATCGTTTATCGTTTCCTCTTCCCCGCATGGAAAGAAAAATCACAATAGGCGAGGATTTGATGCGCTGCTGCAAGCAGCGGTGGCCGACGCCAGAATCATCTGACCCACAATAATCACCGAGCTGTCAGGGAATAACTCGGCGTCGCGCGACGGCCGTGAACCACAGGCTTCTTCCGCAGTCGGTGCTGTACAGCAGCGTCTTTGAGTCGCTCTCCCATCCCGGTTCAATTTCATTGCAAGGCACGTTGCCAATGCGCCTGGTTTCGCCGGTCTCTTGATTGCGAATCCAGAGATTCCACGCCCCGCGTTCAAAGTGGCTGTATGCGAGCCATAGGCCATCGGGCGATAAAGCTGGATAGCGCGACTCGCCAAGCGCAAGCGGTTCATTCTGGTGCGTTCCATCTGTCAGATAAATCTGCGCCGGCTCCCCGCTGCTTACTGCCGAAAATGCATATTCTTTTTCGGAAAGAAACGAAGCTTCGTAGACATTCAGGGAGGGCGGGGTAAGCGCAACATCGCCTGCTGAACCGGACTGAAATGCGGTTCGCACCATCAGCCGCCCGCGTCCATGATCGTCGCGAATAAAGGCGAGATTGCTGCCATCCGCGGAAAGCATCGGATCGCGCGCATCTTCAATCATGGCGTGAGCGGGCGAATTGATATCGATGATTTCTGATAGCGGGCTCTTCGCTCGCTCCACGAACAAGCGCCCTGACCCACCCGCGCTCCCTGCCCCGCTGGCGAACGACAGGTCGTCGTCGGAAGAACCTGCTGCTGGATCTGTCAACAACGAGCCCCCGTCTTCCGTGATCAAGCGATATCCGTCAAGCGTAAACGCAACATAGCGAACTCCCGCGCCAGCCTGTCGCGGATTTGCGTTGAGGTAACCCTCATGCTGCAACGGAAGTCGGTATGCATATTCCTCTCGAACTGCGCTTTCACGAAGATAGGTGGAGCGCGTATTGAAGATGACGGCGGCGACCATAGCCACGGCCCACGCGCATCGCGTCCGGTCTTTGAAAACGAACCCGACCGATTCTCGGGGCCATAGCAATGCGTAGATTCCCAGAAGCACCCCGATCATCAGCGGTAGCCGCGGAATATAAAGCAGAATTGCAAGTCCCGAAATTCTGGCAGGTGTAGGAAACGGAAAGCCTATGCCGATATAGGCGACAACCAACGCCGCGAGCCACCCATATTGTTGGCGCTCAAGCAGAATTGAGCTCAACACGCACATGGGCAGAATCATCAGCACGAAGTTATACGACGCCGGAATAGTGGAAATGGCGAGCGATGCCGTCAGCATCGCCGACCACTCGAGCAGTATGCGTCTCGGGGTGGTGCCCTCCCTGCGTATCAGCAGTACTGCGGGAGCAAGAACCAGCATTTGAAGCGCAGGAAATAAGAGAGAAAAACACAGCACCGAAGAATGCCAGGGATTCGGGTTCCACTGTGGCTCAGCAAGAAACAGCGCATGCAACACGCCGGAGATGGAGGCATTTGTTACATACGGCGGCATTGCCTCTCCGTGCAACGCCCAGGGCAGAATTTCGAGAAGATAGGTCCTATGCACGCTCCAGCCAAAGACCGCGACCGACAGAGCGATTGCGGCGGCTCCGGCAACCGCTCCCCACGCCAATGCGCGCCACGCCCGGCGTTGCAAAAAAATCGATGCGCGCAAACTTTTCCTGCGGATTCAATTCCAAAATTTTGGATAGATATTTTGAAAAATCCATGACGACCGCGACGTTGCAACATTGGCCGGCCAAACTTGTACCGCCGCCACGCGACAAAACTGGCGCGGAAAACTCACGGCAGAGCGAAATCGTCCGGACAACGTCGTCAATGGTTTTAGGAACAACCACGCCGATGGGAATTTGGCGGTAGTTGGAGGAATCCGTTGCATAAAGTGCGCGCGAGCCATTATCAAAACGGACTTCGCCGGAAATTTTTTTCTTCAACGCGCTCTCCAAACTTTTCGCTTCGCCCGACCATGTGTTGCCCGGCTCAGCGCGCATGTGCGTGGCGGTGGTTTTTGATCGCTCATATTTTGATTTGAAATTTTGCCGCGCTTTTCGGTTTGAATTCCAATCCCAAACCGGGCTGCCGAAAAATCCGGCTGCAAAAATCCGTTTTTGTGTTTGGTCGTCGCGCCGTTAAAAAGCATTTGTTCGATGCGGACGTGATCGTGAAAATATTCGACGTGTTCCGCGCGATTCGCGGCGCAACACAAGTGCGCGTGCAACGCCGGCGCGGTGTGCGCGGAAAGTGGAATTTGAAATGCGTCGCATAAATTCGCCATTTGCAGAAACCCAGTGACGCCGCAGCGCGTCGCGTCCGCTTGCAAAACATCAACGGCGCACGCGTTCAACATTTTTTGCGCCTGCCACAAAC
>CAVXPR010000053.1:0-12114 GCA_963763585.1 uncultured Acidobacteriaceae bacterium | reverse complement strand
TATCCTTCTGTCACCTGCTTCCTGGTGCGCGAGCAAAACAGCAATGTGGACGCGGATTTGCCAGAGATCGCGCACGGGTTGGATCTGGATTTGAATCAGCTGCGGGCCACGTTGCACCACTATCGCTCGCAGCCCGGCTATCAGCCGATACCGATCAAGCAAGATGTGACTGCCGACGAGCAGGCGTTTATCGCGGCGCATCGAAACGAATTGCCTGAGCTGGAGACGATCGACGAGGAACGCAGGCTGTATCCGCGCGACGGTTTTGCAGCGCATTTGATTGGCTACGTGGGCGAGGTGAGCGAGGACGATTTGAATAATCCGCGCTTTGCTTACTATGAGCCGGGCGACGTGGTGGGCAAGGCAGGAGTAGAAGAGACTTACGACGAGCTGCTTCGCGGTAAAGACGGATCGCGCGAGGTGATTGTCGACAGCCGCGGACGCGAGGTGGGCTATTTCGGCATCGAGCACGCCGAACCGGGCACGGACCTGCGGCTAACGATTGACAACGATCTGCAGCGCGCAGCCGAACTCGCCATGGGCGACCGCAATGGTGCTCTTGTTGCCATGGACCCGCGGAACGGCGAGATTCTGGCGATGGTGTCGCGGCCGAGCTTCGATCCCAACGCGTTCGCAGTCAAGATCGACCGCACTGACTGGAACAAGCTCATCACCGATCCCGATCATCCACTGTTGAACAAGGCGATCCAGGCGCAGCTTGCGCCCGGCTCAACGTTCAAGATTCTGATGTCGGTGGCGGGACTGCAGGAAGGCATTGCGCAGAACATGCATATTGTCTGCAATGGTGGATGGGGGCCGTATGGCTATTTTCACCAGTGCGACAGGCATCACGGCGCGGTGGACATTCACAATGCCATTCCCTACTCGTGCGACACGTTCTATTACATGCTTGGCGACAAACTGGGCATCGATCGGATTGTGAAGTACGCGAATGAGTTCGGTTACGGGCAGAAAACCGGGATCGATTTGCCGGGAGAGCAAGCCGGATTGATGCCTTCACCGGATTGGCTGATCAAGAACTACCATCACCGCTGGTATCCCGACGAAACGCTGGACGTTTCCATTGGACAGGGAGCCGTCGAGGCTACGCCGGTCCAACTGGCGCGCATTATCGGCGGCATTGCATCCGGAGGCCATATGGTTCGGCCGCACGTCGTTTTCACCGATGAGCTTTCGAGCGACTTTAAAAAGTCGCTCGAAGATAGCTTTCCCGGGACAGGTGATGCGTACGTTCCAATGGATCCGGAGAACTGGGACATTATTACCGACGGCATGGCTCAGGTGACGGAGCCGGGTGAGTTTCATACTGCTAGTTCGGCACACCTTGAGGGCATCGACATTGCGGGCAAGACCGGCACCGCGCAGCAGATGAGTCACGCGGCACTGGAAAAAACCAACAAGGGACGGGCCACGAATCCGAATGTCTGGTTTGTGGGAGTGGTGCCGCGGAGGAATCCCGAGCTGGTGGTAGCGGTTCTTTGGCAGAACGGCGAGTTCAGCTATTTTCCCGCGCGAATCGGCGCGCAGGTGATAGCGGCTTTCGTGAATAAGAAGCGGCGGCTGGCGGGGAATTTGCCACCGGAGAAAGCCGCTGCGCCCGCGGAGGTGGGCGCGGTGTGGACGACACCGGAATCTGGGCCGGATTCTCGCCGCGGCAAAAAGGATGCTGCTGCAAGCGAAGAGAACCCGGGAGCTGGGCGAATCCACAGCGGGCATTTCTTTGTCGACGGCAAAGGGATTGTGGCGGAAACTCCTAAGGCCGTGCAGAAGATCGCGACTCGGCAGAGCGCGACCCGGCGCACAACTCCGCCGGCGACTGCGCCCGCGAAAAATGCGCAGCAGGTCGCAGCGCTGGCTCCCGCGCGGCAAAAGGAACCGCAACCCTGATGCCGTTACGCCGTTTCCTAAGCTTTCGTGACTTCGACTGGGCTCTTCTGGGGCTGGTGCTCCTGCTCTGCTCGATGTCTGTTCTCGAGGTTCACTCGGCCACGGTGCATACGAAGTTTGCCAGCTTTGGATCAAGACAAATCCTGTTTGTCGCGGCGGGCATTGTGGGTATGTTCATCCTGGCCAAGATTGACTATCACCGCTTGATCGACTTTTCGCCGTGGTTCTATGGAATTTTTGTCGTCTCGCTGGTCGCCGTGAAGCTCGTTGGCCACAAAGCCCTCGGCGCGCGACGCTGGATCGCCATCGGACCCATCCAATTTCAACCCTCCGAGTGGGTCAAGCTGGTGCTGATCCTCGCCATGGCGCGCTACATCGCCAACATTGGGGGCCGAAATCTGACCTGGAGAGAAATCTTCAAGGCCTTTGGCCTGGTCGGGATTCCCATGATCCTGGTGCTGATCCAACCGGACCTGGGAACAACGCTCACCTATGCGCCGATTCTGGTGGCAGGCTTGTTTCTGGGCGGAATTAACCTGCGGCAGAGTTTGATCCTGATCACGGTGGGCGCGGTTCTGATAGTTGGCGCCTGGTCGAGCGGCAAGATTCTGAAGCCCTATCAGAAAGCGCGGCTCACAAGCTTCATCGATCCGGGCAATGATCCTCATGGGGCGGGCTACCAGGTGCTGCAATCGGAGATTGCGGTTGGCTCGGGAGGCGTGTGGGGCAAGGGCCTCGAAAAAGGGACCCAAACCCAGGGCTACTTTCTGCCAATCCCATATACGGACTTTATCTTTGCCGCATTTAGCGAGGAACATGGGTTCGTGGGCGCGTTTTTCATCCTGCTGCTATACTTCCTCATATTGATGCGTTTGATTCAGAACGCTCAAACAGCCGCCGACCTGCCCGGCTCCCTCATTATTATGGGATTTGTGGCTGTGTTGACCTTTCAGATTGCGGTCAACGTTGGCATGGTCATCGGGCTGATGCCCGTCACCGGAATCCCTTTACCTTTAATGAGTTACGGTGGATCTTCGGTGCTGTTTACGTTTCTGGCGCTGGGCGTGGCGATGAATGTCCGCATGCGCAGGTTCGTTAACTGACGAGTCGTGAGATTAGGGTGTCGTGGCAAAGGTTTGGCTTTTATTAAGGCCAGAGACGGATGATCCGGAGATTTTCTGGAGATTGTTTCCGGCCGCAGGAGAAGTATTTTCAAGCATTTCGCCGGCATGGTCCCGATGGATCGCGCACGGCAGGATTGGGTTAATGAGTACGCAGAGACGGGTAGACCATTTGCGGCTCGCACATTGCATGGATCGCGCAGCTAGTTCGGGAGACAGATTACGCTGTTCGCCGGCGCGAGATATCTTTGCAATTGCCGCAGGTCAAACGGCCCCGCCGGAAAGTCCGGCTCGGACGGCCACAAACTCTCTGTCATCGGATCAGCACAACCAGCAGCCCGTTCGGCTTGTTCTATTTGACATCCGCATTGGTTCGCCGCCTTTAGAGGAGACCCCAGCAAAGGGGCCTTCTCTGGAGCACCCGCCGGTTTATCCGACTATCCATTCCTCCGCCGATTGTGTGCGCTCCATCCGACCTTGCCGCGTGTACCGACAGCCATAGGCTGCCGGACGGAAAGGTACGATGGCAAAGGAAATTTGCATTTCAAGCACGCCGCATGAGACGCGGCTTGCGATTCTGGAAGACGATCAACTCGCGGAAATCTACTACGAACGCGAAAACGAATATACCCTCGCGGGTTCCATTTACAACGGGCGCGTCACACGCGTTTTACCGGGCATGCAGTCGGCATTTGTCGATCTCGGCCTGGAGCGGGACGCGTTTCTTTACGTAACCGACTTTATCGAGCTCGAAGATCAGGAAGACGCTGACGAGCTGGAGAAAGCCGCGGCGAGCGGAGCGGGGCAAGCTCCTCGCGAAGTGAAGCATCCGCAAGGTGTGATAGACCGAAGCGGCGGCCGCCAGGAAGAACGGGGCCCACGCCGCGAACAGGGCAGGCAAGAGCCGCGCCAGCAAGAACCGCGTATCGATCATCGTGCGGCTGAGGGATCTCAAGCGGAATCGACCGAGTCGGCGGCTCCCGCTGCGCAAAACCAATCGGGGACCGCTGAGGAATCGGATGAAGCAGGTTCACGCCGTTTGCGTGGGCGCCATCGCCGCCGTGGTGGCCGCGGCCCGGGCGATCAACGGTCAACCCCAGCTGAATTCGAGCGTGGTTCCGGTCGCGGTGCAGAAGCACCTGCCGCGCCGGCATCGGAGCAGGGAGCGGGAATTCATTCATCTGAAGAGTCGCCGACGCCGCGCGGGCAACATGCGCCTGCACCATTTGTAATGCCGGGCGAGTCGCTTTCGAGGTACGGGGGCACGCCTGCTCCTGACGCTGAGAGGACCGAGCGGCCTTCAGCGCCGCCGCGGCCGGCAAGCACATTCAAGCCCGCTTCGCTTGTCGAGGCTCCGCTTTCGTGGGACGGAAGCGGCTTGCTTCCGGGAGAATCGCTTTCGCTGCGCCGCCGAGGGGCAGAAGCGCCGGTCGAGACTAGCGCAATTGAAGCGAACGAAGTTGAAACCAGCCGTGAAGCACAGAGCGAGTCGGCTGCGGCGTTGCCGGCGGAAGTCGCGCCCGTAGAAACGGTGGAAGAGATCGAGGAGTTTGATCAGCTTCCAAGCGAGGCGGAGACGGGAGCGCGGGAAGAAGCGGAACTCGGGTCTGAAGACGAGTTTGAAGAAGATGAATTAGAGGAAGACGAATTCGACGAAGAGACCAACGTGGCTGAGGATGATGCGGAGGGATCCGAGTCAAGTGAAGATGAGCCCACCGCTTCGGGTGAGACGGCTTCAGAGGGCGAGGAGGACGCCGATGCATCGCACCGTGTCGATCCTTCAGCTCCTTCGGGCTTCAAGCTTTTCGGCTTTGGCAAGAAGAAAAAGGACGCTGAGGCGGAGGCTGCCAGCAAGACTGCCGTAGCTGCGCCGGCTTCAACCTATGCGCCGGGCAACGGCGTGGTTGAGGAAGAAGTGATCGAGGGCGAGGAGTTTGATGCCGCGCCGCATGGACGCCGGCACAAGGCGGACGATCACGATACAGACGATTACGAAGAACAGACGCTGCCCAGCAACATGCGCACAGGTGACCTGGGCGAGATGCTGCAAGAAGCTCATCTGGATCACCGCATCCAGTTGAACTTTGATGAAAAAGGCGTTGAGGAAGACGATGCGGAAGAGGGAGAAGGTACATCAACGGGAACGCAGCCCGCGCCGGGCCGCGGTGGGCGCGACCGCGGAGGCCGTGGACAACGTGGCCGCGGGGCACCGAACAATCGACGCGGACCATCGCGCCGCTCGGCACAGACGACAGACCTGCCAATCATTTCTGATTTGCTGAAGTCGGGCCAGGAGATCCTGGTGCAGATTGCCAAGGAACCGATTGCCAAGAAGGGCGCGCGCATTACGAGTCACATTGCGCTGCCGGGGCGATTCCTGGTCTTTATGCCTACGGTGACGCATGTGGGCGTGAGCCGCAAGATCGCTTCAGAAGAGGAACGCCATCGCCTGAAGAGGATCCTGATTCACGAACGCGGCGAGTCTACAGGCGGTTTGATTGTGCGGACCGCAGCTGAAGGCGCCTCAGAAGAAGAGTTGCGCGCCGACCTGCGCTTCCTGATGAATCTTTGGAACGACATCAAGCAGCGTTCGGAATCCTCGAAGTCGCCGGCGCTTATCTATCACGATCTTTCGCTCATTGAGCGCATTCTTCGCGACCAGGTAAGCTCCAATTTTGCGAACATCTGGGTCGACACAGAGGCTGACTACGAACGCATCGTTCGCTTCCTCAATCGCTTCTCGCCTTCACTGGTGCGTCGCGTAAAGCTCTACACGAAGGAGACGCCGCTCTTCGAGCACTTCGGAATTCAGGACGAGATTTCGAAGGCGCTGCGTTCCAAGGTATGGCTGAAGTCGGGCGGGTCGATCGTGATCAACCAGACCGAGGCGCTGGTGGCGATTGACATCAACACAGGAAAATATGTGGGCAAGTCAGCGCGGCTTGAGGACACGATTCTGAAGACCAACCTCGACGCCGTGCCGGAGATTGTGCGCCAGATTCGCCTGCGCGACCTTGGCGGCATCATCGTGATCGACTTCATCGACATGGACGAGCGCAGGAATCGCTTCAAGGTGATGGCCGCGCTTGAAGAAGCGCTGAAGAACGATCGCGCTCCGACAAAGGTGCTGCAGTTTAACGATTTCGGGCTAGTGGCCATTACGCGCAAGCGCGTGAAGCAGTCACTGGAACGGACCTTGAGCGTTCCCTGCCCTGTATGCCAGGCGACCGGAATGGTGAAGAGCTCCGCCACCGTGTGCAACGAGATTTATATCGAGATGCGCAAGATGCGGAAACACTTCGAGAGCGCCGACGTAATGTTGCGCGTAAATCCCGAGACGGTGAAGGTTCTGAAGGCGAACAACAATCGCTGGCTGACTGACCTTGAGGAGCTGGTGGGCAAAAACGTCCTGGTGAAGAGCGATGCAACGCTGCATCCGGAGCAGTTCGACATACAAGGCTAGCGGAGTCAGCGGGGTTAGAAGGGCCGGGGCAAATGCTCCGGCCTTTTGCTATTTGCTGTGTAATGCATCTATCCGGAAAAGCTCGCCCGTAATCATCGGATCACGTGAATTGGGATTCCCAGCTTCAGGTTTTTCCAGGACTGTTCAGCGGTGTAGACCGGCGCCTTGAGCGAGATGGCCAATGCAAGGCAGGAACGGTCGCCGAGCGAAAGGCCGTACTTCGCCGTGGTCGCGATCAAACTGCCGGCGATCTTTGCCTGTTCACTGGTGAAAGGCTCGACGGTAGAGACCGTGGAAAGAGCTGCAATCCAGGCCCGGTCGGGATCGTTACTCGCTTTAACGAGTTTGGATTGCACTTCAGCAAGATTCACGGTGCTTGCGACAGCACAATCGATAATTTCGTCGGTTAACTGTTCCTCGCCCCGCTCGTGTTGAATCAAGGCAAGCATGACAGACGCATCGAACACGACTTCATTCATGCTTCGCAGCCTCGCGGCGTTCCGCGCTTAGCTCATCGGCCAGCGATACACCCGGCGGGATGGCTTTCCGCGCCCACTCCTGCGCCCGGCGAATCCTGCTCCGGAGCGTAGAAATCCGCACTTCATCGCCTACTACCCGGAGGACCAATGTGCCCCCGGCGTCCATCCCAAGCGCTTTGCGTATCTCGGCTGGAATCACGACGCGGCCTTTTTCGCTCATGCGTGTTCGAGTTTGTAATTCCATGTGTCCCTCGCGATCAGCAGTGACACCATTTTACATTAGTGCCACATTTGATTAAAGCGGCACTATTTGAATCCGGCCACGCGCGATGTGCAATGGAGGGCAACCTCTGGCGAATTTTGGTGTCTAATTTTATTGAGAGACGTTTCCTACCCGGAAGTTGAACAAAATCTGATATTTGAGGTGGTTTCAATGGCCTTCCCCCCTTTTATAACGCCGATGCGGCGCGCCGGTTTGATTGCGGTTGCAGGTCTTTTCGCAGCGGGTTTTGCTAACGCCCAGTCTGTTTCGTCGCAAGATCAATCCTCGAGCGGCTACTCTTCCAGCCAGGCGGGGCTGAGCGCCTCAGGATTGCAACTCAGCGATTACTCATTGCCGGGCAGCGCGGATTTTGGCAGTGCGGCGGCTGATGGGGCTGCTGCCGGGCAATACGGCCAAGGCGGCGGAGGCGGCGGCCATCACGGGATATTTCATCACGCCCTCGCATTTGAGGCCGGCGGCGGATTCAACGGACCTGTGGGCAACGACACGCCATTCATCACATGGGGCGGAAACTTCACGCTGGGCGCGGGCTTCCATTTCTCCAAGATGTTTTCTGCGCTTTTGGAGTATCAGTTTATCGACGACAAGCTGCCGGGCGCATTCATTTCGGAGGTCGGTACTCAGTCGGGCGATGCCCATTTCAACTCGATTACCGGCTCTCCCGTTATTTACCTCACTCCGAAGTGGTCGAACGGTGTTTATCTGGTTGGAGGCTTCGGCTATTACCACAAGTCGACGAACTTCAGCGATTACGTGTGCTGCGACATCTACGGATACGAGGTGTCGGAAAATGAACTCACGATTTCTTCCAATCAGTGGGGGGGTAGTGGCGGCTTAGGGATTTACCACCGACTGGGCAGCGACGCCAGCATGTACGGCAACGATAGCGAAAACCATTCCGAAGTATTTGCCGAAGCGCGCTACCTGTATGTGCACACTCCGCCGATTTCACAGAGTAACGGCCTGGGAACCACGGAGCTGATTCCTGTAACGGTCGGGATTCGCTTTTAGCGTTGCGATTGGGTATGGCGGGATTCGAAAGTCGGTTTCCTGATTTGGCAGGAATCTGTTGGCGGTTAAGGCTTGCCAGGGGCTCAAGCCCCTGGTCGCTTAACCTCTTTTGGCACGACTAAAGTCATGCCCTGACACTTCGTGCTTCTCCGAAGGGATTTTGTAAGCCCGTTCGCGCGGAACCTTGCGGGGCTTTTAGCGAACTAGTTCCGATTGCCTTTGCCGGACGCATCTACCACGGCGGCTTTTTGTCTGTCGGCGCGCCCACTTCGCCGCGTTCGATTCGCTCAAGAAATGCGCGCGCCAGTTTGCGCTCACCAGGATGGCTCTCGCCGTGGATGGTGCACAGGTCAAGGAATTCGTCGCATAGGGCGTTTCGCTCTTCGTGCTGGGCGAGAATGTTTTGCAGGGCGACCGCGAGCTCGCGCAGCCGTGCTGCTTCGGGCCAGGAGTTTTCGTCCACCTCGTCAACCAACTCTGAGAAGAGCCCGCGGCGCCCACGCGCGCACTCGTCGAGACACGCGAGAAGTTGTTCGCTAAATGCGCGGCTAAGCATTTCGAGTTGGTCCGGGGGCATGGCGTCGCGCGGGTCGAGATTCATGTATGCGTCTCGATATTCATATTTTCATCTCGCGATTCATCTTGCTCGCATCGCGATTCATTTTGCTCGCATCGCGGCTTCAATCTCATCGGCGGTGTGGGGCAGCGCGGCATCAAGATCGATCAATTTGCCGTCGGCGCCGACCAGAAAATCGCACTCAATGCGGACGCCGAGCCTTTCTTCCGGAATATAGATTCCCGGCTCGATGGTGAAGACCATTCCCGGCTTGAGGACGACCGGGTAGTTTGCGGGATCGTGCACATCGATGCCCATCATGTGGCCGAGGCCGTGCAGCCAATACTCTCCGAGGGGTTGGCCGTGCAGGTCTTTTCCGTGCGTGTTGATGTAGTTGTATGCCACCGTGTCGAGCGAGTTGGGGTCCTGTCGGTCGCGGTCATTGATGGTGGATTTTCCGGCTACGAAAGCATCAATGGCCGCCTGCTGCGCGCCGAGAACGATGTTGTAGATTTCGCGCTGCCGCGCGGTGAAGTGCCCGTTTACCGGAACCGTGCGAGTGATGTCGGCGGCGTACATGGAGAACTCGCAGGCCGCGTCGACGAGGAGAATGTCGCCGTCCTGCATGGTGCGGTCGTTGTTGGAGTAGTGCAAAACTGTCGAATTGATGCCCGAGCCGACGATAGGCGCATAGCTGGGACGCTCACATCCGTTTTCCATCCACACGGCGGTCATGGCGCCGGCGATGGCGCGCTCAGTCATGCCCGGCTTGACCCACCACTGCATCATCACGCGCTGGGCAAGGACGGACGCAGTTGAAGCCTTCTTGATGAGCTCGATTTCGCCTTCGTCCTTGATCTGGCGCAGCGGCATCACCAGACTGGTGACGTCGTGCTGCGGGGGAGCGGTTGACGATCCCAGCGCTACGCCGGTAAAGGTGAGCAGTGCCCTGGCAGCGTCGGAATCAGGTTGCGACCACAGATTGGCGGAAAGCGAGTGGTCGGCGGATATGAGCTGATTCAGCTCCACCGGAAGCTCGGCCATCGACTCGACATGGTCGACGCCAGAGGCTTGCTCCACTCCCTGAGTCGCGGCGTCCATTTTCACGCCGGTGTACTTCTCCATGCGCAGATTGCGCGCGGGGAGAAACAGAATTTCCTTATATACGCGGGGCGAGGCTGCCTGCGGCGCATCGCTGACGATGATGAGAGCGGCGCCCGGCTCCGTCCAACCAGTGAGGTAATAGAAATCCGAGTCCTGCCTGTAGGGCATGAAGTCGAGTTGCGATTCTTCTGCCGCAAACAAAACTGCCACACCTCCGTGCAGCTTTGCCGCGAGCGCCACGCGCCGGGCATGGAACACGTCGGACGACTGTTTAGAGAGAGCGTGCAGCCGGGGAAGCCCCAAGCAAGAAACAAGCAATGCAAGGGCAGAAAGACGAAACAACTTCATCCACCTATTGTCGCGCCGCGCCGCGCGCCGCGCAAAGCAAATCACGAGAGCTTGATACAACTTTGGCCGTGAACATGCGGACATCCTGGGCGAAGAAAAATCCGGTCGAATCCGGTCTCGATCACTGGCGATCGCTCGGCTATCTAAATCGCGGCCCCCATTGAATTTCCGGGCGATTCGCGGTATTCTGGCGGTGCAGACGAATTTGTCCGACAGGGTTTTATCCGTGTGCACACCGGCTGGCGGAGAGATGAGTGGGCTTATTGCCCACTTTTTATTTGCGGCAAATTGCACCCGGAAATCACCTGAAATCAGGGTGATACGAGGGAAAGACGGCTGCCAATGGGGCAGCGGGGATCGATGGCGGTCAGTTTGGATGAAATCCGGAAAGCGGCGCAGCGGGTAGCCGCTTCGCACGGGCTCGACGTGGTTGATATCGAGCTTGCCGGCTCAAAGAAGGACCGCACATTGCGCGTGACACTCGAGAAGAATGCCGAGGGCCGGGCGCGATTGAAAGCAGAAGCTGAGGCCGGCACAGAAGGCTTGCCGGAGAAACTTTTGGAAGGTTCGCTTGCGGTGGAGCAGCTTTCCGGCTTGACGCACGAGGATTGCGCGCGGTTCAGCCGCGATTTTGGGGTTTTGCTGGACGTAGAAGATCTGGTTGCCGGCGAAGAGTACACGCTGGAAGCCAGTTCACCTGGTCTGGACCGGAAGCTGATTCGTCCGGAAGACTTCGAGCGGTTCAGGGGTTGCCTGGTAAAGGTGCAGACCTTTGAGCCAATCCGGAATAACCGGCATTGGCAGGGAAGGCTTTTGGCGGGACCTTCCGCGGAATTTTCTGCAGGACCTTCCGCGGAAAAGGGATCGAAGGCGGAAGCGGGAACGATCACGATTGATCTTGCGGCGGTGCAGCAGAACAGCAAGAGCCGCAAATCGGGCGTGAACACGGTGGAGATTGCCCTCAGCAATATTGAGAAGGCAAATCTGGTACCGGAGATCTAAAGAGCAAGCTTCTAGCCTCTAGCTTCTAGCTTTTGAGTGCGAAGGTTGGAAGCTGTAGCCGGCACAAGGGCAGCAAGAACAGCAGCGTCGTTAGAAGGCAGCATTCAGGCCGGGCGGCGCGGAACGAACAAAAAAATGCAAGGCGAGAGAGTTTAAAACGAGTATGGCCACGAGCGTTTTGTACCAAAGCATCGAGCTGCTGAGCCAGGAAAAGGGCATTGACCCCGCCATTGTTGTTGGCGCGGTTGAGGAAGCGATCGCCCTGGCTACGCGCAAGTTCTACAAGACCCAGGAAAACATGCGCGGGGAATTGAACAAGGACACCGGCGAGATTACCGCCTACATCTATAAGACGGTGGTTGGCGACGAGGATCTGATCGAAGACCCCGTGAACCAGATCACGCTTACAGAGGCCAATGCAATGGCCCCCGGCGCCGAAGTGGGCAGCGAGATTCGCATCTATCGCGACACCAGCCCGCTGGGCCGCATTGCGGCGCAACTGGCGAAGCAGATCATCTTCCAGAAGGTGCGCGAAGCTGAGCGTGACACAGTCTTCCAGGAGTATGCGCATCGCGAAAAGGAAGTGCTGAACGCGACGGTAAAGCGCCTCGAAGGCCAGGACATTATTTTCGATCTGGGCAAGGCCGAGGCACGCTGCCCGAAGCGCGAGCAATCGCGGCTGGAGCAGTTCAGCGTGGGCGAACGGGTGCGCGTGGTGCTGATCAAGGTGGACCGCGCAGCCAAGGGGCCACAGGTGATTGTGAGCCGCGCGGCACCGGAACTGGTATCGAACCTGTTCCAGTCAGAGGTTCCCGAAATCTACGACAACACTGTGTCGA
>CAVXPR010000052.1:0-29613 GCA_963763585.1 uncultured Acidobacteriaceae bacterium | reverse complement strand
TCCAGAGGAGGTGAGGTCGGAGGTGGGGTCGGATGGAATGTTCATTTGTTGGCGTGAGGAACAATCAAGTGTACACGCGGCAGGAGTCTAACTTCGGCGATGCCGGCTCCTTGTCGAACAATTCCTTGACTTATGTATACTGTGTCAATACACTATACGGATGATTAAGGCCTTCCGCCATGCTGGACTGGAGAAATTTTACCGGACCGACAGCAAGGCAGGGATCCAACCGGCGCACGCGACGAAGCTCAGACGGCAGTTGACATTGCTTGACGCCAGCGCGTCGCCGCAAGACATGGATGTGCCGGGTTGGCACTTGCACGCGCTCAAAGGAAAGTTGAAGGACCATTGGTCGGTGCGTGTCAGCGGTAATTGGCGCATGACATTCAAATTTGAGGGCGAGGACGCGATTTTAGTCGACTATCAGGATTATCACTGAGGGAGAAAAGGATATGATGCATAACCCCGCACACCCAGGCGAGATTGTTCAGGAGTACATGGAGGGCGTAGGTTTAACAGTTTCCGCCCTGGCCGCACACCTGAAGATTACGCGGGCAAATCTGTCGCGGATGATCCACGGCAAGACAGGCGTGTCGGCCGAAATGGCCGTGCGTCTTTCCGAGGCATTCGGAACTTCGCCCGAAGTATGGATCAGATTGCAGGCCAATTACGATCTCGCAAAAGCCATGAGCAAGCGGCGCGTGAAAATTGCTCGCCTGGCCGCATGATTGCAACAGTTTTTGCCGCGGCGAGCGAGCTCGAGGGCGCGGCGCATCCAGTGCAGGTCGGATTCATGTAGTTGGTCGGACATTTGGTCCAAGGCGTTCATCCTATTCCAAAAGTGAATCAACAAATTCCGTGGGCGAGAACTCCAGCAGATCAGTCATCTTTTCGCCGACGCCGACGAAGCGGACAGGAAGCGACAGCTCGCGTGCGATGGCGACGGCGATGCCACCCTTGGCCGTTCCATCCAACTTGGTCAGCACGATACCGGTGACGCCTGCGGACTGCGTGAACTGCCGCGCCTGTTGGAGACCGTTCTGGCCCGTCGTTGCGTCCATGACGAGCAGGACCTCGTGGGGCGCGCCGGGAACCAAACGCGCAGCAGTCCGGCGCATTTTGTCCAGCTCGTCCATGAGGCCGGTTTTGGTGTGCAGGCGGCCGGCGGTGTCAACGTAGAGCTCGTCAATCGACCGGGACTTGGCGGCGGAGATGGCGTCGAAGAGGACGGCAGCGGGGTCGCCGCCAGGCCGAGTCTTGATCATTTCGACGCCAGATCGCTGCGCCCAGACTTCAAGCTGCTCGATGGCAGCGGCGCGAAAAGTGTCGGCGGCGCACAAGAGAACGGAACGGCCCTGAGCGCGGGACCATGCGGCGAGCTTGCCGCTCGAAGTGGTCTTGCCGGTGCCGTTGACTCCGACGAGAAAAGTGACCTTTGGCGGGTTAGCCGGCGGCACCTGCGTTGCGGCAGCCGCCGCTTGCGGGGCAGTAAGAATCGCGATCAGCTGCTCTTTCAAAAGCGCACGGAGTTCGGCGCCGCCTTCAATCGCTTGATGACGGGCGCGATCACGGAGCGCATCAAGGATGGCTGCGGTGGTCGGCACGCCGAGGTCGCTCGATAGGAGCGCGGTTTCAAGCTCGTCCAGCGCGGATTCGTCGACCGTGCGAGTGAGGGCGGCAAGATCGGAGATTTTTGCCGAGAAAGACTCGCGGGTGCGCGAGACTGCCTGGCGCATGCGATCGAGAAAACCAAGTCTAGGTTCGTCGCCCGTGGAATCATCTGCCGAACCGTCCGGCTTTTTCGGTTCCTTGCTGCCAAATAGGGATCTAATCATCCACTCCAGTTTAATTGCGAGACGCGAACAAAGTTCCTCGTGTTCAATAGTGGTCCCATTCAGGGAGGGGTAGCGGCAGTTCAGTGACTTTGAAGACACGTTTGGCGCGGAATTGGTCCGGATCGACGATGGGGTCCGATATTCTTAATAAGGAACTGTAACTCATTGGAAGAAATGACCGAAACGCAAAAACATCCGCTGCAACGCCTGATCGAGAGCCGGATCGCCATCATTGATGGAGCGACGGGGACGACGATCCGCGACTACGGAATGAAGGAAGCTGACATTCGCGGAGAGCGGTTTGCTGAAGCAAAAAAGGACCTGCTGAACAATGGGGACCTGTTTTCGCTGACCCGGCCGGAGCTGATCGGTGACATTCATCGGCGGTTTCTTGAAGCAGGGGCAGACGTTATTGAGACGAATACGTTTGGCGCGACGAGCATCTCGCAGAGCGAATTTTTTGTCGACGATCCGCGCGAACACGGAGGACGGAAGGATCCGGAGTTCTACCAGAAAGTGATTGACGACAAGTTTCTCGTTGATCTGTCGTGGGAGATTAACGAGAAGTCGGCACGGAAGGCGCGAGAGTGGGCGGACCGCTTGGGCAACGAGACGGGACGGCAGCGGTTTGTTGCGGGAGCAATGGGGCCGCTTACTGTGTCACTGTCGAATTCGCCGGACGCGGACGATGCGGGATTTCGCGTGGTGACTTTTGACCAGGTGAAGACGGCGTACAAGCAGCAGGCGCGAGCGCTGATTGCGGGTGGATCGGATTTGTTGCTGGTAGAAACGATCTTCGACTCGTTGAATGCGAAGGCGGCGCTGGTGGCGATTCGCGAAGTGTTCGACGAGGATGGCCTAGCGGCGAAAGGCAGAGAATTGCCGGTGATGATTTCAGCGGCCGTGGGACGAGGCGGCGAGACAATGATCTCCGCGCAGACGATTGAGGCGTTCTGGACCGCGGTGCGGCATGTGAAGCCATTCAGCGTGGGGTTGAACTGTTCGCTGGGGCCGGATTTGATGGCGCCGTTTTTGCGCGAGCTTGCGGAGAAGGTTGATGTGGCGGTGTCGTGCTATCCGAACGCGGGATTGCCGAACCCGCTGTCGGCGACGGGATTCGACCTGGGACCTGACGATATGGCGCGGTACCTCGGCGAGTTTGCTCACGAGGGGCTGGTCAACATTGCCGGCGGCTGCTGCGGCAACACACCAGAGCACATTGCGGCGATTGCGAGGGCGCTCGAGGGGATTGCGCCGCGCAAGCTGCCGGCCGCGGCGAACGCGGAATCGTGCGGCGTTGAGAGCGCGGCATGAGCGCGGGTTCGGCAAAACCTACTTTTGGGCCTGTTGAAACAAAGCCACTGCGCTTGTCCGGATCGCAGCCGTTCACGCAACAACCCGGGGTCTACATTCTGATTGGCGAGCGGACCAATGTGGCCGGGTCGCCGAAATTCGCCAAGTTAATTAAAGAGGGCAAGTACGAAGAGGCCGTAAGCGTGGCGCGCCAGCAGGTAGAGAACGGGGCGAACGTACTCGACATCTGCATGGATGAGGGCATGATCGACGGCGTGGCCGCGATGACACGCTACCTGCAGTTGCTGGCCAGTGAGCCCGAAGTTGCGAAGGTTCCGTTCATGGTCGATTCCTCGAAGTGGGAGGTGATCGAGGCCGGGCTGAAGTGCCTGCAAGGCAAGGGCATTGTGAATTCGATCTCGCTGAAGGAGGGCGAAGAGAAATTTCGCGAACGCGCGGCGGCGATCAGAAAATACGGCGCGGCGGCTGTGGTGATGGCCTTTGATGAGCAGGGACAAGCTGCGGGATTCGAAGACAAGACGCGAATCTGCGAGCGGGCTTACCGGATTTTGACGCGCGAGCTGTGCTTTCCGCCTGAAGACATCATCTTCGATCCGAACATCCTGACCGTGGCGACGGGGATGGAGGAACACAACAACTACGCCATGGATTTCATCAATGCGACGCGGTGGATCAAGAGGAATTTGCCGCACGCGAAGGTGAGTGGCGGCGTTTCGAACGTGTCGTTCAGTTTTCGCGGCAACAACAAGGTGCGCGAGGCCATGCACTCGGCGTTTTTGTATCACGCGATCGGCGCGGGTATGGATATGGGGATTGTGAACGCGGGCATGCTCGAGGTGTATGAAGAGATCCAGCCAGATCTGAAGGAACTAGTGGAGGATGTGCTGCTGAACCGCCGGCCGGACGCGACAGAGCGGCTGGTGGAGTTTGGCGAGAGGCTGAAGGCGGCAGAAGCGGCTAGCGGTGGCGAGAAGGGTGACGAGAAAAAAGTTGAAGAATGGCGCAACGGGACGGTGGAAGAGCGGTTGAGCCATTCGCTGGTGAAGGGGATCGACGCCTTCATTGACGCGGATGCGGAAGAGGCGCGCGTGAAGCTGGGGCGGCCGCTGGCGGTGATTGAAGGCCCGCTGATGGACGGCATGGGCGTAGTGGGAGATTTGTTCGGCGCAGGCAAGATGTTTCTTCCGCAGGTTGTGAAGTCGGCGCGGGTGATGAAGAAGGCGGTCGCATATCTGACGCCGTTCATGGAGGAGGAAAAGGCGGAGATGGCCGCCGCGGGCTTGACGGTCAAGGTGCAGGGAAAGATTGTGCTCGCGACCGTGAAGGGAGACGTTCACGACATTGGGAAAAACATTGTGGGCGTGGTGCTGGCCTGCAACAACTATGAAGTGATCGACATGGGCGTGATGGTTCCCGCGGAAAAGATTCTTGAGCGGGCGCGCGAGGTTAGGGCCGACATTGTCGGGCTGAGCGGATTGATTACTCCGTCGCTCGATGAGATGGTCCATGTGGCCAAGGAGATGGAACGGCAGGGAATGAAGCTGCCGCTGCTGATTGGCGGCGCGACGACGAGCCGCGCGCATACCGCTGTAAAAATTGCTCCGCACTACAGCGAGCCGGTCGTACACGTGCTCGATGCCAGCCGAGCCGTGCCGGTGACGACGAGCTTGCTGAGCGAGGATGGCAAGCCGGAGTTTGTAGCAAAGCACAGGGCGGAATACGACGCGCTGCGCAAGACGCACGCAGCACCGCGGCGGGCGGTGGTTGCGCTCGAGGCGGCGCGGGCCAGGCGGACGCCGATCGAGTGGCGTGCGGAGGATTTGGCCAAGCCCGCCTTCTTTGGGGTGCGCGTTCTGGACAATTTTCCGCTGGCGACGCTGCGCGAGTTTATCGATTGGAGCCCGTTCTTCCATACCTGGGAACTGAAGGGAGTTTATCCGCGGATTCTTGAAGACGAGAGACAAGGCGAGCAGGCGCGGCAGATTTTTGCAGAAGGCAACGCGCTTTTGGACCGGATCGTCGCGGAGAAATTACTGAGGGCGCGCGCCGTATACGGATTTTTTTCGGCGAACGCAACCGGCGACGACGTGGAGTTGTATGCGAATGAGAGCCGAGAGAATGTGCTGACACAGATTCATTTTCTGCGGCAGCAATCGGATCGCGAAGGAAATGAGCCATGCCGATGCCTGGCCGACTTTGTTGCGCCGAAGGAGACGGCGCTGGCGGATACGATTGGTGCTTTCGCGGTGACGAGCGGATTTGGATTGAAGGAATTGTGCGACCAATTCAGAGCGGCGAACGACGACTACAACGCGATCATGGCTGAGGCGCTTGCCGACCGGCTGGCCGAGGCGTTTGCTGAGTGCCTGCATAAGCGCGTGCGCGAGGAGTGGGGTTATGGGCGCGATGAGAAGCTGAGCAGCGATGAGCTGATCCACGAGAAGTATCGCGGAATCCGGCCTGCGCCGGGGTATCCGGCATGCCCCGATCACACGGAGAAGGGCACGATATGGAACCTGCTCGACGTGAAAGAAAATGCGGGCATCGAGCTGACGGAGTCGTTTGCGATGTGGCCGGGGTCGAGCGTGAGCGGGTTCTACCTGGCGCATCCCGCGAGCCGTTATTTCAGCTTGGGAAAGATCGATCGCGACCAGGTGGAAGACTACGCGCGCCGCAAGGGAATGAGAGTGGCCGAAGTGGAACGATGGCTGGGACCGAATTTGAATTACGAAACGGGAGCGTAAAGTTTTACCTTTTCCGTTCGGAAATGGGCTGCCCAGAATTGGGCTGTCAGGAAATTTCGCCGAAGGTAAAGGCGCGCCGATCGTGAGGCAACTTCTCTGCGATTGTGAGCCGAATTAGACGATTCAAATTTCCATTAGGCCCTACCCTTTACAAACATTTTTGAAAACCTGCGAAACTTTTGAATCCTGCGAGGGTTCGTGAGTGTAATTGGAGATTTTCCGTCAATTACCGCTTGCGGGAGTGTATCTCGCGAGAGGCACGGGAATTTTTTGCCTTGGAGGGCAGTGTATGAAGCGTGTCATGTTTGTTGTGTTCTCACTTCTGCTGACGCCATCGCTGTTTGCTGACGCCGGCGCAAAGCTCATCCCGGCAGGCGCGCTTGTGTCGTGCACGACCGGCGACGGCAGGATCTCATCGAAGACCACTGCGGTTGGCGATCCGGTGCTGTGCAAAGTGCAGTTCCGTCGCGGCGACTTCATGCTGCCCTACGGGAGCTACCTGGGTGGCCAGTTCGCCGACTACAAAGATCCGGGCCACTTTGTGGGCAAGGGCTGGATGGAGCTGGACTTTGACCGGCTGTACGTGGGCGATCAGGTCTTTCCAATCAGCGCGAAGATAGCCGACGTGCCGGGATACAAGATCGACGCGCAGGGGCACATTCTCGGCAGGGGGCACGCGGTGCGCGACACGGTTTTGTGGATGATTCCGGTGTTGTGGCCGATTGACTTGATTAACTTGCCACGGCGCGGACCAAGACCGACCTTGAAAGCCGAGACGACGCTGACGCTGCGCGTGATGGACGACATTCAGGTTCCAGTGGTGCCGGAGCCGCAGCGCGATCCTTATGGCCTTTACCAGCGCGGACCGCAATCGTACGCGCCGCAGCCACCGCCGCCTACGCAGGCGCCTGATGAAGCCCCGCAGCAGTCCTATATGCCCGACCAGCCCGCACCGGACCTGCAGCCCGCGGCCCCGGCAATCGCTTATGCGCCGCCGGTGTACGCTTCGCCTGCACCCTACTACGCGCCGCCCTTGGCATACGCGGCGCCTTACCCGAGCGTGATGCCTTACGTCGGAGTTTCGATCGGGCCACGAGTAGGCGCCTACGGATATGGGCCGTACCGGTACAGATCCAGACCGTACGTCGGAGGGCCTGCGGTGCGCGGGTATGGATATGCGCCGCGGGCTTATGCGCCGGCTGCGCGATCGTATGGATATGGATATGCCGGCCGGGGATATACGGGCGGCGGTTTTGCGGCGCGTGGCGGATTTGCCATGAGAGGCGGAAGGGGACGGTAATCGATTTGGATGCGAACGCGGCGGTGCGCGACCGTTAAGGCGTTTTGTTCCGGCTGACGCAAAGGCGGGCAGGCCAAACAGGCTTGATAGAGATGTCGTTTGCGTGGAGCCCGGCCGCGGCGCAGATTCTGCGCCAGTCATCGGGAATGAATGAGCGCGCGATCGACACAGGGCCATCATGCTGAACAAAATGGTGAAGGCCAGCGAGCTTCGAGAACATCCGCAAAAGATGATACGGAGTGGCGGCGCGGGAGAGATCGTTAATGAACCAGCCCAATTTACTATTCACTTCCATCCATTGCACAAAGCGAATCAGGTCGGGCTCGGCGAGATGGTGCGTGAAGAGAGAACTGACGACAAGGTGAACTGGCTTGTCAGGCTGCCAGTGAAAGACGTCGCTCGCAACCCAGCGAATGGCGCTTGTTGATGGAGTGGCCTCGGAAGCGATGGCGATGGCATCGGGATTGAGATCGAGGCCCGTGAGCTCGACGGCAACGCCGCGCGTGTGAGCCCAACGCTCGATGCGGCGCAGGCTGTCGCCGTAACCGCACGCTACATCGAGGATGTGAATTGGTCGGTCGGGAGCCAGAGGGCGCGACTGTGCCAAGCCAATCGAGGAGCGGGCGGTAGGCGAGAAACCAGCGATTCAGGCGGGCGAGATCGCGTAGGCAGGCGCGGAGCTCGTCGCGGGAGCAGGGCTCATCCATGAGTTCGGTTAGCTGAGCTCGATGGCCGAAATCAATTTCGTCAGACGGCATGGAACATCATGGTCTCGGCGGTGACTCCCGGCCCAAAAGACATGGCGCAACCGAGCTGGCCGGGGCGGGCGCGCTGCATCAGCCGTTTCAAAACGAACATGACGGACGCAGACGACATGTTTCCATAATTGAGCAGGATGTTGCGCGAGTCAGCAAGAGCTTCGGCAGGTAGAGCCAGCCCTTGCTCTGTCGCGTCAAGGATGGTGCGGCCGCCGGGATGAATGGCCCAGAGGTCGATCCCGGAGAGTTCGCGGCCCTGCGTGATGCGGGTGCCTGCTTCGGCGAGCCCATTGCGCAACTGGCCGGGCACTTGTCCGGAAAGATGCATGTCGAAACCTTGCTCGCCGATGCGCCAGGTGATGAGTTGACTGGTGCCCGCGAGATTGACGGCGAGAAAGCTGTCGATGGCAAAACCTGATGGCTCCGCAGTCACGAGATACGCGGCGCAGCCATCGGCAAAAACTGTGAAGGCGAGCAACTGCTCCAATTCCTGGGTCTCCTGCATGTGCAGGGAGCAGAGTTCGAGCGAGAGGAGCAGGACTTTCGCATCTGGTTCCGAGCGAACGATGTGCCGGGCCGCTTTGAGCGCGTTGATGGCTGCGTAGCATCCCATGAATCCAATAAACGTTCGCTCGACAGAAGGGTTGAGTTGCATAAGCTCGATGATTTCGTAGTCCAGGCCGGGTGCGTAGAGTCCTGTGCAGCAGGTGACAATGACGTGTGTGATCTCCTGCCGTTCCAAATCGGTGAGCGCGAGTTTCAAGAGGGCGCAACGCGCGAGTTGCGGAGCAAACTGCCGAAAGGCCTCCATACGTCGCGCCGTAGAGGGAAAGTGACCACGCAAAAAAAACGAATCAGCATCCTGCACGGTGCCGTCGCCGGTAACGATGGGCTTGATGAAGGAGTAGCGATGGTCAATGGCGGCGAGGCGGACCATGCGGCGATAGAGATTGCGTGGCGTGCCTTCGGGCAGCAGGCTCTCAGCGAAGGGAATGAAGGCACTGTGCATATCGTACGGCGGGACCGCAGTAGCGATGCGATTGAGATAGGCAGTCGTCAAAGTTCCGCCTCCGGGAAGCTGTCGTCCTTCATCTTTGGTCAGCATATCGCGGCGAGAGGTGCAGGATTGCAACCGCCGTGTCATCGAATTGCAATCATTGGACTCTGAAAACGGGGATTCGGGAGAGTGCCAATTCGGTTTCAGGAGGCAGGCGAGGGAGGAGCGGCGGTTGAATTACGGACGACAAGGCTTGTTGAGACCAGGAACTCGCGCTGCAACTTGGAGTCGTCAGCGCCATCGATCTGGGCGTGGAGGGCATTGAAGGCAGCGCAGGCCAGGTCGGTACGAGAGAGGCGGATGGTGGTGAGCGCGGGAAGCGTGTACTCAGCGAATGCAATGTCGTCGAGGCCAATCACGGAGAGATCCTGCGGTATGCGTTGGCCTTCAGTGTAGGCTGCGCGCAGGACGCCGATGGCCGTCATGTCATTGGAGCAGACGATGGCGGTGGGGCGATTCGCGAGCCTGTTCAACTGTTCAAAGCCGGAGACACCTCCCTTGAGTGTGTGATCGCATTCGATGACCCACTTTTTTTGAAGCTGCAGACCGGCGGCCTGCATGGCGGCGCGGAAGTCGTTCTCCCGGGTGATAGCGGAGTGAAGGCTGTATGGGCCGGCAAGAAAGGCGATTGCGCGGTGGCCCAGCGAAGCAAGGTGACGAACGGCCTGATTCATCCCAGTGGAGTAGTCGAGAAGAATGGTACTGACTTTGGGGTCGTCGAGCTTGAATTCGGCTAGGACGATAGGCACGCCGCGGTGCGTGAGCTGATCGAGCACCGGCTCTTCTTCACCGAAAGTCATGACGGCAACGCCGTCTACCTTGCGCTCGACCATGCGGCGCGCGCATGCGGCCAGCACCGCTGGGTCGCTGTTTGTGGAACTGACCAGAATTTCGTATCCGCGAGCGACAGCGATTTCTTCAAAGCTCTGGATCAGCTCAGGAAAAAAAGGATTGGAAATGTTCTCGACGATGATGCCCAGAAGGCGGCTGCGTCCTGAGACAAGGGTGCGCGCGTGCGTGTTGGGCAAATAGTTGAGCTGCTTGATCGCCTGCCAGACACGTTTGCTGAGACGCTCGCTGACCAGCGGAGAGCCATTCATGGTTCTGGAGACGGTGGCGATGGAGACTTTGGCCGCTGCCGCAACAGTGCGGATGTCTGGAAGTTTGCCGGGGGTCTTGCTCTTTGGTTTTCGAGGCACGAACCAATCCTAATGCAGCGAGACGAAGCGCAAAGAGGAAAATAATTCGATTTTCCACCGGAGATTTCAGGTGCCCAAGCGGAGCGATATCAAGAGTTTTCAGAGATAAGGAGGCGCAGGTCGCGCAAGTTGTGGCCGGTAGGACCAGTGGCGATGGAATCGCCTATGGAGGTGAACAATGGACAGGCGTTGAATTCAGCGAGAGACTGCTCGGGATTGAAGCCAAAGGCCCGAGCGCGTGCGACCGTGGTGGGATCAGCGATGGCTCCAGCGGATCGCGTGTTGCCGTCAATGCCATCTGAGCCGGCACTGAGAACGGCCAGTCGCTCGCCGGGATGGTTAGCGAGATCGAGAGAGCAGGCGAGCGCGAATTGTTGATTGCGGCCACCGGCGCCTGGCGTGCGCGTAAGAGTGACGGTGACTTCACCGACAGAGATCAGGCAGAAGCGGCTGTGCTGGGCGCGGAAGGTGTGGAAGCGCTCGAGCAGATAGCGCGCCGCATCGGCGTAGTCCCAATCGTCGCAACTGTTGTCAACGACGACTTCGTATCCGGCTTTTCGCGCAAGGGCGCGAGCGTTTTCAACCAGGTCATGGCTGGAGAGCAGAATCTCGTAAACGGAATCGCGAAAGGCCGGATCTTCGTCGCTCATGCTGGCAGCCGAAGTGATGCGGCGAGGCCTTGCAGGGTCAGTCCACGGGAGCTTGGGTAGAAACGACTGACGCCAGCTCTTGTTGCCAGGTGACTCGGGCAGATCTTCGCGCTCAAAGAAAATGCGGATGGAGTTGGGCAGCTTCGCTGTCAGATCGTATTTTGCTAGCAGTTCTCGCACCTCGGCCACGGTGGAGTGGTCCGGCGTAGTGGGACCGGAGGAGAGCGCGTCGAGCGAGCGCAATGGCACGTCGGGAAGCAGCAGGCTGATTTTGAGCGCTTCAGGCGCGGCTATCGAGAGACGTCCGCCCTTGACGGCGGAAAAATGCTTGCGGAGGGTGTTGATTTCGCTGATCGGCGCGCCTGAAGCAAGAAGCAATTGGTGAAATGCGACGGTTTCTTCCAGGGTGATCTGCGGGTCGAGGGGCAAATCGAAGATGGCGGAGCCGCCGCCGGAGATGAGGAAAAAGACGAGCGTGTCCTTTCTGGCTTTACGCAGAAGGGCCAGCACGGCTCGCGCGGCAGAGAAAGAATCTTCATTGGGCAGTGGATGACCGCCTTCGAAGTAGCGAAAGCGCCAATTGCGATCCGTGGGAGGCTGGTTGGTGCAACAGATGCCGCGCAGCCCTTTGCGGCGCTTCATGCGATCGAGAAGGACCTGAAGCATGGGGCCGGCTGCTTTGCCGATCGCAATGACGAAGATTCGTTTGTAGGCGGAGAGATCGATAACGGCGGGGCCGCTGCCATCGGGCATAAGCCGTTGAAGCTTGTGGCCCTTGAAGCTCAAGCGGTGGTCGAATGCGGAAGGGATGTCGCAAGCCTTGAGGGCGCCGGTAAATATCTCCGTTGCCGCTGTGTGCATCGCCTCAAGGGTGGCGTCACTGACCTGGGTCATTAAAGCAGCTCCTTCGCGAGGAAAGCGGTGTATATAAATACGGTTCAGCCTATGCGAGTGGGGCGGCGGAAATTACTTCATAAGTAATTCTACGCTCAATCGGGCGGTGCGCTGAGTGGCCGCCGATTGGCAATGGGTGAGTTGTCCGCTGATCGCGCCCATGCCAGTCTTGAGGGTGGTGACGGGGGATCGCGTCCCGAGATCGCGCAGGGCTCTGGGGTATTCTGGCAGCATCATGAACGATCCTTCTAAGTTGCCTCCTCTTGACCCAATTGGGCTGACGCGCCAGTTATGCGAGATTGAATCGACGACCTACCACGAGGGTGCGGTGGGTGATTTTCTTGCCGGTTTTCTTGCCGGGCGTGGATGGGGAGTGGAGAAGACTCCCGTGGCGCAGCCGGTGGAGAGCGCAGAGGCGGGGCCGCGCTGGAATGTGTATGGGGGACCGGCAGCCGAGACGCCCGATCTGGTTTTTTCGACGCACATGGACACAGTGCCTCCGTACATTCCATTCAGCGAAGACGCGGAATTCATGCACGGGCGCGGAGTTTCAGACGCGAAGGGAATTATTGCCGCGCAGGTTGCCGCGGCTGAGGTGTTGCGTGCGGCGGGCTTTCGAATTGGATTGCTGTTTGTATCCGGCGAAGAGCGCGATTCGGCCGGGGCGAAGGCGGCGAATCTGAAGCCGAAGGGAAGCCGCTTCCTGATTAACGGTGAGCCTACAGACAATCGCGTGGCGCTGGCTTCAAAAGGAGCGCTGCGCGTAGTATTTCGCGCGACCGGCAAGATGGCGCACTCGGCCTATCCCGAGCTGGGCGAGAGCGCTGTACACAAGCTGGTGCAGGTGCTGGCGAAGCTGCTGAAGCTGGAGCTGCCAGTAACAGAAGACATTGGCCCGAGCACGCTGAACATCGGGCAGATTCATGGCGGGCACGCGCCAAATGTAATCGCGGATAAGGCTGAGGCTCAGGTGCTGGTGCGGCTGGTCGGCGACTCGGCGCCGGTAAAGGCCGCAATGATCGAGGCGGCGAAGGGGCTGGTCGAAGTGGACTTCACGCTGGAGATTCCATTTGTAAGGCTGCGCGCGCCAGAGGGTTTGCCGACGATGGTGGCGAAGTTCACGACGGACATTCCGCAACTGAGCAACTGGGGCGAGCCGCTGCTGCTGGGGCCCGGCACTATTCACGTCGCGCATACGCCTTTCGAGAAGCTCGCGAAAAAAGAGCTGCTGGAAGCCGTGGAACTGTACGTGAAGGTGGCGAAGCAACTGCTGGCGTAGTCTTCGGCGAGATCTGGCTCGCGGTCAGGGCCGGGCGCTGGCGGTCGCGGCGGGGGGAGTGCGAAAGGCGAAGTCCGCGTCCGCGGAGCTGCGATTCATTACGGGGTGCTGATGCATGCCTTGTGACGAGACGCTTTGCGAAACCTGCTGCGCCACCGAGCTATACACCTGGCTCAAGGGCGTCTGGCCTTTGCCGCTCTTGAGAGCCTGAAGCAGGAAATACGTAAAGTAGCCGTGTTTGAGTTGGCTGCTTTCAAGCGACTCCTCGTTGACTTCGCTGGCGGCCATCACGATGCGACCCGTTCCGTCGGACATGTGCGACAGCATGGCGCCGGAAGGCGCGGTGTTGGCGAGGCCCGCAGCGGGTTGCGATCCGGCCGCGCCACCGCTGTAGCAGGTGTCGAGAAAGACGGCAGTGCGGAGAGCTTTCATGCGCGAGGAGACGGCATCGGCAAGCTCGACCATGGGATATGCCGTGGCGTAGAGCGCGTCTTCATCGAGAGCGCCGCCGTTGTAAACCTCGGTGTCATAGGTGATGAGGTAGTTCGCGCCGCCGGCGGAGTCGGTCGTGCGCGGCGTGCCGTGCGTGGCCACATAAATCACGACGAGATCGTTGGGCTCGGCATGGCGCGCAATCCAGTTGAGCTCTTCCTTGATGTTTTTGGTGGTGGCCTGCTCGTCGGTCAGGACGTGGACGTTGTCGGCGGGAAAACCACCGATCGCTGGATCTTTAAGCGCAGTAGCGAAGGCGGTCGCGTCCGCGCCGGTGTAGTTGAGTTGGGGAATCTTTGCGTCGGTAAAATGGCCGATGCCGACGACGAGAGCCCACTTCTGCTGAACGGGACCGGGCTTTACCGGAGGGGCAACCGGCACCGGAGTCTCAACACCCTCAGCCTCGATTCCGCGTGAGGCGGGCGTCGCAAGTACTAGCGGATTTAGACTCTGATCGAGCGCGTCAGAGCCATTGAAGCGTGCCTTGCCCATGGCGTAATCGGCGAGAGCCAGATGGCCAAGACGCTTTTCAACGAGACTGCGGTAGTACCAGGCATCACCTAGCTCTGGACATTCGCCGAGCGCTGATTTGAGCAGTTCAAGCGCGTCTCCAAATGCCTTGTTGTCGCTTTGCGGGGTGATTTGCTCCAACGCCTGGACAATCAGATCCTGGCCTGCGCCGCAGCGAACTCCCTGGGCGCGCGTACTGGGCACCGCGATCAGCGTTGCGAACAGCAACGGCAGACAAACAAGAATGGAGCGCCTGGAAATGGACCGCATGGAAGAATTCATTTCTGTGCCACGTGCCCGGGTCCCGCTGCCGGCTTCTTCGCGGATCGCGCCTTCATTGCGTCGAGAACGTGAGTGCTGACGCCGCCACTGACAAGAGATTGCTGGCCTGCGGGGCTGAGATCGAAGTCGATTGCGCTCGCGCCGTTAATGGCCTGGATGATGGTTGCCTCTTCCATGCCGGATTTCACCATGGTGATGATCTGAGTATTGTTGAGACCTTTGTGCACGCCTGCGGCTGGCTTTTTTGCCGCTTGCGTCTTCATCTCAGCCAGGATGCGCGGGCTTACGCCGCCCGCAGTGAGAGATTTCTGGCCGGCAGGAGTGAGATCGAAGTTAACTGCGGAAGCGCCGCGGATGGCTTGAAGGACCGCGGATTCGTCAATGCCGGATTTGAGCATTGTGATGACCTGAGCATTGGTCAAGCCCTGAGCCTTTGGACTCGCGGCGTCGTCGGCTTTCGCAGCGGCCCGTTGTTTTTCCATATCAAGTTCTTTGTAATGCGCGATGGCGGTTTCAATGCGCTTCTGCGGCTCGACAAAATATTTCTCGTCGGGCTTGGCATCGATGGCCTTGCCGTAATTGATCGCGGCCTGGTCGAGATACTTCATGGCTGCCTTCTGATCCTCAGCCTGATACGCAAGAGCCTCGTAGGCGACGCCAATGTCATAGAGCCTATAGGCATCGTCCTCCGGCTTGGGGAACGGCGGCGCCGTTTCGTAGGTCTCGAGAGCGCGCTCCCACAGCCCGGTCAACGCATCCTTGTCACCTTCTTCGAGCGGGCCATCTTTGCGCGCCAAGAGAACGTCGACGTTTTCATCCGTGTCGACAACGTGCTCTGCAACTTGCTGCACCGCATCGATGATCAGCCGCGAGCGCAGCTCCGCCGGCGTGGGAGGGCCGTCTTCACTTTTTGCTCCACCTTTTACGTGCGAGAAAGTCCCGCCCACCTGGCCGAACACGCCATGCGAGGTGGAGTTTCCGGCGCTGTCGAACTCTCGATCGTAAGTCGAATCGATGTTGTCGGAGATCAAAACACGGCCGGTCCCGTCCTTGGCTTGAAAGGAGACATCGAGTTTTCCTGTGATGCGCTGGGTAGCGCCGATCTTTGAGGCGGTCTTCGAAAGCTGCGAGAGCGGGGAGTTGGACGCGCCAAGAGCTTGTCCCGATCCCAATTTGTTGGTGTACACGGGGTCAGGGTGCGAGTACTCGGTGATCTGGCAGATGATCTGCGTTGAGGGATTGTCGTCGTCGCGAAGATTCGGATCGTCTTTGAGCAGCTCAGTTTCAAGCAGCGCCTGGAAGTCGTAGGGAAGGGCGCCGTCTTCGTCGGCTGAAGTGACGATGACCTTGATAGTCTCTCCGGGCAGATGAATCAGCGCAGGAAGCTTTCGCTGGAGAGTGACTTTCTCCTTGTTCGCGCCAAAACCCTGCGCTCCGGCAGGCACCGCCGCGATCAGCCCGCAGCTCATTGAAATTAGCAGAACGATTTTTGCCGAACGGCTCATCTTTTTCCCCTGGTCGATTTACCGTCTGTTGACTTACCGTTTGTTGACGCCGAGGCAACGTCCAGCGGCGTTGTAATGCCAAATTCTGTGACGTCCACCGGCAGCCCCTAGCATACCGTTTAGCCGGTGATTTCGTCATTACACTACTTACTCTTGCTCTTGCTTTCAGAACTGCTCTTCTTTGCGCTCGAGGACGAGCAGGACGATGAACCCTCTGAACCAGCAGGCCTGCTCAAAGTTGTTTCCGATGGCTGCACACTAATGTGCATCGAGGCATAGGTGATGCCGGGAACGGCATTCTCCGCGCGCTGGGGAAGCGGAAGATTGGGGTCGGCATCCTTGGCGACCAGGTAACCCTGAGTCAAATCGAGATTTGGCAAAGCTTTGGCCAGTTCATCCACGTGCCGTTGCGGAACCATTAAGTAGTCGCCGGATTTTAGGCCGATGTAGGCTGGATCGCGATCGGGATCGTCGATCGCCTGTTGTGTAGCCACAGCATGTGTCAGATTGCCGGCCATGACAAAGCGGGTGCGGTCTTCCCAGTAGCTCAGCGCTTCAGTGAATGTGCTGAGAGCCGGCACGCTGATAGCCGGAAGGCTGACGATTGGAGCCGCGATTTTGGCGCCCTGAATCATGATATTGAGCACCTTGATGAACATGGATTGCGCCCCGGCCCTTGAGATATTCACGGCCAGTTTGCCGGTTCCTTCCGTGAGCAAAATCTTGCTGGTGCCTGCCATGGCCTGCGGCGAGCGAAAGCCAAGCGCGTCAAGAGAGACCTTGCCCGCATTGTTGGGCGATACCGATGCAATGGCCGACCATGCAAGCGGAGTGAGGATGTTTACGAAGGGATGAACCTGCGTGGTGTCGACGCGCAGCTGCGAGGCCTTTATATTGTTTTCGCCAGCTCCGGGGCGATACTGAGCAAGGGCGATGCTGACCGCAACGTCGCCATCGTGGTCGAGCAATTCTTCTCTCCTAATGTCGGAGGCGTAGCGAAGGCGCTTGTTGTCGGTGTCGTAATGCAGGTACTGGGTTTGTGCCTCGGGATCGGGAAGCTGATCCGAAGGCCCGCGCGTTGCAGTCTTATTTCCGAAGGTCTTGCTATTGGGGTTCACGGAGTCGAAGAACCCATTCCAGAAATTGTAGGAGTCGTGCGGCAAGTCTTCCGCAGGAACGGCCGCTGCCGCCGCTGACTGTGCATCGGCGAATTGCGGGGCTAGGGCAGCAATCATAGCGAGCGCGGAAGCGTCGGCCATAAAAAGGCGTCGGGAAACTGTCATCGGTGGTCCTCCAGGTCTTGCATGTCTTGCCGGAGTGAAGCATCGAGCCGCCGGCTACTCAATTGATGGGTCCGATTCAAGAAAGCCGAGTGATAACGCAATAAGCCTACTTGGTCGCAGCCGTGGGAGCACTATGGACGGTGGTGAGCCCAATGCCCCAATTCGTGGGGACCTCGCCGGAAAATCCGCGGGTACCTCCGCTGGTTTGATTTAAGAGTTTTTCCAATGGAGACGAGACGCCGCGCGAACCGCGCGTGGCGACGCCCTCAAAGTTGAGCACGTAAGGATCGGCGAGCGGCTGCTCGGTGCTCAGCATGATGAGCGTGTCTACGCCGTACGGCGGGCCGATGCGCAGAACGGGCGCGCCGGGCAGAATGAACTGACGGCCGTTTTCGGCATCGTTGGGAAACTGATTCTCGGCGTAGTCGCGCGGATAAAGAACGGTGCCCTGACCGTGGCAATCGATGTCGAGCACATAAACCCAGCGATGATCGATGATGCGGTCTTCAGAGGCAAGGGCCATCTTGAGCTGATCGCCCTGGTGCGTGGTCTGATTGGCGGGAAGCGGCGCAGTCGCGTTCGAGGGCAAAAGGGCGAGCGTGTAGAACTCATCGGCAGAGGCATCGGCGGGACTGTTGGCCAATTCGAGCCAGCCATGCACCTTGGCAAGCAGTGACGAATAGTGATTGAGCTTGGCGCCGGCAGCATCGATCGAGAGAGTTCCGCCTAGCGGCACCCAATCCGTGCGCACCGGATATTGCGAGGTGGCCGAGCAGCCGGGACTGTGCGGCGGCGCGCTGGGCGATGGCGGTCCGGCCGCAAGTTCACTCTTGTGATACCAGGCGTATGCAGGCCCACCAGAAGTGAGGACGCCGGTGAGCGCGTAGTGCGCGACAGACATACTGTTTGCGATCTGTACGGCATTAGTCTGACCGGCGCTATCGCTGCCGCCGGGCTTAAGAGCGGTGGCGAGTTCCGTTGATGGCGGAAGATTCACCCAGAGCTTGGCGCCGGCGGGAAGGTTTTTCTTGACGGCGTCGGCGGTGAGCGGCGCGCCGAGGTTGACTGTGGAGGTCGAACCCGCTTGTTGCAAGGTCCAATTCGTCCCGTCCCAACTGAGCACATGAGACCACTGCTGCTCGGCTGGATCGGACACTAAAGTTGCTCCCGAGGCCTGCACTTGCGCGGCAGCATCTTCGACTTGATCCTGAGCAAGATTGGAAGGCCAGAGCCAGACGAGCAGCGGCGGATTGTCGGCGGGAATCCATTTGCTTAGCTCAAACAGATCTCCGGGAGCAACCTTTGCACCGGCGGGGCTTACGATTTCCGCGGAGGAGCGAGCCAGGCCATCCATGCTGCTGATGCGAAGTTGAACCGTTTGTCCTGCGCTGTTGGGCGTGGTGGCAGTGAACTCGCTGCCGACTCCGAGGCCCGAGGCACGGCCGATGTCGAGCGAGACAGAGCCGTCATCGTTGGTGCCAAGCGCGGCGGCGCGCACTTTGTCAGATTTTGCGGCGACGCCACCGAAGAGCGGTTGTTCTCGGCGCGAGGCCATGGCGTCGAGATCAGGTTCCTGGTCAGGCACGTTGCCGCCCTCAAGTACGGCCTTTACTCGCTCATAAACGATGGAGGACGGCGTATCGGCGGGCAACGCCTGCAACGCCTGGAGCAGCGCGGCCGTGAATGCGCCGTGCGGCTCGGTTCCGGCCGGCATTTCCTTAGCCGTCTGATCCTGTTGCGCCGCGGAAAAGACCAGCGCGGGATTATCGGTGCGCTGGGTAGGCGCGGGGCGCGGCTGACCGTTGGGCAGCGTGTCCGGAGCTTCACTGATGTCGCGCGGATCAAATGCGAGAGCGCGCTCGCGATAAACCGGGCCGATGCCGCGGCTGATTCCGCCGGAGTGGCAACTATCGAAGATGACGGTAAGATGAACACCCTTGTCGAGGGCAGCGTTGAAGATGCGCGTCATCTCGCGGTCGCGGACGTCGTACCCGCCTTTGTAGGCGTCAGAGGGAACCATTGTGCTGTCGGCGTGGACATATTGACCGTTGACCAGCACGGTAAGCTTGTTGCCCTTACTATTGACGCGCAAGCGAACCGTGGCTGGCGTCGTAGAAAACAACGGTGTCGCCCTTTTGCGGAACATCGACGAGATATTTCTGCATGGCGGCAAGAATGCCGTCGTGCGTCGTCTGATCGGCGGGAAGGAGCACAACTCCCGGCGCTGGGATGAGGCGGCGCGGGATTGGTGAGCAACGCAACGTTGGTCGCCGGAAAGCCAAATTTAGGACTGGTGAGCAGATCGGCCATCGCCTGCGCGTCGTTGACAGAGCCGTCAAGATTCTCAAAGGTTCCCAGTTCGCAGCGGCCATAGATGCAGCCGGCAGGATGATCCGCGGTGGTTCCCGCGGGCTGATATGTATTGATGCCGATCAGCAATGCGCGCTGCGTTTGAGCAACAGCCAGCGACCCTGCAAGAATGCAGGCCAGGGCGGAGAATCCGGCGAGATACGCTTTCATTCGAGCTCCCATTGCGAACAGCTAACCGGGGGTGTTTCCTTCGTTCGTCTGTACCCACCATGGACTCGGGGCCGAGCGTGTCAACTTCAACAGAGTTGGACCACGCGGAGCGAGAAATCGCGGCCCTTCGCGCCGGATGAAGCGCTGCCATTCTCAAAAAGCTGCTCAGCCAGCGCCGCGAGCAAAGGCATGCGTCCAGAAAAAGTATGCGTACAGGCTTTCTCCCCCTGCGTTCTATCGACGTAAACCGAGCCGCCAGGGTTTCAATGGAAATCGGTGTTCTCGAGGGGGGCGAATCTAATCAAACCAGTTCCGCGAACGTTCTCGCTGGAGAGAACAGCAAAAGTATAGCTCTCCGAAGTATCAAAGCGATCAAAAATGTGCTCAACAGGCTTGATCCAGGCGATGAGTTCCGCCGCCGCGGCTACGCGTCCTTCTTCTTGTAGTCGCCGCGGCTCAGATGTTTCTCCAGCCACAAATAAAGACAGATAAACAGGTATCGGCTGCCCATCTCCTGGATCTTCAGCTTGGCCACGCCTGTCCTGCGGTTTCGCCAGGTGATTGGTATCGCAGTCCAGGAGTAACCGCGAATCATCGTCTTGAGCGGAAGCTCGACGGTGAGATTGAAGTGCGCCGACAGCATGGGCTGGCAGCCCTCGATCACAGTACGCCGGTACGCCTTGAATGCGTTGGTAGTGTCGTTCAACGAGGTCCCGAAGAGGATCCGGATGAAGAAATTCGCCAACCGGTTCAGCCGCAGCTTGAACCACGGATAGTCGATCACCCCGCCGCCTTTCATGAAGCGGGAACCGAATACGGCATCCCATCCCTCGTTCAGTTTGTTCCAATAGCGAACCACATCGCGGCAATCGTCGGACTCATCGGCCATCATTATCACTGCGGCATCGCCCTTCATTTCCAGAAGCCCTGCAGTGATGGCATGTCCGAACCCATGCGGCGGCCCCTTTGAAAGCACGCGCGCCTGCGGGATGCGCTGGCTGAGCTGAGTCACGATTTCCGCCGTTCGATCGGTACTCCCGTCGTCCACCACGATGATTTCGTGTGGAACGTTGTTTAAGCGGAGTTCTACGTGCAAATGCTCGACAGTCGACGCGATACAACCCTCTTCGTCCCGCGCGGGCAAGACAATGGTGAGCATTTTCAGCTCTTCAGCAACGGCCGACGGCGCTGGACTTTTCATGCGCCGCACCTTTCCAGCCAGTCGGGATTTTCGGTGACGTGCACTGCGATCTCCTCGAGAATCGTTTCAATGCCGATGCCAGGCAGCCAATCGAAAGCTTTTTTCGCGTGCGCGGAGTCCAGAATCAGCCACGGCACATCGTAGGGCCGGTCGGAGCCGTCGGCCACCGGCGCGTTGGGGCCAAAGCGTTCATCGCACCAAGCGGTCAACTGGGCCAGAGACATTGAATTCTCAAGGCCACCAGAGACATTCTGCATTCCGCCCTGGCCCGGATTGCGCAACTGCATATCCACCATTCGAGCCAGATCTCGCGGATGCAATGCGTCCCTCACTTGGAATCCATGGCCGCCGAATCCAAGATACTTTAACGTTCGCCGCGCAGCGTGCGCATGCAACCAGTATGAAAAGATGCCCTGTTCCGCAGTGCCAAACTGGCCCGGTCCCGCCAGCACTCCGCAGCGATTGATCCACACCGGCACCTGGAATCCGAAGGCGTACTCCTGCGCCAGCCGCTCCGACGCCAGCTTCGTCGCGCCGTATAGCGATATAGGAGCCTCGGTGCTGAAGGCCTCCGTCACGCCGGCTGCGCTTACTGCGGCGGGCCACGGCTTTGCCGGATCCAACGCGTATCTTGGGGAGTCCACAGCCAACGGCAACCGTCCCAACTCCGGAATGGAATACACGCGGCTGGTGCTCAGCAAAATGAAGCCGGCCCTCGAAGTCCGGCAGTATTCGAGCAGATTCACGGTGCTTAGCAGGTTATGTTCCAGCAACTGGCGCGCGCTGGTCCGTCCGTCGCGGCCCGCCAGAACGCTCGGCTGCGCCGCCGCATCGATCACCCAATCCACGGGCGGGAGCGCATCCACATCGCTGGCCATGCGAAGATCGCCGTGCACCAGTTGCACGCCGAGCCGCTTCAGCACCAGCCGGTTGGTTTCGCTGCCCTGGCGCGAAAGATTGTCCAGTCCTACGATCTCGATCCCTTCGTGAGACTCGAGGAGATAGCGCGCCAGGTGGCTGCCCGCAAATCCGCATACGCCAGAAACCAGAACCCTCATGCCGGATTCCTTTTTCGAACCATCATGAACCTATGGCAGAGTTGAACTGACATCTTAACCAGTATCTCTATTTTGAAAACAGATTCGGGCAGGTTGTACGCCCGTTGGTGACATGCCGGCCAAAAGAGCGGGCAATTCACGACCGCGCGGCGTCATGCAAATGCCATACATCGCCCTACATCTGATTTCAGGCGTTGCACAACTTGTTAAATTAACACATGTGGAATGAAAACGATATAAAAAGACACGAATTCAAGATTGCCAGGGATTTGTCTCACAGGTCTGCTTGCGCCGCTGACACCCCGCTGTGTTATTTTTGAATCATTCTGCGATTCGGCTCAACGCGAACTGGGCGTTGTGGCTCCTTTGTTGATGACAAGGCAACATGTGCTCCCCCCAATTCGGATAAGCGTATCTACTTGGCTTCAAGTTTCACTTGTGAAGTGGGACTCGCGGGGGCGGAGCCTACCCTAAATTCAAGTTGAATCTCGACTATTCAATGGGATCCATGCGTCCTCATCGCTTCCTTTGCCATTCAAGGATTCCTGCGAGTAGACGGGGCAGTTCTGCATCTTAAAGCAGGTTCGGGGGTCAATTATGAGAGTTCTGAAGCCGCGGTCACGCACGATAAGCGTTCGTCTTTCCGAAGAGGAGTACCTGACTCTCATGCGCGTATGTTCATTGACTGGCGCCCGCAGCGTATCTGACCTCACGCGGGAGGCTATGCGCACGGTTGTGAAAGACGTGAGTCGAGAGGATCCGATTGGAATTCATCTCGAAGAATTTCGTGATGAAATGAAAGGTTTGGAGAAGAAGGTAGAGCAGCTGGAGGCGAGAATCACAACGCTGAAGGCTGAAGGTGCGAGTTGAATGAGATCGCCGAGGGATACACCTGGCTCGATCAACCGGGACCATGGGGATAGGTAGAACGCGTTAAGCCGGCCAGGGCAGGCTCCAAGTTACGGTACGACATTTCCACATCTCAAACTGAATTGAGCGACGCCCACCAGGCTCTTTGTTGACATTATTATTGGCCAAAGAGTCAAGATGGCGGGCGCAAACTTTGGGCTCGGTACGGGTATTCCCCTCTGGGGTGAATGCGCTGCAAGAACTGTAGCCTTGAGCTCAAATGTAGTTGCAAGTTTTACGCCATCAACATGAACCGACAAACCCCCGCGTCAAAAGGCGAAGAAATGCGCAGCGCATTGCTTTACATTCGAAGAATGTCTGAATCCAAACCCCGTTGGACCAGCATCCGCAGTCTCCTGTTCGCTTTGGGGTTGGCGGTATTTATGTGCGGCGTGGTCGGTGTCCAGCGTGGTCACTCACAGACAACGGACCAAAACTGTAGCGCCGGGAATCCCGACAAAACATGTGCATCCAGCGACGGGTCCCAGACACCATCTGCCCCGGATGATGGACCACAGAAAACTGACCAGAGCTGCAGCGCCGGGAATCCCGATGAAGCATGTACACCAGGCGATGGATCCGAAACACCATCCGCGGCGGCGAATGGCGCACAAAGAACCGACCGGAACTCCGGCGCAAAGGAAGCCTCTCCAGAAGCATCTACCCAGAGCGATCAGACCAGAGCGCCCGGCATGAACAGTGGCGCCCAGACATCATCCCCGAGTAGTTCCAGCAAGGCAACAAGTTCGAATGCGGCGCCCACAGAAACTGATTCTCAGAACCTTCAAAGCGAACCGCAAGAGATACAGCAGCGCAGTCCATATAAGAACTTGCCCTCACTCTACGATCTTTACACCCAGATCCCAGCGGCCGGAGGGAAATTAGAGCGCTTCGGCAGCAACGCTTTTGTCGTCGGCACGGGGAACGCGAACGAGTTGCCGATGGATCTTCCGGCCGGTCCCGATTATGTTCTTGGCCCAGGAGATGGCCTGATCGTGAATATATGGGGTGGCCAGTCATACCGGCTCACCAGAACGATTGACCGCCAAGGCCAGATTGATCTGCCTGAAGCGGGCACAATCATGATCAACGGAATGACAATCGCCCAGGCGCAGACTGCCGTTCAACAGGCCCTCAGCACGCAGTTCGCCAATGAGCATGTCGAGATATCGCTGGGACGCCTGCGGACGGTGCGGGTATATGTAGTGGGTGATGTGCAGCGGCCCGGCGCCTATGACGTCAGTTCTTTATCCACCCCGTTGAGCGCGCTTTACGCCGCTGGCGGCCCGACCAGTCGCGGGTCGCTCCGCATTTTGCGGCAGTATCGTGGTGATCATCTGGTCCGCGAGATCGATCTTTACGATTTTCTTTTGAAGGGCGTCCGCTCGGATGTCGATCGTCTCTTGCCTGGCGATACTCTTCTGGTGCCAAGTGTCGGCCCGCAAGTAACGGTGGAAGGAATGGTGCATCGCCCCGCAATCTACGAACTGAATGGCGAGAAAACCCTCGATCAGGTGATCGATCTTGCGGGAGGTGTCCTGGAAACGGCGAACTTGAAGCAGATTAACGTGGCGCGAATCGTCGCCCAACAGCGTCGCACCATGGTAAGCCTGCAACTCCCAGACGACCCGGCGGATGTTGCAAAGAAGCTGGCCGACTTCGCGGTGCAAGGTGGAGACGACGTCGTCATCTCGCAGATTCTGCCCTACAACCAAGGCGCGGTTTATCTCGAAGGACATGTCTATCGGCCCGGTAAGTATCCCTACAAGGACGGGATGACGATTACAGACCTGTTGCATTCGTACCAGGACGTAATGCCCGAGCCATCTGACCATGCGGAACTGGTTCGTCTTCAAGCGCCTGACTTCCGGCCAGAGATCATCAGCTTTAACTTGCACGATGCGTTAGTTGGCAACGATTCATTTCCCCTGGAGCCCTTTGATTCGATTCATGTCTTTGGCCGTTATGAGGTCGACGCACCCATGGTGTCCATTCAAGGACAGGTTCTTCGTCCCGGTAAATATCCTATGTCAGATGGCATGACCGTGGCCGGGTTGGTGAGCATGGCTGGAGGATTCACCCGTAGCGCCTTTCGGGATGAAGCCGGCCTTTCAAGCTACGTGGTGCAAGACGGGCAAAAGGTACTGGTGACCCACAGCACGGTAGCCGTTGAAAAAGCACTGGACGGAGACAAGAGTGCCGATATGCCGCTTAAACCAGGGGACGTCGTCAATATTGAACAGTTGGCGGGCTGGCAGGATATAGGTTCATCGGTAACGATAAGCGGCGAAGTCGAGCATGCGGGTGGTTATGCGATTCAGACAGGAGAGCGCCTTAGCTCAGTGCTGAAGCGGGCGGGAGGTTTTCGAGACGATGCATATCCGCCCGCCGCCGTTCTGGAACGAGTCCAGGTTCGATTTTTGGCAGAGCAAGCGCGGCAGCGGATGATTCAGCAGATCGAGGACACACCTACCCAGGTCAGGCAAAGTGCAATTCCTTCGCAATCTACGACTGAAGTCCAGCAATCGCTGGAGGCGCAGCGCCGGGAGATTCTCACGAGCCTTCGCAGCCATCCCGCCAGTGGCCGTCTGATCATCAACATCTCTTCAGACGTCAGCCGGTGGCAAAATACACCTGAGGACATTGAGCTTCGTGCCGGGGATACTTTGCTAATTCCCAAGCGGCCAAACTTTGTGGTGGTAAGCGGCCAAGTGTATAACCCTGCCGCAATAAGCTACATGCCCGGGAGAGATCTTGACTGGTATCTGCGCAAGGCAGGCGGCGCGAATCGTTTTGGTGACAAGAAAGAGATCTACGTGCTCCACGCCGACGGGTCAGTGGTGCCGCGCGGCAATGGCTGGGGAGGTAGTAACTTAATGAACCTCCGCATGAGACCCGGTGACACCATCTTTGTGCCCGAGAAGATTATCGGCGGCTCGACGGTTTGGCAAAATGTGGCGGCAGTGGCGCAGGCTATGGCTGCGGCTGCACTACCGATTGCGATTGCGGGAACCATCTAGCGGCTCCTGTGCATCCTTAGAGGAATTTCAACTTTTCGATCAACGACTGCGGCATTCAGTTGGAAGCAGGCAGCCGGCGCAAAGAATCGTGGGATGCCATTGGGCTGCTTTTCTAAAACGCGATTCACCAGTTTTGATTGGGCGACTTCGCTGTCGCATGCATGAGCTAAGAGTAGGTTTCAAATGAGCGATTCTCAAACCGAAACATTAGTCTCGGAGCTATCCCAGCAGGCAGACGAGATAGAATCCCCCGACGCGGAAGAAGCGGGCGAGCCTCTAATCTCAAAAATTGCTGCTTTTATGCGTTCGTGCTGGGCGAGACGGAAAATGATTGCCCTGATCGTCGCCGTCGGGATCGTGGTTTCGTTGGCCAACGCTCTGCTGGAGCCGAATGTCTATTCTTCGACGACGACTTTGATGCCGCCTGACGGTTCCTCGCCTTATAACGACGTAATGGGTCTACTCTCTGGGGCAAGCGGTGCGGCCAGCCTTGAGCAGTGAGGTCCTGGGCCTTAATACGCCCGGAGACCTCGACACAGCTATTCTCGAAAGCCGGAATGTTCAAGATGGCCTGATCGCGCGCTTTGATCTTGTTCATCGCTATAAGGTGCGCTATCCCGATTATGCTCGCAAGGGTCCTGACGTCCCAGACCAAAATCGATCAAGACCGCACGAGCGGGATCATTTCAATAAGCGTCAGCTCCGATGACCCTAATCTAGCTGCCGAGCTGGCCCAGGGTTATGTGGAGGAGCTCAATCGGGTCGATGACAGATGACTCTACCTCCGCGGCACGCCGCGAGACGGATCTTTTTGGAAGGGCGGGTTAAGGAGATCAAACAGGATCTCGACGAATCAGCCAGGGCGCTCAGCCAGTTTTCGACCAAGACCAACGCAATCGACGTAGCTTCACAGGCGAAATCGATGATGGACGCGGAGTCAAAATTGGAAAGCGAGCTGATCGAAGGACGCGGCCAGCTCGCGGCACTGCGGCAGACGTATTCCGAAGACAACAACCTTGTGAAAGCAGCGGAAGCGCGCAATGCCGAATTGCAGAGAGAAATCAACGCCACGGGCGGAACGCCCGATAGAAATGGCTCCCCGGCTGCTGCTGGCGGCTCTGTTTTTCCAACCGTCGGCGAATTGCCCGCGTTGGGGCTTACGTATTACGACCTGGAACGCAAGGTGACGGTCGACGAGGCTCTCTGGGAGGCTCTGACGAAAGAGTACGAAACGGCGAAGTTTGAGGAGGCAAGAGAAATTCCCACATTTCACGTTCTGGATGCTGCCAAAGTTCCTCGTATGAAGTCCGGGCCCAATCGGAAGCTCATAATACTCATAGGCACGTTGATCTCCTTCGTCCTGGCCTGCCTTTTGGTTCTGGTCCTCAATCATTGGGAACAGATGGATCCGGATGCCGAACCAAAGAAATTGCTGATGGAGATGGTCGCCCCGCTTAAGAGGCTTCGCCGGCGCTAACCAGATTGGGCAGGTAATTGACCTGTGTTCAGAAGCAAAGAGGGGCATTGAAGGCGTTCACGCGCTGCCGAAGTTGGAGCGGCACACGGGGTTTCTGACCGAGCATCTCATCTGATGAAGAATCACAATCTGAAACGCCGGCTTTTTCATTCAGTCGGGGCAACAAGTCTTGGGCCGGTGCTTACGGCAGTCATCCAGCTCGTCAGTGTGCCGATGTTTTTGCATTTTTGGGGGGCTAAACTCTATGGGGAATGGCTGGTTCTAAGCGCAATTCCCATCTACTTGGGTTTTACAGATTTCGGTTTCGGCAGCGTGGCCGGCAGCGAGATGACCATGCTTGTTGCCCGCTTCGAGAAAGATGCCGCCTTGGAAGTGTTTCAAAGTACCTGGCTACTCACTACTGTAGTATCCATATCCTTTGGCCTTTTCGTCGTGGCCGGGCTTGGGGTCATACCGGTTGAAAGATGGCTTCATATAACCATTCTCTCGCGAGGTCAGGTTATTGCGATCCTGTGCGCGCTGTGCGTTTACGTTCTTCTCGATATGCAATGGACGGTAATCGCAGCAGGCTTTAAATGCGACGGCAATTATGCCCTCGGCACGCTCTTGGGAAATATAGTGAGATTTTGTACAAATGCGTGCAGCGTCGCCGCCGTGGCCTTTCATGCATCGCCATTGATTGTGGGGTTGACGCTTGTTTGCTTCCGATTACTTGGCAATTGGGCCTGCCAATTTGTTCTTACGCGGAAAAGCCCGTGGCTTCACTATGGCTATGGGCATGCCCATATCAGCGTAATTCGCAAGCTGTTTGGTCCGGCAATCGCATTCATGGCGTTTCCGGCGGGAAATGCATTCATTTTGCAAGGAATGACGGTCCTTGTGGGCGCCGTACTCGGCCCCATTGCCGTCGTTATGTATTCAACCGTCAGAACCCTGACGCGGCTGGTCTACCAAACAGTAGATATGATCACCAATGGCGTATGGGCTGAAATGTCGGCGGCGCTTGGCGCAGGCAACGTTTTGCTGGCCCGGAATCTGCATCGCTGCGCATGCCAGGCCTCGCTTGGGTTGTCACTTGCGGCTGCTTCTATTCTGGCGGCTTTCGGCCCAGCTATTTATGGCCTTTGGACGCATCACAAAGTCGCATTGGATCATCGCTTGTTCTATATCCTGCTGATCGAAGTTCTTGCCAACGCTCTCTGGTTTACTTCTTCCATCGTGCCTATTGCATGGAACCGCCACCAGCGCCAGGCTCTGTTTTACGTTGCGGCGACTCTGGCCTCGCTTCCTATTGCATTTCTCCTGATGAAGTGGATGGGACTGCCGGGGGCCGGCGTCAGCCTTTTGTTGGTAGATCTATGCATGATTGCCTATGTCCTTACTAGCTCCCTCAGTCTGCTGCATGACAAGCTGAGCGACTTTGCAGTGTCCCTGTTTCGGCCACCCACGCTGGGCGTAAGCAGATCTGAAATCGGCGACTAAGAAACTGGTTTATCGGCTGCGACCCAGCTTTGGAAGCCGCAGATCAAACTTTAGAGCAAAGCGGCTAGCCGCGAGATACGAGCAAGTCAGATGACGTCATTTGCAATATGAGCGGCAAGACAAGAGGGAGACCAAGAGTCAATGCATGTACTCGTCGTCGGCGGAAATGGCTTTATTGGATCTCACATAGTTGATGCATTGCTTGCCGATAAAGTGCAAGTTACCGTTCTCGATGTGAGTCCGGAAAGGTTTCGGCCTGCGCTTCCAGAAGTTAATTATTGCCCCGGCAGCTTTGGTGACGTGGATGACATTGAAAGAGCACTAAAGGGTAAGCCGGACGCAGTGATTCACTTGGGGAATTACGGCCTCACCCTCAACGCTACAGGCGTACCGGAAAACGATCTGCGCAATCTGCAAGATTCCGTGGCATTGTTTGAAGCCTGCATCAAGCATCAAGTTAGCAAGGTCGTATTTATGTCGTCGGGGGGGAAGGTCTATGGAATCGCCGACCGCCTGCCCATAAAAGAGTCTGACCCTACTAATCCTCTAGGATCCTATGGGATCATAAAGCTTTCCATAGAGAAGTACCTTCTGAGTCTTTCCTATTATTACGGTATCGGTGCAGTTATAGTGCGACCCTCCAATCCATTTGGTATTCGCCAGTCACCTTTTGGTACGCAAGGTGTAGTACCCATCTTGGGATGGAAGATTCTTCATCAACAGCCGATTACGATTTGGGGCAGTACTGTACGTGATTACATTGACGTACGCGAGGTTGCAATGTTTTGCTGCCTGGCGGCTACGCGCGAATGTTCCGGGATCTTCAATTTGGGCAGCGGCATTG
>CAVXPR010000051.1:0-62379 GCA_963763585.1 uncultured Acidobacteriaceae bacterium | reverse complement strand
AGCATGAACTGTGCCACATACGGCGCGTTCGCCCGTGGCACGCCTGATATCAACCGCACCACATCCAGGTTGACGTATCCCGCCAATCCGCCCGCGTTCCCAACGCCGTTACCCGTCGCGTCTTCGATATCGGCAAAGACTTCGGTCGTTTGCGAGAGCTCGTAGCCGGTGTAAAGCGTCAGCACGTGAGTCGTTGCGCTTTGCGCCCAGTTTGTCAGGCTATTCGGTCCGCTGTATCTGGCCTTGAACGCACCATAGCCCTGCAGCACTACATTCACTTGACCTGAAACCCAGTATCGGCCCGTCAATGTGTGTGGAAAGATCGTCTCGACGTCGCTGTCCGCGCCATTGTCCTGGCTTGAGCTCGCGTCGCTCTTCGCTTGATCGGGTCTCACTACCTGCGCGCCCGCTGGCAGCGGCTGCCAGCACGCAGGCAGGGCAACGCCGCACAAAGCCCACACGATAAGTTTGAGAAAGTGGCGCCGCATCTTGACTGAACCCGGCAAACTTTAGAAGCTTTCCGTCACGAGTTCAGTAGATCATCCGGCTGCCGCATCCGTCGCCATGCGGATCGTTCAACTTCCAGTTTTGGCACACCTTCTGCCAATGCCGCGCAACGGAGTGCTTTTCTTCTATTTTTGGGGACTCGCTTTTTGGGGAGTCGCCGGCGCGGAACTCGGCGGTTGCCCATCGTTCGTGACTTCCTGCCCGTTGTAATACACCTTGCTTGTTGAACTAAACCGCTTGTAGTCGGTGTATTTGATCGTTTCTTTCACATGCACATCCTGCGCCATGTAGCCGTAGCCGTCTGAGAAATGCAGAATCCCCTCGCCCTTTGTATAAACGGGGAACCAGTAGTGGCCGTCAATCTGCTGCCGCCATGTCATGAATGGCGCGTGCAGGTCCTCACTATTCTTGCGCGTATCGTCCGGTACCATCCGCCCATTGGTTACCACGATCTGCAAGTCGGTCGCGTCCACCCAGATGCGCCCATCCAGATAGCGCTTGCCCTTGTCGATCTTGATCGGGCTCACGTCGAACACATAGCATGCCAATTCATCCACCTGCTGCCGCCCCACATATTTGACGCTGTACTGGGGAAGGTCCGCCGTGGTCAGCACAAACGGATAGCCGTGCTCAAGATCCTGAAGATCGGAAGGCGACATCATGATCTGCTTAAGCGAATTTGGAGGCGCAAAGTCTACCTTCTCGGTTCGCCTGCCCGTCGGGTCAAAGATCACGTCGTCTACCTCGTACCATTCGCCGCTTGTCTTGTTGTCGTCGTCTATCTCATCCACGCTTGCCGTGCGGCGATAGGTGTAGTGATCCAGCGCGTCCTGAAATTCTGTCTCCTTCGCCGAAAACTCTTTAATGATCTGCTCCGGGGGAATAGGGGGATCGGAGATATCCATCCGTCCGAAGCCAGAATCGAGCGGCATCGGCGTAAACGAGTCCTTATCCTGCGCCGCAACCGTCAGGGCGCAGCCGGCAACCGCTATCGCCGCAATCAAGTGTCGAATTGCCACTTCAGTTCGCCTCCACGCGCGGTCACCGCGGCGGTCCTTGGGGGCTGTGAATCTCTGCTTCAATTCTCCTACCCCTATGCAACTTTAGACGGATGTACTTAGCCCTTGGATGGCTTCGATACTAGCCATGAACGCCTTGCGATGGCGCGATGGGCTGTCGTGCATCATCGCCAGGTATCGGCTTTCAGGCATAAACCGGCCTGAATCCGCAGGCTTAGATAGATCTGCATATTTTATTGATAGGGAAGGGGATTCGCGGCTTTCATGCCCGATTTATATCACTTTCCGGCCCTTTTTCTGACGGCGCTCCTGCTGCCCGCCTTCGGATACCTCTATCTCCGTTTCCGTGACGCCCGATCGCTGCTCTGGTTCCTGGGCTTCTCTTTTTCCCTCGTCGCCATGGTCCTGCTCTACACCATGGATGGCTACCCCGGCTCCGGTTCTCCGTGGCTGGTAGTCGCCGGTCAAATCTTCATTCAACTTAGCGCTGCAATGTTTCTGGGCTCGCTTTCGCCACTTCGATTTACAGTTGGACGGTTTCAGATTCTTTTCGTCGTCCCGTACGCCGCCTTTCTGGTCGTTTACGCCATTCTGCTTTACGGAGTCTTTGGTGGAGTTCAACCCACCGGCCCGTTGTTTCTCATCTTCCCGGCATTGGTCGCCATGAGCTTTGGTGTCGGCGTCTTCTGGGGAATGACCAAAGGCACCGTTCCCACCTGGGTGGGAGTTTCGTTCAGCGCCGTCCTCGGCACCTTCGCCATTTTGGTCTGTGGCCGTCAGGGTGCTGCCGCCGGGCTCACCTTTGTCGAGTGCATCAACGTGCAGATGACCGTCGTTCTGCTCGTCTTCGTCTTCCGCCGCTTCTCCCCAGGTGTCTTCCTCAGCGTCCTCGGCTTTGTTGCCTGGTCGCTTGCCGCTTTGCGAATCTTTCACTTGGTCGGTTTCCACTCGCCGGCCGACCTCAACCTCATGCGCGTCATTGTCATGGGCAAGGTGGTCGCCGCAATTGGCATGATCATGCTCGTCCTTGAAGACCAATTGAAGAGCAACAAGGTGGCCCAGGAGCGAGAGCGCAGCGCCCGTCGCCAGCTTGAGGCCTACGCCAACCTGATGCTCACCCGCCGCAGGGTCGAAGACTTTGACCGCCAGGGAGCCGACGTCTGCGACGCAGTTGTAAATAACAGCCGCTTCACCCAGGCCGCATTGCTCCTCGAGAACGGCGGCCGCTACCGGTTGGCTGGCTGCGCAGGGCTTGATGTGGCAATTTCCAGGCCGCTCGGTAAACTTGCAAACCGGATTCCCGTTGAAGGTTTTCTGGCGCCGGGCTCAGCCCCTGTGGTCGTAGCAAACAGCAAGACGGTCCGCCTCGATCTCGCGCCGTGGCTCACCCCCGGTGACGATCTCGAGCGCCTTCGCTTCACCTCTGTCCTGGCCGTCCCTATGCTTGGCCGATCCGGCGTCGATGGAGTCTTGTTGCTCAAGGGAATGCGCGCTGAAGACGGGCGCGTGATTGACCCCACCGCCGATGCGCCGCCCCTCGACGACCTGCTTCCGATCGAGATGCTCGTTGCCCGCCTTCAGGCCACGCGCAGCCAAACCATGCTCTTTGAAAAGCTCATCGACTCGGAAAGATTCGCCGGCCTCGGACAGTTGGCAGGCAACGTCACCCAGCAGTTGAATAGTCCGCTCACCGTCATCCTTGGATACGCCTCTTTGCTCCAGGAATCCTCCGCGCTTGAATCTCACGATCTCAAGGCCATCGACTCCATCGTCATCGAAGCCCGCAGCATTCGCTCCACGCTTGAAAGCCTCTCCCGCGTCTCACATGCTCGCTCTGACCAGCCCGCCGCTATCTCTGTACCCGAGCTGCTTTCGGATATGGAACAGCTTTATCGCCCCGAATTCCTTCAGCGCTCCATCGAATTCCAGGTCAACGTGGCACCCGGAATGCCCCGAATCCTCTGCGGCGCGCAGCAGTTGCGCCAGGCCCTGCTGCACTGCCTGCAATATGCAATCGGCGCGGTAGACCACGAATCTCCAGGTTCGGTAACCAGGGAATCAAGATCGATCCGCCTTGAAGCCGCCCGCGAAGGTAGCCTGGTGCAAATCTCCATCACCCACTCCGGCCCCGGTTTTCTCAACCCAGAGCGCGCCTTCGATCCTTTCGTGCCCGCCCGTGCCGGTGGCGAGACAGCCGGAATGGGCTTGAGCCTTTGCGCCACTATCCTTCGCGATCAAAATGGCCGTGCGTCTGCCGTCAACTTGATGCCGCGCGGCGCGGCCATCATTCTTGAGCTGCAGGCTGCGTAATGAGATTGGGAGTCCAACGCTCATTCATCCGGCGCTGGCCAATTGCTAGCCCAATTACGTGTGTCGTTTCGCTGTCGCTGCTGGCCATCACCGCGACAAACGCGTCTGCCGCCCACTCAAAAGCCCGCTCCATCGAGCCAATCGACGCCTCGTTCCAAGTGGGAGATTCCGGCACAATCGAAGCGAGCCTCGATCCGCCCATCCAGGGTGTCCTGCGCATCGTCGTGCAGACCAGGGAATCCGCGGGTCAACATCAGCAACGCGGCTCTGCTGGCGCCGGCTCATCGCAAAGCGACCGCCAACCCCCGACAATCGAAGTCACTCAATGGGACCGGCCCATTCCCTTCCGGCTTGTTAGCCGGTCCGGCCGTCATAATCCGTTCGCGGCGCGCCCCGCCTTGCTCGTCGCCGATATTGACGTCAACGACCTCACTCCGGGCGTGCCGGTTCGCGTCAGCGTTCACTCCAATCCCCCAGCTTCGTCGAACCTCCGCCCCGCCCGATCTCGAAGGCCACGCCTTCGCCGTCGTCTACTGATTCGTTTTGTAGCGCCGGCGTCTCGCCTGCTGTCGTGCGGGCGTCCTCGCCCGCGCCCTCTGTGACGCCGCTCTCCCAGCGCCCGTAAAATAGAACCCAGTGGCATTCACCGAACAATACGATGTCGTCGTCGTCGGCGCCGGCCACGCAGGCTGCGAGGCCGCCATGGCCGCCGCGCGCATGGGCCTAAAAACCGCGCTCATCACTATGAACATGGACCTCATCGCCCAGATGAGCTGCAACCCCGCCATCGGCGGCGTCGCCAAGGGCCATCTCGTCCGCGAAGTCGACGCTCTCGGCGGAATCATGGGTGAAGTTGCAGACGCGGTCGGCATTCAGTTCCGCTTGCTCAACTCCTCGCGTGGCCCCGCCGTCTGGAGCCCCCGCGCCCAGTGCGACAAGCAGCTCTATCGCGTCAAAATGCGCGAAGTCCTCGAATCCCAACCCGGCCTCCATATCCGCCAGGCCGAAGTTGTCGACCTCGTCATTGAAGAGACTCCGTCGAAGGGTACGGGCTTTAGCCCGTACGATATCGGCTCAGAATTGAGCCCGGCTTTAGCCGCCGAGGGAATAGGAGGCTTCGAGACCGATTCGTCGATGGAAATCCCACGTCCCACCCGCCCCCACCGCCGCGTCCTCGGCCTCAAGCTCCGCGATGGCCGCAATCTCCTCGCCGGCGCCACTATCATCACCACCGGAACTTTCTTGAACGGCCTCATCCACTGCGGCGAAGAGCGCTATCCCGCCGGCCGCAGCGGAGAGCCGGCCTCAGTCCTCCTCGGCGAGGCACTCCGCAACCTCGGCCTTCGCACCTGCCGCCTCAAAACCGGCACGCCTCCGCGCCTCGACGGCCGCACCATCAAGTGGGAAATGTTTGAGGAGCAGCCCGGCGACGCCGATCCCACTCCCTTCAGCTTCCGCACAAAGAAGATCGTCCAGCCGCAGATCTCCTGCCACATAGCCTTCACCACGCCGGAGACGCTTCGCCTCATCCGCGAAAACGTCCATCGCTCGGCCATGTACTCCGGCCGCATTCAGGGCATCGGCCCGCGCTACTGCCCCTCCATCGAAGACAAGATCGTCAAAGTTCCCTGACAAAACGCAGCACCAGTTCTTCCTTGAGCCTGAGGGCCTCAACACCCACGAGGTCTACATCAACGGCATGTCCACCTCGCTGCCCATGGAAGTACAGTCGCAGATGGTTCACTCCATCCCCGGCCTCGATCAGGCCGAGCTGCTGCGCCCCGGCTACGCCATCGAGTACGACTCCGTCGACGCCACCGAGCTCGACCGCACCCTCCGCGTCAAAAGCATGACGGGCCTCTATCTCGCCGGCCAGATCAACGGAACAAGTGGCTACGAAGAAGCCGCATGCCAGGGCATTATGGCTGGCATCAACGCCGCGCTCTGGCTTAAGGGCCAGCCGCCCTTCACCATGGATCGCACCGAGGGCTACACAGGAATCCTCATCGACGACCTCATTTCAAAAGGCACTAACGAGCCTTATCGCATGTTCACCTCGCGCGCCGAGTTCCGCCTGCATCTGCGCATCGACAACGCCGACCGCCGCCTCACTCCGTACGGTCGCCGCCTCGGCCTCATCAACGACCAAGCCTGGGCCGAGTACGAGCAGAAGCAAGCGCGAATGTCCGCGCTCGATCGTTTGCTCACCTCCGGCAAAGTCGATCCCGCAAAACTCCAGCGCGCCGGTTTCGGAGAGCTTCCAGCGACTGCCGGAATCACCTGGGCGCAACTCCTCAAGCGTCCTGAAGTCACCATCGAGCCGCTTCTCGTCGCCTTGCGCGACGACCTTGCCCGCGATCCGCTCCTCGCCGAGTTCGCAACGGTTCACCAGATCGCCGCAAAAGCGGATGCTTTGAAAGGGCACGACTTCAGTCGTGCCGTAGAAATCGAGTCAAGAGGTTTGAAGGGGCACGACTTCAGTCGTGCCGTAGACGGGCCACTATCAATCGGGGCTTTAGCCCCTGAGGGACGCATCTCGTCTCAAACCGCCCCCTCCATCGCCCGCTCCACTTATCGCAACGAAGCCCGCGCCGTCGAAACCGAAATCAAATTCGCCGGCTACCTCGAGCAGCAAAAGAAATCAATCGAGCGCCTCAAGGCCGCCGAGTCCGTCACCATCCCTGGCTGGCTTCAATACAGCGCCATCAGCGGCCTATCCCGCGAGATGCGCGAAACGCTCGAACGCGTTCGCCCCATGACCATCGGCCAGGCCAGCCGCCTTCCCGGCGTCACTCCCGCCGCGCTTACGCTCGTCCACGTGTCCATCAAACTGCAGGGCAAATTGCAAGACAAAATGCAGGCCAAGCCGCAAGACGCCGAACACAAGGCCACCGCCTGAATGCTTAGCACGAAACACAACTTGATTTCTTAACACGAGATTGGGTGCCCCCGGTCCCTCGCATTTGGGGACCGGGGATCGCCCGACTCCAATTACTCCGCCAGCCCCGCCAACCCCGCCGACTCGCCGACTGCTGACTCGCTGCCCTATCAACCCGCGTATCCTATTCCGTGATGAACCTCGACGCCATCCAATCAGCTCTCCGCGAATCCGCGCTCGACGGCTGGCTGTTTTACGACCACCATCACCGCGACCCCATCGCCGCGCGCATCCTCTCGCTCGACCCCAATGCCCACATCACGCGCCGCTGGTACTACTTCATTCCCGCATCCGGCGAGCCGCGCAAACTCGTCCACCGCATCGAGCAGGCCCGCCTCGACTCGCTCCCCGGCGCGAAAACTCAGTACTCAAGCTGGCAAGAACTACACGCCGGTCTCGAGAATCTGCTCCGAAACCAGAAAAAGATCGCCATGCAGTACTCGCCCAATAACGACATCATGTATGTCTCCATGGTCGATGCCGGCACCATCGAATTCCTCCGCTCGCTCGGCAAAGAAATCGTCACCTCCGCCGATCTCGTCAGTCAATTTGAAGCCGTCCTCAGCGCCGAACAAATTGCCAGCCACTCCGTCGCGCAGCGCGCAATCGACTCCATCGTCGCCGAAGCATGGCTCGAAATTGGCCGCCGACTTCGCCCCGCGTCGGGCCAGCCGCGTGCATTCTCTGAATACGACATGGTCCTCTGGTTACGCGAAGCTATGCACCGCGAAGGCCTCGTCTGGGAAAACGGTCCCGACGTGAGCGTCAACGCCAACACCTCCGACTCGCACTACGAGCCAACCGCCGATTGCGCCTCGCCCATCCGTGAAGGCGACTTCCTGCTCATCGATATCTGGGGCCGCCTCGACACGCCGACCAGCATCTATTACGACATCACCTGGACCGGCGTCGTCGGCCGCGAGCCTTCCCCCAAAGAACAGCTCGTCTTCGATACAGTCCGCCGCGCGCGCGACGCCGCAATCTCCTTAGTCGAGTCTGCCTTCTCCCAGAACCGTCCCATTAGCGGATTCGAAGCCGACGATGCCGCCCGCTCCGTCATCCTCGACGCGGGCTTCGCCGAATTCTTCACCCATCGCACCGGCCACAATATCGCGCACGAAATTCACGGCTCGGGCGCGCACTTAGACAACCTCGAAACTCACGACGTTCGCCGCATCCTGCCCAACACCTGCTTCTCCGTCGAGCCAGGAATTTATCTGCCCGACTTCGGCGTCCGCAGCGAAATCAATATGATCACCGCCCCTGGCAAAGCCTGGGTCACCGGCCGCATCCAGCAGGAACTCGTGCGCATTTAACCACCCGCGCCCAACCGCCAACGCTCCTCCCTCGTCTTGTATAGTCAAAAAGGAATGGCCACCACCCCAAACAAGCCCGAGACGGGCAAACAAAAACAACAGGGATTCGTCTACCTTCCCCTAATCGCCGGGTGGCTCATCCCCGGTGCCGGCCATTTCCTCCTCGGCAAGTGGATCCGCGGTACGCTCATCGCCGTCTCCATCATCTCCATGTTTGCGCTCGGCCTCGCCATGCAGGGCAAGCTCTACACCAGCGCGCAAGACATTCTCGACATGCTCGGCGTCGCCGGCGATCTCGGAAACGGGCTCCTCTACTTCCTCGGCCGCGTAGCCGGCTGGGGTGGCCAACCGGAGCAGACCACCGTCGCCGACTATGGGAAGATTTTCATTGTCGTCGCCGGCTTGCTCAATATCATCGCCGCCGTCGACGCGCACAATCTGCGCACCGGGAGGAAGTCCTGATGCATCCCTCCCATTTCACCGCTGTCTTGCTCTTCGCGCTCTTCGCTTCTACTGTCTTTGGCATCACCATGCGCGATACTCCGCCGAAAATGTTTCGCTACGGAGCCTACTGCTTTGTCCTCTTCGTCGGCTCGGTCATCGTCTTCAGTTGGGTCATGTTCCTCATCGCGCGTTAGCGCGAACTTTCCAAACTCAGCCAGGAATGCAGTCGCGCGGGTTAGGGAACTCGCGCCTGCGTCCGGTGCTACAATTTCCCTCGATTGCCGGCATGAGATGAAGATCCGCGCTCGTGCGTGTGGAGGGTTAATCGATGGTCTGGAGCATTCGCAATAGGAAGACAGCCGAGCACCGGCCCATCGCCGCGCTCATTTGCCTGCCCTGCCTCACGCTGCTGCTCGCCGCCATGCCGGCCGCGGCTCAAACGGTCGGCCTCTTTCCAGCAAATCAACAAGACGCCTGGACGCGAGTCGCCATTCCGCCCGACCATCCCGTCAGCGACATCGCCCAGTGGCACATCGACTATGCCAATCGTCAAATCGCCTGCGACGGCAATGGTGGCCATGAGTGGTTGCGCTATAACCGCGAGTTCACCAACTTCACTTTTCACGTCAAGTGGCGCTTCAAACCCGTCACCACTCCCAAACCTGCATACAACAGCGGTGTCTTCTTCCGTAACAATCTCGACGGCTCCATCTGGCACCAGGCTCAGACCAAGCTCGACGGCGGATACATCTTCGGACAAACCCCGATCGACGGGAAGCTCACGTACTTCGATCTGCAAAAAGACATGATTGAAAACCGCGTCAAACCGGCGGGCGAATGGAACGTCTACGATATCCGCTGCGTCAACGACACTTGCTCACTCGCCGTGAACGGCAAGATTGTGAGCACGTCCAAAGTAGGCCTCGGCAAGGGCTACATAGGCGTCGAATCCGAGGGCTACCCGATCACATTCAAAGATTTCAAAGTTCGCGAGCTGCCATAGCGCCAGCCCATTACTTTTGTGAACGACATACCCCAATGAATGCATCCTGGCATTAACGGATCGAGATGCCGCCAAAGGCTGCCCTGGAAGAGAGTATCCAGCGGCACCGGGAGCATCAGATTCACCGCGGCTTCAGCGAAGTTCCAAAGAGTCTTCTCGCGGTGCTGCCTGAGCGATTTAAAACGCGTAAAGGCTCTCGCACATCTCGATCCACGTAGCTCCAGCGCTCTTTGGCCTCAAGGGCGCCTTCAAACAAAAAATGCCGCCGTCCTTTCGGATCGGCGGCACAGGTTTCGGCGGGAGTTGCCGAAAAATCGTCGTAGCCCTGCGGAGCCCGTAAGTCGTAGCCCCGCGGAGCTTCTGGAATTAAGAAACACGGTCACGTTACGTTAGTTGCGGCGAGCCGGCCGCCAAATTCCGCACCGCAGCTTACAATCGGACTCGGACGAACAGGATTCGCGATACGGAGGATCCATGAAACGCCGCCATTTTCTCGCCGCATCCATTGCCGCCTCAACCCTCGCCGCAGCCGGCGACTCAGTCGCCCAAGTCTCGGATACCGGGGCCCCCGCTGGCCCACGCCGTGAGTTTTACCAATTGCGCCGTTATAACCTCTTGAGCGGTCCACAGTTAAAGCTCACTGAAAACTACTTCTCCAGCGCCTTGATTCCCGCGTTGGCCCGCATGGGGCTTGGGCCGGTCGGCGCATTCAAACTCGATATCGGTCCCGAAACGCCGGCGTATTATCTGCTCATTCCCGGCCCATCCGTTGAGCCACTTACCCAACTCGATCTGCGCTTGCCCGACGATGCGGAGTTCCTTGCGGCGGCCGCTCCATTCTGGAATGCCACCTCCACAGCGCCCGCATTTCAGCGCGCGGATATTTCACTCCTCGCCGCGTTTGACGGCTGGCCAAAGGTCACCCCGCCCGCCGCTGCTGCAACCAAAGCCAAACGCATCTTTCAGCTCCGCACTTATGAGAGTCCCAGCGATGGCGAACACGTCCGCAAAGTCGAAATGTTCCACTCCGGCGAATTCGAGATCTTTTCAAACGCCGGTTTCCATCCCGTCTTCTTCGGCGATACGCTCATCGGCTCGCGCATGCCTAACCTTACTTACATGCTCAGCTTTGCCGATTTGGCTGAGCTCGATGCCAAGTGGGATGTCTTCCGCAACGATCCAGCCTGGAAGAAACTCTCCTCCAACCCTCGCTTCGCCTTCGACTCTATCGTCACCAACATCACCAACCTGATCCTGAGCCCGCTCGACTGCTCCCAGATTTAACGATCCATATCTAACAACCCAGATTCTGACGAGCTTCTTTCAGGCTTCGGGCTGCCGCGGGCGCCGACCCCGAAAACGCAGGTCCCTAGCCCCCGTGCTTCGCTCCGTTGAGTCTCCTACTCCCTTGGTCCCTCGGTCCCTTGTTCCCTTGGTCCCTGTTTTCTCTATAATCGCGGCATGCGTCTCCATGCCGATTCGCGGCGCAGGTCGATCGTTCTGCTTACCGGCGGAGCACTTCTGATCTTCGTCTTGCTCGGAACGCTGACATGGTTCAACACCTCCAACGTCAACTTCCTCAATCCGGCTACCTATGAGCAAACCATTGCCCTCACGGCTCTTGAGGTTTTGCTTTTCCTGCTGCTGCTGTTGCTGCTCGTCCTGCTTTTTCGCACCGTCCTCAAAGTCTACGTAGGGCAGGGCAGCAGCGGCCTTGGCGCGCGGCTGCGCTCGCGAATGGTCCTGGGCGCGGTCATCATTACCTTCATGCCCGCCGCGCTTATGTTCCTGTTCAGCTATTTTCTGCTCAACCGCTCGCTGGAACGGTGGTTCTCGCCTAACGCTTCGCAACTGCGCGACGACTCCACCCGGGTTGTGCAGGAGCTCGTGGAATATGTCGCCAGCAATGCGCGCAGCGAGGCGGAGTCGCTGGCGGAAAGCGGAGCGCCCGATGCGACTCCTCAGGCTCTCCAGCAAGTCATGACTTCGCATCGCCTTTCCTTGCAAGGCGGCTTTCTGCTCGTCTACGGCCCTGACAGGCGAATGTTCTCCAGCTTCCAGGCTCCGCCTGAATCCAGTCGTGCCTCCCTTCGCGCGTCCACACCCGAGTCCGAATGGAGAGAGGCTCCGCTCCTCGGCCCTCTCTCGGCCGCCGTCCTCTCCGCCGCGCAGCGAAACGACAATCCGGTGCTCGATGTCGCAGGTCAGGAATATGCGCTCGGCCAGGCCGTCACTCCATCGGGCAAAATCGTGATCGCTGTGCTGCCCATGCCCAAGGGGCTCAATGCGACTACCGCGCGCATCCGTTCCGGCGCCGACGAGTATTGGCAGCTTTTCCGATCGCGCAAAATTATTCGCAACACATTGTCCCTCACTCTGCTGCTGGTCACTGTCTTCGTCTTCTTTTCCGGCGTCTGGCTCGCCGTATTTCTCTCCAAGCAGATCACCCATCCAGTCGAGGCACTTGCTGACGCCATGGACGCCATCTCCGCTGGTAAATACGACCAGCGCGTGACCGACGTCGCCACTGGAGAGATGGGTGACCTGGTGCGTTCTTTCAATCACATGGCCGCAGACCTTGAAACCAGCCGCCAGTTGGCCCAGACTGCGCAGGCGCAACTCACCGCCGCCAACCTTGCCGTTGAAGGGCGTCGCCGCGAGCTGGAAACCATCGTCGATACCATTCCCTCGGGAGTCGTCACGCTTGACGGCGCCGGCGTAGTGTTAAAGGCCAACGGCGCATTTGCCGCGCTCATGGGGCTTCGGCTGGACACGTCTTTGGCAGGTGAAAGCATCGCATCATTATTGCCTGCGGATTGTGCCGAGGAATTCGCTACGTTAATCCGTCGCGCCAACCGCATGGGAGCGGCTTCCACCGAGTTGGAATTTACCGCCCACGGGCGCACTCTCTATCTCGCCATCACCAGTGCGCGGCTAGACCTCGGTCATGGGCAATCGGGATCGGTGCTTGTGGTCGAAGACACCACTGATTTTCTCCGCGCTCAGCGGCAGCTTGCATGGAAAGAAGTCGCTCAGCAGGTAGCGCACGAGATCAAGAATCCCCTCACGCCCATAGCTCTCAGCGCCGAGCGCATCGCACGCCATCTCGATCGCGGCCAGCCCGAGTCCTCCAACATCATCCGCAAGTGCAGCCAGGTAATTCTCGGCTGCGTTGCCACCCTCCGCACCCTGGTCGATCAGTTTTCCGCATTAGCGCAGTTTCCCGCGCCGCAGCCTCGCCCCTGCGATATCAATCAGATCGTCGAAGAAGCACTCGCGCTCTTTGGCGGCAGGCTCGCAGGCATCACGGTGCAGCGCAACCTTGAGTCTGACTTGCCTCCGGTGCTGGCCGATCCCGAAGCAATTCGCCGCGCACTCGCCAACCTCATCGACAATGCTGCTGAAGCCATGCAGGGCAGTCTGCTTCGCGTTCTGGGTTTGCGCACCGCGCTCAGTGAAGATCAGACCGCAGTCGAAATCACCGTCTCCGACACCGGATCCGGGCTTAGCGACGAAATCCGCGAGCGCCTTTTCTTGCCCTACTACTCCACAAAGCGTCGCGGCACCGGCCTCGGCCTTTCGATCGCCGCCAAGATCGCTCAGGAACACGCCGGCTCCATCAGCGCTGAATCTAACCTCCCCAAAGGCTCGCGTTTTCTGTTGCGCTTGCCTCTCGTCGAATCCATCGTGTCGAATGGCTCAGCAGCAGCGAACACCGTAACGGTGAAGGACCTCGCCTCATGAATCACATTCTGGTCGTAGACGACGAAGCGGAGATACGCAGTTCGCTCGAGGAGATTTTGCGCGAGGAAGGCTACGGCGTTGCCAGCGCACCCGACGCCGGCGAAGCCATGGTGCTGCTTCGTGACACGCCCTACGATGTGGTGCTGCTTGATATCTGGCTCCCGGGCCGAGACGGTCTTGAGGTGCTCGCCGAAATTCGCGAGCTCTCTCCCGAGATTCGGCCTGAGGTCGTAATCGTCAGCGGCCACGGCACCATTGAAGCCGCCGTGAAAGCCACCAAGCTTGGCGCATACGACTTTCTTGAAAAGCCGCTCTCGCTCGAGCGTACCCTCATCGCTGTCAAGAATGCCGTCGAGGCGCGCCGCCTCCGCACTCAGAACGAGGAGTTCAAGCGCCAGTTCAGCGCAGCCGCTGTTCTCACTGGTGAAAGCGTCCCGCTCAAGGCCCTCCGCCAGCAGATCAAGCTCATGGCCCCCACCAACGGGCGTGTGCTCATCTACGGCGAGTCCGGCACCGGCAAGGAGCTCATCGCGCGCTCCATTCACGCCGAGAGCCTGCGCCGCGACGGTGTGTTTGTAGAGCTTAACTGCGCCGCCATTCCTGAAGCGCATATCGAGTCCGAGCTGTTCGGCTATCGCCATGGCGCACAACCCGGCGGCCCTCCCGAGCAGCGCGGCACCCTCGAACGCGCCGACGGCGGCACTCTCTACCTCGACGAAGTCGGCGATATGAGCCTCAAGACGCAGGCCAAAGTCCTCAGCGCCCTCGACGATCAGTTGTTCACGCCCGTCGGCGGAACACAACCCCTGCGCGTCGACGTGCGTGTTATCGCCTCCACTAACAAGGATCTTGAGGAAGAAATTGCCAAAGGCAACTTCCGCGAGGATCTCTTTTATCGCCTCAATGTTGTGCCGTTCTTTGTGCCGCCGCTACGCGACCGCAAGCAGGATATCCCGCTTCTGGCGCGGGAGTTTCTCCTCGAATTCGGCCGTCAGTACGGCCGCCCGCGAGTTGAAATCGGCGAAGAGGCGCTGGACGCCATGGCGCAATATCAATGGCCCGGCAACGTGCGTGAACTCAGGAACCTCATCGAGCGCGTTCTCATCCTCAACCCCCGAGTGCTGCGCATCGAGCGCAAGCATCTGCCGGCCCTCAGTCACAAATCAGGCTCCCGCTCTGCCGAGGAGTTCTCCAGCCTGCAGCAGGCGCGCGACGCCTACGAGCGCGAATATATTCTCAAGAAGATTGAAGAGGCTCACAACAACATCAGCCATGCCGCTGAATTGCTGGGCCTGGAACGCAGTCATCTTTACCGCAAGATGAAGGCGTTAGGAATCGCCGCTCGCGAGTAGTGGCTTCTCGGTGACTGGCTTCGTTTGCGGCATCTCGCGCCGATCCTTCAGGTGGAAGCGCCGTTCCACTTTCTTGCTTCGGAAATCAGGCTTGCCTATGCGGCGGTCAGGTCTGCCCAGGCGTCGGTCCTCCGCCTGGCTCATTGAGGCAGGCAAAATAATCGGTACCGAATTACGCGGCGCTTGTTGGGCCTGATTCCTTGGGTCGGGTCTGTTAAAGATCGGTCTTGGTAACGCTGGGTTTGGCTGAGCCGCGGCGAAATTCTCTTCCGGCGCTACATTCTCTTCCGGCGCAACATTCTCTTCACTTTGCCGCACTTTCGACAGATCCTCAACGCTCGATCCTGATCCGCTGGTCAGCAGTTTGTTCAGAGTCGGAATATTCCCTCGCTGCGTCTCCACAAAGTCCACGCCATCCACCGTAAGCGTGTACTGCGCATTGTCTGCCTTCATGACGTATCCCTTACGCTGCAAATACCAAAGCGTAAAGTCCAGATAGTCGCGCGGGAATCCCATCCGACCTTCAATTTCGGAGAGGTTAACTTCAGGAAAGGTCGGGTTTGTGCGTCGCCGGTAGTAAAGAACTGCCAGCACCGCCAACCGCCGGTTCAACTCGCCGTCCAGCTCATCCATGAAATCGATGGTGGTTGCAAGCGGTTCCGCGGGTGCCTGCGTCCGGCTCCGGGTCGCATCGTATTCCGAGCGTCGTCGTGGATCCGCCAGGACGTCGTATGCAATTCTAAGCAGACGAAAATTCTCTTCATGGCCGGTTTCGCTGTTATCCGGGTGCAGCCGGGCCGCAAGAAATCGATAGACACGGTGGATCGTCTCAGCATCGGCATTGGGGCTGATTTGCAAAAACTCGTAATAGTCAACCGTCGGCGCGCCCATGATTCTCCCCTAAGTCCGTTCAAACTGTCCGTTCAAATCGCCCGTTCAAATCGTCCGTTCAAATCGTCCGTTCAAAGTCTAACCCGCGTTAGAATCGGCCCGGTATCCCGCATTGGTGGGAGCCCGCTCGGCTGGTTCTCCAACTTCCGCAGACGTCATTCTGATTCTAATCCGCTCCCTAAGGCCTTTTCCGGCGAATCACTTGGGTCGCAACCATTACTTACTCGCTATCGCCCTATCATAGAGTCGAATCGCTCAAATAGGCTTGAGAATTCAGGCCTATTTCGGGCCCATTTCGGGCATCGCCCACTTTCGGGACTGCGCTCGATCATGCCAGCCCTCAAAGCCGCCCCATGCTACGCTAACCCTCATGCCACCAGCGTTACGGCCGGAAACAGACTCCCAATCCGTTTCGCCGGCTCGCGATCGCCCCTGGCTCTTCGCCTTCCTCATCACGCCCGAGGCAGTCATCGCGCTCGGTCTCGTCAGCGGCGCCCTCAGCTATCTGTTGCGTGATGAGGGCGTAAACCCCGCGCGAGCAGCCAGCATCACCTCTCTGCTTTCCCTCCCTCACGCCATCTACTTCCTCTGGGGGCCGCTTACTGACTTCTGGATGCGCCGCCGCACCTGGCTCATGCTTGCGGCTCTCGCCTCCGCCATTGCGATGGTTGCCGCCTTCCATCAGCCCCAGCTCGGGTCTCCGCTGGCGGTCACCCTTTTATTCCTCAGCGCGTGCTTTGGCGTCTTCGTCGCTGCTGCCTGCGGCGGCATCCTCGGCACACTGCACTGCGAACTAAGCCGCCGCCGAGCCAGCAGCTTTTACCAAACCGGCTCACTGGCCTTCGGCGCCCTCGCGGTCTACATACTCGTCACTTACTCCGGCCGCCTCTCTCTCAGCTCTCTCGGCTGGATCGTCGCTGCAATGATCGTGGTGCCCTCGCTCTTCGCCCTGTTGGCGCCGCATCAGTCCATGATCCGCGAGCACGGCGCGCATCAAACCGCCGTCCGCGTCTGGCATGAATTCAAATCCACGTTCCTGCGTTGGGAAGCAATCCCATACACGCTCCTCCTCGGTTGCCCATGCTGCAGCGGCGCCATGATCGGCCAGCTCCCGCAACTAGCCCGCGATTACCACGTCACCGGCCATCAGGTTGCATGGATCAACGGAATCGCAGGCGCTCTTCTCACCTCTGCTGGAGCGCTCGCCGCATCGCTCATTCCCATCCGCGTGCGCGCGCCCGTCGCCTTCTTGATCGCGGGCATTGCAAATGCAGCCACGCTGGCCATCTTTGCGCTTGGCCCACTGCGCCCCGCGGTTTACTTCACCGGAACCGTGCTTTTTCTTTTCACCATCGGCGCAGGCTACGCCCTCTTCACCGGCGTTGCCCTCGAATTCCTCGGCGGCTCAGGCAAAAGCGGCAGCTCGCGCTATGCCATCATCAACTCCATCGGAAATCTGCCCGTCGCCTACATGACTTATCTCGACGGTCAGGGCTATGCGCATTGGGGTCCGCGCGCCATGCCTGGTGTGGACGCAATCATCACCGCAGTCGGATGCCTGATCCTGCTCGCGCACTTCGCTGTGAGCCGGCGCAATCAATCAACGCTCGCCGCCTAGGGTCGTTCGGTCCGCTGTTCCCAGCGGGAGTTTTTCTTCCGGCAAGGTCACTGTCGTTTCGAATGTAGCGACAGGCGATGTCATCTGCGGAAGACATTGCGGTTCCGTCAGACAAAAACTCCCATCCGGCGAAGCCACGCAAACCTGCGGCGCATAATCAATGCGCACGCCGTACCGGCCAGCCTCACGCACTGGATTGATCTGGAACCCGGCAGCGACGTGACGGAGCGTCATCTCCTCCCCGACAGTTTGCCCCGGGAGCAGCGCGGTCCACTCTACAAAGTTCCGGCCACACAACATCCATGAACTCTGTAGTGGTTTCCAGGCACCGCCTTCGGAGCGAAACTCAGGCGTCTCGGCAAAATCGCTGCAGTTCCATCTCCCGATCCGCAAGGCGCGCGTTCCCGCGTTCCGCACAGTCATGTGGAGCGCCACGCAGTCTACGCTGCCCGCATGGTCCGGAGTGCACCCCTCCAACCGCGAGCGTGGCTTAATTAGCGGATCGGTCGGGTCCAACATCCGCTCGGTTAGCTCCAATTCCAAGGGCGGCAGCGGGAGCGTTAGTGGCCCTGGCTGACCAACGCTGATCTGCTCCGACGAAATCTCCAACGCGGGCTGAAAGAAGATGCATTGATAGGTGCAGTAATTCTGGTGCGCAGGCACATAGTGCGTCTCCAGGGGTGACAGGCAATCATCCCCCTCTGTTTCCTCAGTGCAGCCACGAAGCGTCCAGGTAGCGCGCAGCACAGCCGTTGGTGCGACCGGCACATTCACCCGCCCCCATGCGCCACCGAGCCGCACCATAAAGCGCCCCGTAAAGCTTTGCCGGTCGCCCGGCCTCATGCGAATGTTTTTCCAGGGAACCGTCGTCTTCTCCGAATCCGAGTACTGCGCGTTTTGACAATCGTCGCGATGGTCGCCAACTGGAGACCAGTGGCTCGAATTGGGAGCAGTAGTTTCGAGACGAACCTCCGGATCAGCGCAGGCGAGTTCGCCCAGCCACACGGTATGCGTCCCGATATTCTCGAGCGTTACGGTGAATGCACGGCAGGTCAGCGTGCCGGCAGCTTCCTGACCACAGGCCGGAGTCGGCGGCAACTCTGCGTCCGGTGTCTCAGCGAGCGTCACGCGAAATTCATTCGCAGGCGGCAGAGGCGGGGCTAAGGGAGGCACTTCAGACGCGGCGGTCGTGCCCCTCATGGCGCACAGGATCACCACGCCAATCGGTCCAACCCATCGGCAGTCTATTAACCGGAACATTCTTTTTAGCCTGGACAATGCGATCATTGAAAACCTTCACTCGCCAAATCCCGAAGGATCGATTCATTCCCCGTCTTTCCACTCCCTTTTGGCTACTCCCTACTGGCTATTGGCTGTCTTTAAAATCGGCCCAATCGAATCGGGATTGTCTCCCAGCCTCGTGTCCACGCGAAAATCCCACACTGATTCGCTGATGTCCGACGGAGAAATAATCTCCACCAGCGCATACTCGCCCATGGTCAGCGGCTGCGTCGGTTCAATCTTCAGCCAGTGTTTGCCCGGCAGCACTTCCGCTTTAGTTGGAATCGTGTCCTCGTCCTGCGTCACCGTTCCCGTCGCGCTCACATGAATTGCGCCAACGATGCGCACCGCTTGCCGCTCGTCCACGCGCACAATCGCGAACCCCGATTGCGCCGAGTGTGCGCCATGTTTCCCGCCGTTCACCGCCTTCGTGCCGCCCGTATTCACCGTCATCGGATGCGACAGCACAGGCTCATTTCCCACCTCCACTCCAAGCGATAGATAAATCGCCGGGTCGTCCACGTGCAGGTGCACTCGGGCGTTCGGGCCTTCCAATTCCAGGTTTGCGTGCTGCGTCGCCAGTGGATTCAGCACTTGAATCCCCTTCCGGTTTTTCGTGTTCAGCGATAAATCCGTCGGCTTCAGCTCCACCAGCTCGGGAGTGCCGTGAAACGTGTCCAGCACATAAACGCCTTCCTCGTCCGGCAACTCCAGTCCCGGCACTACTTGGGGCCTGCGCGCTTTGTCGTCATCGCGCTCTTCGCTCTCCTCCGCGTCAATATCCGCGGCCTCTTTCATCGCCGGCGACGCATCCTGCTCCACCACTTCCGTATGTTCCTTCGCCCACTTGTTCGTCGCGTCCCAATCCACCAGGTCCGCCGGCAACTCTTCCCACTCGCCGCGTTCCTGCGACAAGTAGCGCACCCGATCGCCCACGATCTGGTAATCGCGAACCAGTTGGTATGAGCCGTCCTTCAAAATCAGCCGCAGATTCCTTCCCATACCGGGAACCGCAGGCTTCAAAGGCAGTGGCTTGGAATTCTGTCCGCCCGAATTCTGCCCGCCTGGCGCAGTCTGAATCGTCACGTTTTGCGGATCAGCTTGCGCAGCAAGCGTCGCGGACGCCGCAAGGAGAACGGCCAGCGAAAGCGCCGGAACGCGCCATCTACGCGAATCTTCCATAAATCCAATCATGGCAACTCAGTTTAGACGCTAGAGCCTGTCATTCACTTTCCCACGGGGCGGCGCTTTTTTTCGGCTCGAAGTCTCCGAATTGTAACTTCGGTGCAACCTCTCTACACCCTTCGCGTCCAAACTTCTGTAAGCCTTCTGTAGAATAAGAGTTGAAGGTCGCAAAGCAAGGATTGAGATTGACAGGCCCCGTGACGAGATTCGCCACTATTTTCCGCGGCAAACGCAGCGCCCCCAAGGGCGTACCAAGCCGCGCCGGAAGTCGCATCTCGTCCTGCATCTCGTCCAGCCTTTTTCCCGCCGTCGCCGTCCTGTGCCTCATCCTTCTGGCCACGCTCGCCGTTGCTCAGGTCGCGCACCTGCACCCTAGCCAGAGCGACGCCGATCATTGCCAGCTCTGCATCGCAATGCACACGGTCGCGCCCGTCGCAACCGCTGCCGCAATCGTCATCATCGTGCAATTGGGAGCTTCCACGCCCCAGGCCGAGCCGGTAGTTGTTGCCCGCCAGCGTCAGATTCGCCTCTTCATTCGCCCTCCTCCTGTCTCCAGCTAGAGCATCATTCCGTTTCCATTCAGGCTTTCGCCCCGACCATTGGCATCGTCCGGCAGTTTCACTAGCTCGGCGATGCTTGGCCGTATCTGCACATCTAATTCTGAAACGGACTGATGCTCCTCCAAATGCACTGAGGACTTCGCGGAGCCACATCCCGCGGCCCGCACTTCCGCATCATTCAGCTTTCAATCAGGAGACCTTCCATCATGTTTATTCGTAGCGCAAAGCGACGCATCCTTCCCCTTCTCGCCCTCGCCTTGGCAGCGCTCTCCGCGTCCGCGCAAAGCGGCAGCGCCGGAACCATCCGCGGAGCCGTCACAGATCCCTCTGGCGCAGTGATTCCCAACGCCTCCGTCCACCTCACTGACAAGGTCAGCGGCTTCGACCGCACCACAACCTCCGATGCCACAGGCCAGTTCGTCTTCTCCAACGTTCCCTTTAACCCCTATACGATCGACGCCTCCGCCAAAGGCTTTGCCCCTCTGAGTCAAAGTATTGAGATTCGTTCTTCCGTTGGAATTACCGTCAATCTAATTCTTCAAATCGCCGGCGCCACTCAGACCGTCACCGTCGAGTCCGGCAGCGATCTCATCGAGAATGATTCAACCTTCCACACCGATGTCGACCGCGACGAATTCACCAAGGTGCCGCTCGAGAGCCAGTCGTCAGGCCTCAGCGCACTCGTCACCCAGACCACTCCCGGCGTTTCGGCAGACTCGAACGGCCTCTTCCACGGTCTCGGCGACCACGCTTCTAACTCCTTCTCCGTCGACGGCCAGGCAATCACCGATCAGCAGAGCAAGGTCTTTTCCAACCAGCTTCCGTCCAACTCAATTCAATCCATTGAAGTCATCAGCGGCGCGCCGCCCGCCGAATACGGCGGCAAGACCAGCCTCGTGATCGTCGCCACCACGCGCTCCGGCCAGGGAGTCACCAAGCCCGTCGGCAGTGTTTATGGCTCCTACGGCAGCTTTGGTTCGGCCTCCGGAGGCGTCGATCTCTCCTATGGCGGCGCAAAGTGGGGCAACTTCATTGAGGCCGACGGCCTTAACTCCGGCCGTTTTCTTGATCCGCCAGAGTTTACCGTCTTTCACGACAAGGGCAATGAAGAAAACATCTTCGACCGAATCGATTACAGCTTCACTCAGGCCGATTCGGTTCACCTCGACCTCAACTACAGCCGCTCCTGGTTCCAAACTCCGAACTCCTTTGACAACCTGAACGTCCAGAATGTGGTCAACGGTGGTACCAGCCCCAACCCGGTCTTTGGCGGCGTCGGCAACGCCGACCAGCGCTCCAAAATCGGCACCTACAACATCTCACCTACCTACACGCGGATCATCAACAACCATTCGGTCTTCAATCTGGGCGCTTTCGTCAGGCGCGATGGATACGACTACTATCCCAGCGGCAACCCGCTCGCCGATCTGGGCCCGTCGAACCTGCAAACCTCATCCATCTCTCAGTACCGCACCCTCACCAACACCGGCGTCCATGCGGATTACTCCTACGTCAAGGGAATTCACAACCTTAAGATTGGCGCGCAGTACGAACAGACTTTCCTGCGCGAGCACGATGACCTCGGCGTCATCGATTCCACCTACGACGCGCCTTGCGTTGACATCGGCGGAAACCCGCTGCCTGGTTACGCAAGTCAATCCGACTGCGACGGCGTTACATCGTTCCCGAACGGCAATTACATCCCGGTTCTTGCTCCTTATGACCTCACCCGCGGCGGTGCCTTCTATCACTACTTCGGACACACCGACGTAAAAGAGATGGCCGTCTACATTGAAGACGAGATCAAGGCTGGCAACTGGGACTTCAACCTGGGGCTCCGCGAAGACCTTTACAACGGCCTCACCAAAGCCAACCAGGCTGAGCCGCGCGTCGGCATCGCATACAACATCAAGCCCACCGGCACGGTCGGTAGCATCTCGTACGCGCGCACGCTTGAAACGCCCTTCAACGAGAATCTCGTTTTATCCAGCGAAGGTTGCGCAAATCCCGTGCTGTCACCGCTGCTTCTCTGTAATCCCGGCGTGTCCGGAACCCTGGACCCCGGCTATCGCAACGAGTTTCACGCCAGCCTGCAACAGGCCATCGGCAAAAATATAGTCTTCAGCGGCGAGTACATCTGGAAGTACACCCACAACGCCTTCGACTTCAGCGTCCTCGGAAATACGCCGATCACATTCCCCATCGACTGGCACAACTCCAAGATTCCCGGCTATGCGCTCCATGTCGAAGTCCCCAGCTACCACAACTTCAGCGCCTATTCAGTCATGTCCTCAGTGTCCGCCCGTTTCTTCCCGCCGCAGGTTGCCGGCGCCGGCGCCACAAGCGGAGCCACTCAGGGAACTCTCTATCCATTCCGTATCGATCACGACGAAAGGTTCAACCAGACCACCCACGTTCAGTACACGCTCTCCCGCGATGGCAATTGGTTCAACGGCCTCTGGAGCGGCTTCAACTGGCGTTACGACTCCGGCCTCGTTGCTGGCTCCGTGCCTTGCTACGGCGTCACCGACCCCAACAGCCTGTGCGCCGCTACCTCGATCACGCTGCCCGGCAATGTCGAGGGAGTCGACTTGAGCGGCCTGACTCCCGACGAGCAGTTCGAAGCCGGCATTACCTGCGATGGCGTCACGGCCACTCCCACCTCGGGATTCGCATCCTGCCCGGCCTCGGAATACTCCTCGAAGCTCGTCCAGATTCCTGCCCCCGGCACCGAAGACGACGATCACAACCCGCCGCGCATCGCCCCTCGCAATCTATTCGATGTCTCGGTCGGCAAAACAAACCTCTTCAACAAGGAGCGCTTCAAGACCGACTTCGACCTCACCGCCATCAACGTCACCAACAAATACGCGCTTTACAACTTCCTCTCCACCTTCAGCGGCACGCATTACGTCACCCCGCGCGCGCTCACGGCAAAACTTACGTTCAACTTTTAGAGGAGCTGCCGGTTCGACATAGAAACGCCGGTTCGGCATAAATGATGGGGTGCCCCAGGTCTGGATTTTCAGACCTGGGACAGCACTAGCCTGATTTTTTCCCATCGTTAGTAGACAAAGTCAGGGCGGTTTTCAACGGCTCCCGCGCGGTCGCCGCGCCGTCATTGGCTCATTTCCATAAGCCGAAATCCACGCAGGCGGTTCCGGTTCTTTGCTTCCATCCACTTTCGTCCCGCGTTCTCGAGCCCACCGATAACCCCACATCGGTCCGATATTTCGTGATGAATGTATCGGGAGCCTGATAAACAGGATCGCGCTCCGCCTCGGCAAGAGAAACCCACTTGTAACCCCGTTTCTCATACAAGTTAAGGATCTGATCCATCACATCGGCGTTGAGCTGATTGTCGTGCAGCAGCACGATCTCCGGCGGCTCATATCCCAGAACCTCAGCATTCATGTGCCTGAAGTAGTCGATCTGTGCCGCCGTGAAAGCCACATACTCGCGCCGCAATCGCGCTTGAGAAGAATGATCGTGGCTGGCGGCCATGCGTTGATACGCGTCCGCGAAAATGTAGTCGGAGGTTTCAATAGTGCATGGCGCAAGCCTGTAGCCGCGGTGGCTCAGGAACTCCGTGATGGCCGAATGTTTTGCCTCGGTATCGCCCGTGTGATTGAAAGGGAAACGGAAGAACTCAACTTTGCGGCCGGCCGCCTGCATCAGCGGAACAATCGTCGTTTCGCCGCGAACGATCTCGTCTTCAAACTGATCCACGGACAAATCGTTGAAGTCCAAATGTGCATAACTATGATTGCCGAGATCGAGGCCGCTCGCGATCCACGACTTCAGAATTTCGGTTCCCGCCGTGGTTCCAAGCTGTTCAACTTTCTTTTCATTCACAAATCCAGTCACCGGAACCCGATGCCGGGCGAGCGCATTCAGAAGTTTTCGATTGGCCGCAATCGCGGCCGGCGCATCCTGCGGCCCCTTCGGCGCGTCGCTTCCAATAACAAAAGGAAGGTCGTCGATTGAAAGCGCCGCGGTGCGCGGCTGCGCAACCGCCATGGAAGCGCTCATCGCCGCAAAAATCCCCGCAGCCACGATCGCCGCAACCACCACCGTCCGCGACACTCCTGAAATCCAACTCAACAAATGTCTATTCAAGATGACCTCCCCAACTCCCGCTCGTACGCCTCATAAACCTCATCCCCAAAGCACGCAAAAATCACCTTCTCTACATCCAAGCTTTTCGCCAGTTCCGCCCGCGTCTCCCTCACCGCAATCTCCACAGCGCTCTCAATCGGATACCCATAAACTCCGCAACTAATCGCGGGAAACGCCAGCGTCCGCAACTCATGCTCCCGCGCCAGCGCGAAGCACCCACGATAACAACCAGCCAGCAGCTCCGGCTCGCCGCGCTTTCCTCCGCTCCACACCGGCCCCACCGTATGAATCACAAACCTCGCCGGCAGCCGATATCCTTTTGTGATCTTCGCCCGCCCCGTCTCGCATCCGCCCAGCGTACGGCACTCGGCCAGCAGCTCCAGCCCCGCCGCCCGATGAATCGCCCCATCCACGCCGCCCCCTCCGAGCAAACTCTCATTGGCGGCATTCACAATCGCATCTACCGCCAGCGTCGTAATATTGGTCCTCACAACTTCAATCTTGCTCGTCATTCTCGTCATGGCAGCCCATCCCTTTAACCGTCTTAAACCAGGCCGCCGTAAACCAGGCCGCCGTAAACCAGGCCGCCGTAAACCTTTCGGCATCCCGGCCCCAACTGCCCCGCCTCGACCACCCGCCTAAAAACCCTCATTCCAGTATCGTTACTCGCCACGTTATCCCACACGCCACTAATTCGCCCCAATTTTCCTCTTTCCCCGCAACCAAAATCCTGCCATACTTATATGTGCCCACCAGGTACGGCCAATCAAAAAAAATCAATAAGAGGTTGCAGTCATGTCGGCAAAGTACGTCTTTGTGACGGGTGGAGTTGTGTCCAGTTTAGGCAAAGGCCTCGCGGCGGCCTCCATCGGCTGCCTGCTTGAGAGCCGCGGCCTTCGCGTCAACTTGATGAAGTTCGACCCCTACCTCAACGTCGATCCCGGAACCATGTCGCCGTTCCAGCACGGCGAAGTATTCGTCACCGACGACGGCGCTGAAACCGATCTCGACCTCGGCCACTACGAACGCTTTACCCACGCGCCTCTCTCGCGCGATAACAACTACACCACCGGCCGTATCTACGAGCAGATCATCTTGAAGGAAAGACGCGGCGACTACCTAGGCAAAACCGTTCAGGTCATCCCCCACGTCACCAACGAAATCAAGAACGCCATGCGCAAGGTCGCCGCCAACGGTGCAGACGTCACCATCGTCGAAATCGGCGGCACCGTCGGCGACATCGAATCGCTCCCATTCCTTGAGGCCATCCGCCAGATGCGTCAGGAACTCGGCCGCGAAAACACCGTCTTCGTCCACCTCACGCTCGTCCCCTGGATCGCCGCTGCGCAGGAACTCAAAACCAAGCCGACGCAGCACTCCGTCAAGGAACTGCTCTCCATCGGAATTCAGGCCGACGTTCTCCTCTGCCGCTCCGATCGCGCCCTCAGCCGCGACATCAAGCAGAAGATCGCCGCCTTCTGCAACGTTGAAGAGAAGGCCGTCATCGGCGCCAAAACCGTGCCCTTCATCTACGAAGTCCCGCTCGGTTTCGCCGAGGAGGGAGTCGACTCACTCATCCTCAAATACCTGCACAAAGATGCGCCCGACGCCGACCTCGCCGCATGGCGGGATATCGTCGATCGTTGCCATCACCCCAAAGACGAAGTCTCCATCGCCATCGTCGGCAAATATGTCGAATACGAAGACAGCTATAAGTCGCTCAAGGAAGCGCTCACCCACGGGGCGATTTCACAAAACCTGAAACTCAAAATCCACTGGATCGAAGCCGAAGGCCTCGAGTCCACAGGTCCCGACGACCGCAGCTACGAATCGCAGCTTGAGGGTTTCGACGGCATTCTCGTCCCCGGCGGCTTTGGCAAGCGCGGCATCGACGGAATGTTGAACGCCATCCGATACGCCCGCGAGAAAAACGTGCCCTACTTCGGCATCTGCCTCGGCATGCAAACCGCCTGCATTGAGTTCGCGCGCAACGTCTGCGGCCTCAAAGACGCCAACTCCAGCGAATTCGATCCCGCCACCGAGCACCGCATCATCTACAAGCTGCGCGAGCTGCTTGGCGTTGAAGAAATGGGCGGCACCATGCGTCTCGGCGCCTGGGCCTGCGAGCTCCAGCCCGACTCGCTCGCCGCGCAGGCTTATGGAGTGACCGACATCAGCGAGCGCCACCGCCACCGCTACGAGTTCAACCGCGAATACGAAGCTCTGCTCAGCGGCGCCGGCTTGCGTATCTCCGGCGCAACCCCCGACCAGACCTACGTCGAGATCGTCGAGATCCCCGGCCACCCATATTTCCTCGGCTGCCAGTTCCACCCCGAATTCAAATCCAAACCGCTCGAGCCTCACCCGCTCTTCCGCGACTTCGTCATCGCCAGCTACAAAAACCGCCTGCAGCACACGCAAATCGAGTCAGTCGCCAGCCAGGTCGTGCAGTAAAATCGGCTGCATCTGCGGCGACTGGATGCCGATGCAATCAAGAGGTGCAAATGACCTCGTCTGAAAGTCTATGGCGGCGGTGGAAGCCATGGTGGCTCAGCGCCATTGCCGGCGCGATCCTCGGCTGCATTTACCGGTTGCTCTTCGTCTTCAATTGGGCCAACAAGGGATCGTTCCCTTTCCCTCTGATCATGACGATCGGATTCCTTGCAATCGTCCCTCTTTGCATAGGGTATGTTGCCGTCGACAACTACTTGCGGAAGGCTCCGATCGAAAGCATCCGCTGGTTCAATTGGATCACCCTCCCTTGGCTGTCCGTGCTAATTACCATGGCGGTTTCACTCATCGTGAAATGGGAGGGATACATTTGTCTCGTTTTCGCGGCGCCTATCATGTTCGTGTTCTCGACAATAGGTGGATTAGCCGCAAGAGTCATATGGGGGAGATTCAAACGCCAAACGCCAGGCACTCTCAGCGCAATTGTGTTTCCCCTTGTATTCATTCTCCTCGAAGCGCATGTTCAATCTGCTCTCGAAGTTCGAACCGTAGAAACAGACATTCTGATCCACGCGCCCGCAACCGTCGTCTGGGACAACATCAAGAGTGTGCGCGAGATTCATCCATCGGAATTGCATCAGTCTTGGGTAGCCCGCATTGGTTTTCCAAAGCCAGTTGCCGCGACGCTGTCACATGAAGGATTAGGCGGCGTGCGCCAGGCGAGCTTTACCGGCGGCCTGGTATTTACAGAAACAGTCAATCGCTGGGAACCCGCTTCAGACTTGCGATTTTCCATTCACGCGAATACCGAGTCGATTCCAAAGTCGACTCTCGATGAGCACGTAACGATCGGTGGTGCATTTTTCGACGTGCTCGACGGGGAGTACCGGCTTGAGCCTCGGCCAGACGGAACTTTACTTCGACTAATGAGCCACGAACGGCTCTCGACCCACTTCAATCCCTATGCAGGTGTGTGGACCGATGCCGTAATGCGTTCCATCCAGAATCAGATCCTGCAGGTCATTCGCAAGCGATGCGAAAGCGGCGCCGATTAAGCCCCGCGAGAGGCTTTCAATGTGCGAAGTGACCGCCTCTTCCCGCCGTCACGGAAACCCTATTGGGTCGTCATCTTTCATCTCCTGATCGACTTCGACCGAGCCCTGCTGGCCGGGCTCCACAATCCGCCCTACCAAATCCGGCGCCACTATCTGAAAATGCCGCACATTCCATGTGTAGATTCGTTCCGCACTAAACTTCCGCGCGCACGTCAGCAGCAGTGCATCGTAAATCGTCCCTCCAGTCACTCCTGAACCCGCCGCGCTCCTGATCGTGTCCCGGTACTCTTCGGCTGTAAGCGGAATCACTGTCACCCTGTCCGCAATCTGAGTTACGAGGCGCTCGGCAAGGTCGGGCCTTCGCCGTTTCCCTCCGGGCAGACGAGACAGCACGGCATATACTTCCGCGAGCGTGTGCGCTCCGCAGGCGCTTGTCCCGGGAGTAGCCGCCGCGAGCAGGCGCCTGCTACTCTCATGCCCGGGCTGTTCCGGACTGCAGGCTGCAATCAACACCGACGTGTCGAAGAACTCTTTCTTGGTTTCGCTCACGGCTCATCCGATAGCCCAGAAACGAATCGCATCCGCCTCTCCCGCTGCTCGTTGATCATCTCGTTCACGTCCTCCACAGTCAGCGGCGGCCCGCCTACCATTACCAGCAGTCCGTCTCGCATCTCCAGCCGCGGTTCCGGGTAGTCCTGTTCCAGCACCAACCGGTCGCCGGCACGCTCCAGTTTCAGTCGCGCTCCTGGCCTTAACCGCAGCGCGTCACGAAACTTCTTCGGCACCACAATCCGCCCAGCCTTGTCGATCTCCACAATGGCATTCATAATGCCATTTTACCATAATAAATGGCATTACTGTAAGTCTCTCATTATAATACAGATACTTGCTGCGTTCATTCGCGAGCGCCGGTCCGAACACCACTAGCGACCGCCATCACGCCTTTTCTCGCAACTTTCATCCACGATCCATCCCGCCTTCAAACGAATTTCACCGTAACCTCGTCTACTTCCACTGTGAATGCTCTTTCGGATGTCCTCTTTTGATCTACAAAATGTCCTTCTTCGAGCCATACTTTCGATGAAATCGTGCCTCTCTCGCAGCTTTGCGGGCAGCCATTTCAATGGCTCCCGGCGTCTCATAGACAAGTCCGGTTCGCCCGCGCAAAAACCCTCTTACGGGTCATTGACAATGATTTCGCTGCGGGCCTATCGTGTGTGAGTTTTGGGAATGAAAGGAAGGAATATCTAAATGGTTGCCTATTTCCAGCTTCAGCCTGCTGAAGCGGAGTTGCAAGACTTGGCAGAGCAGTATTGGCAAACGTCCGGCGAGAAAGAACACGAGCTTGAGAAAGCCGCCTTTGAAGCCGGAGACGCCATTCGAAATGGGGACTATTCGCTGGCCAACCTGGAAGCAATCGTGCGCTGGAAGTCCGAGCGCGCCGTCCAGGTTCTCATCGGAAACAGCAACGAGACGATCCGCCGCGCCCTGGCCCTCGCCGCGTCACCCGCGTCTACAACTGAAACCGCAGTGAACGCTCTAACGGAATTGCACGGCATTGACATCGTCCTGGCCTCCGCCGTTCTGGCCGCGATCTTCCCCGAGCGCTATACGGTGCTGGACTTCCGCACCCTTGAAGCCCTCGGACACGCGCGTCACGACGTCCGCTTCTACGAGGAGTATCTGGCCTTCTGCAAGCGCCTCGCCGAAAGCAATATCGTCACGCCGCAAAGTGAGCTTCCCGCTCCCACGCCCCTGCGCACCATCGACCGCGCACTTTGGGAGTGGTCGCGCAGTCACACCGAGTAACGGCGAGCTGCGATCACCGGCAAACTCACGCGCTCTATCCCTCTTTCTGAGGGGGAGCGCGCAAACCTCCGGCGCACATCACGTCAGCCTCGCCGTCTGTCCAATATCGGCACAAAATTATCCTGACCTAAATTGGTCCTTGCAGGCGACCGGCGCCGGGCCGCCGGCAACTCATCACTGACCACTGATCACTAGCCCCTGTACAATCTCCCTCGTGAGTTCTTCGTTTGAAATCGGGCCGGTGCAGGTGGGATCAGGGCAGCTTTTCATGATCGCCGGTCCCTGCGTCATCGAGTCCGAGGCTCACACCCGCTCGATTGCTGACGCGGTCCAGCGCATCGCCGCCGACCTGGCCATTCCCTTCATCTTCAAAGCCAGCTACGACAAGGCCAATCGCACCAGCGTCAAAAGCTTCCGCGGCCCCGGCCTCAAAGAGGGCGTGCGCATCCTCGGCAAGATCGCCAAAGACACCGGCCTTCCCGTCCTCACTGACGTCCACGAGCCGGCCCAATGCGAAGCCGTCGCTGAAGCTGTCGATGTGCTCCAGATTCCAGCGTTTCTCTGCCGCCAGACCGACCTGCTGGTCGCCGCCGGCAAAACCGGGCGCGCCGTCAACATCAAGAAAGGCCAGTTCGTCGCCCCCTGGGACATGAGCCACGGCCTCGAGAAAGTTCGCTCCACCGGCAACGAGCGCGTCTTCCTCGCCGAGCGCGGCTCAACCTTCGGCTATAACAACCTCGTCGTCGACTTCCGTTCCCTCGCCATCATGCGCCGGCTCGCGCCCGTCGTCTTTGACGCGACCCACTCCGTTCAGCAGCCCTCAGCGGCCAACGGAATCAGCGGCGGTCAGCCCGAGTACATTCCTCTGCTCGCGCGCGCCGCGGTCGCCGCCGGCATCGACGGCCTCTTCGTTGAAGTCCACAATGACCCGTACAACGCCAAATCCGACGGCGCCAACGCCCTCGACCTCAAGCTCCTCAAGCCGCTCCTCGAAAATCTCCTCGCCATCCACGCAGCAGCGGGCTGACCGTTCACAGCCCATCGCACCCCACCACCCCCACCGTCGTCCTCCCATCCAGCACGAAGCAGGAAATTCCATTCACGTCCGTGCGCAGCGTCCGCACATGCGCCGCCTGCAACTCCTCCAGCACCTCCTCGCGCGGATGCCCATATCGATTGCGAAGCCCGCTTGAAATCACCGCCCATTGCGGAGCAACGCGAGCAAGAAACTCCGGCCGCGTCGACGTGATGCTGCCATGATGCCCCACCTTCAATAGCGTGCTCGCGAGCCCTTGCTCAGCGAGCATTGCCTGCTCAATCGGCGCCTCCGCGTCGCCCTCCAGCATCACTGAGGTTTCGCCGTAGGCCATATGCAGCACCAGCGAATCGTTATTCGATGGTTCCGCGCCCGGCACATAATCGCGAAACGGCGCCAGCACGTTCATCTGCGTGCTTCCAAAACTGAACGCATCTCCTGCGCGAAAACTCCGCACCCTCACATGCAGCTCGGCAGCTTCATCCAGCAGCGCGTTATACGCCCCGAATCGCGGATTGTTTCCCACCCAAAGCTCATCGGGATGAAAATTCCTCAGCACCGCCGGCAATCCGCCCATGTGGTCGGAGTGCGCATGGCTCAGCGCCACCACATCCAGATGCCGAATTCCCCGCGCCCACAACGCTGGCGAAACCACTTCCTCACCGATGTCAAAATCCTGGGGAGCCTGCTTCGGCCCTCCGCCAAATCCCCCTCCGTCAATCAGCAGCGTCTTTCCGTCTGGCGTAATCACCAGCAGCGAGTCGCCCTGTCCCACGTCGATCGCCTCCATCAGCATCGCCCCCTTCGGTCGGTCCGCCGGTCGCGGCATCACCGCCGCCAGCGCCGCAATCGCCAACGCCGCCCACGCGCAGCGGCGCGTCCAATTTGCCCCGCGTGGCGTCCAGGGCGTCCCGCGCCTGAGCCAACTTTCTCCTCTGCACAGGCTCTCGTGCGCCAGCACAATCGCCGCCCCCAGCAGCGCGCAAAACGCAGCCGACTGCCACAACAACGGATTTGGAATTCGAAAATCCCCGAGCGTCATCGACCCGAACAGACGCACCAGTCCCACTCCAAAATGCATCACCAGCGCCACCACTGTTGCCGGAACCACTGCCGCCGCCGGCCATACCACCAGCAAGAGCAGCGTCAGCAGCGCAGCGGGCATCAGCACCACCAGCAACGGCAAAATCAAAAGATTTACCGGCAGCGCAAAAATCGTAATCCGGTGGAAGTACACCGCCATCGGCAGCGTCATCGCCAACTCCACTACGCACGAAATCACTACCAACTCGACAAACCGGATCGCGAATCTCACGCTCCATGGAAAAATCCGCCACGCCAGCAACCTATTTCCGACCCGTTCAATCCGCTCCGCCACCATCCGCATCATCACGCGATACTCAGCCAGTCGCGGCACGAGCTTGATGTCAATCGCAACGAGCGGCAGATCTCGCGTTGCCGTCAAGTAGGAGTGAATCGTCCCCTGAAGCAGCGGCGCAGCCACGCCGGCAATCGCAATCACCGCCAGCAGCGTCATCTGCAGGCTGCTGTCAAACAGGCTCCGCGGGCTTACCACCAGCAAACACAGTGCCGCAAATCCAATCGTGTTCAGCGCGTTTCGTTCCCGATACACCAGCCGTCCAACCAGATAGAGCGTCACCATCCACAGTGACCGCTGCACTGGCGTGGCGAACCCGGTGAACAGCGCGTACGCAAACGACGCAGCAATCGTCAACACCGTCGCCGGTATGCGCGGCATGCGCAGCCGTCGCGCGATCCAGAAGATGCACGCAGCCACTATTGCCAGGTGGAACCCTGATACCACCAGCATGTGAAAAGATCCCGTGCGCTCAAAGCCCACGCGCAGTGCGTGCGTCAGATAAGTGCGGTCGCCCGCCACCATCGCCGCCAGCATTGCTGCATCGTCCTCGCTCAACCGCAGCGGCGCCGGCAGATTCCTCATCGCTGCGGGCAACGCCAGCAGCCGCGTGGTTGACGCGCGCTGCCACCCGCTCACTCTGCATGCCAAAAACGCGCCCGGCTCCTGGCCCAACAGCTCCACCCGGTCCGACGCAACCGATGCCGTCGATGTAATTCCCTCGCCCAGCAAATAATCCGCACGGCTCCATACACCTGGATCGCGATAAGTCTCTGGCCTCAGCAAACGAACCACTGCACGCACTCGCTCGCCGCACTGAAAGGCCGAAACGCCGTCTCGCGCGCCGCCATAGTCACCAACCGGCCAACGCACCGTCAGCCTTACCGCGCCGCCCACCGGTGCCTGCGCATCGCCTTCGTCGCTCACCACCTCAACCGTTGCCACGCGCAGATCGATTCGTTGCGTCGGTGCGGTAGCCGTCGGCTCGCCCACATTCTGCTCAAGCTCAGTGCGCACCGGCCCCGCATCCACAACGGTCCCTTCCACAGTGCGCAACAATCCGTCAGAAAGCGCAGCCAGCTCGGGCGCAGCCGCAGGTTGCGGTTCCATCTCCCCGCACCACGCGCCTAGCATCATCCACAAAACTGCCAGCGGCAGCCAAGCAACTCGCTGCGCGCGCCCGTCGCGGCCAACGGCCACGCCACACAACGCCGCTACAAGCGCCAGCATTACCAGCAACAGCGGAGGTTCGATCCACACCCGGCTCTCCAAAACAATCCCCGCCGCAAACTGCCACGCCGCATGAAACAAAGGCACGGCGGTCAGGCCATGCGTGCGTCGCGCAGGGTCAAGGTTGTCTTGGTGCATCGGGCCCAGATTTGAAGATTGAATTTGCCAAAAAGCCTATCAGGAATTCGGGATTCCAGCAGTGTTTTCCGGCACATCGCCCGTCACCGGTGCAGCCTAACCACCGTCTCCAGGTGGAACGTCTGCGGAAACAGGTCAGCAAGCGTGATGCGCTCTATCGCATAACCCGCGCCAACAAGCTCGCGCAGGTCGCGTGCCAGCGTCGCCGGATCGCACGAAACGTACACCAGCTGCGGCGCGCCAATCCTTCCCAACAGCGCCGTCGTCTCCGCTCCCAATCCTGCGCGCGGCGGGTCCACCACAATCACATCGGGTCGCTCTCTCGTTGCCGCACCGCGAAGAAACTCAAGCGTCGCCGCCTTCACCGCCGTCGCATTCGTCCCGTGCAAATTCTCCGTGAGCGCCGCCATTGCCACTGTCGCCGATTCCACCGCAACCACGTGTGCAAAGCTTTCCGCAAGCTTCCGCGCAAACAATCCAACCCCTGCAAACAAATCCCACGCGAGCCCGCCGCCTAGCCCGTTTGTCACGCACTCCACCAGCTCGTCCATCAGCCACCGATTGACCTGAAAGAACGCGCCATGATCCACGCGATAGTCATACCCGGCTGCACGGTAAGCAATCGATTCGTCACCCACCCGCGCCACGGTTCTCGGCTGGCCTTGGTGCACTTCCACCAGTTCCACGCCGCGAAGTGACGGAATTTGCGGGAACAACGCATCAAAATAATCCGTGAGCGGAACCTGCGCCACGCCATCCGTGAAGACGCTGGCCAGTATCGAGTCTTCAGCCGCATCGCAAAAAAGCGAAAGCTCACACGGCCGGCTTAGGACACCGAACTTCCGGAACAGCTCCGCGGCGCTGAACGCAGCTCGTACCAGCGACGGCGCAGCGATCGGGCACTCGTCAATCGCAACCACCGCATGAGACCGCCGCCCACGGTATCCTGCTCTTCCTTCCGCATCGAACGCCAGCCGAATTCGATTCCGGTACGCCAACGGCTCGCCCGCCAGCACGGCAATCTCTTCCGGCGCGCGCACTCCGCCCCGCTCCAGCGTCTCGCGCAAAATCGCCTGCTTGTAAGCAAGCTGCGCTTTGTAGTCTGCGTGCTGGTACTGGCAGCCGCCGCACGTGCCAAAATGTCTGCACGCCGGCACAACACGCTCCGCCGCAGCCGCAACAATCTCTTCAACCTCAGCAGTCGCGTACCCGCGCTTCTCTTCGATCACGCGTACGCGCGCCTGCTCACCCGGCAGCGCAAGCGGCACAAACACTGCCTTGCCTTCTACGCGCGCCAGGAACGCCCCGCCATAAATCGGCTTTTCAATTTGAACCAGCTGCACCGGCGCGGCCTTCCGCTCAGAAGTTTTCGGCGCAGCTTGGTTGCCTCGCGAAAATGACCGCGTCCGCTTTTTCATTGCTGGCTCATATAGAACAGGCTCAGTCGCGGCAAGTTGTAATGCACCAGCAATTGTTTACGTTCAAACTGCTGCTCCACCTGGCGCAGTTGCACCGCGCCCATGCGGCTGCGGTAGGGAGCCAGTTCCAGCGCTGCGTGCTCCTTCAGGCCCACAAGCAGGGCCTCCGGCGCAGCCGCCCTGATCGCCGCATACAATTTTTCTTCGAGCACCGTCAGCGAACGCTCCAGCCCTTCAAGATTCACGGTCGCCGCCGACCCCTCGCCGCTGCCCCGCACCTCAGCGGCCAGCTCCCGCAGCCGAGTCGCTGTCGCGCGGCAGGCTTCATCAGCCACCGTCGCCCGATCCAGCGCTTCCGCCGCCGTCGTCAAATGCGTCGCCACGCGCTCATGCTCAAAGCCTGATTCCTCCTCCACCGCTGTCGCAGTGGCCGATCCCGTTGCGGCCTCATTCATCTCCACCGCCGCCTGCATCACCGCCTGCGCGCACCACGCCAGCCCGTTCACGCGCTGCATGCGCGCCCGTTTTTGCCGTGCCTCATACTTGTCAAACGCCGCGTCAATCCCGCGCAACACCGCCTCCAGCGGAATCCCCGCCTCCTGCCACATCTCGATCAGCGCCCAATCCAGCGTCGAAAGTAGCAGTACAGTTCCGCGCCTCTGCTGGAAACGCTCCTCGATCTCGGTAAAATAGTTGAAGTAGTTGCGCACAGTCCCATCTTAAATTCCGCAACCGGAGAAGAACGATGGCAACCGTTGGATTTGTCGGCCTCGGCATCATGGGCCGCCCCATGCTCAGGAACCTTCTCAAAGCAGGTCACACTGTCGTCGCCTACGGCCGCACTCCCGCCACGCTCGACTCAGTGGTCGCCGACGGCGCTCAGCGCGCCTCATCCAACGCCGATGTGGGCGCGCGCGCAGAAATCATCATCACCATGCTCCCCGACGGCCCCGAAGTTGAAGAAGTCGTGCTCGGCGCCAACGGAATCCTCTCCGGCGCAAAGCTCAGCTCTCTTTCAAGCCGTCCGCTCATTATTGACATGAGCTCCATCAGCCCGCTCGTCTCGCAGAAGATCGCAGCGAAATGCGACGCCAAGGGCGTCGACTTTCTTGACGCGCCTGTCAGTGGTGGCGAACCCAAAGCCATCGAAGGCACCCTCGCCATCATGGTCGGCGGCAAGCCCGAAGTGTTCGCCAAAGCCGAGCCCATCCTCAAATCTCTAGGCTCAAGCGTCACCCTCACCGGCCCCGTCGGCGCCGGCAACACCACCAAGCTCGCCAATCAAATCATGGTCGCCTGCAACATCGCCGCCATGGGCGAGGCGCTCACCCTCGCCACGCGCTGCGGCCTCAATCCTGATGTCGTCGTCAACGCCGTTAAAGGCGGGCTCGCCGGAAGCGCCGTGCTCAACGCCAAAGGTCCTATGCTCATCGCGCGCAACTTCAAGCCCGGCTTCAAAATCAACCTGCACCAAAAAGACCTGCGCAACGCGCTCCAGACAGCCGAAGCCAATCACGTCTTCCTGCCGCTCACCGCGCAGGTGCAGCAGATGCTCTCATCTCTTATCGCAAATGGCAAAGGCGACCTTGATCACTCCGCCATCGCCACATTTGTCGAAAGCGCCTCCCACGTCGAGGTCAAAGTGCCGACGTCATAGCGCGCGCAATCTACCACCGGATCGGAAAGGCGGATCCACCACCGAATCGGAAATGCGGGTTGCCCCATCCTTTTTCGTTTGTCCTGGCGAACGAAAAGGGTGGGTTCGCGCGACCCTTTATCCGGCACGAGAGATCTAGTCCCTACGTCCCTAGTCCCTTAGTCCCTCGCTTTTCCCCATCCCCCACCGCCCGGCGTCTCAATCCGCAGCACGTCGCCCTTCTTAAACTGGCGGCTGCATTTTCCCGGGAACTCAATCACTCCGCCGTTTTCGGCCTTCGTTACGCACGCGCGCCCCGCCGCTCCGTCCCCACCACCTTCCAATCCATACGGCCGAAACTTCCTTCGATCCGCCAGCAGAGTCACTTCTGCGTCGGTCAGCAGTTCAATTTCGCGAATCAACCCATCGCCTCCGCGAAACCTCCCCTCGCCACCCGAGCCGTAGCGATAGGCATACCGCCGCACTCGAAACGGGTACGCATATTCCAGCGCTTCCACCGGCGTGTTCAGCGAGTTCGTCATATGCGTATGCACGCCGCTGATTCCATCCATTCCCGGTCGAGCGCCCATTCCGCCCGCCGCCGTCTCGTAATACGCAAACGCATCGCCAGTTCGCGAATCGATCCCGCCAATCGTCAAATTGCTCATCGTCCCCGCGCTTGCCGCCGGAACCCACTCCGGCACAGCCTTTGCCAGTGCCCGCATCAGCACATCCACAATCCGCTGCGACGTCTCTACGTTTCCGCCTGCCACTGCCGCCGGTGGCCGCGCATTCACAATCGATCCGTCTGGTGTGTGTAAAGTTAGCGGCCGCAGAATCCCCTCAGTCGCCGGCGCATCTTCCCCGAGCAAACACCGCAACACGTAAAAGCATGCCGAAAGCGTGATCGCGCGAACCGCGTTCACAGCGCCCGCAACCTGCGCCGACGATCCCGCAAAATCCACATCGATCGCTCCCGCCTCTGGATCGATCCTGCAGCCGCACCGCAATTCTTCGCGGCTCATCCGTTACGCCATCGTCATCCAGCCAGTCATCTGCGTCGAAGATGCCCGTGGGCACCTTCTTGAGCTCTGCCCGCACCAGCCGCTCCGAATAATCGAGCAGCTCCTCACCCCATGCCGTCAGCCTTTCCATCCCATACTTCGCCGCCAGTTGCAGCACGCGCTGCTCGCCCACGCGGCACGCGCCTATCTGCGCGTCCAGGTCGCCCTCGCGCTCCTGCGGCGTCCGCACGCTCCGCAAAATCCAATCCAGCACCTCTCGATCGACCACTCCGCCACGCACTATCCGCACCGGCGCAATGCGAATCCCCTCGTCTTCAATCGTCGTCGCCGGTCCCATCGATCCCGCAAACTTCCCGCCCACATCGGCATGATGCGCGCGATTCGCAACATAAAATACCGGCGCCGTCTCCGCTCCTCAAGAAACACCGGCAGCACCATCGTGATGTCCGGCAGATGCGTCCCTCCTGCGTACGGATCGTTCAAAATCGCGATGTCTCCCGGCGCAAACTCAATCGCCGCAATCGCCGCCTGCACGCTCATCGGCATCGATCCCAGGTGAACCGGCATGTGGTCGCCCATCGCAATCGCGCGCCCGCGCCCGTCAAACACCGCGCAAGAATAATCGCGTCGCTCCTTGATGTTTGGCGATAGCGCAGTCCTTCGCAGCGCCGCGCCCATCTCCTCCGCAATCGAATGCACCGCGCTCTGAAAAATCGCGAGCTCCACCGGATCGGCCGCCTGCATCTTCATGCGCCAGCCTCCTCGCCAAAAATTTCGTAGCTTTGAAGGGGCACGACTTCAGTCGTGCCGAAAACCGTCTGGCGACGGTGCGGGCTTTAGCCCCTGAGGGAATTCTTTGAGTAATGTGAGCCACTATTCCTCCCCAATCTCGATCTCCAAATTTCCCAGCCCATCCACGCGCGCCGTCGCATCCCGGCAGCACCAGCGTCGCCGCCGTGTACTCGGTAATCATGGCCGGCCCCGCAATCGAATCTCCCGGCTGAAGCAGCTCGCGTTTGTAGATTCGCGTCGGCCTCCATCCGCCTTCAAACCAAACGTCGCGTTCCGCAGATAAAGCCGCCCTTCCGTCGCCCGCGGCCACCGCACGCCGCTCCGGCTCATAGAGCTCGCTCGCCGCAACCATCCGCACGCGCACATTCACAATCTCGACCGGCCTTGCCTCATCCGCAAATCCATATCGCCGCCGGTGCAACTCATGAAACGCCTTCATTGATCGCTCCGGCGCTTGCGGATCGTAACTCACATTTAATTCGTATCCCTGCCCTCGATAGCGCAAATCCAGCTTCGCTCCGCCACCCCATTCAATCCCTCCGCCGCAAACTCCACCGCGCCGTGCTTTTCAAGCTCGCCAAAAATCTCGCCGGCACTTTCCATCGCTTCGCCGGCCAGCATCACCGTCCGCGAAAAATCCCGCACCGTATCCGCCAGCAATATCCCTACCGCCGAAAGCGCACCCGGCAGCGCCGGAACCAGCACGCGCGGAATGCGCAACGCCCGCGCCAGCGCGCAGGCATGCAGCGGCCCTCCGCCGCCAAAAGCCACCAGCGTAAACTCGCGCGGATCGTGTCCGCGCTCCACCGAGATCACGCGGATCGCCTTCTCCATCTGCGTCTCCACCACGCGCACAATTCCCGCCGCAAAATTCTCCACCGTATCGAGCGCCGCCCTTTTGCTCGCGCATCAACCGCAGCGTTCGCTCGCGGTCGAGCTCCACGCCTCCGCCCAGAAAACTCTCCGCATCCAGCCGTCCCAGCAGCAGATTCGCGTCCGTCACCGTCGGCAGCGTCGCCGCGCCCAAAACAAATCGGCCCCGGATCGGCGCCCGCCGACTCCGGCCCCACGCGCAGCATTCCTCCCGCGTCAAATCGCGCAATCGATCCTCCGCCCGCTCCCGCCGTGTGAATGTCCAGCATCGGCACGCCAATCGGCACTCCAGCCACCACCGATTCGCGTGTGAGGTCGGCGCCCGCCGCCGCATTCGACACAAAAACATCCGTCGAAGTGCCGCCCATGTCGAACCCGATGATGCTTGCTCGAATCCCGCCCACTGCGCCATGCTGGCAGGCGCCCACCACGCCGCCCGCCGGCCCGCTCAGCACCGTCCGCACCGGCTCCTCGCGCCGCCACGCGCGCCGCAATAATTCCGCCCGACGACTGCATCACATCCACGCGCGCCGCCCTTGTGTTCGGCGACTACGCGACTCTTCAAGCGCCGTCAGATATCGCTCCATCCGCGGCGCAAGATACGCATTCACCACCGTCGTCGATGCGCGCTCATACTCGCGAAACTCCGGCAAAATCCGGTGCGACGCCGAAACCGGCATCCCCAGCTCCGCGCAGCGCCGCCTCCACTCGCCGCTCCGTCTTCGGGATTCGCAAATGAAAACAGCAGCTGATCGCCACCGCCTCCGCCCCGCTCGCCCTCACCGCCTCAACCAGCGCCGCCAGCTCTTCGTCCGCTCGGCGCGCGCAGAATCTCGCCCTCCGCGCTCACTCGCTCCGCCACGCCAAATCGCAGCTCTCTCGGCACCAGGCACACCGGCGCCGGCGCAAACCAGTCGTAGAGCCGCGCGCGCGTCTGCCTTCCGATCGCGATCGTGTCCTCAAATCCGGCCGTCGTCACAAACGCAACGCGCGCCCCGGTCCGCTCCAGCATTGTGTTCGTGCCCACCGTCGTTCCATGCCGCACCTCCACCTTGTCTCCGCCGCCCAACTGCCGCACGCCATCCAGCACCGCCCGCGAGGGATCAGCAGGCGTCGAAAAAATCTTCTTCACGCGCAGCTTTCCATCCGCCAGGCAAACGCAGTCGGTAAACGTGCCGCCAGTGTCGATTGCAATGCGCAAATCCACCCGCTCCTCTTGTGTGGAGTCGTCAAAATCGCTTCAGTTGTGGCTTGAGTCTAAATCCCAGCTACGACAAAAACTCCGCAATCGCCGCGACCACCGCGTTCTGCTCGTCCTCGTGCAGCTCTGGAAATATCGGCAGCGCCAGCACCTCACGCGCCGCGCGCTCCGCTTCGGGGAAATCACCCTCAGCATAACCCAGCCCCTTCAGCGCCTCCTGCATGTGCAGCGGAACCGGATAAAAAATCTCCGACCCAATCCCTCGCGCCGTCAGAAACTCCCGCAACTCATCGCGCCTAGCCACGCGAATCACATATTGGTGCCACGCATGCTTTGCGCCCGCCACCTCATGCGGCGTAACCACCCCAATCGCTGGATACGGCCCATCCTCGGCAAGCCCAGCCCTCAAAAACATCCTGCCATATCGCGCTGCCAGCTCACACCGTCTATCGCTCCACGCGCCAATGTACTTCAACTTCACGCTCAGTACCGCGCCTTGGAATCCGTCCATGCGCGCATTCCAGCCCAGTTCATCGTGGTGGTAGCGCCGCCGCATTCCCTGGTTGCGCAGCATCTTCACCTGCTCCGCCACATCGTCGCGATTGGTCGTCACCATTCCCGCATCGCCCGCCGCGCTTAAATTCTTCGTCGGATAAAAACTGAACGCAGCCGCATCGCCCAATCCGCCTGCCTTCACGCCCTGCCACTCCGCGCCCCACGCCTGCGCAGCATCCTCGATGATCGCTAACCCTCGCTCTCGCGCTATTCGCGAAAAGGCCGTCGAGTCCGCGCACAATCCATAGAGATGCACCGGCAGAATCGCCTTCACGCCCTTACCGCGCTCTCCATCCAGAACCGATTCCACTGCCGCCGCCGACAAATTGAACGTCACCGGATCTATATCCGCAAGCACCGGTGTCGCCCCGGCCCGCAGAATCGCGCTCACCGAAGCAAAAAAGCTAAACGGCGTCGTTACAACGCCCGCACCAGAACCAATTCCGGCTCCCGCCAGCGCCAGCCACAATGCGTCCGTCCCAGACGAGCAGCCCAGCGCGTGCTTCACTCCCAGCTGCTCCGCTGCCGCCCGCTCAAAAGCCTCAACATGCTCGCCGAGAATAAATTGCTGCGTCTCCAACACCCGCCCCAAAGCTTCCATCAGTTCCGCGCGCAGCGGCTCGTACTGACGGCTCAAGTCCAGCATTGGAACAGGCGTGCGCGCAGCCCCGCCGCCTTCAGCCCCCACCCGCTCCGGAATCGCTGTCTTTTTCACAGCCCCTCTTTCACAATCCCACTTTCACAAATCGATGCTATCAGTCTTATCAGTCGCGGAATCTGCCTCGCCCCCGAATGGGTTTTGTCCCGAATCTGCCCCAACCCAGCCCTTCGCCCTGACCCCACTTCTCGTCTATTCCACGGCAAACACACATCTTTGCCACAAAGCCCGCCTACCGGCTAACCCCACCCCGCCAATTCCGCATCCCAACGTAACCTGCCTGAAAGTTGAAATAGGCTGGGAATCCCTATAAAGTTGACCCATTGCGGGGTTTGCCGGCGCCGGGCGTTCCGGAGCCGTCCCGCCTATCTGATTCGCGAAGTAAAAGCAGCACCACACAACTTCACCAAGAAAGTAGGAGATCGGCACATGGAGAACAAGCCGGCACAAAATATTCAGGACACCTTTCTGAACACCGTTCGGAAAGACAAATCCCCCATTACGATTTATCTGGTCAGCGGCGTCAAGCTGACAGGAAAGATCAGGTCGTTTGATAAATACTCTGTGCTCCTGGAAAACAACAGCCAGGAACAGTTGATTTTCAAACACGCCATTTCAACTGTTGTCAGCAACCGGAGCGTATTGCATAGCGAGCACCGTCCGACAGCCGTGTCATCGGGCATCGGGCCGTCCGCGGTTCCTGCGCCGGTGCAATCCATATCCCAGGCGACCGCTGAGCAACGCTAGCGCGGGAGCGTCCTGAGATTGACTCGCGAGGCGTATAGGCCGGGCAGCGCTCGTGGCCGGTCGCAATCCTCGGCTGCAGACTCTGGCCGATCCGGCGGCGCGCCTGAACGTGCCGTCCTGGTCGCAGTGGACCTCGGCGTTCGTTCGCGTGGCATTCGCGCCGGATCAAAAGGTGCGAACGCGACAACTGTGCGCGTCGACTCCGAGCCTTGTGATGACTCCGCGCCGGTATCGGATTCGCCTGCGGAGCCGAATGGCGCCGAAGCCTCATTGAGTCCGCTTCACGACTCGCCCGACCCCCACGCTTCCGGTCTCGATTCTCCCGGTCTCGATACCCCTGGTCTCGATGTTGAAGAATCTCTCGCAGAATTTCGTGAGCTAGTCCTCAGCGCCGGTGGCCAAATCGCTGCCGAGCTCATTCAGCGCCGCCCTCGCCCCGATCCTGCCACGCTCATCGGCTCCGGCAAAGTCGAGGAGATCGCCGCAGTTGCCGCTTCAACCAACGCCGACCTCATCCTCTTCGATCACGATCTTTCGCCCACGCAGTTGCGCAACCTTGAGGCTGCGTTACCCTGCCGCGTCCTCGACCGCACTCAGCTCATCCTCGACATTTTTGCCCGCCACGCGCGCACGCGCGAGGGCCAGCTTCAGGTCGAGCTTGCTCAGCTCGAATACATGCTGCCTCGCCTCACCGGCCGCGGCAAAGCCATGTCTCAACTCGGCGGCGGCATCGGCACTCGCGGGCCTGGCGAAACCAAACTTGAAACCGATCGCCGCCGCATTCAGCGCCGCATCGATCACCTCAAGCTCTCGCTCGAATCCGTCCGCCGCGTCCGCCGCCAGCAGCGCCAGCGCCGCGAGGCCGTTCCTGTCCCTACCGTCGCGCTCGTCGGCTATACCAACGCCGGCAAAAGCACTCTCTTCAACGCAATCACTGGCGCGCAGGTGCTCTCTTCCGCGCGCATGTTCGCCACGCTCGATCCCAAACTTCGCGCCATCGAGTTGCCCAGTCGCCGCCGCATTCTCCTGTCCGACACTGTCGGCTTCATCCGCAATCTACCGCACACCCTCGTCACCAGCTTCCGCGCCACGCTTGAAGAAGTCGCGCAGGCCGAGGTTCTCCTCCACATTCGCGACGCGTCTTCTACTTATGGAGCAGAACAAAAAGCGCAGGTCGAAAAAGTTCTCGGCGAGCTTGGAAGTCTCTCCAAGCCCCGTATCGAAGTTCTCAATAAGATTGATTTGCTTCCAGAAGACGAACGCGTCGCCCTTCTCTCCCGCGCATCTCACACCGACGCCAGCCCAAAAAGTGAAACTCACGTCGCGGTTTCCGCCGTTACCGGCGAAGGCATTCCGGCTCTGCTCACCGCAATCGACGCAGCGCTTCACTCCGACCCCATCGTCGACGCTGAGCTGCGAATTCCTCAGAATGAGGGAGCGGTTCTCGCCGCCATCGATGCCGGAATGATCGTCCACTCGCGCGAATACGAAGGCAATCTAGTTCGCCTCAACGTCAGCGGCCCCACGTCGCTCATCGGCCGCATGCGCCGCTTCCGCCAGCGCGAGTCTTGAGCAGCCCCACTCTGCAAAAACCGGGTGCCCCCGGTCTCGATTTTGAGACCGGGGATAGCACTCCCTTGAATTTGTCATCCTGAGCGAAGGACCTGCGGGTGCTTTTAGAATGGTCGACCAACAACTTACGCCGTCAAGTTGTAGATCAATCCGTACGGATCCTTCACGTAGCACCGCGGAAACTCCGGCTCATCCTTCACGATCTCGCAGCCTTTGGCCACGAGCCGCATCTTCGCCTCTTCCACGTTCTCAACCGTCACTTCCAGAACCGGTCCCGCTGCCGGTCCCTCTTCGATGAAAAGGTTCACGCGCTTTCCATGCAGGCTGACCATGTTGTGATCTTCACCGGTAACCTTGAATCCCAGTTGCTCCACGTAAAACGCAGCCGCAGCCTTCGGGTCCGGCGCTTGAATCAAAATATCCGTTCCAAATTTATTAGCCAATGAAAAAGCCTCCATTTATGTTGGTGAAAATCAATCCTGAGTATTCTCAGTGGAGCCCCAAGTCTCTCCGCCGTGGCGGATGAGATTCGGAATTCCACATTCCTTCAATTCCAAATTCGCGAACTCCGAGATCTACTGCCCGCCAGGCCGCTTTCCGCCAAACCGCGAACCGCTCCGGCTACCCCCGCCGCCCGGTTTGCCAGTTTTCGAAAATCCACCTGGCCTGGAAGAGCCGCTGGGCCTCGAAGATCCACCTGGCTTTGCGAACCCACCCGGCTTGTCCGGCCTTGAAAATGAACCCGGCCTCTTGAACCCGCCCGGCCTCGCGCCGCCAGTAGGTCTCGCGCCAAAAGCGGGCCTACTTCTCCCTGCGTCCGACCGCGCGCCGTACTCGGGTTTTGCCCGCTCTGCTCCTGACGACGTATCGGGTCTCACTTCCCAGCGCTTCTTTTCGAATCCCGCAGCAGGCCTGTCTCCGCCCGCTGACGGCCCGCGAGCTTCTTCATTCCGCGCGCTGTTCGGTCTCGGCACCCATCTCGCCTTGCTTCCTGTGCGCCGGCCCGAGTCTCGTCCGCTGTCAAATCGTTTCGCCGGTCCCTCGCCCGGCTTTGAAAACGGCCGGTCACCCTGCGGGCGAAACGGCTTACGCGCCGCTCCATCAAATCGTCCCGCCGGACGCTCACCCGGCTTGCCGCCAAATTCCGGTCCGCGCGGCTTCCATTCCTTCCGCTCGCCGCTTCTCGGTGCGCCGCCGTCGCGTCCGCCGTCAAAGCTCGGCTTCGCTCCAAAACTGGGCCGCGCCCCAAACTCTGGCTTGACTCCAAACGGTCTGCTCGGTCGCGCGCCAAAACCTGAACCTGTTCTCGGCGGCCCACCTGCCCGCTTGTCAAACCTCGGCCGCTCGCTGCTTCTCTCCGCACCGCCCTCGCGCCCACCGCCAAAGCTCGGCCGCGCTCCAAATCCCGGCTTTGCCCCAAAACTGGACTTCGCTCCAAATGGCCTGCTCGGTCGCGCGCCAAAACCTGAACCTGTTCTCGGCGGCCCACCTGCACGCTTGTCAAACCTCGGCCGCTCTCCGAATTCCCGGGGCTTGCCCGCGAACCCGCCGCTTCGCGGCCTCTCAAACCTTCGATCTCCCGGTCCTCTGCCTCCTCGTTCCCTTGTTCCCTCGTTCCCTCGTTCCCTTGGTCCCTGCTTCTTCCGTCCTGCTTCCTTCGGCAACGAGATGTCCAATTTCGTCCGCCGCGGCTTCATCTTTCCTTCGGCCGTCAAACGCAGCGCGTTCACCTCAGCTTCTGTCAGCTCGCGCACCTTGCCCGGCTCCATATCCAGAACCAGCGGCCCATATTCCACGCGCCGAATCTTTTCCGCAAAATGTCCGATCGCGGCAAACATCTTGCGCAGCTCACGATTGCGCCCCTCTGTCAGCACCACTTCGTACCAAGGATTCTCGCCAACCCGCACCAGCCTGATCCGCGCTGGCGCCGTCCGCACGCGCGCTGACCCAACCTCGCCCTTCTCAATCGTCACGCCCCCGCGCAGCCGTTCCAGTTCCTCTTCGGTCGGCTGCCCGGCCGCCTTCACCAGGTAGACCTTCTCCACGCCCGACCCGGCCTTCGTCAGCAGGTTCGCCAGCTCACCGTCGTTCGTCATCAGCAGCAGGCCTTCGCTTTGGTAGTCCAGCCTGCCCACGGGATAAAGCCGCTCGCTCGTCTTCGCAAAGAAGTCCATCACCGTCGGCCGTTTTTCGGGGTCGCTCACCGTCGTCACGTAGCCCTTCGGCTTGTTCAGCATGAAGTACCGGTGCCGCTCAGCGCCCTTCAGCAGCTTGCCGTTCACGCGGATATGGTCGCGCCCTGCATCGGCCTTGCTTCCCAGTTGCGTCACCACCTTCCCGTTCACCATCACCTGGCCGGCGACAATCATCTCTTCCGCGGTCCGCCTGCTCGCAACCCCGGCTTGCGACAAAATCTTCTGCAGCCGCTCCAGTTTCGCGGGTGGCTTCGCCGGTGGCCGCTTCGCAGCGCTCGTATTTTCTTCGTCCTCGTCTTCCTCCGCGCCGGCATCTGCACCCGCCCCGCTGGCCGCAGTCATCCCCGGCCCATCTTCCAGCGTTCCATCAACCGCTGAAGCTTCCGTCTCCTCCCGGTACGCGTCCATCTTCACCTTGCCCAAATTTTCCGGATCGCCCAGGTAACTCCGCGCCTCTCCGCTGATCACGTCGCCAATCGGATCAAGTACCGGCTCGCCGATCCGGAACCCTGTCGCACCCTTACCCTTGGCCTTCGGTTTTTCCGTCTTCGCGCCAGCTTCCTTGGTTTCCGCCGCAGGCTTCTTTGCCTTCACCGCGCTCTTCACCGCGGGCTTCGCCCCGCTCGGGCTTGTCTTGACCGCCTCGATCCTGATCGTCTTAATCTTTTCCGCTTTGATCGCGGCCACCGGCGCCTTCGTCTTCACCGCTACCGTCTTGGCCTTTGTGCTCTTCGCCGCGCTTTTTGGCACACGCTTCACCACCGGCGATTTCGCGCTTGATTTCGCCTTTGACTTCGAATCTTTTTTCATGGGGAACTGCCTCTGTTTCTTCTTACTCCGGTCCGCCCGCGGTATTTTCTTTTTCCTGGGCGTCCTCGTAGCTGTTTGTCTCCGCGGCATCTTCGCTCGCCGCCTCTTCAATCTCTGCGCTTAAATCTGGATCGAACTCCGCCGCTGCCGTCTCATCTCCGGCTTCGTTCGCCATCTCGTCCAACTCGCTCGCCGCCATCTTTTCGAACTCTTCCATCGATGGCAGCTCTGTCACATCCTTCAGTCCAAACCGCAGCAGAAACTCCCGCGTCGTCTTATACAGAATCGGCCGTCCCACCACCGGCTTGCGGCCCGCCGTCACAATCAGCTTCCGCGCCAGCAGTGACCCAAATACTCCCGACGAATCCACGCCGCGAATCTCGTTCACCTCCGGCGCGGTCACCGGCTGCTTGTACGCAATCACCGCCAGGGTCTCAAGCGCCGGCAACGAGAGCTTCAGCGCCGGCTTCAGGCTCTTCACAAACAACCGCACCGCGTCGTGGCACTGCGGCTTGGTTCCCATCCGGTAACCGCCCGCAATCTCGCGGATCTCAATGCCCCGTCCGTCAGCGGCATACTCCGCAACCAACTCATCCAGCACTTGCTTGATCGTGCCTCGCGCCTCGCGCTCACGCAACTTGGCGACACGTTTCGCTTCCGCCCCCGCATCGGCGGCGGCCTCATCGCCCTCTTTAGCATCTTCCGCCGGTTCTTGACCTACAGCGCCATCCTCGCCCGCACTCTCTACAGGCTCCAGCCCCAGATGCGGAAACGCCTCGTTCAGCTGCGGCAGCGCGACGCTCTCGGCGGCACCCTCCGCACCACGTGCCGCTTTCCACTCCAGAGCCTCATCGGCAAACAATCCGGCTAGTTGAGCCAGTGTTACCGGCTCCTCGGCGGCATATATGACAGCTTCCAGCTTTGCTTTCAGGCTCATCCTCTTCTAAGCACCATTTTCTATGTTACCGGATGCGCCTCTTTATTTGCCCCTTCACCGCCATCATCCTTCCTCTGGCGCACGAAAAAAGGCGTCCGCCGTGGCGAACGCCCTTATCGTTACTGCCTTCCATCTAAAACGAAACCTGCTAGTGCGATATCTGCCTGAACAGCCAGAACAGCGATCCTGAAAGCAGCGCCGCCACCGGCAGCGTAAACACCCAAGCCGCCGCAATATTCCTGATCGTCGAGAACTGCAAGCCGCTCTTATTTGCCGCCATCGTTCCCGCCACGCCGGAGTTCAGCACATGCGTTGTCGATACCGGCAGCCCGAAGTTATCCGCGGCCATGATCGTTCCCATCGCTACCAGCTCCGCGCACGCGCCCTGCGCATACGTCAGGTGCTCCTTGCCGATCTTCTCGCCCACCGTCACCACAATGCGCTTCCATCCAACCATCGTGCCCAGTCCCAGTGCCAGCGCCACCGCCACCTTTACCCAGCCAGGAATGAACTTGGTCGCCTTGTTCACTTGGGTTTCGTACGTCGTAAGCGCAGCGGTCTCAGCCGAAGTAAATTGCGGGTTCTTGCTCTTCAGCATCAGCCGGATCGCCTCGCTGGCCACGTACATGTCGTTGCGCACGTTGGTCTGCTGGCTCGCCGGGACCGATTTGTATTCCTTGTAGAGCCCCACTTCGTTACTCAGATCGTTCACCAGCTCGCGCAGCGCGAGCATCGTGTCCGGCTGCAATTGCTTGGTGGCGATGTATTGGGTCACGGTCGCTCTCGCGTCAGCGCCCATCACAGCGGTCTGATCCGCATGCTTATTAATCACCGCGTCGGCCGCCTGCGAAGACGTAACAAACGTCTGCACGTCCCTCGCGCTCACCGCGTGGTTCAGCGCATATGCTGTCGGAACGGTGCCGATCAGGATCAGCATGATCAGTCCCATGCCCTTCTGCCCGTCATTCGATCCGTGCGCAAAGCTCACGCCTGAGCAGGTGAAAATCAGCAGAGCACGAATCGGCCACGGTGGAGGAGCGCTGCCCTTCGGCGCGGTAAACAGCACATCTGCGTTGTCGATCACAATCCTGGCAAACACCGCCACCAGGTACCAGCCGGCGATGCCCAACAGAATCATCGTCGCGATCAGGCCCGTTGGCGGATTCCATCCCGCGAAATATTTAATCGGCTGCCATACTGCCATTCCCGGAGTGCCGAAGAGCCCGAAAACCATCGGAGCTAAATATAAAAACACGTAAGCCCCGGGGATTCCGGTAATCGCAATAGTAGGAATCAGCCAAAGTGGCTTCTTGTGATTCGCATCGAAAGTGTGAGCAAAACTTTTCGCCCATTTCGTCAGGATGAAGAATTTCGAAATCAGCAGCAGCGCTGCGGCGCAGACGAATCCAACAATCGGCGAGATCAGCAGCACCTGGAATACCTTTGTCGCCTGCCCCCAGTCCACGCCCGAAGTTCCCGAGTGCACGCTCATCAATTGGTTTGCCACGCCTACGCCGATAATCGATCCCACCATCGTGTGCGAGCTTGACGCCGGCAATCCGAACCACCAAGTGCTCAGGTTCCAGATAATCGCCGCAAGCAGCAGCGCGAACACCATCGCGAATCCCGCGCCGTAGCTCACCTGCAAAATCAGCTCCACCGGCAGCAGCGTAATCACGCTGAACGCAACCGCGCCGCTTGAAACCAGCACGCCGGCCAGGTTGCACAATCCCGACCACACCACCGCGATGTTCGGGTCGAGCGAGTGCGTGTAGATCACGGTCGCCACTGCGTTCGCCGTGTCGTGGAAGCCGTTCACAAACTCGAATCCCAGCGCAATCAGCAGCGCCACACCCAGCAACGCAAAAGGCCAGACGCTGGCGACAGTCACGTTGCTCAGGTCCTGCTGTATATGGAAGCCGATGTAACCCAAGCCCCCCAACAGCGCGGTCACAACCACGATGCCGCTCACCCACGCCGAGCTTTTCTTCATCTTCTTATCAAGGATCGATCCGCTTGCGTGCGGACTATCAACTGTCGTAGCCAGATCGGCCATCGTCAAACTCCGGTTTGGATTTTGTAGGATTTCGGAACCAGTGGGGTAGGGAATTCCGAACCTCATTAGGGATAAATCACGTGTGTGAAAGAAACATCAATGCCGTGTAAATTCGAATTCTGCGCGGCTCTTCGACGACGCAAAAAAATGCGGCGCCTTCAACTTGTGAAGGCGCCGCATCCTGCAGAATTGTCAATAATCTATTCCGGAATCGACGTCGTCCCTTTTACCGTCAGCGTTCCCGTCACCCCAGCAGCTCCTGTTCCCGGCTGTCCGCCGCCCACGCTCACCGTGTAAGCGCCTTCGGCCTCAATCAACGCGCCCACATCCGTCACCATGCTCAGGTCACGCGGCTTTAGCTCGAAGTGAACCTTCGTCGACGCTCCCGGCTCCAGATGTACGCGCTCAAATCCGCGCAATGCAAGCCGCGGCGCGCCTGGTACGTTGGGAAACTTCAGGTAAAGCTCCGCCACTTCGTCGCCTGCCCGCGTTCCAGTATTTGTCACCGTCGCTTCTACCACCGCTGGATCTCCCGCATTCACCGTCCCTGTCGGAACCGTCAGCCCGCTATACGCGAACGTCGTATAGCTCAGTCCATACCCAAAGGGATACAACGGCGTCCCCGTGAAATACCGATAAGTCCGCGCCCTCATCGAGTAGTCTTCGAAATTCGGCAGTTGGTCGACACCCTTATAGAACGTCACCGGCAATCGTCCCGCCGGATTGTTCGCGCCTGAAAGCGTCTCCGCCACTGCGTTTCCGCCCTCTTCGCCCGGATACCACGCATCCACAATCGCATTCGCGTGCTCGTTGGCCCAGTTCACCGCCAGCGCGCTTCCGTTCGTCAGCACTACCACCAGCGGCTTGCCAGATGCGGCCACGCCCTTCAGCAAATCCTCTTCCGGCTTTGGCAGATCCAGGCTCGTCCGGTCGCCACCTTGAAAGCCCGGCTCGCTTACGTTCATCTCTTCGCCTTCGAGTTGACTCGTAATGCCCACCACTGCCACCACGACGTCCGCGTCCTTCGCCGCCGTCACCACCGCAGGGTCCATACTCTGGTCAATCTTGCTCCACATCAGCTTCAGGTGCAGCGGAGCTTTGCCCGTTCTCTGGTACTCCACCCTCAGCGGATAAGCCTTGCCCGCCTCCATGTGTACCTTGCCCGTGATCGTCTCTACCCCATGCGGATAGTTCGCCATCACCACCGGCCTGCCATCAAGAAACACGCGGAAGAATCCATCCGTCTCAACTCCCAGGTTGTAGTCGGCCGTTTCCTTCGCCGTCAGCGTCGTCTCCCACTTCACCGTCAGCGGATCAACGTTACTTGCCGCATCGGGCACCGGCTGCGCCTGAATGTCGATTACCGGCTCAATTCGCGTCGCCAGCCCCTGTGTCGCGTACGTCTGCGCGCTCGCAAAGCTCACGATGTTCTCGTTCAGATAGGTCGCCTTCACTCCCGGCTTCCCATCCAGGCTCAATGCCTCAGCCGGCACCGGAGAGGAGGCTTCCTTAGTCAGGAACCCCGTCCCCGCCATAAAAGTGATTGTGTCGCCTGCGAATTCCTTCTTCAGCCCGTCCAAAATCGAAACCGTATGCGTCGGAATTCCGTTGTAGTTCCCCAGCAGCACGCGCGTTTGCTCCGCCAGCGGTCCCACAACCAACACCTTCTGCCCCGTCGTCTTCAGCGGCAGCACGCCATCGTTTTTCAACAGCACCATCGACTCGTTTGCCAGCTTAAGCGCCAGCGCGCGGTGTGCGGCGCTGTCCAGTTCGCTCGCATCCGTCTTCGCGTAGGGCGACACATCCGGCGAATCGAAAAGTCCCAGCTTCATCCGCGCCGTAAACAACCGGATGACCGCCGTATCAATCTCGCTCTCCTTCAGATATCCGGCATTCACTGCGTCCACGTATGGCTTGTAATCGTGGTCGTCCGTCACCTTCGCCCTGAAGTCGATGCACTCGTTGTCCATTCCGCGCTGCAGGCTGATCGCCGAGGCCTGCGCCTGTGTCGGCTCGAAGTGATGGCCTTCAAAAACGTCGCGCACCGCCCCGCAATCTGAAACCACATACCCTTGGAATCCCCACTTCCCGCGCAGTTGGTCCTGCAAGGTGAACTCGTTCGCGCAGGCCGGCTGCCCGTTAATGCCGTTGTACGCGCACATCACGCTGCCCGCCTTGCCTTCCGTAACCGCCGCGCGAAACGCCGGCAGATACGTGTCCAACTCATCGTGTCTGCTCACATCCACATCGGCAAAGTGCCGCGTTGGCTCCGGTCCCGAGTGCACCACGAAATGCTTCGGCGTAGAAATCACGCGATAGTGATTTGGATCGTCGCCCTGCATTCCGGTCACAAATGCCACGCCCATCCGCCCCGTCAAAAAAGGATCTTCGCCGTATGTCTCCTGCCCGCGTCCCCACCTCGGATCGCGAAAGATATTCAGATTCGGCGCCCAGAAATCCAGCCCATGAAAAATCAGGCTGTCGCCATCATTCGCCGCCGCCGATTGCTCATAAACTACCCGCGCCTCAGTCCCAATATCAGTCGCCATCTCATGAATCTTGGCCGTGTCAAAGGTCGATGCCAGCCCAATCGGCTCTGGAAACTCCGTCGTTCCCACCACCGCCACGCCGTGCAGCGCCTCGCTCCACCAGTCGTATGCCTTCACGCCCAGCCGCGGAATCGGGCGCGCCTGATTCACCAGTTGGCTCGCCTTCTCTTCGAGCGTCATCCGATGCACCAGGTCAGCCGCGCGCTGCTCGGCCGGCAAATTCGGATTCAAATACGCCGGCTTCTCTGCACCTTGTCCCCACATCATTGCCGCCGCGCCAAACCCCAGCAACACTCCCGCAACTATCCGCACTCCACGCATCGAAATCATCTCCCTGTGAATCATTTCTGTTAAGTCCTTCTCTTTTGCAACCAACCAATCGTTCGGGGCTCGAAATTCCTCCTCCCCAGCGGCCAACTCTAATTAGCGCAACAACCGCTGTCAACACGCTCTCGCGCCCGAAAAAGCGCTTTACAACCGCATTTCTTCACTTAGTGCTGAGTTAGCTTCAACGCATAGCGCATGTTTGCGCTCGCCTCTCACTTTTGTGCCCGCATCAGTGGATCAGTGGGCCAATTGCGCCATAAGCGAGAATAGAACTTCTATCGCTCACCGCATTTCTTTTCCACTATTTATTGACCACTAGTTCTTAAAGAAATCCCCCAGCCCCGCGCGCTCCGCATGGGCCGCCATCGTCGCCTGGATCGTCAGCGCCAGTTCAAGCGCCGCGCGCCCCTGCCGCGCCGTAACCCTCGGCTCGCGGCGAGTCCGCACCGCCTCAAGAAACGAAAGAATCTCCAGCCGCAATGGTTCGCCGTCTTTCACTTCCGGCTTCACAAAGCTCAGCCCCGGCCCAACCCGATCCTGTGCCCCATCCGGCGTCCCCGCCAATCCCTTCGCAATGTCCTTCAGTTTTTCAGGATCGTTCTTCGCTGCGGCAATCTTCATCGCCAGCCCTACTGGAACTTGCCCCGAAGCCAGCAATTTCTGAATCACGGCCGAATCGAGTTTCCCCGTCGTCAAAAACTCTGCCGCCGCCTCTGCCAGTTGCGACTGAGAATCCGTTGCCCCATCCTTGCCGAGCTTCTGTTCTTGCGGCAAGGGTGGGAACCGACCCTGCTTATCGGCTCCGCTAGCTCCGCCAACCCCGCTGCCTTCTACCCGTATCATCAGCACATCGCGCCGCGCGTAATCAATCGACACATACTGCCGCGGTTCAAAGAACCGCAGCTTCCTCACTTGCTCAGTCGACACCCGCGACGCGGTAAAATTCGCCACGCATCCCGACTCGAACTCCACCCTCACGTTCGCAATGTCAATTCTTATACTCAAAATAGCTTAACAGTCCCTTTGAAGTGATAAAGGAAGCGTGCGAGCTGTTCTGACTAACTGTTCCACACCCGATTCAAAAGCTTGTATAATCCACCAGCCAAGAAATCTTGCCCCTTCTTTCCTTGAACCACAAGTCCAAAATAATCTAAACTGCTCCTTCATGCTATGAGCAATCCCTAATGATTCGTTAACCTCTAAAAGAGTCTGAAGACTACTTTTTTGCTCGGTCTTCAAGATCTACAAAATTTCTCAACAATAAAAAACGTTGCCCCTTGAGTACTCTTAAACCCTTATTTAGACAGTTCGCATATTCGGCACGTCTTATTTTATCGATTGTATTGTTCAGTAACTTGGTAACGTGGAAGCGATCATAAATAATTGATACATTAGGAAGATGCTATCCTAACAGAGCTCGCGTAGGCAGCGCTCATATCGATCCCAATAGCCCCTAAGTCGTTTTGCTTTTTTTGAAAGTAATCTTAAAAATGGTCTGAGAGCTTCTTCGCTCCGACCTTCCACGGCATGAATGATTTGGCCTGTAGAAATATCAGTGAAGATGGTCATATATTTATGCCCCTTCTTGATTGCAATTTCATCGATGCTGATATATCGGAGTTTTTTGATAAGAAAATTGCTTAGCCTTTTTCTTAAGGTTTGCTTTATCTATATTTTTTACTGTTTTCCATTGAAGCCCTAAGAAAAGCGCTACAGAAAGGAGAGTGGACATCCCTGTTAATTGGATGATATAGAGAATGAAAGATATGGTCATAGGGAGCTTGCCGCAAGTAAATGGCAATTCAATCCACGCTTTTTTATCACATGCTTGACACCAAACTTTGTAGACGTCGATTTTCAGATGAGTTCTTTTCTGCCCAAGGTTGACCATTCTAAAGGTTCGCTCTTTGGTGTCTTTGATTCGTACGTCAAATGATTTGCAGCATGGACACCTCTTCATGGTTTTCCGTAGACGAGCTCGAAAAATAATATGATCAGATTGAAATTCTGCCTTCTGAAAGATTGTATTTTTATCGTTGATTAAGGTATAAAAGACTTTAGAGATGGACATAGAGAACCTCCTATTGTTTGATCACATAGGGTTTTTTTTATGTCCTCTCTTTTTTTCTTCAATGATATATTTTCATTATCGTTTTTTCTTCTCTCCGCGCCCCCAATTCTTCCCATGAACCGTAATTATAATAGTATTAGGAATTTAACGTCGCGAACTTTCTGAAAGCCCCCTACTAGTTGAAACAGTAAAACTCCAAATAAAATAAGGAGAAAAATTATGGATAACGGAATTGGCCCTTATCGTGGTATTGATCAAGATGCTCCGTTTACTATCTCTAAGAAGTTTAAAAGTCTCAGCTATAGTCATAAAAGAATTATAGAAAAGGCGATTACAGTCTTAGGATTTCTCGCAATTGCTGCTGGTATCGTTGTTATTGTACTTACAGCTAAAGACATCATAAAAATAGCGCCGGGCGGGTGCGTGAGTCCAACAACCGTTAAAATTCTATCTTATGTTGCTGGTTCTAGTGCTTTAGCTGGGGGACTTATCACTGTTGGTGTGCAGAACCACTAAATACGCCAAGATAAACGTAGAAAGACTTAATCACCTTGGATATTTAGATTAATCCTTCCTTGATGAGCGGGTAAACTCCGCTCATTTTAAAAAATTTATATACTATTTAATCCCATTAATTTAATAATAATACATGTGGACCACTCCAATACTTAAAACAGGAGGATCTATGAATATCATTAAAATTAGTTTATTGTTTTTATCAGTAATTCTACTTAATACTAGCTATGCAGTGAATTCTTCTCAAATTGCCATGCGCGAAGGCGGTGAACGTATGGGAGATGGTCGCATGGGAGATGAACGAGGAATTGATAATCGTGGCATGGATCGGGGGATGGACGCAAATCGCATGGACGCAAATCGCTACGATCATCCCGGTGAAGTTAATCGTTATCATAGCCAGGTGAAGTTAATCGATACAACGGTAACGTACAAACACCAGTAGTTGTCCCAGGGCAACCCGTTATCGTTGCTCCCCAAACTCCAGTTGTACAGCCTGAATAAGGCGCTTGTTTAGATGTATAGCCCAGGCGAGTGCGGCTACTTCTCGTTGGAGTTCTCAGGGCCGAAGGCCCGGCACGTGTATAGCCCAGGCCGCAAGGCCTGGGGAAAACCCACCCCACAATTGAGGCCCGAAGGGCCGACATATGGGTCTGTGAGTGCCTTGTGTCGGCCTTTCAGGCCTCATTTTTTGGGATGCTCTGACCCAGGCCTTGCGGCCTGGGCTATACACGTGCCGGGCCTTCGGCCCTGAGAACTCCAACGAGAAGTAGCCGCACTCGCCCAGGCCGTCTTGATTTATAGCATTAGCTGTAACGCGACAGCTCGCTGTCGCTTTTGCCCTGCCCTGGTTGAAGCTACGAGGCTCTTGCACCAGAAGCTTGAGGCCTTTCGCTGCTCGCCCACGAACCTTCGAGCATCAACCAGGGCAGGGCAAAAGCGACAGCGAGCTGTCGCACTCCAAAGGCTTCGCCATAACACAGCAACTTACAGTAGCAATGAACCCACACTGTTGCTAGGCACGCTGGTTAGTTCGCTTTGATAGAGTGCTGAAATAAAATACACTTCCTTATTATAACTATCTGTATTTGGTCGACTAGTGCGAGAAACAAGTACTTTAAAACCAACTGCGGTAATTAATTTATTTAGTTCGTCTTCCTCGTAATATGCATAATATTTCGTTGGGTGTTCCAAAGTTTCTTTAATTACGTAACGATCATCTACTTTCCAAACCCTCTGTTTTACCCCCTTTTAAGATAATTGCTAGTATTCCTCCAGGATTCAATAAGCTGTAAAACTTTTTCACAACCGGAGGCAGATTTTTTTTTGGCATGTGCAACAATGATGTGCATGCCCAAATACCATCAAATGTTTCTCCATTAAAATTCATGGATTCAATATCCATGTTGAGAAATTTAGCGTATTTTGCTGTATTCCTAGCGACATGAAGCATTTCTTCGGAATTGTCAATGCCTGTGACATCTAAAGGTTGAATTTTAGAGGGATTACTAAATATAGCAGCATCACGACCTGAACCACATCCAACGTCCAATATTTTCACGCGACAGGCTAAAGCAGCTCTGAAAGCTGCTGCAAATTCAAAGGGATGCAATGCAGATACATTTTTACTATACGCTTCCGCTGTTTTATTATAAGCTTCTGCTGTAATCAACTTATAATTATTAATTTTTTCTTTTTGAAAAGAAAAGGAAACACTGGATACTATCATATATATTAATCCTAGCGTATTTGATTGAGGAGATGTTCCATATCTAAATAAGCCCAATATTCGACAATTTTGCCTTTGTTAAGTCCATAGATGGTTACACCTTCATAATAGGCAGCTTTACCAGTGGGAATAATGCCTCGAAGAGGTCCTTTATGGTTACCAGAAGCCTTCCAATGAACAATGACTTTATCTTTTTCTGCAATGGTATCGATCGTTTCAACTTTCAGGTTTGGAAAGCCAACTTGCCAAGCCTTTACAATATCTTTCATGGATTGCACCCCGTGGTAATCGCCAAAGAGACTATGAATGACCACATTTTCATGAGTGAGCTCATCAATGATACTTAAATTTTTTTCATTCCAAACACTGTGGGCAAATTTTTCGACAATCTCTTTATTTTTCATCAATACTCCATACCATCTTTATTTGTAACTATTTAGGTTAATCATGTTTTTGCCCCATTGACTGTCCCATGAGACAGCGAATTTCTATACCAGCCTTAGAAGCAGCCAGAAGATCCTTATCAAAGCGAATGCGATCAGGTTCAAATAAGAGGATCAGGGACGAAGCTCCAAAAGAAAAATACCCTTTTTCTGCCCCTTTCTTCTGCAGTGTATTCGATGGATAGGTTTGGTGGATCGAACCGACAAATGTCGCACCAATTTCGATAAATAGCACATTACCGAAATTTTCAGTCTTGATATTGCAAAGAGTGCGTTTATTTTGTGTAAAAATCGTTAGATCTTTACGAATAGCTAATGGATTTACCGAGTAAAGATGTCCATTGATAAGTTGTGTGGGACCTGCCATGCCCGTACATGGAAAGTGGAAACGGTGATAATCTGAAGGACACAGTCTGGCAATAGCCATACTCCCTTGAGAATATTTTTCTGCCAATTTCGGATCATCCAACAACGTTGGAATACAAAATTTTTCCCCTTTCACGATAAATCCCTCAGCCATAGAAATGTTCTGATAAAACCAGTAACGCGCATCCGCAGGTATAACAGCGACATCTTTTCGAGTATCGATTGGTCTATTTTCGGGCTTCAATTTCCTGATAAAAAAATCGTTGAAGGAAGCGAATTTAGAAGGGCTTTCGACAAATTCTGAAGGATCAACATCGTAACGTTCAATAAATGGCAGGATTTTGCGTCGCGTTAGTGGTAAGGATTGCCACCATCCATAAAAAGCAGAGAAGAATGGAAAACGGGAGAGCGCATGCATCAAAGGCGCGCCTAAAATTCTGCTAAGGAAATCTTCTCCATATAAAAATGCGAGAGCATTTCCGCCATACACCTTTTCAACTGTTTCTAAGCCTGTTTGACGATCAATGTAATGGATGGGTTTCATTAGGGTTTTGGAATTCCCCGTTTTTGCCCAACTTGTGCAAACAAGGTTAGTTCATTCATGAATGATGTAGAAAAGGTTTGGATCAAATTATTCTCTTTAATTGCATCCAAGACCTTAACAGCAGATCGGGCCACACGCAATAGCAGTTCTTTATCGTCAGTATTTTGTAAATACTGCTGTTGTAAATCCAAATAGCCTTTCACAAGCTCGCGTAAAGCGATTTCTTGTTCTAGGTTTTCACGGGTTACTTTGATAAGCGCATCAAGTTGAGCCAGATCATCTTCAGCATGAAGTGTGATACAAAAGCTCATGAATACAAGACTGATTATGAATTTTTTTTTCATTATATTTTCTCCAAAATTATAGAGCTAAGGCTGTTTGTTCACCTTCAGAACGAGCAACCAAGACAGTGCAACAGCTATTGCTGAAAACGTTTGTGACAGTACGTAACATATCCAAGAGCCTTTCAACAGCAATTAGAAGCCCTATACCTTCCGCAGGAAGGCCCATGATTGATAGGATGACTATAATCGCAATCAAACTTGCTGAAGGTATGCCAGCAATGCCAATGGACATAATCAAGGATAAGAAAACGATAAGGATTTGCGAAGATAAAGCAAGTTCAACTCCATAAACTTGTGCTATAAAGAAACAGCCATACATTCGTATAAAGCCGTTCCGGCCATGTTAAAAGAGGTGCCAAGAGGAAGGGTGAAACTGCATATCCTATTGGAGATTCCCGCACGTTTCTCCATGCATTCGATGGTTACTGGAAGTGTCGCTGACGAAGAACTCGTTGAAAAGGCTGTAAACAGGGCCGGAATCATTGCTTTAATGTGAGTGAGAGGGCGAATACCTGCGATCCACTTCAACATGAGAGGCAATATCACTCCTCCATAAATCAATAAGCCTAGGATTACCGCTCCGAAGAAATAGCCAATGGAAATAAGTGTATCTAACCCAATGGATGCTGCAACTTTAGCGATCAAGGCAAAAACTCCGATTGGAAGGACTTTCATAATAGCCTGGGTGATTTTCATCATTGTTTGCAAGACCCCTTGCCAGAAATGATTGAGGGTTGTGCTCAATTGGGGATCGATGCGGCTCATGAAAAAGCCAAAGAAAAGACTAAAGAGGATTAACCCTAACATTTGTCCTTTCGATGCCGCTAAAACAAGATTTGAAGGTATTATCTGCAGAAATATTCTTTCAATTTTAGCAAAAGCAGGTTCTTCGATTTGTTTATCTAGATTTTGCAATATTTCTGTGTGTTCCATCGAAGGAATTTCAGAGAAATGGTTTCCAGGAGTAAGCCAAACGCTAACAAACCAGCCCACGAGGACAGCAAAAAAACTTGTTGTTAGATAAAATCCGAATGTTTTACCACCTAATGATCCGAATGATTTCTCGCCGCTCATTTTGGCTGTGCCGGTAATAATCGAGGCCATCACTAAGGGAAGAGTCACCATCGTTAATGCATTTAAAAAAGCTGACCAACAAGGCTATAGATCTGATAAAAAGTCACGCCCCAAATCCCAGCAGTCTGGCCGGTAAGCCATCCTGCAAAAACGGCTAATACCATAGCGATTGAGACTTTAAGTAGTGTATTATTTTGCATATTTTTTCCAAGTTACCTATTTACTATAACACCATTTACAATAAAAATGAACCAGAAGAAACATATTCCCCCGAAGGGGGCTAAAGATGGTAGCCCAGATCGGCTCGTCATCGAGCCGCTCTGGGAAGGAAAGTATAAAATCATTGTACCCTCGAAGAGGGTACTGGAAGGTCTAGTAGCCTTTCCATCACCCCACTTCGGGGGTGATAAATTTTTTCTACCATACCCAGAGCGGCTCGATGACGAGCCGATCTGGGCTACCATCTTTAGCCCCCTTCGGGGGTAGAGAAACACTAAAAGGCAAACCCATTGTTCACATCACTATTTTTTCTTATTTTGACGGTATTGTTGATCAATATTGCACCGGAAATTCGGCTGACAGAATGGGTCCATGATCCCATGCAGGCTTTTTTGATAAGCTTGGGCCTTTATGCCTTGTTTTTACTGGGCATTACATTTCAGAATTGGTGGGTGTCTAGGCAGAGAAATCGCTCTTTTTGGCTCGTGATTGTTAATTTAGAACTCGTTGTTTTTTTGATGATCTACTTCTTTGTTTTAGGAGGAGATCGGCTTTTTCAATCTTGGGAAAGTATAAACGCTCTGATTGCCTTAGGATTCTACTTTGGTGGACTCACGCTTTTTCACTACACCTTCTTAAAAGGGAAGCACTTATTGCGGAAGACCGAAGCGGCAAGACAGATGAAGCTCATCATCCCATTTGGCGTCCCATTTTTATGCATTGTGATCTTGTTAGATTTTCTTTCATTGCTGCCAACCCTTTGGCAAGACGCTGCTTTAATAGCGACTAGCGTTGTCATTTTCATGGGAATGCTCTTTTTTTTACCGACGATGATTTGTAAATCTTGGGGATGTATACCTTTGCAAGATCAGGAGTCCCTACAAAGGCTAGAAGCGCTCTGTACCAAGGCAGGCTTTAAACATGCAGGTATCTTGGAATGGACAGTGATGAATCATACGCCTACAGCTGCAATCATTGGGATTCTCCCCTGGTTTCGCTATGTACTGTTTTCCCGCTATTTAATCCATGCTTTACCTGAAGAAGCTATCGATGCAATCCTTGTGCATGAAATCGGTCATAGTCAGCGAAAACACATGATCATCTATCCATTCATTATTCTTGGAATGACTGTAGCAACAGCTTTTATAGGATTGGTCTTTGATTGGACTTTGACTGATTGGCATCACCCCTACTACAGACCCATTGCTTTATTTCTTTGTTATGCACTTGTTCTAGCACTTTATTTTCGCATCATTTTTGGGTATTTCTCAAGAATGTTTGAACGGCAAGCGGATTTGCATATTTTACAAGTGAATCTTCCCATTCAAGACATGATTACAGCTCTGGATGAAGTAGGAATCCATTCAGGCAAGACTCGATTTAGTTCCTAGCTGGCATCACTATAGCATTGCTGAACGCATCGGATTTTTGCAAAGTTGCATCGACAATCCGAAAATGGTTTAACGACCCTCATTTTCGTGTGCGCATAAGTGTCATTCTCTATTTCATTATTCTGGCACTTGCAATCGGATACCTAATGCTATAATCTGGTACTTTTTTAGGAGGTCCATATGCCATCTGCACTAGAGATAAAAAATGCTTTTGATAGCGAAAAAGAAAAAGCACTACAAGAATACTTTGAATTTCTTTCGATTCCAAGTATTAGTTCTGAGCCAGAATAAGAAAGATATCCTTAGGGGGACAGCTTGGGTACAAAATTACTTGGATTCTTTAGGTTTTAAGCAGAACTATGGGAAACCAAAGTGCATCCTGTTGTATTTGGATCTTACGATAAGGCAGGACCTAATCAACCTACTTTGCTGATCTATAATCATTATGATGTACAACCGACTGATCCATTAGAAGCTTGGCACACACCACCCTTTCAACCTACAGTCAAAGACGGTGAAGTATATGCCCGTGGTGCTCAAGATAATAAGGGGCAATGTTTTTATGTGTTGCAAGCCCTTAAAACCCTTCTTAAACTCACAGATAAACTTCCTATCAATGTAAAATGTATCGTTGAGGGAGAGGAAGAATGCGGAAGTTTAGGGATTCAAAGTATTCTAAAAGCCAAAGAGAATGAACTGAAAGCAGACTATTTAGCTATTGTCGATGTAGGAACATTCCCAGGGCGATACTCTGCACTCGTCTTAGGTATCCGCGGATAATCACCTAGATATTACGATGACAGGTTCATCTATGGATTTGCATTCAGGTTTTCATGGGGGCATTGTCTTTAATCCGATCCATGGTCCTGATTGAACTTCTAGGTAAATTGCGCGATGAAAACGGAAGGATTACAATTCCAGGAATACTATGACGATGTAAAGCCATT
>CAVXPR010000050.1:0-7709 GCA_963763585.1 uncultured Acidobacteriaceae bacterium | reverse complement strand
GCGTTGTGCATGATTTGGTTAAATCGGAGGCGAAGGCGGAACGAATGCCATTTTAGGAATTGATTTGGCGGCGTTGGCGTGGAGGGTTTTCTGGAAATTTGGGCAGATATGCGGCCGAAACGAGCGATTTAGAGATTGAGGCGGCTTACTGAGCTATGCCGACGCAGGATTCGGATGGTTTGTGCGGGTTAAGGGCATACGGGTTACGGAGAGGACAGTGATGTCATCGTCCTGGCCAAAGGCCTGGGCTGCGAGGGCAATGGCTTCGGCGGGCTGAGTGCTGAGAGATGCGCTGCGCTCAAAGCCGAAGAGGGTGCCGGACTTGTCGCGGGCCTCAACTACGCCGTCGGTGAGGAGAGTGAGTTGCTGCTCAGGGGACAGTTGGAAGGTAGATTCGGGGTAGATCGCGTCGGCGGAGATTCCCAGCGGGAGACCACCTTCGAACTGCAGTTCTTTTCCGTCGACATAAGGCGGAATGTGGCCTGCGTTCGCGATGGTGAGCGTGCCGTCAGCGTCGACGCGGAGGACGAGGCAGGTGGTGAAGCCGCCGTTGCTGCGGGCGAGCATACGCAGGTTCATGGCGGCGAGGATTTCTCCAGGGCTGGATGTGTAGTGCGCCAGAGTGCGGACTGTCCCGACCAACAGCGAGACAGTCATGGCGGCGGGCATGCCTTTGCCGCTGACATCGCCGATGATCACGAGCGCTCCGCCGGAAACTGGATCGTTGTTGATCGGCAGAGCATTGGTCGGCAGGGCGTTAACCGGAAGGGCGATAACCGGAAGAACCTGGAAAAAGTCGCCGCCGACTTCTCCGAAGGGTTTATAGACCGACTGAATGTTGAATCCGGGAATTGCGGGAACGTCTTCAGGAATAAGAACGTGCTGGACGGCGCGGCCGGCGGCCAGTTCAGCGGCCATGCGCTGCTTATCGCGGCGGTCGCGGATGAGATCGCGAATAAAGATCACCAGTGTTGCGAGTCCCGCCAGGGTCAACGCGCTGGTTGGGTATGGCCATTGCCAGCCGCCGACGGAAGTAACGTAGTCCTTCATGGTGATCATGCGATTGAAGGAGCCGAAAACAGTGAGGCGCACGAGCCAATAACATAAAAATGCGACGGCGATCATTCTGTCGGATGTGTTCTTGCGCGTTAGGCCCTGGACAACGAGAATCGCAAGCAGAACCTGGGCAATGACCGACGGCCAGGGGGCAGTGAAAGACAAGCTCGGAAACCAAACGGCCACGGAAACAAAGAGATAGATTGGCCAGAAGAACCAGGTCCAGCGACGCCGCGGAATCTGCATCGCCGCGCCCGCGGCGGCAACGAGCATACCGGCTGTAATGGATCTCAGAGACCAATAAGGGGTCTGGCCTCCGAAGTAATCGAATAGCTCGCCTATGGCTGCAGTTGTGAAAAAGATGCCAATGTTGCGAACGGCTCGAAAATCCGGCGCAGCCCGCCAAAGCGCCAGGAACGCCGCGGCGAGGCAGCACATCAGCACAGCGATGATCAGGTCAGGTGTGTGCTGCAACTGCTGAATGGGAGGAACGGGCAGAAAGTACCGATCGAAGTTGCGGCGGTGCGGCGTGGGGCAGTGCGGCACCCAGAAGAAGATCGGCTGTCGCGCGGGCAAACATTCATGAATCATATCGCCGCGAGTATCCTGGGGGCCACAGAGAAGCGTTTCATCGAGTGGGCGGCGTTCGCAGGTTTTAGGGCGACTGCGTTACGTCCCAGCCGCCGCCGAGGGCGCGCACGAGGCTGACGCTCGAGGCGAATTGCCGGCTCTGAATGTTGATGGCGGTGACCTGGTTTTGCAAGAGCGTCTGCTCGGCGGTGAGTACCTCAAGATAACTGGTGACGCCGCCTTTGTAGCGCGTGTTGGAGAGATCGAAGGAGTGACGGGCAGCATCGACGGCGCGCTGCTGGGTTTCAGATTCCTGTTCGAGGATGCGGAGCGCGGCGAGCTGGTCTTCAACGTCATCGAAGGCCTGGAAGACGGTGTTGCGATAGCCGTCGGCCTGCGCCTCGTAGGTGTGGCGGGCGACATCGGTGAGCGCATGACGCTGGCCGGCGTCGAAGAGCAACTCGGTCGCTTGCGCGCCGAGGCTCCAGAGCGAGCTGGGACCCTGAATCCAGGTGCCGGGGTTGGTGCTTTCAAAGCCGCCGGCGCCGGTGAGCGAGATCGTCGGATAAAACGCGGCGATGTTGATGCCGATTTGCTCGTTGGCAGCGGCCGCGAGGCGCTCGGCCTGGGCGATGTCGGGACGGCGCTCCAATAATTGCGAAGGCACGCCGATGGGAATTTTCGGCAGCGTCAAGTCGAGGGGCGACGGGGGAATGCTGAAGTCGGGCAGGTTGTCATTTGCGAGAGTGCCGATGGCGTGCTCGAACTGCGCGCGGGCCACGCCGAGATCGACGAGCTGCGCGCGGACTGTTTCAAGCTGAGTTTGCGCCTGCGCGACGTCGACTTCTGTAGCGACGCCGCCGTGAAAGCGACGCTGAGTCAGGTCGAGCTGGTGCTCCAGATCGGTGACTGTCGACGAGAGGAATTTGATCTGGGAATCGAGGCCGCGCAGGGCGAAGTAGTCGGTGGCCAATTCGGCGTGGAGCGTGAGAGCCACGTTGGCCTCGTCAGCGGCGTCGGCTTGCGCGTTGGCGCGCGCCTGTTCGATGGTGCGACGAACGCGGCCCCAGAAATCCGGCTCCCAACTGGCCTGGCCGGCGATAACGAAGTCGCCGTAGGTGGTGGCGCCGCCCGGCGCTGCCAATGGACGGTGTGCCGAGACGCGATCACGGCTAATGGAAGGGCCGGCGGAGAGCGTTGGAAATAAGTTGGCGCGCGCGGCGCGGACCTGATCCTCAGCGGCCAGATAAAGCTCCATTTGCTGGCGGAGCTGGACGTTAGCGGAGTCGATGCGATCTTCAAGCTGGTTGAGCTGCGGGTCCTGGTAGATCTCCCACCACTTGCCCTTCAGCATTCCGTCGGAAGGATTGGCGGGCTGCCATGCGCCGCCTTGCGGATTGGGTGGAGGGACGACGACGGTTGTCGCGCCGCTTTCTTTGTAGGCAGGCGGGGCAGTGTAGCCGGGACGATTGTAGTTTGGGCCGACGGGTTTGCAGCCCGATAGAAGCAGGGAACAAGGGACCAAGGGAACAAGGGACCAAGAAAGACAAGAGAGGACAGGCCAAGACGGCGAATTGCGCGAGGCGATGGCGCGGTCCGCTCGTCAGGACAAACTTGGCTGGGCGGACGATTCTCCGGCGACGGTTTCGACCTATGGCCTCGGTGCCTGATCACAATCCTCCCGCGCCGAAGGCGCTGCTTTGCGAAGATTCCACGGTCACTTTTTCTCCGTCGATCAGGGAATCGGGTGGATCCTGAATCACTCTGTCATTGGAATTGAGGCCGCTGACGATCTGCACATTTGCGCCGTCGTCTTCGCCGATCTCAACGGGAATGAGATGCGCGACAGTTCCATCGCTGCTGTCGGTGATGGTCGCGAGCTGCATTCCTTCTCGGCGGAATATGAGGGCCGATGCGGGCACGACGAACGTTGGTGTGGCAGAAGCGGTTTTGAAGTGAACCTGGGCGAGCGAGCCGGGCATGAGCTGGCCGGAACGGTTGTCCACATCTAATTCAACCAGCAGAGTGCGGCTGACGGGGTCGATGGCGTCGGCGGTGCGGACGAGAGTGCTCTGAAAGGTTTTGCCGGGGTACTCGGGAAAGGTGAGCTCGACTTTCGCTCCGCGCTTCATGGTTTGCGAGAAGAGCTGGGGCACGTTGGTGTAGACGCGCAGCGTTTGCAACGCCTGCATGTGGAAGAGCTCGGTGCCGGCGCTCTGGCCGGAGCCGGAGCTGATGAGCTGGCCGGTGTCAACTTCGCGGGCCGTGACCACGCCGTCGAAGGGCGCATAGACTTTCTCGAACGATTGCATTTCGCGCAGGCGCTGGAGATTTGCCTCGGCGGACTTGACCGATGAAGCGGTTGCGGCGGCCTGATTGACGAAGGTGTCGGTGTCCTGCTGCGAGACGGCGTCGGATTTAACCAGGCCGGAGTAGCGATCGGCCTGAGTGCGCGCGTTGGTGGCGGTGGCCTGGGCTGTTGCGAGATCGGACTCGGCCTGCGAAACCTGTTTGTCCAATTCAGGCGTAGCGATCAGGGCAAGCAGCGCGCCCTTTTTGACTTTCGAGCCGATGTCGAAGTACCAGCGGTCGAGGTAGCCGTCGGTGCGGGCGTAGATAGGCGAGTCAGTGTATGCGGTGACGTTGCCGGGGAGGACGAGGTTTTCAATGCTTGCGCCGGTTTTGGCGGGAGCAACGGAGACCGTGGGCGCGGCGAGATCGTTGGTGTGCGCGGCAAGGACGTGGTCATCATGCAGGCGGCCGAGGATGCCGACGACAGCGAGCACCAGCAGGACGATCATGACGATGGCGACGCCGATGAGGGCTTTGCGCGGCGAGAGCGGAGCAGCCTCGGGAGCGGTCTCGTGGTTGGTCGCGGCCGGCTGAGATTTCGGAATTGGTTCCTGTGCCATAGATCTTTACTCCGGTCTGGATTTACTCCGGTATTCGGTCGAATTCATCGAATTGAGCCGCATCGGGGTCGTCGTCAAGCTCGTGCTTGCGGCGGCGCTCCAGGCGGCCGTGAATGAAAGAGAAGAATGCAGGAACAAAGAACAGAGTGGCCACGGTGGCCAGCAGCAGACCACCGATGACGGCGCGGCCGAGCGGGGCGTTCTGCTCGCCGCCGTCGCCGAAGCCAAGCGCCATGGGCACCATGCCGATGATCATGGCGAGCGCGGTCATGAGAACGGGGCGGAGGCGGACGAAACCGGCATTCAGCGCAGCGCTGCGGGCGTCGCCGACCAGGACTTCCATCTGCTCGCGGGCGAAGCTGACGACCAGAATCGAGTTAGCCGTGGCCACACCCATGCACATGATTGCGCCGGTGAGCGCGGGCACGCTGAGGCGCGTACCGGTGAGAAAGAGGAACCAGACGATTCCGGCAAGCGCGGCCGGCAGCGCGGAAATGATGAGAAACGGATCAAGCCAGGATTGAAAATTCACGACGATTAGCAGGTAGACCAGCAGAATGGAGAAGGCGAGCCCGCTGAGGAGCCCGAAATACGACGAGTACATTGTTTCGCTTTGACCGCGGAGGATGAAGTGCGAGCCGCGGGGCAGGTCTTTTTGATGGGCGTCGACGATCTTTTGCATGGCGCGGGTTACGCTGCCCAGATCAGTGCCTTCGACATTTGAATAGATATCGATCACGGGCTGGACGTCGTAGTGGCTAACGGTGCCCTGCTCGGCGCCGGGAACGATGTCGGCAAGGTTGCTCAATACCTGAACTGGCCGAGGGACGCCTGGCGCGGCAGTCGTGGCCCCGGAGGCTTGGGTGGGAGCGATGCTGCCGAGCGGCGCAGCGCCGGGAGCGCCGGTCGAAGTGCTGGTGGAAGGCGACGTCATGGCCGCGTTGGTTGCAGCGCCGGTGATGGGCAGGCCTTCAAGGGAAGCCATCGTGTCCAACTGGTATTGCGGGGCCTGAATGGCGATGTTGTAGGTGACACCATTGCGCGGGTCGAGATAGAAATTCGGACTGGTCTGAAAGCTGCCGCTGAGCGCGACGAGGAGTCCCTGGGCGACGTTCTGCTGTGTCAGGCCAGTGCTTGCGGCGCGCGTGCGGTCGACATTCACAGTGAAGTTTGGCTCATTGAAGGGCTGCTGGATGCGGGCGTCGGCCGCACCGCGAACATAGCGGACCTCATCCAGCATGCGCGCGGCCAGAGCACGGTTGGCGTAGAGATTGGGGCCGACGATTTGAATATCGATCGGAGCCGACAGGCCGAAGTTAAGGATCTGGGTGACGATGTCGACGGGAACCACATAGAAAGTGACGCCCGGGTACTGGCGGGCGAGTACCTCGCGCAGACGCTCGATGTACTGGTCGCTGGGATGATGTTTCTTGCTTAGCTGCACCTGGATGTCGGCGTCCGAGGAGCCTATCGGCGCAGTTGTGGAGTAGGAGAGATTGAGCGCGGAATAAGGCAGGCCGATGTTGTCGAGGATCGTGACCATCTCGCTGGGCGGAATCTCCTGACGGATCGTTGCCTCGATATGGTCGCAGAGAGCTGCCGTCTCCTCGATGCGCATTCCTGGATGCGCGCGGATATGGATCATGAATTGGCCGGAGTCGACGGATGGGAAGAAGTCCTGGCCAAGGAATGGCGTTAGCCCGAGCGAGGCGAGAGCAAAGGCGAGAAAAAGGATCAAGAAAACGCCTGCGTGATCGACGCAGAGGGTGAGCAGGCTGAGGTAGCCGCGGCGAAAGCGCTCGAACGTGCGCTCGAATCCAAGTTGAAAGCGCGTGAACGGGTTGCGGCTGAACTGTTTGGCTGCTGCCTGCGCATCGTCGTGCTCTCTCAGTAAAAACTTGGCCATGGTAGGCACGAGGGTTCGGGAAAGGAGGTAGCTGGCGAGCATGGCGAAGACCACGGCTTCGGCCATAGGTACGAAAAGGTAGCGCGCCACGCCGCTGAGCAAAAACATGGGCACAAAGACAATGCAGATGGCGAGAGTGGATACGAGAGCCGGAGTAGCGATTTGCGCGGACCCCTCGAGGATGGCCGCCTCGAGCTCGCGCCCGGTCTCAAGATAACGATTGATGTTCTCAATCGACACGGTGGCGTCATCTACCAGGATGCCGACCGCCAGCGCCATACCGCCGAGGGTCATGATGTTGATGGTCTCGTGCAGCGCGAACAGAGCGATAAGAGAGCAGAGAATCGAAAGCGGAATGGAGACCGCGATGATGATGGTTGAACGGAAGCTGCCGAGGAAGACCAGGATCATGGTTGCGGTGAGGCAGGCGGCGATGATGGCCTCGCGCACAACGCCGCTGATCGCGGCTCGAACAAAGATCGACTGATCAGAGAGCGCGACGATCTTGAGCGAAGGAGGCAGCTGACCTCGTAAGCTCGGGCTGGAAATGATTGCGTTAATGCCCTTGATGATGTCCAGCGTGGAGGCGGAGCCGGTCTTGAGGACGTTCATCATGATGGCGCGGCGGCCGTCTACGCGAACGATATTGGTTTGCGGCGGGCTTCCGTAACGGACGTGGGCCACGTCGCGGATATAGACTACGGCCCCGTTTATGGTCTTGATAGGCAGGTCATTCAGAGTGTCGACAACGGAAGGCGCGGAGTTGGTCTCGACCTGGTATTCGAATTGGTCGAGTTTGATGGTGCCCGAGGGCGCGATCACGTTTTGCGCGGTGATCGCGTTGACTACGTCGATGGGCGAGAGGCCACGGGCCTCGAGCGCATTCAGATCGAGATCGACCTCGATTTGCGGTTGCTTGCCGCCGTAGGGGAATGGCGTTTGCGCGCCTTCTACGGTGGCCATTTGGATGCGGATGGTGTTGGTGGCCAGGTCGTTTAACTGCTGCTCGTTCAAGCCGGCACCCGACATGCCTAGTTGCAACACGGGAACGCTCGAGGCGTTGTACTGAATGATGAATGGCGGCACGGTCCCGGGGGGCAGGGAACGCAACTGCACCTGGCTGATGGCACTTACCTGAGCCACGGCCTGACCGATATTCACGTTGGGGTGAAAGTAGACCTTGATGATGCCTTCGCCGACGAGCGACTGCGACTCGATGTGATCGATGTCGTTGACCGTGGTGGTCATGCCGCGTTCGGCGTTGG
>CAVXPR010000049.1:0-73060 GCA_963763585.1 uncultured Acidobacteriaceae bacterium | reverse complement strand
ATTCTGCTCTTCTCGGCCTTCACCTGGATTCCCACGTACGTCTTTAAAGTGCCCAAGGTCGTCGACCCATTCGACGTCATCAAGCAACGCAAAGATCTCTCTTTACCTCGACCTGTCCGCCCGACGCCCTGCGCGATTCTCATCCTAAAATTGCGCCCAAGCTGCCGCCCAACCGGCCGCTTATCGATAAACAGACTCTCAAGGATATGAATCAGCAGGCGCCGCCAACACCGCCGGCCCCCCAGCAGCAGACGCCGCCGCAGACAACGCCGCAGCCTTCGCAACCGGTGCCGCCGACTCCGCAATCGCAGTCGCAAGTTGAAGCGCCACGTCCCTCGCCGGTTCCTGCGCGGCCCAACTTCGCCATGGGCCCCCAAAATCCCGCCGATCAGCTCAAGCAGGACATGCAACATGCCATGCACGGCGGCCAGTCAAATTACGGCGACGCGCCTACAGGCGGCCTGTCATTGCACCCAGGCGCGGGAACCGGCGGCGTCCAGGTTCTTTCAGACACGCAGGGCGTGGACTTCAGTAACTGGCTGCAGCGCTGGCATTACATCACGCAGCAAACCTGGGACCCGCTCATTCCTGACGAGGTCAACCCACCCATTCTCAAGACCGGCGTGGTGGCTGTCCGCTTCAAAGTGCTGCCCAACGGCCAGGTCACTGACATGCAGTTGGACGGCCGCTCCGGCGATACTGGCCTCGACCGCGCAGCCTGGGGCGCAATTACCGGCTCCAGTTATCCCGCGCTACCGCGAGAGTTCCACGGCCCGTATCTTGAACTGCGCGCGTACTTTCTTTACAACACCGAACCGCGGTAGCTGGGCACGGGTTCCATAAGTGGAACTGCCGTGCATGAAAAAGCGTAACTTCGGCGGTCACAATCACTCTCTGGAAATTGTTGTCCGCATCGCACCTATTCGGAGTCGCCATGACCCGCACTACGAATTCACGCATTGCCGGCTTTGCCTTTCTTGCCTATTTCGCATTCAGCATTGCCAGTGTCGCGCTGGCTGCACGCGCAACAGCGGGCGCGACCGTCGCGGAAAAACTTGCGAGCGTCGCCCAACATGTATTTGCGGCGCGCATCACAGTCGTGCTTGGTCTTCTCCAGACTGCATGCGCAATCGTCCTCGCAGTCACGCTCTACAGCCTGACGCGCGATGAGGATCGCGATGTCGCATTGCTGGCCATGATCTGCCGCGTGGGCGAAGGCCTGGTTGGCACAACATCGATTTACGCATCGTTGGAGAGGCTATGGCTCGCGACCGCCGCCGCGCCGGCTGCTCCGAATGCCGCAACGGTTGCAGCTCTGGGCACCTATTTCTTCTACACGCCCCTGGGAGGGATCGAATCAATTCTGTTCGTCATGGGCAGCACGCTCTTCGCATGGCTCTTTCTTCGCGGGCGAATCATCCCCGCTCCGCTCGCGTGGCTCGGCCTCGTTGCTTCATTCCTGCTTCTTATTGCTCTTCCGCTGCAACTCGCGGGCTTTGTGAGCAGCCCATTGGTCTCGATCCTATGGATTCCACTGCTGGCCTACGAGATTCCGCTTGGGTTTTGGTTGATCGCCAAAGGCGCGCGAGTGCCAAAGGCCTCCCAACTCCGCAACGCCGAGCGGGCATAAATAAGCAATCTGTCTTGCTGATCGCCTAAAATCCGGATTCGAATCGACCACCCAACAAATCAATCGGGCAGCCTGCGCGCTCCGAGCGTCCATTCGCTCTCTCACGGCGCCATTTGCGTGATCGGCCCTTCTGAGCCTGAATCTTCCGGCACCGCGTCTCCCGCGCCAGGATCGTGCGGCTTGTGTCTCGGATCAAGATCGATTCCATCTTGCAGCAGCAGCGCCTCGTACACCGACGTGTGCCGCCAATGGCGCGCCAGCGCAAATGCGCTCATGTTGGCGATCATCAAGGGCAGCACCAGACCATAACCGCCTGTCATTTCAAAAATGATCAGGATCGACGTCATCGGCGCGCGCACAATCCCTGCGAACACTGCGCCCATGCCCACCACAGCGAAAGCTCCGATCGAATCTGCCGGATGATGGAAGACGGTCACATCCAGGTAGCCGACCGCGCCCCCCAGCATTCCGCCCATAAACAGAGCTGGAGCAAAAATTCCGCCTGAACCTCCGCTCGAATACGAAGTGACCGTAGCGGCGAGCTTCAAAACGCACAGTGCGGCCATCGCAGTGACCGGCAGATTGCCCAGCAGGGCCTGCGTGAGGGTTCCGTAAGGATTGCCCGCGATGCCGTTCACATGAAAGAACTGGATCGCCACCACGGCCAAAGCACCGGTAGCCGCCGCGCCGGTCGCGGGCTGAATCCACTTTGGAACTCGCTCAAGCCGCCTGTACCACGCGCGCAACCAAAGCAGCGAATCGGTAAATGTGACGGAAACGATCGCGGCCAGCAATCCAAGCAGGGCGTACCAAACCAGCGATGAAGATTTGGCCAGCGTGTAAGTCGCCAATCGCGGAACCTGAAAAACCGAGTTCGAGCCCAGCACGCTGTGCTCAACCACGCCCGCCAGCGCCGCCGCTACAATCACTCCCGCAAGCATCGTCTGGTCAAGGCTCCCGATCAGCTCCTCCAGAGTGAACGTCACGGCTGCAATCGGCGCGTTGAACGCCGCGGCGATGCCCGCCGCCATTCCTACCGAAGCCATGCGCCGGCTGTTCACCGGGCTGAGCCGTGCCATGCGCGACAATAAGCTGCTGACACCGGCGCAGATCTGCACCGTCGGCCCTTCCACGCCCAGCGACGCACCGCTGCCGAGCTGCAATGCGCACAACACAAACTTTCCCGCCGTCTCCTTCATGGTGATCGCACCGAAACGGAGCGTGAAAGCCGTCTTCACTTGCGGAATGCCGCTGCCTGCCGCCGCCGGAACCCAGTACGCGAGCCCGAGTCCGGCTACGAGCCCGCCCAGTCCGGGCGTCAGAATTGTCCACCAGATCCACGCATGGCCCGGAGCCGCCGTGGCGCGGTCGATGAGCAGTGAATAAAGCCGCGCGCAACTGATGTGGAACGCCACCGCCGCCAGCCCGCACAACCCGCCGGCCAGGATTGTGATCGCCAGCAAACGCTGCCGCTCATTCGGCATGCGCCGCTTGAGCCAGGCGAAGAAACGCGCAGACAAACCCTCCAGGTCAGCCCACGCCTTGCCATCCGAGATTTTCAATTGAGGGGAAACCTCGCCGCGAAGTACATTGCACTTCAAGTATAGAAGCGGAAATCGTGGCGATTTGAAACTCGAAAGACAGCCGTCACTGGCGCGAGCGAATTCCGCTCCCTTTTTTGATGCAAATTAAGACTTGCATTGATGTAATCTATGGGTTACAATCAAGCCGTAATGGGGCGATTGGTGTTCTATGCATGTCCGCCGCACCGAGGAATTCGCTGCATGGTTAAGCGGCCTCCGAGACAAGCAAGGTCGTGCGAAGATTCTGGCGCGTATCGATCGGTTGGAAGATGGAAATCCCGGCAAGACAAGAAGTGTTGGCGCCAGCGTGGTCGAAATGAAGATCGATTTCGGCCCGGGCTACAGGGTTTATTACATTCAGCGCGGGCAGTTGATGATCCTTCTGCTTTGCGGCGGCGATAAGAGTACGCAGTCGAACGACATTCGGCGGGCGAAGTTGATTGCGGCCCAGTCGGCCGGATGAGATGTAGTGAGCGGGCTCGCCCGCGCCCCTTGAAAGAGGTGAATTAGTCATGCAACGCATTCCCGGCAAATCAAAAATACGATCAAGATCCAAGCCGTACGATACAGCCGAGTTCCTGACCGATCCCGAAACCATCGCTGCCTATCTGACAGAGGCACTGGAAAGCGACGATCCGCGTTACATTGCCAAGGCGCTGGGCGCCGTCGCGCGGGCTCGCGGCGGAATGGCCCAGCTTGCGCGTGAAACCGGCATCACCCGCGAGTCTCTATACCGCGCCCTCAGCGAAACTGGAAACCCGGAGTTGGGCACAACGCTAAAGGTAATGCGCGCGCTTGGGGTCCGTCTTACTGCATCCCTCACGGCCTGATTACCGAAAACCCGGCGACGGCGCAAATTCTGCTTCCATTGCAACCCGATTCTGCGCTAGAATTTTCTTGTCATCATGGACCGCTGCCACTACATCGCCGGTTCGCCCCTTCTCAGGCGCTTTCGCCATGGCCGCCCCGACCGCGGGCGTTAGCCGCTCGCGCCGAGTAATCTAATTCCATCGAGAGTTTTGTCCGCGGGCTGTGCCTCGTTTGAAAATGCTCCGCTGGACCTTGCGTTTCAGAATTTGCGAGCGCCGCGTTATTTCCTGACGTCGCTCGCTTCAAGCTCATCCGCCCTCGCGCGGATAGAAAGTGATCGTCCGATGAACAGCTTCTCGTCAAAAGCCGTGCTCACCTCCGGCAGCCGCTCCTACACCATCTATCGCCTCCCTGCCCTTAGCGCCCGCGGCTCTAATGGCGACCGCGGCTTCAATCTTGACCGCCTGCCCTTCAGCCTCAAAATCCTGCTTGAAAATCTGCTGCGCCGCGAAGACGGAGTCAACGTCACCGCCGCCGACATTGAATTCCTCGCCAACTGGGACGCAAAAGCCGAGCCCAGCCGCGAAATCGCCTACATGCCGGCCCGCGTCCTTATGCAGGATTTCACCGGCGTGCCCGCCGTCGTCGATCTCGCCGCCATGCGCGACGCCATCAAGACGCTCGGCGGCGATCCCGAGCGCGTCAATCCCCTCGCCCCCGCCGAGCTCGTCATCGACCACTCCGTCCAGGTCGACGAGTACGGCACGCCCGCCGCCTACGAGGCCAACTCGCTCCTCGAGTTCCAGCGCAACCGCGAGCGCTACGCCTTCCTCAAGTGGGGCCAGTCCGCATTTCGCAACTTCTCCGCCGTCCCGCCCGGCATGGGAATCTGCCACCAGGTCAATCTCGAATATCTCGCCCGCGTCGTCTTCACTACCGAAATCGACGGCGAACTTTTACGCCTATCCCGACACTCTCGTCGGCACCGACTCGCACACCACCATGATCAATGGCCTCGGCGTTCTCGGCTGGGGCGTCGGCGGCATCGAGGCCGAAGCCGCGATGCTCGGCCAGCCCGTCTCAATGCTCATCCCGCAAGTGGTCGGCTACAAACTCACCGGAAAACTGCGCGAAGGCGCAACCGCCACCGATCTCGTCCTCACCGTCACGCAGGCCCTGCGCAAGCTTGGCGTCGTCGGCAAATTTGTTGAGTTCTACGGCCCAGGAATTGCCGAGCTGCCGCTTGCCGACCGCGCCACCATCGGCAACATGGCTCCTGAATACGGCGCCACCTGCGGCATCTTCCCCGTCGACGCTGAAACCCTTCGCTACCTGCGCCTCACCGGCCGCAGCGAAGATCAAATCAAATTGGTAGAAGCCTATTACAAGGAGCAGGGCCTCTTTCACACCTCCGATACGCCTGAAGCGGAGTACTCGCAGACGATCGAGCTCGATCTTGCCACCGTCGAGCCCAGCGTCGCTGGACCGCGCCGCCCGCAGGATCGCGTGCTGTTGAAGGACGCAGCGCGGACCTTCGCCGAGCAACTGCCGTCGCTACTCTCACCTACCGCCAAGCCGCTCGGCTCCCGAACGGCCGCAGCATGGCAGCGTGACAGCGTCGCCGACACAGCTATTGCGATCGGTGCCGAAGACAACGAAGGACCCGACAGGTCCTCTGCCAAATCCTCGGCCGCACAACCCGTCTCCATTCAAGTCGCATCAACTGTTAAAGCCCGCTTCAACGTCGACCCCGACAAATATCTCGACCACGGTTCCGTCGTGATCGCAGCCATTACCAGTTGCACAAACACATCAAACCCATCCGTCATGATTGCCGCCGGTCTGCTCGCGAAAAAAGCTGTTGAAAAAGGCCTCACCGTTCCGCCGTGGGTCAAAACGTCGCTTGCTCCCGGCTCGCGCGTCGTCACGGACTACTACCAAAAGGCCGGCCTGCTTCCGTATCTCGATAAGCTGCGCTTCAACGTTGTCGGTTACGGCTGCACTACCTGCATCGGCAACTCGGGTCCGCTGCCCTCCGACGTTTCCAAGTCAATTGAAGACCACGGCCTCGTCGCCGTCAGCGTGCTCAGTGGCAATCGCAACTTTGAGGGCCGCGTCAACGTTGACGTCCGCGCAAATTATTTGATGTCGCCGCCGCTCGTCGTCGCTTACGCACTCGCTGGCCGCATCGGCCACAACTTCGACGCCGATCCTTTGGGCAAAGATCCCTCCGGCAAGCCTGTCTACCTCAAAGACATTTGGCCCACGCAAGCCGAAGTCTCGGCCGCCATCGAGCACGCCGTTTCGCGCGAAGGCTTTCGCAAGGAATACGCAACCGTGACTGACGGCGATGCCAGTTGGCAGGGTCTCAGCTTCCCTACCGGCGACGTCTACCAGTGGGAGCCCGACTCGACCTACATTCGCAAAGCGCCGTACTTCGACGGAATGACCATGACCCCTGCTCCCGTTACCGACATCGCCGGCGCGCGTGTTCTCGCTGTCCTCGGCGACTCGATCACAACGGATCACATTTCGCCCGCCGGTTCCATCAAGGCCAATGGCCCTGCTGGAAAATATCTGAGCGACCACGGCGTCAAACCAGTAGACTTCAACTCCTACGGCTCGCGCCGCGGTAATCATGAAGTGATGGTGCGCGGCACCTTCGCCAATGTGCGCCTGCGCAACAAACTCGCGCCCGGCACTGAAGGTGGCGTCACGCGTCTGCTCCCCGAGGGCGAGCAAATGTCCATCTTCGACGCGAGTGTGAAGTATGCCGAGCGCGGCGTACCGCTCATCATTCTTGCGGGAAAAGAATACGGCTCCGGCTCCTCGCGCGATTGGGCCGCCAAGGGTCCAAAGCTTCTCGGCATTCGCGCCGTCATTGCGGAAAGCTTCGAGCGCATTCACCGATCAAATCTTGTGGGAATGGGCATTCTGCCTCTGCAATTTGCACCCGGCGAGAATGTCGAATCTCTCGGCCTCACCGGCGAGGAGGTCTACGACTTCCCCGGCCTCACCGCCCTGCTCAAAGGGCGTTTCGCCGGCGGCCGCAACCTTCTTGTGACTGCGACCTCGTCCAAAGGCCCGAAAAAACTCCACGCAATGGTCCGCATCGACACGCCGCAGGAGATTGAGTACTACGAGCACGGCGGAATTCTGCAGTACGTTCTGCGGCAGTTGGCCGCGAAATAGGCGGATTTTGAGGCCCTGTTACGAGTTGGACTTGGGCCGCTCTTCCAGCACTTCATCAAGCAGCATGCGCAGGTTCGTGGCGCGGGCGTGGCCCAGTTGCAAATCGGCCGAGGTGGCTTGCGCAACTTCATCGGCGAGATTCAGCGCCGCAAGCACGGCAACGCGCAGCGAATCCGCTGTGCGCCCGTGAGCGGCCACGGCGCGCATTTTGGCGTCAACCACCGCTGCCAGCTCGCGAATATGCACCGGATCCTGCCCTGAAAGATGGTAGAGCTGATCGTAGATCTCCACCGTCACGTATTCGTTGGGATTGATGTGACCCGGATTGTTGTGCCCCGGATTGCCGTGTGCTGGATTGTTGCGTGTAGATTCAGTCACTGCCGTCGCCTCACAGTTCCAGCGCGTCAAGCTGCGCGAGCAGCCGTTCCACTCGCTGTCTTACCTGGTCACGCTCGGCGCGCAGCGCGCTCAATTCGCTTTGCAGCTTTTCATGCTCGGTCGATTGCGCCTGTGCCTGCGCCTCGGCGTGCGCAGCGCGAGCTTCAATGTCTGCCTGCCGTGATTCGGCCTGAATTGCGCGACCTTCTAATTCCGCGGCGCGAGCCTCGGCTGCCATCCGCGCATGCCGCTCGCGCTTGACCACGTCGACGGTTCGCCGCACCCGATCTTCAAGCGCTGAAAAATCGTCCGCACTTACCGCGAGCGCAACCGATTCTTCTTGCACCTGCTGGTCCTCGCTATGCGTTATCACGCTGGCCTCCGATCTCTAAATCACACCAACCGCGAATGAACCCTTTCGCGTTAGAGTATAGCCCCGCTCGGCGTTGGTTTTTGGCTCAATTCTGCAAATGAGTCTTTAGACCCGCAGCCGCGCTCCAGCCCTGCCAACCGCCTCCACCACTCGCGCCTGAAAGCCCTGCAGTTCCTCCTCGCGCAACGTCCGATCCTGCGCCTGGAAGGTAGCGCCCAGCAGCAGCGCATACTCGCCCTTGCCCAGCTTCGCGTCGCGGAACACCTCGCGAACGCGCCAGCCGACAAGTTCCGGGATTTGCAATTCGCCAATCGCGCGGTCAATCGTCTCCCACGCAATGCCCTCGTCCAATACCAGGGAGAAATCACGGTGAACCGGCTGATAGCGCGAGATTTCCCGCGCCGCCGGCCTGCGCAACGGCAGCTTGTAGAGCCGGTCGAGATAAATTTCGCCGATCAACACCGCCTGCTTGATCTTCCGCGCCGTCGCCTCTCGCGGATGCAGTTGGCCGAACCATCCGACCGTAACGCCGTCAGCCACCGCGCGCGCCGCGCGATACGGATGCAGCCATTCCGGTGTCAGTCCTGATTCAGCTGGAAAGCGATCGAAGTACATCGCGCGCATCTCGAACCGCTGGAGCACCTGCTCAACCACGCCCTTGATGTCGTAAAACTCGAACGCCCGACCTGCGTGCAGCGCGCTCTCCTCGGGCAGACTTCCCACTGCGCCGAATCCGAGCGCAGGCCGCTCTTCCACTTTGTCAGTCGTTCCGCCAAATGTAGTTCCCAATTCGAAGAGCCGTATATCTCCGACGTCGCGATTCAGATTGCCGGCAATCATCGCCAGCACTCCGGGAATGAGCGACGGCCGCAACACTCCTGCCTCTTCACTGAGCGGATTGCCCAGCGGAACCACCTGTCCCGATTGCGGCGCGGTCAACGCACTCTCAGCCGCCGAACAAAACGAGCTGCCAATCGCCTCATGGAATCCGGCGGCCAGCAATGTGCCGCGCACCGTTGATTCTTTTTCAGCCCACGGCAGCGCGCGCACACCCTCGCCAAAGGCGGGCAGCGTGTTGGCGAATCGGTTGTACCCGTAAACGCGCGCGACCTCTTCAATCAAGTCGATCTCGCGCTCAAGATCGAGCCGCCAGCTCGGCAGGCTGACCTGCCACGAATCCTGTCCTAAGGTCTGCCCCACCGTAGGTGGCGCGAGTCCGCATCCGAGCGCGGCCAATACATCTTCAACAGTCGCCGCAGTAATTCCCTCTTGGTCCACTGTCGCGCCCAGAATCCTCTGCACTTCGCTCAACTGGAGCGCAATGGGTTTGCGCCGGGCGGTGCGTTCCTCTGCAGCCGCCACGCGCATGTCTACCAATTCACCATCGATCCATCCACCATTGGCCAGCAGAATCGCGCTCACCAGCGCTGATGCCACCGGCGCAGCGTTAAAGTCCGCGCCGCGCTCAAACCTGATGACTCGCATCGGTGTGCAACCCGTGCCGCCGCGCCGTCTGCCGAACCGCAACCGGATCGAACCACGCCGCCTCAACCAGCACATTCTTCGTCTCCGGCGTAATCATCGTGTCCCATCCGCCCATCACCCCCGCCAGGCCCAGCGCCTTCTTGTGATCGGCGACAACAAGGTCGTCCGCATCGAGAACGCGATCCACGCCGTCGAGCGTCTTCAGTCGCTCGCCTTTGCGCGCTCGTCGCACGATGATTCCACCCTCAATCTTGTCCAGATCGAAGGCGTGCGTCGGCTGACCCATTGCAAGCCAGGCAAAGTTCGTAGCGTCCACGGCGTTCGAAATCATCTTCTGTTCGAGCAGGCCGAAATAAGTCGCAACTTCCGCGCCGGCAAACCAGTCCCGGGAATTCCCTATCGTCAAATCGCGCAGCACACGAGCCGTGAACCGCCCGCATGCGTCCTCAGCTTCAATGCGCACTGAAAACGGCTTAGCAGTCGGCTTCGCCGCCGGCAACTCAAACTTCAACTCCGGCAGCTTTAACCCATAAATCGCCGCCGCCTCGCGCGCGATGCCGTAGTGGTTCATCGCGTCCACGCGATTGGTGGTGATGTCCATCTCGTAAAGCGAGCCGTTACCCTCGCCGAGCGAATAGATCCCCTCCACCGCGATCCCGCGCAGAGTCAGGTCTTCAGCCAGCTGCGCATCGTCAACTGCGAGTCCCGGAAGGTAAGTTCGGAGCCATTTGGTCAGAATCTTCATGCGAATTGCCCCAGGAACCGCATGTCTCCGGCGAAAAACTGCCCGATCTCGCTGATGCCATACTTCATCATCGCGATGCGCTCCACGCCCATGCCGAAAGCGAATCCGGAAATCTTCTTCGGGTCATAGGCCGGCTGCTTTTCCGCGGCAAATGCAAACACCGCGGGATCCACCATGCCGCAACCCAGCAGCTCAATCCATCCCGACTGCTTGCATTTGCGGCAGCCCTTGCCGCCGCAGAAGATGCAACTGATCTGCACGTCGGCGCTCGGCTCCGTGAACGGGAAAAACGACGGAAAGAACCGCGTCTTCACCGCCGAGCCGAACAGCGCCTTCATCGCGTGATCGAGCGTGCCCTTCAAATCGCTGAAGGTGATATTGGTGTCCACGCACAGCCCTTCGACCTGATGAAAGATCGGCGAGTGCGTCGCGTCGGCCGCATCGTTGCGGTGCACCTTGCCGGGAATCACGATGCGCACCGGCGGCGGCTGCGGCTCCATCGTCCGCATCTGCACCGGCGAGGTATGCGTGCGCAACAGCAGCCGGTCGCGCAGCGGCCTCCGCTCCTGGTTGGCGACCACCAGCGTGTCCTGCGTGTCGCGCGCCGGATGGCCGGGCGGAAAATTCATGCTCTCGAAGTTGTAGTAGTCAGTCTCAACCTCAGGCCCCACTCCAACCGAATAGCCCAGCGCCGCAAACACGCTCACAATTTCGTTCATCGTCCGCGTAATCGGATGCTCGGCGCCGGTCAGCCGCCGCGTTCCCGGCAGCGTAATGTCGATGGCCTCGGATTTGAGCGCAGTGTCACTTGGACCGCCGCCGACCGCCGCGACCAGCAGTCCCTCCACTAATTCCTTCAACGCATTGAAGCGCACGCCCAGCGCCTTCTTCGCGTCAGGCGGAGCAGCCTTGAGCCATCGCCCGGAAACTTCGTTCAGCCGGCCCTGCTTGCGCCCCAGCCATTCCAGGCGAAAGGCTTCCACGGCCGCCTCGCTGTCGAGCCCGGCCGCGGCCTCGCGAGCCTGCGCCTCGAGCGCGGTAAACGCCTTCTCCAGCGCGGAGTCGTCAAACGCTGTCAGATTGGGTATCGCTTCGTTCGTCATGTGCAAACAGCAGGATAAAGCATTGCATGCAGCGGATGCGCGCTCATGCGCGTTAGAGGGCTTCGGGGGGAATCTCAAGCCGCAGCATCCGGCCACCGCGTGTGTCCGAACGGCTCGCCATGAAGAAACGAAGTTGAGAGAATGGAAAGGCTCAGGCCGGAACTGCGATTCGCTTCACTTGCGCGGCGGGCGCCGGAACGGGGACACCGTCTTCGCGTAGGCCGGCAATGTGAAACTCGATTCCCTCGCGGATGAGTTGTTCGGTCTCTTCGATGGTTGCCGTAGCAACACCTAGTCCCGGCAAGTCTGGCACATAGGCGCTCCAGCCATTCGAAGTTTTCTCCAGCACCACCCCGTATTCCGTCATTTCAATCCCGCTTGCACAACGGCCCGGAGTCCTTTCAGACCCCGGGCCGCATTTTCCGCCAGTCATATTTCGTTATTGGGTTTCGTTGTCAGGCAACTTTGGTGGCATGTTCTGCCTTGGTGGTGCGCGCTGCCCTGGTGGCTCGCGGTGCTGCCTTGGGCTTCGGCGGCTGCGCTGCCTTGGCCTGCTCCACCAGCTTGGTGAATCCGGCTGCGTCATGCACGGCAATGTCAGCGAGAATTTTGCGGTCAAGCTCAACGCCGGCCTTTTTCAGTCCGCTGATGAACTGCGAGTAGCTGGTGTCGTTCAGCCTGCAGGCCGCTGCAATGCGCACGATCCACAGTGAGCGGTATTGGCGCTTCTTCAGCCGCCGGCCGATGTAGGCAAACTTCAGGCCGCGCTCAACGGCCTCCTGGGCCGCCTGGTAGAGCTTTGATTTGGTAAGAAAATAACCGCTGGCGCGTTTCAGAATCTTCTTGCGGCGGTCATTCCGCTTAGTGCCACGTTTTACGCGGGGCATGTATTTCTCCTTTTTTGGATTCCGCTCGGCGTCGCTCGCCTTTAAGTCTCCGCTTCTCGCGGAAAACTTCGGAATCCTGCTCAAGCACGCCAAGCTAGGAGCTGGAAGCTAATAGCTAGCGGCTGTTTTTCGCGGCTGGAGGCAGGAGGCCATCACATTTGGTTGTGACGGCTATCAACCTCTTCACTCGCTCTGGTTAAGCCTGATCTCTCGCCGGCTCGCGAACAATTTCCGCAATCGGCGGGGGCCAATGCAACGGCCCACTCGCACGCCCCTACTCCAAAGAGTCAAGGCGCGGAGCGCTAGGCGTAGGGAATCATGCGCGCTACCTTCAAGTAGTCGCCGTCAGAAACCAGCTTCTGCTTGCCCAGCTTGCGCTTGCTCTTTTGCGGCTTCGACGTAAGGATGTGCCGCGTCTTGGTCTGGCCCCGCTTGATTTTGCCGGTGCCGGTCTTGCTAAAGCGCTTGGCCGCGCCTGAATGGGTCTTCAACTTTGGCATTTTCTTCTCAGTTTTACTCGAATTCGGCAAGCGGATCGCCCACCACAGGCCTCATTAAACAGGGATTTCCCAGCTATTCAGGCCTCAATCAGTATACCGTATGAGCGGATTTCCCGCGACCTCAGGGCGTTGGGCCTATATGGAAGTCTGCTAGGTGAGGGGGGAGTTTAGGCCGCCACAATGTCCACAGTTCACCCAACCATCGCTCCCAAATCGGCGATCCAGCCAGTCCGTTGCCGCTCTCTTGTTTTCCGAGAAGTATTTGGGGTGATCAATCCACGTTGATACCGAACCGCAGCTCGCGTGATGAACCCTTCTGACTTCCGGGCGTTCGTTTAAGACGAAGCCCTTCTTCTGCACCTTGATGAGTAACAGGTCGTCGGTTGTAGAGATTTGTCGCACGGTCGTTACGCCACCTTTTCCGCCTCCCCCTCGTAGGCCCCCGAGAGGCTGCGAGATCTTGAGCATCCCTCGCTCCCGCTTCTTACTGGCTACTCCCTACTGGCTCATTGGCTATCGCCTTAGCTCCCTGCCTTTTTCACTCCGCCGGATCATCCGCCGTGAACGGCGAGCAGCACGGCTTCTCCGTCGCATGGAAGTTCATCACCTCCACGCGAGTCCCGTCGGGATCGTACATATTGAACTGGTACTTGCCGTCGGCGCCAATCTTCGGCGCCTGGTCGTGCCGGCCGCTCAGGCGGTTTGCGTCCGCCAGCACTTTATACGCGTCGGGAACCGATGGCACGCCGATCGAGAAATGGTCCAGCACGCCCAGTGTCTGCTGCGACATCGTCGCCGGAATACCTTCGCCCGGCCCACCCGACAGCATGTATTCGATCCAGTCGTGCGCGTCAGGAACCTGCTGGCTCACCCACTCCGTTTTGCCGTCGCGCCCGCCCCACCAGTAAGGCCGAAAGCCCAACAGGTCGCGATAAAACTTATCCTCCGCGGCGCGGTCATGCACCAGTATGCCCACGTGGATGATGTGATGGCCGATGGCGTTTGGCGCATTGACCAGGCCAGGGCTCGCCGGCGGCTGCACAAACCGAACCTTGTTGCCCTCAGGGTCGAACACGTCGAACCAGCGGCTGCCATCCTTGCCGCGCTCCACACCCGCAGGCGTCTTCCATCCCTTGGCCGCGAGATACTTGCGCATGCCGTCGGCATTCTCGGTATTGAAGGCAATGTGATCCAGGCGGTTCACGCCCTGCCCAGTAGGCAGCGGCAGCACTTCAACATACTGCACCGCGTTGAGCATGTAGCGCGCGCCCTTTGGATCTTCAGGGTCGGCCTGCTTTTGCGCGCCGACACTTACGGTATAGAAGTGCTCGGCAGCTGTCGCGTCCGACGTGTACACGGCCAGGTGCGAGATGCCGGTGATCTTGGGCCGCGTTGGTACGGTTTTAGCCGCCGCAGCTGCAACACCTAAAACCGAAATAGACGCCGAAACAACTGCGACAACAAGAGCTCTGGCTTGCATAACTTTTCCCCCTCTACTTCTCAAGCCAGATAACCATAAATCGCCCGGCCGCGATGCGCAAATGAAACCCGATGCGCAAATGAGGAGCGATGCGCAAACCTCGGCGCGTTCTCTTCCCTCGCTCCGCCGCTCAGATAAAGTCCTTTTTCCTCGATTGAATGAAGAAAGTCCCGCCCAGCAGCAGCGCGATCAAAGCAAACTCTGTCACCAACAGAATCGTCGCGGTAGAGTTCCAGTAAATCGCCGTTCCCCACATCTGCTGGCGGATGCCCGGAACGTGAGCCACGATATAACCCACCACGTTCAGGGCAACGTTTCCCGTCACCATGGCGGCGATCGTCCAGCCTTTCGATTCGCTCACCAGCGCCACAGCAATCATCAGGCAGGTGCTCACCAGAATCTCCACGGCCATAATCACGGCGAACGCAAAGAATCCATGGATCGGGGGCGCAACCACAATCAGCGCCAGGCTGCCGCCGACCACTGCAACCCAGAACGGCACGAAGATCAGCAGATTGCCCAGAATCTTCGATGTCGTGTATTCGATATAGGAGATCGGCAAGCTCATCACGAAAGCCAGCGTCTGCTTCTCCCGCTCTTCAATCGTATTTCCCATCACCGTCATGGCGCTCAACATCACCACAATAGTGACCAGCAGAATGAGCCCCAGGGTAAATCCAGCGCGGCCGCCAAAGGTAACCACCCCCAGCGACACTGCGCCGCCCACAAACGCCAGCAGAATCGCCACCCGCTGAAAATACCAGTCCTTCCAAATCAAACTTCTCACCATCGCGTAATTCATGCTGTCAGCTGCTCCCTTCTACTGTGCACATTGGCAACAAAAATCTCTTCCAGGGTCATGGTGTCCACCGCCTGCACGGCGGCGCCCAGTTCATTGCAAACCGAAACCATGGCCGGCTCAAATCTGTCGGTCGTCAGCACCGGCAGCCGTCCGCTTCCGCCAACCTCCACCACTCCCGGCAGCCGCGGAACCGCAACGTCCGGCGGAAGCAACAGCCGCAGCCGCCGCCAGCGATCAAGAAACGCCTCTTTGTTGTCTGAGTCAATGATCCGTCCCCTGTCAATGAACGTAATCTGATCGGAAATCTGCTCCACATCCAGCGTGTTGTGCGAAGAAAACAAAATCGTCCGCTCCTCATCGGCGAGCGCGGCCATCAGTTCACTCAGCACTTCCACGCGTGCCACCGGATCAAGCCCCGTCGTCGGTTCGTCCAGCACCAGCAGTCGCGGACGCCGCGCCAGCGCCAGCAGCAGCGCCGACTTCACTCTCTGCCCGTGTGAAAGCCCCTTGATCTTCTGCTCCGGCTTCAGGTCGAAGCGCCGCGCCAGCTCCTCCGCATATTTCTGGTCCCATCTCGGATAAATCGGCCGCATAAACTCCATGTGCCACTTGAGAGTCGCCGGCCCATAGAGCCGCATGTCCTCCGACACATATCCGATCTCAAGCTTGGCCCGCGCCTGCTCCCCCGGCATCGTGTGGCCAAGCACCCGCACCGAGCCCTCATCCTGGTGAACCAATCCCATCAGGATGCGTATCGTTGTGGACTTCCCCGCTCCGTTCGCCCCGATGAAGCCCATAATGCTGCCCGTGGGCAGTTCAAGGTCGACGTTCTCAAGAGAAAAATGCTTGTATCTCTTGCTCACGCCATCGAATTTCACTGCAAATTCGTTCATAAAATCTCCTTCGCCATCCCAGCCTCATTCACCCGGCCCTCGTTCAACCTCTTCGCCGCTTCCTTCGTCCGCAGCGCAATCTCTTCGCTTGTCAGGCCAAGCAGTTCGCCCAGCCGCGCCACTTTCTCCAAATGTTCTGAGAATTCCTCGTCGTAGAGCCGCGGGCTCAGCTCAGGATTGGGTGCCACAATCGAACCCTTCCCATGCTGCGTAACGATTACGCCCTCGCGTTCCAGCTCAAGATAGGCGCGCTTGATCGTAATCACGCTCACGCGCAATGCCATTGCAAGCTGGCGAATCGATGGAATCTCATCTCCCGGCGCCCACTCCCCCACCGCCACCCGCTGTTTCACTTGCTCCATAATCTGCAGGTACATCGGCCGGCCGTCGGATTGGGAGATGACGATGTCACTGTGCATATCGATATACTGAGTATACACAGTTGAGGCGCAGAGTCAAGCGCAATTTATGTAGAGCTACTTCTGTGCGGTTTTGAGCGCGACGTTCGAAAAGCACCATCAGCACAATTAATGGGTGCCCCATCCTAGCTTCGCTAGGGTGGGACCGCACGAACCCAAACTCACAGGCGTTGTAACAAGGGCACGGCTTCAGCCGGGCCGAAAAAGGCGCACTTAAAACGAGGAGTTTTAACCCCTGCGGGACCTCGGAACCGAGGGACAGTAATCCAGGGACAAAAAATGCGGCTGAACACAGAATGCCCAGCCGCCAAGCTACGAGTTGTTCGATCGCTACTGGGGCAAGAGCACGCTGTCAATCACATGGATGACGCCGTTGGTGCATTCAATGTCAGTCTTGACCACGGTAGCGTCGTTCACTTTGACCTTGCCGTCTACGACCCTGATCTTGACGTCTTGTCCGTTCAGAGTCTTCGCCTCATGCAGCTTCACAACATCCTTCGCCAATACCTTCCCCGCGACCACGTGATAGGTAAGGATCGATATCAGCTTCTGTTTGTTTTCCGGCTTCAGCAGGTCTTCCAAAGTCCCGTCAGGAAGCTTCGCGAAAGCCTCATCCGTTGGCGCGAAGACCGTAAACGGACCCGGTCCCTTGAGCGTATCCACCAGTCCGGCGGCCTGCAACGCTGTTGCCAGAGTCTTGAAGTCGCCTGCACCCACGGCGGTATCGACAATGTCCTTCCTGGGACCGGCGAAAGCGCTGCTGCTGAAGCTCAAGGTGAGCAGCACGGCGGAGCAGATCATTACGTAAATTCGTTTCACGATAATTCTCCTTAGATTTCAATGTTCCGGGTTTGAATGTTCCGTTGTTTCAATCCGATTCAGTCGTTGATTATTTCTTCCAAAGCGGCCATTACCGCCTCGCATGAACTTGATCCTAGATTAAAATGTTTTGAGTATTTGTTAATGCCGGTTCGCGGATTCACTTCGCTTAACCACCGGGAAACATTACGAGGTAATTTTGAAAGAGACGAAACCAGCCCGTGAACACGAGAGATCGGATGTCATCCGAGCGGATGTAATCGAAGACGCGATCCGGCCCTACGCCATCGCCGAGAAGCTGCGATCCTTACGGCTGCGCAAGAGCATGGGCCTGGCTCAACTGGCCGCGCACACCGGGCTCTCTACCGCCATGCTTTCCAAATTAGAGAACGCCCGCCTTGTGCCTACGCTCCCGACCCTCGTTCGTATCGCCACCGTATTCAACGTCGGCCTGGATTACTTCTTCACCGACCCGCGCAAGCGGCATGTAGTAGCAATCTCGCGAAAAGATGAACGCATCAAGTTCCCTGCGGATGCCAAGCCGCGTGATGCAGCTTACGACTTTGAGAGTCTTAACTTCCGCGCAACCGAGCGTAAGCTCCACGCATTTCTCGCGCAGTTCCACCATTTGCCGTCGGCGAAGATTGTTCCTCACTATCACACGGGAGTTGAGTTTCTCTACGTGATCGATGGGGATCTTGAAATTTCGATAGGAGTCGAAATCTATCGGCTGTCGAAGGGAGACGCGATCTACTTCGATTCAGTTCAGAAGCACGCGTATCGCAGCCGCGGCCCGCGACGCTGCACGGCCATTGTGGTCACGATGGGTACTTAATCGAATCTCCTTCGCGTCCCTTACTTGCGCCTGTCAGGGGTCCAACTTCCTCCAAAAAACTCCCTGAATCCAACCCAGCCCCTCTGCGCCCGCACCTCTTGCGCTTTCGCGGCGGATTCCCTCAAGTTTTCTGATGCCAGATGACCATAGTCGATTGAGGAGCGATGCGGAAACCGCTCCTGCCGTCTGGCGGCGCGTGGAGCAATCTTGATTCCCAGTGCCTTCATTACGCCCAGCAGCGTTGAAAGCCGAGGATTGCCGGTGAGAGCGCCTTATACAGAGCCTCGCGCGTTACGCCCGCCAGCCCGCCTCGCGCGGCGTCGATTCGGCGGTTTCGAAAATATTTGGACCGGATCGGAGTATCACTGAGCGGTATACAGGTCTGGCAATTCAAGTTCTATACGCTGCCATTCAGGGATTCGAAATACACCGAGGATTTGCTTTGGTTCACGAACGCATATCTGAATGTGTGTCTTTTCCCAAAAACCTGCATCTTCGTAGAGTTCATTACCCTCTGGAAAGAGCGCTCGGACCGTCGAAAAGGGTTGACCAGTAGGGTCTAATCCTTGAGCTGCCGATTGAATCTCAAACAGGTAGTTCATGACGGCACAGTCCAAGCGCCTGAGAATTTTGTCGCCCGTTGGGTCTTTGGCTGGGTCTATATTCTTCGGGACGGGAGTCCCGTTTTTTTGATTCAGGGCAACGAATCCCTCATATGCGAGTTTTACCGCTGCGATTCCAGACTGAGTCGTCAGGTCGAGACAGTTACCTAGTTCAATTGCAGCACCACCACCGAGGGTCGGTTGAACTTTCGGCGTGGCTCAGTTGCCCATTGAAGTGCACGAACCGGGTCGTTTTCCCAAAAGTAGCTTCCAGCACCTAGCCAGTCGTAGTCCTGCGTGCTGGGCTGAAATGGCGAACCGCCCAAAAGTTCCTGGGCGGTATCCAAATTACATCCGTGATATGCGAGGACTACAGGCAACTAGATGCGCTCACCGAAATTTCTCGGCCACTTCACCGTTTGCGTTTAAGTAGCCAATTTTGGTAAGGATTACCTTGGCTTTTTCGGGGGTGTTGTTCTCGCGTGCCATTTTCTCAGCGGCCTCTTTGAATCTTTGCAATTCCTTGCGACTCATGGCACCCTCCTTCTCCATCGGTGTCTAAATCGCCAACACTTATAGTCTGCGCTTTTCACACTGCACTGTCAACCAAGAATGGTCTAGTTCAGTGCGCGAATTGCACTCCAAAGAAATATCCCAAGTACAACCATCCATTTAACTTAAGACATTTTTAGTCAAGCGCTCTAACTCCTCATCTGCACAAACTACTGGTTAGCCGCCCCATTTGAAATGCGATTTAGGCCGGTTGGATTTTTTGACGTCGCTGGCTCTCGTGATTTCTCTGATACACCGTCAGCACAATCGCCACCAACGCCGTAAGCAGCGAGACCCCGGCGAGACAGAGAAACGCTCTGCTCCATCCGAATGCAACCTCGACCCGAGCCACTGTATCGCCCGAAAGCCATCCCGCCAGATAACCGAATCCATCGATGATTCCGGCAGCGGTTGCGCTGCCGCGCCGGCCGCCAAAATCGAGCGACATTGCGCCGGCGAGATACGAGTACGGCCCCAGCAACATAAAGCCGGCCACGGCCACCAGAATCGTTGGTGCCCATTCGCCGGCATGTTCGGGTATGCGGCCCATCAGCACCAGGCACACCGTACACCCGGTCATTCCAGCAACGACGAGCACGTTGCGCCCGTTCGCGCCGAGCTTGTCGCTCAAGAACCCACCGAGCAACACAGAGATGCCGCCGCACAGCGGAAACAGCGCGCTGCGGCTCGCCGCCACGCTCGATGATAGCCGGACAAACTGCACGAAATAAGTCGGCGTCCACAGATTGAACGTCTCGCGCAGCATCGTCGTTCCAAACGCCAGCACGCAGACCATCCAGAATGGAAAGCTCGTGAGAAGAGGCCGCAAAATCTCGCCAATGTTCACGCGCTCAGCGTCGCCGCCCGTGTCCTCGTCTGCCCGCGCTTCGCGCACTCCCTCGTTCTGGGCATAAACATTTCTCGGATTGACTTCCGGCGTCGGCAGCCCACGCTCCTCAGGCGCCTCGCGCAGCAGCAGCAGATTCACGATCATCAAAACCGCAAGCGCTCCGGAAGCGAAGAAGAAAACGCCGCGCCAGCCCACGCCGTTCGCCATGAGCCGGCTCATCATCCATCGGCACCCCGCGTCGCCAAAGAGAAAACTCAAGCTGACCACGGCCATCACGCTGCCGTAAGTTGAATAGGAGAACCAGCGCGATGAAACCCTGACCAAGCCTGCCCACCCTTGCGATTGAAAAAGCCGATTTCCAATCCACGCCAGCGTGAAGAGCGGAAATCCTCCGCTCATAGCAAACATGATCGTAAACAATATTGATCCGGCCATTCCGCCAAGAAAACTTCGCCGGCCGCCGCTTGTATCGGCGAGGGCGCCCGAAAAGAACTTGCCGAACGCGTACGCCACCGTACCTACCGAAGCCATGAAGCCGAGGCGTATCTGCGCCTCATTCGGCGTCATTCCGTGGCGCGCCAGATCATGGATCAGATCGGGCAGCACAACGGAAAGATCGGAGCGGCAAAAGTAGTAGCCGGAGTAGCCCAGGGCGAGAAGAAACGCGGTCCCAGCGTGCCAGGCGGTAAACCTCCTCATCGAACCTGGCTGCGCAGACTCAATTTGGCCGGGGGCCAATGGATTGGTGGCTGACACAGAAGAAAGTTACCACACGCGCCGGAACGTGTTCGGAGACGCATTTAGATACGCATTTAGATACGCGTTTGGAGCGGTTGAATCCCGCACGCGCGCAGGCGCACAATTGGGTGTGTAGAATGTTCCAAAAGCTCGCCGCGAGGGTCTGCATATGAATTATTACGATCAGGTCGCAGAGGCTGCCGCGTTCGTAAAGGCGCGGTTGGGCGCACTGGCGCCGCTGGTCGGCATCGTGCTCGGCTCGGGGTTGGGCGCTGCGGCTGAGGCGGTCGACGATCCGGTAATCGTCCCCTTCAGCGAGATTCCTCATTTTCCGCAATCGACTGTTGAAGGTCATTCCGGCCGCCTGGTTGCCGGGCTTCTCGGCGGCGCGCCGGTGATCGTGATGCAGGGGCGCGTTCATTTCTACGAGGGGTACTCGCCGCTCGAAGTCACTTTTCCCATGCGCGTGCTCGGCTTGCTGGGATTGCGCGCGGTGGTCCTGACGAACGCGGCCGGAGCTATTCAGCCCACGTTCCACAGAGGCGAATTGGTGTTGCTCAGCGATCACATTAATCTGATGGGCTGGAATCCGCTCACTGGCCCGAATGAGCCGCGCTTCGCGATTCGCAGCGGCGCTGGCCAGCGATTCTTCGACATGACCGAGTCCTACAGTTGGGAGCTGCGCGCGATTGCAAAAACAGAAGCGCATGAAGAGGGCTTCACGCTGCCGGAAGGCATTTACCTGGCCACGCCGGGGCCAAGCTTTGAGACGCCGGCCGAGATTCGCGCGTTTCATGCGTTGGGAGCGACGCTGGTCGGCATGTCCACCGTGCCGGAGACGATCGTGGCGCGGCACATGGGAATTGAAGTGCTGGGAATCTCGTGCGTGACCAACATGGCGGCGGGACTGGGCACGAAGCCGCTGAGCCATGAAGAAGTGAACGAGGCAGGCAAATGGGCAGAGAGCCGGCTGGCCAGTTTGCTGAAGCGGCTTGCGCCAAGGATTGCCGAAAGAGTTGAAGACGAGGAGTGAGCGCGGCAATGTCTCAGAAGTCGCGCCTTCCCACTCCGCCTGCTGTGCTGGCGATTGCCGGCTGCTCGGGCTCAGGCAAGACAACGTTGGCTAATGAGCTGGCGCGCGCGCTCGGCGGCCTGCGCTTTCATCTTGACGACTACTACCTCGACCTCGCGGATCTTCCGCTTGCCGAGCGGGTGAAACAGAACTTCGACGACCCGGCTCTGATCGAGGTTCCGCTGCTGGCCCGCGACGTGGCGGCACTGGCGCGCGGAGAAAGCGTCGATCGCCCTGTCTACGACTTCACCACGTACACCCGCGTTCCGGGCCAAAGCCAGCGCGTCACTGCCGGCCCTTTTCTCATTGTCGAAGGGCTGTTCGCGCTTCACTACCGCGAACTGCTCCCTTATTACAATCTGCGCGTGTATGTTGATGCGCCTGATTCCGTGTGTTTCGAGCGGCGACTGAAGCGCGACGTCGAAGAGCGCGGGCGCACTCCGCAGATCGTGCGCGAGCAATACGATCTGACGGTGCGGCCGGCCTGCGTTGCCTACGTGCGGCCTTCGGCGAAAAATGCCGACCTGGTAGTGGATGGCACGGGCGCGCTGGATTGGAAGGTTGAGCGCGTGATGACGGAGTTGCGCAATCGCGGACTGCTTAGGGGAGCGGCATAATAGTTCGAGTCACGCTCCCCCGGTGGTGAGCGGAATCCGTGGAGGGTGCGCTAAAGATTTGACGTCTCCTCCGGTAGCCGTCGAGCCCGGCCGGTATACATGAAAGTTGTTTTTACCCTTCTGTTTCGCCGCGTACATGGCTTCGTCGGCACATCGCATCAACGTATCAAGATCGTCGCCTGCGTCAGGGTAAGTAACAACTCCCACGCTCACAGTGATGACCGCCTGCTCGCTATCGATGGCATACGGTTGCGCGACGGCGGCAACAATCTTGGCGGCGATCGATTCGGCCTCCGCGGGAATCCGCAAATCGGGAAGAAGCACAATAAACTCATCGCCGCCGATGCGAGCGACAGTGTCGGTGGCGCGCACGCAGTTGTTCAGGCGTTGAGCAAGCTCCCGCAGCAGCTTGTCGCCTGCCTGGTGGCCAAGCGCGTCATTGACGGTCTTGAATTGATCCGCATCAACCATAAGCAAACCCAGGCAGGATTGAAAACGCATCGCCCGGTTGAGCGAAATTTGACATCGGTCGTTCAGAAGGATGCGATTGGGCAGGCCGGTGAGCACATCGTGTTCTGACAGATGGCGCAGGCGCTCTTCGCTGCCGCGAAGCGCATGCGTTTGCAGCGCCACGCGATGGCGAAGGATAACGATCCAGGCAAAGGCGGCTAAAACCACCAGGACAACGGCGGAAAGGCTCTCCAGTGCGTGTTGTGAAGTCCACCAGGTTGGAGCATTAAGGACGGCGACGTCGTCGATGGAGCGCAAGAGAATGTGCACCGACTCGGGCCGCACAGCGCCCTCGCCCACTGGGGTGCTCAATGAATCCACTTGCACATTGCAAACGCCGGTGATGCGCACCAGACTTCCATCCTTCCAGGGAAGCGTGGCGCCGATGGGATAATCCCTGGGCAGAATCGCGGAAAACAGTACGTCACCCGCAAGCAGCATCACGGTGGGATCGGCGGCGGCGACGTCGCGACCAATCAGTTTCGCGTCAAGCTGCACCAGTTTGCCGTCGAGATCGCCTTTTACGGCCTGATCAGGAGAAATGGCCACCGGTGATTGGGCGGCGATCGGCTCGCCGGTTGCGCGAAAGACAGCGTCTTCGAGGGCTGGCTTGAACAGGGTGATTGCGGGAAAGCCCGCGACATCGACATAGGAGCCAACCGGGACAGTCGTCTGCTGAGTCGTCTGTATGCAAATGCCCGCCTTGGCATCCTGAATGCAGAGTACGCGTCCCGGCCAGTCAAGCGTCACTGTTCCCTGCACGTGAACGCGGTGCAGCAGAGCGGGATCGGGAGAGAAGCGGAACAGGTCGGTGAGCGGAATCGCCGGCACCGAGAAGGGATCGCGCGGCGCAGGCTCGAGCACCGTAACCTCGCGAAGCGAGGGGAAAAACAGATGCACGCCAACCATCTGGCGGTGCAGGTTGAAAAGGGGCGCGGAGTTGCCCTCCATGCGGACCAGCGAATCGACCAGCGAATCGTAGTTGACTCCAGGCTGGCGCAAGGTGATCGCTGAAAGCTCGCCTTCGCCGGTAGCGATGCCGAGCACGACATTATTCGGCCCCACATACGCGGAACGTATGCGGCCTTCAATCTTGACCCACTGGCTGTCAAAGCCGCCGGTCCGTAATTCCGTCAGGGTTACGCTCGGCGGATTGGGCGGCAGACCCGACTGCCCGATCAACTGGACTCGTGAACCATCGACTACAGCCGCATAGTCACCCGGCGCGGAGACTCCAGTAATCTCAACCAGCGACCCGGGTTTAATGGGCAGGATGGGCCGCGAAGGAAGCATCACGAAGACGCCGCCCGAGGCGTCGTGTACGAAGAGCGCGCCATGTCTCGAATCGATGTAGGGATCGTAGTAGGTGACCACCGCGCGCAGCAGCACGGGATACTTCTGTTCTGCCTGCTCCGGGAGCAGGCTGTGCACCGCGCTGGCGGTCTTAATCACGGGGTGCGACGCCGACAGCGCGGAGGGGGGCGCAGGGGTAGCCTGACCGCCGGCCATCAGGCAAGCAGCGAGCAGTGCGATCAACGGCACAAGTTTGCGCCGCACCCGCATCGAATCCCCTCCCCCAAAAAACAGTGGGTCATGCCTCATAAAATGCTGCGGTCGAGTGTGCCCGCTCACATACCCCGAAAGCTATAAGGCCATGAATGTTATCGGCCATTATGCTCCCGAACTTGAGAGAAAAACACGTTACCAGCGTTCACGGCCCAAGTAGGCCCTTTTGATTGGCAGAGCCATAACCCGAAAGAGTTAATTCACGATTGGTCCGGCATCAGGAGGGACTGGAAGGAAGGGAGAGAAGACAGAACGGAAGGGCGACTCTACTTTTGCGTGAGCGCGGACACCGGCACAAGCATGTCTTCCTTGCGCATCACAAGATTGGTGGCATTGAGCGTCGCCAGCTCGAATCCGTGACCGTGGGTAATCGCGTCCGTAGGGCAGGCCTCGACGCAGTAGCCGCAAAAAATGCAGCGGTTGTAATCGATGTTGTAGACCTTGGCGAATCGCTCCGACGACGAGATGCGATTCTCCGCGGTGTTTTCAGCAGCTTCAATGTAAATGCAATTCGCCGGGCAGGCTGCCGCGCAGAGAAAGCAGGCCACGCATTTTTCCAGGCCATTCTCGTCGCGCTCCAGCACGTGCTTGCCACGGAAGCGCTGCTCAAACACGGCACCGCGGTTAGGACCGGGACCGTCGGGATAATTTTCGACCTCTGTCGGAGCAAACATCTCGCGCAAGGTGATGCTCATACCCTTGGCGATGCCGGCGACATTACGCACGATCGACATGGGTCCAGTATACGATGTGGGTTGGGAGTCGATGATGAAGCCTTCACTTGTATCTACCGCAATTTTTCTGTTCGCTTTGGGTTCGGGCGCGATTGCCGCCCAGCAGACCTCGTCGATGCCGACGGACGGGATGAGCGAATCGCATAAGCCCGCGCCGCCTGCTGGCCCGCTGCAAATTACCTTCGCCGGCAAATCGGCAACATGGACAGCGGCCACACTGGCCGCTCTGCCGCACACAACAGTCACCGTTCACAATGAACACACGAAAGCCGACGAGACCTACTCCGGCGTGCCGCTGATTGCACTGCTCACACCGCTGGGAGTGACCGACAAACCTCGCGGCAAAGATCTGCGGCTTTACGTGGTGGCTGCCGGTTCCGACGGCTACGAAGTGGTCTACTCGATCGGCGAAGTCACTCCCGACGTGCACGAAGCTACTGTGCTCGTTGCCGACACCGAAAATGGCGCGCCGATCAACGCCGACGGACCGCTGAAGTTGATTGCGACAGGAGAAAAGCGTCCAGCGCGCTGGGTGCGAAATCTCGTTTCGGTCACGGTGCGGACTGCGGAGTGATATCGGGCGTCAAGGTTTAGGCGTCGGGCTTCCTGCGCGATCTCCACCACGCCCACAGTTTTGAGAGATGCTCGGAGACCTTGGAACTCGGGGTCGAGTACAAATAGATCGCCCACGCCGCAACAACGACAAATAGCGGAACCTGCCAGAACCAAGACATAGTCGCATCCTGCTCCAGAGATGAAAGATCCCGGGTCTGCATGTAAATCAGGATCGATCGCCCGCTATCTATATGCTAAGGCGATTCTTTCCTCGAACGAATATCTGCCCTCATAAGCTGCAACGCGCACTCCAAGCGAACCTGAAGTGCGCGTGCCGATGCAATTGCTGTGCACTCTAGAGCAGCGCAGCTTTAGCGATGCCCGCCCTTGCCGCCGCCGCCAGACCCACCTGATCCATGTGATCCGGACCCGCCGCCCGACCCGCTGCCGGATCTCGAGTTGTGATCAGCCGGTATCGGCCTGCTGACTGCCGGCGTGGCAGGCTGACCGTGATTCTGGTTCGCATATTGGCCGCGCATCCCGCCGTAGTTCTGCTCGTGCTGCACCTGCGTATTCATCCGCGGAGCAGTTGGCTCGTGTGCCGCCGCTCCCTCGGATGGCTGGGGGTGATATTGCACGCCGGCTCCGCCCCGGTAGCTGGGGCGAGGATTGTTGTCGTTGCGGTTGTTGTTGTAATTGTTGTTTCCGCGATTGCCGCCGTTGTAGTTTCCGCGATTTCCGGCGTTGTAGTTGTACGTGTTGTGGATCACTCGCACATTGATGTGGTTGTACGCGCGGTTATAGAAGAAGTGACCGCCGTTCCAGTAGCCGCCTTCGTAGCCGAAGCCTACGTAGCCAAAGCCGTAGTTGATGCCGCCGTAGAAACCGATGTGAAGGCCCCAATGACCGGGATAGAAGAGGTAGCGGCCACCGTAAAAGCCCCAGTAGCCCGGCGTCCAAAGCGCGGCATCGTAAGGGGGCTCAACCCATGCTCCCGGCACCCAGTAGTAGCCGCTAGGTCCCCAGGCCCAGTAGCCAGGAGTCCAGATGTAGCCGTCAGCGGGCGCAGAGGGCTGTTCGTAGTCGGGAAGAGCTGGCGGAGGCTCAGTTGCCTGCTGTGTCGGCATCTCAGCGTAGCCCGAATCATCAGGAGCCTGTCCTTGCGCACCCGATTGATCGGGAGGCGGCGCCTCAGTTGTGTAGGAAGGGCCGCTCGGCGCCTGATTGACGGCAGCAGGATCAGGACCCTGATCTGGTCCGCCCTGGTCCGGCGGTGCCTGATCTTGAACGCCCGCAACTGCGGCGCTAACCGTGGGAATCAATCCTTGGTGAGAGACTGCGAAACAAAGAAAAGCCGCAACGGCAATGGATAATGCAACTGCAAATCGAGGAATTCGGTTCATCTTACCCTCCAGGTGATCGGAAGCATCCCGTGGTCACTCAGTCTAGCTCAGCCCGGCATCAATCGGCCATTCGGCGGACTGCAGCCCGACTCTGCTAAGTAAAGACACCTGTCGGAGTGGATTTGTTGCGATTGCCCTTGCGATTGTCGACGGGCGGCGTGGTCTGGGCGCGCGGATTGAGGCGGCATCCCCGAATTTCGCAGTGGACTGCGCCGTGGATGCCCCTAGGAACGCAATTAATAACGCAACTAATGTGGAACACAACTAATTAGGGTGCTTGTCTTTGTCTTGCGGAGCTGCTGTGTGCTGTTGCGTTGGCGGAGAGGCCTGGCGCTGGGGCGCCGCCGTGTGTTCTTGCGGCTGTGGGGCTGCCTGGCGTTGCGGGGCCGCTTGGCGCTCCGGAGCAGCAGGGCGTTCTTGCGGTTGAGGCGCTGCTTGGCGTTGCGGTTGCGGCGCTTCTTGGCGTTGCGGTTGCGGCGCTTCTTGGCGCTGCGGTTGCGGTGCTTCTTGACGTTGTGGTTGTGGAGCCGCGTCGCGCTGCGGTGAAGGCTGATATCCCTGCCGCTGCGCCGGTCGCTGATCCGACTGCGGCTGTTGCGGCTGCGGCACAGCCTCGCGTTGCGGAGCCGATTCGTGTGGCTGCTGTTGCGGATTTGCTGGGCGCTGCGCCGGTGGCTGATCCGCTGGGCGCTGCGCCGGTGGCTGATTCGCCTGCCGCTGCTGCGGTTGAGGCGTCGCCTCGCGTTGCGGCGAAGGCTGATATCCCTGCCGCTGCGCCGGGCGCTGATCCGACTGAGGCGATTGCGGCTGTGGCGCGCCCTGGCGTTGCGGTTGAGGGCTAGCTTGGCGTTCCGCCGGTTGCGGAGCCGCCTGACGCTGTTGCTGCTGCCGTTGTTCTACTTCCCGATTGGTTGCCCGCAACGCTGGTGGAGCTTGCACGTTGTGATCGGCCGCAAGAGGAGTGTTGACGGCCACATGGTCGGGATGGCCATGATTCGCGCCGGCAAACTGGCCACGGTCTGGTGGCGGCAGTGCGCTGATTTTGCAGTTGTGCCTTCATAGGAGCAGTGTGCTGCTCATGCATCGCCGCCAGCTCGGCCGGCCGCGCCGGTGCCCTTACACCGCCCGATCCTCCGTTGAAACTCACATGAGAGTCGCTGTTGTACACGGTGACCCGGCGGCTATAGACGTTGTGCACCACCGTGATGTTGATGTTGTTGACTGAGCGGTTGTAGTTGAAGTGGCCTCCGCCCCAGTAACCGCCCTCGTAGCCGTACCCGACGTAGCCAAAGCCGTAATTGATGCCGCCATAGTAGCCCACGTACTGGCCCCAATATCCGGGATAAAACCCGTAGTGGTTATGCCAGTATCCCCAGTAGCCGGGGGTCCAGAGCGCGCCCTCGTAGGGAGCCTCAACCCATGCGCCGGGAACCCAGAAATAACCTTCAGGAGACCAGGCCCAATAGCCGGGCGTCCATATGTAGCCGTCGCCCGGATCCTCAGGTTGGTCGTAAACGAGCAGAACCGGAGGCGGCTGGTCAGCGGTATATTCCGGCTGTTCTCCGTAGCCCGGATCATAGGAAGATTGGTCCGCCGGCGGATAGGGAGCATTGCCCTGGTCAGGCGGCCCTTGCTGGTAGCTGGGCCCAGCCGCAGGTGCGCCTGAGTTGTCTTGAGCCGGGGGCAAATTGGCTGCTGACGGGTCCGAGGATTGGTCCTGCGAGCCCACCGCGCTGTTATCCGCCTGAACGAAGGCCGGATCTTTGCGGCAACCGGCGATCGAAAGTGCGACGGCAAGCGGAAGCAGGGAAAATCGTGCAAGTCTGAAAAAGTGGCTCATTTTACCCCCATTTAGCTTGAATGCTACGGGGGCGCGAGGGGGCAAATCTGGCCTCTATTGACCATCTGGCGATGACAGGCTGATCTAAATATGGGCTGTTCTCAATGCCGCACGGCAGACGATGCGGATTTACCGCGATTGTTGGCAGGCGGCGTGGTCACCGGCTTGCGATCGGGCTGCGCGTTCAGCAGTTGCTGGCAAACGCCCGAATCCTGCCCGCGCTCGAGGCCCTGGACAACATTTTGCCCGCTACAAAGCTTCAGCTCCATGGCATCGGCGTCTTCTCTGGTCAGCTCTATCGTGCGCTCCATCCCGGTTTGCGGATCGACGTCATACCGAAAAAGCGTGTTGCTGGGAGGCTTGAGCTTGCCGTATTCAAAGTGGTTCCATGTGGCCAGAAATGCGCGCCCATCGGGCCCGGCCATCACGGCGTAAACCTGCGTCCAGGCGATGCCGCTCGCGCCGCTCGGCCCGGCGGCATTCCACACGAGAACGCCCTGCCCTCCGCGCACCCAACGCGCCGCCCACATGTGATGCGGGATGTCGTAATGAAGGGCCGTGAAGTAGGAACTGGCTGCGCAGTTGTGGCAGTTGTCGTAGAGGATGGTCAAATCTTCAGGCGCGCCATCGGCAAAGTGCTCCAGGTCAAACCAGCGCAGGTTTACGCCTGTGATCAGCGGAGCGACCACATGGCTGGTGAGCGAGACGTTCCAGATCGTAAAGGAGTCGTCGCCGGGCGGCGATTGTGGACTAGGCCGGTCAGCAGTGACAACCAAAGCTGCGTCGTAGACGAGGCCAATCTCGCGGATCGACGTCCATTTCTCAACCGCCAGCGAGCGCGTGACCCAGGCGACGATGTTCTGGTCTTTGGGATCGTGAAAGTCCATCCAGCGAAAATCGCCGGACGTTTGCTGCGCGCAAAGAGGAAAAACAAAAGCCAGCGCGGCAACAGCAACAATGAGGCGACTGGGGAGGCCAACCCGCATGGTTTTAGATATAGCAGAGCGGGATTATTTTTGCTGGGGCGCGGGCGGGGTCGGCGTAGCTTGTGCCGGCGCAGCCTTGATGCGCGAGGCGAATTTCTCCGGAAGCGCGTCTTCAGCCGCAACGCCCGTCACGAGCGCATCCCAGCCGTCGTCGGCCCCGTGGAATTTGACGTATTTATCTTTGCAATACGCCACCATGCCGGTCGCATCCTGCGGAATTGCTGCCGTCTGCGCGAGGTGAACAGCCCGCGCGCAATACCAAAAGCCGCCTGCATCAATCGGCGTTGATTCCAGGTCCGCGATCGCAAGCTGGTAAGTATCCTGCACATTTGTGGGGTCCATGCCGTACGCACGCGTCAGCCACGTCTTCGCCTGGGAGTAGTTCTTCTGCTCAACCGCGCAAAATCCTTCCGCGCCGACAAAGATATCGCTGAGCAGCTTGCTCACCGTCATATAGTCGCCCTCGGACATATCGGCCGGCTGGCGCCACATGGGCACCGCGAGCATTCCACCTGAAGCATCCAGGCACATCTCATTGAGCGCCGCGTTGTCGCCCTGCGCGGCACTAATTCGATCAAGGGCCACAACAATTCCGAGGGCGCGAATATTTCCCGGATCGGCCGCAAGCAGGCGCCTGGCAACTTTTGTCACATGGACTGAATCGCCCGCGGCCTGGTAAGCCGCCATCTCCTGCTCAAGCGCATCGGCGAGCACCTTGCTATTTGGGTACTGCTGAACAAAGCCCTCAAGCGCTTCGGCTCGTGCAGTCGCATCTTGGGTGCTGACAGCTGCGGTGTAAGCGGCGTATTCGGCCGGGTCCTGGATGGCCTTTTGGCCGGGAGGAGGCTGCTGCTGCGCGTGGGCTGCGATCGCATTTGCGGCGAAGTTGACGGCAAGGATCAAGCCCACACCTAAGAGCCTGCGCCGATTCGTTTTCAAGAAGCAAAACACAAAGGAAGAGTAGCACAGAGAATCAATGCGCTTCGACTCACTCAGAATTCAATCTGCAGCCTCTGCGCGTAGTCAACGACGCTATTGAAGCCTTCCGTCTTCCACTGAGGATAGGACCGGATTGCATGGGTATAGATTTAGCAGAGCCATGGGCTGACAACCTCAGATGTTGCGTCCTATGGAATTTGATTCCGGTGCGCTGCTTCGCGGATAGTGCAGTAGTGCCTCCACCAGGCAGCAATTCAGAGCGAAGGCATAAATGACTATCAGAGGGACCATGAGGCCTGTCCCAAAACCGAGGCTAACTTGCTGGTTCCAAGGAACGCTCGGTTCGCGTGTAAAGGATCCGACCGCGTAGATCAGGACTAAGACAACAATCGCCGCTGCGCTGCCAAATGTGATCCAGCTCGAAGTTTTCTTTTGAGAAGATGTCGACCAGAATCCTGCAAAAAGCCCCAGAAAGCTTGCGCTTGAGACGAACAGGAAACTCCGGGTGGAGAGAGTGTCGCCGTTCATTGCGTAAGACACCGCCGCGGATGCCCAGATGGGAAAGGCAGAGACAATAGACAGGAGCGTCCAAAAGGCCCGAAAAACGCGCGACTGCATCTCCATGGTGAATTCGCCTCGCTTCGAAGGTTCAGTGCCTTTCGCTCGCGGTTGCGCGTGTCAGTCTAAACTCAAAGCCCCAGCTTCGCCCACATCGCGTCGACCTTGGCCTTCGTCGCGCGATCCATCTCGATCATTGACGGCCACGGGCGATTAAATCCTTCAGCCTTCCACTTGCGCGTCGCATCGATCCCCATTTTTGACCCGTAGTTGGGCAGGCGGCTCGCGTGGTCGAGCGAATCCACTGGCCCGAGTGTGAATTGAATGTCCCGCTCCGGATCGATGTTGTTGGCCACGCGCAGCACCACTTCGCCAATGTTCTGCACATCGCAGTCTTCGTCGACGACGATGATGCATTTTGTAAACATGGCCTGGCCCAGCGACCAAATGGCGTTCATCACCTTGCGCGCCTGGCCGGGATAGCTTTTCTTGATCGACACGATCATCAGATTGTGAAAGACAGCCTCGACAGGCAGATGAATGTCGACCAACTCGGGAATGGTCAACTTCATTGCGGGCAGAAAAATCCGCTCGACAGCTTTGCCCATCCAAGCATCCTCCATGGGCGGCTTGCCCACAATGGTCGCGGCGTAGATCGGGTCTTTGCGATGAGTGATGCACGAAACGTGAAAAACGGGATATTCGTCTTCGAGCGTGTAGAAGCCCGTGTGGTCGCCGAAAGGGCCCTCCGCACGCAGCTCGCCCAGCTCTACGTAGCCCTCGAGAATAATTTCGGCATTTGCCGGCACTTCGAGATCGACGGTCTCGCATTTCACGATCTCGACCGGCTTGCCGCGTAAAAATCCCGCGATCAAAAACTCTTCAACCTCGGGCGGTGCCGGCACAATGGCCGCGAACGTCGTCGCGGGATCGGTGCCGATGGCCACGGCGACTTCGAGCCGCGAGCCCTTCAATTTACCAAACGAAATCTGCGGCGTGCCCGCAAGCGCGCCGTCAGGGATCGTGACCGCGCCGCCTGCCGACTCGGCCATCATCGCGACGCGCGCGCTGGGAGCACTGAGGGTCGGATCCGCTTCGGCGCCGGCTGAAGCTGCATTGCGCAACGCCTCGCGATAGTGCTCGGCTGCAACTTTCTGTCGCTGCCAGTGCATGCCCGTTGTCTGGCCGTCGTACACCTGCATCCGATACATTCCGATGTTGCGCTTGCCTGTTTTTGGGTCGCGCGTGTGCACGCAAGGCAGCGTGATGAAGCGCCCACCGTCGTGAGGCCAGCACTTGAGAATCGGAAAATAGTTAAGGTCGAATTTGTCGCCGCCGTCTTTGCCGTCAGATTTGCGAATGATCTCTTTGCACGGTGCGTCCTTGGCGCTCACGGTTTTAGGAAAAGCACTGGTCAGCGCGCCCAGCTGCGGCAGCATCTTCAATTTGTCAAACAGGCCCTCTGGAGCCTTGATATTCATCAGGCCAGTAATGCGATCGGCAATCTCGTCGAGCCGGTCGACCCCGAGCGCGAGCGACATGCGCTTCTCTGAACCAAACTGATTGATGAGAACCTTGTGACCGGGATGGCCCTTCACGTTTTCAAATAGCAGGGCCGGTCCGCCGGGTGCGCATTTTTCTTTTGTCGCGGTTGCCCCATCCTTTTCCGCCGCTTTATCGCGGAAAGGGTGGGAACGCGAACCAATCTTCGACACGCGATCCGTAATCTCGGTAATTTCAAGTTCCGGCGAAACCTCTTCGCGGATGCGCTTGAGCTCCCCGTGTTTTTCCAGCGTCTTGATCCAGTCGCGCAGATCGTCGTAGGCCAAGGTCGTGCTCCCGGGCGGCGAAGGCCGCCTTCAACCCTCTAGCTTATAGCGTCGCGGCCTACTTCGCGCCGGCGAAGGGTTTACCTTGCAGGAGCGATTTGCTCAGCCGGGCGGCGCGAATCGTTAGTGGGCGGGCTCGATGGAGGGCACGAGCGTTTGCACCGGCGGAATCGCATCCATCGGATAGCCGAGCCGCTTCCACTCGTCGAAGCCGCCGCGCAACGGACGCACGCGCTCGATTCCCAGCTTGTGCAGCTGCATTGCGGTCTTGGCCGCGGTGGCCTCGCTGGGGCATGTGCAATAGAGCACCACATCGCGGTCGCGTGGAATCTCGTGTTGGCGCGCGGCGAGCGTGTCCGGCGAGAAGTGCACAGCGCCTGGCAGCTTGAACGGATCGGGCAACAGCTCAAGCGGATGGCGAAGGTCGATAATGCAGACCAGCTCGCCGGCGTCGAGTTGCTTCTTCAACTCTTCGGGTTCGAGCCGTGACGCAACCAGGCTTTTCAGCACCATTCGCCGGCGAATCAAGCGCCCTACGAAGAATGCGATGACGCCCAGAATCAGCAGCGCGCCTGAGAAGCGGCCAACCCAGTCGAGAACGTAGGTATTGCGCTTGAGCAGGTCGCCAAAGAATCTGCCACAGATCAGCAGCACGCCCACCCAAAGCGTCGAGCCGATGCCGTCATAAAGCAGGAACTCGCCAAATCCCATCCCATTTTGCCCAGCGACGGGAGGCGCCAGCGTCGACAGGCCCGGGACGAACTTGGCAAACATGAGCATTGTGCCGCCGCGGCGGCTAAAGGAATCCTGCGTGCGGCGAACGCATGTGGTCGGCTCCAGCGAAAGTTTGCAGAGCAGGCGCAGCACCCGATGGCCCTGCGTGCGCCCAAAGAAGAACCAGACGCTATCGGCGGTGAGCGCCGCAGCCACTGCTACTGCAAACGCGAGGGGAAAGCTGATCTGCTTCTCGGCCGAGAGCGCGCCGGCTGCCAGCAGCACTGGCGCCGACGGCAGCGGAATACCGAGCTGCTCCACCAGCACCCAGGCAAAGATGAGTAGGTAGCCGTATACGAGAAGAATGTCGGTCGGAAGCGCCATGGCAGAACCTGAGTTTCCCAGATCGAGTTTGTTAGTCCGAATTCGTTAGGCTTCGTTAGGCCGCTCGGCTGCGCTAATTCATCGCGGCAAAAGCGTACTCACCCTATGAGATGAATCTAAATCAAGTTCGTTGCAGAAGAGCGAAGAAAAACTGCGGGCGTCGGGTCAGGAGGGTTTCCCCTGAGCCGAAACGACCTTCCCACCAGAATCCACCCGGTCAATCGTCCAGTCGACCCAGGCGGCCTGCTCTGCCGGGCAGGCAAGGCGCGCCGGGTCGTTGGCCAGAATCGCGTCGACGAAGTTCTCGATAATGGGAAAGTGGAGGTTGGCGTGGGGAGGCAGTAGTTCGGTCTGAGAGCCGGCGGTATTGGTCACGCGCAGCTCGGGCCCGTTCAGCGGATCGAGGTTGATCTCGCCGTCCTCTCCGATAATGCGGAATTGATCGCGCAACACAAGCGAATTCCAGCGCACATCGACAACCGCGTGGACGCCGCCGTCGAAACCCATCAGCACGGTCGCGGAATCCTCGACGGCGATGCGCTGGACGGCGTTCGACCGCAGGCCAAAAACGCGCTCCGGCTTGCCGAAAAGAAAATTCATCGCGTCGATGCGATGCGAAGCAATGTCATAAAGCGGGCCTCCGCCGGAAAGCGCTGGATCGGCGAGCCATTCGCGGCCGGCAATCTCAAACCAGCTGTGGCAGTTGGCCTCAGCCAGCAGAGGCCGTCCAATTGCGCCCTCGCCGATGAGGCGCTTTGCTCGGATCAGTTTGGGGTAGAGACGGCGGTAGTATGCGACGCCGAAAAGTGGGCCCAATGCGCGATTCGAATTCCGGCCCTCGACGACCATGCGCTCAGCCTCAGCAAAGTTCATGGCCATTGGCTTCTCGCAGAGCACGTGCTTGCCCGCGCGCAGCGCAGCGATCGCGGCACTAGCATGAAAAACCACCGGCAATGCGATATAAACGGCGTCGACGGCCGGGTCGGCGACAGCTTCCTCAATGCTCGCCCACGTCCGCGCGCCGGGATAAGCCGCAGCCTTGGCAGGAGTGCGCGTGACAAAGCCGTAAAGCCCACTGCGCGCATCAGCTTGAATAGCAGGAATGACGCGCTTACGCGCAATATCGCCGATGCCGGCCACGACCCAGTTGACGGTGTCCATCGTCATAAAGGATAGCTCGGGGAGATAGCTCGAACCAGACGCTGTTTGGAATTAAAGCGGCAAAGAATCGTTAGCCCGGCGACTAGGCGTAGTAAACCCTCTCCAGTACGCACTGTTTGGTGTCTCCCTCAAAAGTGATTCTGAAGTGCTCAAAGAATCCGGAAGTTCCAAGCAGCCCGCTCAATGGGAGGTTGTCTTTGAAGCCCGCTTTGATCCGTACCATGCCGCCGGGGATATACAGGTGCACATCGTGCAGCCATACTTCTTCCGGTCCCCCTATTCCATTCGTGATCTCGCGGACGCCTGAAGACACGTCGATACCGATATGTCTTCCGATGTCAGAGTGGAATAAGCATCGAGTCGCGCCGCTATCAATGATCGCTTCGAACCGTTTTGTCCGCGGAGAATTCGGCGCTGTCGCCGCGATCTGGACGTTCAGGGCCGCCCAATAAATATAGGAGCCTTGTCCGTCAGGGAACGCACGATATAGAAGGATGGTGCGCAAGTTAGACCGAGAATTGGGCCCACGCCGGTGGAGTTTTGAGAATCACCGGATCAGCCTCACCGGCTTCGTCCGCCCTCCGCGCCACCTGGTCATAATTGTCGCCGGTCGCGACAATTCGCGACTCATCCTGAGAGAGCGCGACCCAGGAATCGAGAGGCGCATCGCGGAGCAATTTGAGCCGAATCTCGTTTTCAGGTGACATAAGAGGTTTCGCTCCCGGCTAAGATGCACCCGTTAAGGCACTGCACAGACGCCGCAAGGCAATTAGACCACAAAAGCAAAAGGCGATCCCCGAGCCACATTCGCGGACCCCTGCATTGCGAATAGAGGCTCTCCGCTATTGCGCGGGGCTTGCAGAGTCAGACGTCGGCATCGGCCGGGGAGCGGCGATTGGCGCCTGCGTACCAGCCAGGCCGGATTGCGCTTCCTGATTTCTCTCGCCAAAGTAGTCGTGATCCCAGAGATTCGCGTAAAACGCGCCCGTTAGCTCAGCAGCGCGTGGGCCAAATGTGGCCCTTCCGCCTTCGAGAAAGAAGACCGTCACCAGGCCGCCCTGCGGCGACTCTGAGTAGGCGGCGAACCATCCGTAGCGGGTTCCATCGTTGGAGCAGGTCCCGGTCTTGCCAAAAATCGGCAGCTCGCGGAAATTGGCGCGCAGGCGGCGCGCAGTTCCATACTCAACCGCCCCGGCCATGCCATCTTCGAGGTCGGGAACGTAACGCGCGAGATCGAGCGTGCGCTTGACTCTGGGCTGGAACGACGCGACTTCTTCCGGAGTGGTGGGATGCTGCAGATAGTAGAGTGTTCCGCCGTTGGCAATGGCGGCCACAAACGCGCCAAGTTGCAGCGGAGTTACAGAGACTCCCTGCCCGAAGCTGCACATGCGAGCCACGCCGCCTTCAGCTTCCGGAATCGCCTGATCGGGATAGACGCCCAACTGCTCGCCGGGAATGTTGTACCCGGCCAGCTCGCCTAGGCCGAATTGCGTGGCGTAATGGTGCACGCGCTCGAAGCCCAGTTCGCGGCCCAATTCCTCAAAGTAAAGGTTGTTGCTCTTGGCCAGCGCCTGGTTCATGTTCATGCGGAAGCCGGGGAGCTGCACCATAGTGTCGTTTGTCACGAGCGATTCAGAAAGCGCGGCAAGCGCCACCGTGAGCTTGATGGTGGAGCAGGGCTCAGCTCCCGGCGAGAGCGCCAGCTTCTGGTTGACCATGGCAAGAATGCGGCCGTTGGCAGGATTGATCACCACTGCGGTGCCATTCATGTCGCCCAGTGCATCAATTGCCGCCTGGCGAACGATCGGATCCTCGCCGGCTGTGTCGTCTCCCGCGCCATTCTCGCCTTGAATAAATGAATTGGCAGTGAAGCGCTCGTAATAACGATGGCGGCGATGATATGAAACGGTGCGCAGCGTTGCACCCGAAGTCGTGGTTCGCGTGGCCGTGGTGCGGCCGGCAGATCTGTATGTGGACCGGTATCCAGCCCGGTACGCGGCGGTGTGACCCGACGAAGTGCGCAATGTCGACGTGTGCAATGCCGTGGTTCTGGATGTGGCCGCGTGGTAACCGCTGGAATAACTCGCCGATCTGCTCGTCGTCGTACGGTGCGTGCTGGAGAAGTGCGACAAATACCTTGATCTGGAATGGTGCAGAGTCTGAGGCGCATCAAGAGCCGCGGCGCTCATGGCGCCGACACCGAGAATAAAAACGGGAATGAAAACGAAAAAATGAATAGGCCCAACGCGAAACAGCTTCATCCAGTCAACAACCTCTCAGCGCTTGGATATCTTGCCGCGCGTTCGCCCTCGGACGCCGCACTTGGTACATCTAACCCGCACTTCTAACTTTTGACGCCCTGTCGTGCTCTTCGTTGGCCGATCGCAAAATCCTTATCGGCCCTATCGCCTGCAAGACAAGTAAAAGCGCAACAAATAGAAAATGCTGCAGCCGGTCCATTCATCGCAAAACTTGTTCGCAAAACTTGATCGCGAAATTGCCCGCAAAATCCTCTGCCAAACGGGTTCCCGCTACCGGCAAAATGCCCTCGGAGACAGTAGTGTCCCTCGACCGGCACTAGCGACCCATACAACTTTCGGGGGCAGTCTCTTTACTATACCGGCTCGTGCCCCGATTTGAAACCTCTCCGGATGTCGTCCGGTGGCCACATGCGGTTGATTCAATGGGCCTTCTAGAACTTTAGCCGGCGCAGAAACGTCGGCACATCGAGGTCGCGCTCAGGTTGCTCAGCAGGGCCTGCAAACATCGCCGCCCCAGCCTCGGTGCCAGGCTCCGCCGCACCGCGCGGAGTTGCAGCGAAGTCCCCCGCGTAGTCGCGGTGCTGAAGCTCGGCATCCTGCTCCGAAACGCCTTCACCGAATTGCGGCCCTGTCGACTCCCGGTCGTCAGCGTCCGACGCAAACCCCATTGAGTGGCCTGCTCCATCCCTTGCGGACGCGGAAGCAACCGTAACCGTGGTCGAAACTCCCGGCGCAGCCGCTGAAAACACGAACCCGTCGTCGCCGTTCTCCGGCTCCGCCTCGTCATCTTCGCTCATGAATCGCGGCGGCTGTGCGGCAGTTTCCGGGTCGCTTTCGCGCATCCAGTTGCCGGGTGCAACAACGGGCACCGAGACCACCGGAGTCGCCTCCACACTCAGCATCCGTGCGCGGCGTTCCGGCATCTGGTCGCGGAAGCCGGTGGCGATCACAGTGATCTTCACGTCTTCGCCCATCTTCTCGTCGAGCACCGCGCCAAAGATGATGTTGGCGTCTTCATGCGCTGCCGATTCAATCAGCGACGAAGCCTCGTTGACCTCAGAAAGCTTGAGCGAGCTCGACCCCGTGATGTTGATCAGGATTCCGCGTGCGCCGTCGATAGCGCCCGCTTCAAGCATCGGCGACGCCATGGCAGCCTGTGCTGCTTCAATGGCGCGGTTCGAGCCCGAACGCACGGCGGTGCCCATTACGGCGTGGCCCATGCCGGCCATGGTCGTTTTCACGTCGGCAAAGTCGCGGTTGATAATGCCCGGAATCGTAATAATGTCGCTGATGCCCTGCACTCCTTGGCGCAGCACATCGTCAGCGATGCGGAAGCTCTCAAAGAAACCCGCATCTTTGGCTACGGCGAGGAGCTTCTCGTTGGGGATCACGATCATCGTGTCCACGCTATCGATCAGCTCCTTGAGTCCGCGCTCGGCCTGCATCAGGCGGCGCTTGCCTTCAAAGGCAAATGGCTTTGTGACCACGGCAACGGTCAAGATGCCCATCTCGCTGGCCAGCGATGCAATAACCGGCGCGGCGCCAGTGCCCGTGCCTCCGCCGAGGCCGGCGGTGACAAACACCATGTCTGCGCCTTCGATCGCTTCAATGATTTTTTCTGAATCTTCGAGCGCGGCGCGGCGGCCAACGTCGGGATTAGAACCTGCGCCGAGACCCGCGGTGAGGCGAACTCCCAGTTGCAGCTTGACTGAAGCCTGCGAAAGCTTGAGCGCCTGCACATCGGTATTCGCGGCCACAAACTCCACGCCCTCCATGTGGGCCTGGATCATGCGGTTTACAGCGTTGCTGCCGCCGCCGCCCACGCCGACCACCTTGATGCGCGCTCCGCGCACAACCTCGTCGTGAAATTGAATGCGCATCTCGCCGGCTTCGTCGCGCGTCTCTCGGACTGGGTTAACTGGCTGCTCCATACGGGCTTTGCTCTCCTCGACTCTGATCTGCTTCTTCACCGTTTTCACCTCGTCGCATCCGCGATTTGTTTGCCCTCTATTTCTTGCTCCCCGTTCTGCGCTTTCTAGTTCCCTTGATCCTTTTTCCCGCCTTCTTGGTCCCTCGTTCCCTTGGTCCCTTGTTCCCTGCCCTTAAAAACTCGATGCAAACATGGCGCGGACCTTATCGCGCAAACTGCTGCTGTTGTTCTCCGCGGCGCGCGTCGTCCGCGTGCGATGCGCGTAAAGAACCATTCCGATGCTCACCGCCCAGGCCGGGTGATTCAGATCCTGCGGCATGTGCGACAGCCGCACGGGCAAGCCTGCACGCGCCGGCACGCGCAACTGGCTCTCGGCAACGTCAAGCATGCCAGGCAGCATCGAGCCTCCGCCAGTTAGAACGCAGCCCGCGCCCAGCGCATCTGCCACTCCGCCATAGCGCAGGCTCTCTTTCACGAAGTACATTAGTTCACGTGCACGCGGCTCCAGAATCTCGGCCATGGTACGCAGCGGCAGCGTGGCCGGCGCGCCCTGCGGAGTGGTGATTTCGACCTCAGCAAGCTGCGGAACAGCAGTAACCACAGCGTTGCCATATTGGCGCTTGAGCTCATCGGCCTGTGCCAGCGGCAACTGCAATCCGATAGCAAGATCGCTGGAGAAGTGCGCTCCGCCGATCGGAACCGATGCGGTGTAGGCAACCGCGCCCTCGAAGAAGACCGCCAGATCAGCTGGAGTGTGCGCCGATGTCGAGCACGCACACGCCCAGCTCGCGCTCGTCGGCAGAGAGCGTGCACTCGGCGGCGGCCATGCGACTCGAGCACCGCTTCAGAAACTTCAAGGCCCGCGCGGTTGGCGCAGGTGACCGTGCTTTGCAGCGCGCCGCCGGAGCAGGTGGCAATGTGCAGCTCGACTTCAAGCCGCGCGCCGACCATGCCCACCGGATCGAAGATTCCCGGCTGCTCATCGAGGATGAACTGGCGCGGAAGCAGATGAAGAATCTCGCGATCCGCGGGCAGCTCAATGGCGCGGGCGCGATCGACGGCGGCGCGCACATCCTCGCGCGGTAATCTCGCGCATGCCGCGGCTCAACTGCGAATCCGCCGTTGGTATTCACGCCGCGAATGTGCGGTCCGCCGATGCCCACCACGCACTCGTCAATGTTGGCGCGGGACACGCGCTCGGCCTGCTCATTGGCCGCGCGCACCGCCTTAGCCGCCGGGCGCAAGCTCGGCAATCAATCCCTTGCGCATTCCCGCCGATTGCATCACGCCGTGGCCGCGATAGCGCAGCACATTTTCGTTCACATCGGCCGCCAGAACGCGCGTCCATGCGCTGCCGATATCGAGCACCACGATCAGGTTGTCCTGTTTCTGGCCCATGGTTGCTCACCCACCCTGCGTGATGGTCGCGGCCGAGACCTGCGGGGAGCGGCTTTTGCTTCCCTGCGTGGCCGTCGCCGGACGCGTTGTCGTGATCGAACGATTTGTTGAAGCGGAGTTCGGCTTTGTAGCGTTTTTATTTTTGGCGTTCTGATTTACAGTCTTCTGAATTGCCGCGTTCTGATTTTTAGTGCCCTGATTCTTGGTACTTTGCGTGGCCGCTCGATTCTGCGGCGTCATGTGCTTGTTGTTCGGCGCAGGCTTGCTTTTTTTCGCCGCTGAGTTTTTCAGCCCCGAGTTTTTGGGTGCCGAGTTTTTGGAACTTGAGCTTTTCGGCCCTGAACTTTTCGGAGTTGCAGCCCTTTCGGCACCGAGATATTCGGAGTCGCCCCGCCGGCTAGCGGCGCATCGGCAGAAGGCTTGGCCGGCAGATTCATTGGTGCGTCGGCAGCGTTTGCAGCGCCGCCGCCCGAAATCTCTGCAGTCTCCCTGCCGGAAGCCATCTGCAGCACCACTTGATTGTCGTAACGCAGATCCACGGCGGCAAGGTGCGGATACTGCTGCCGCCACTCCGCGATGTGCGCCTGGTAGCGCTCGTAACGCTCCAGAAAATGATCCTCGCCAAAATGCGCCAGGATGTCTGCTCCCTGCTCCGGCATCAGCACCCGCGCATCTTCAGGATCGGTGAGGTCGATCTCAGAAATCTGCTCCGAGTTGTGCTTTCCGTCAGCGTCCAGCTCCGCCATCATGCGCAGGTAGACATCCACTCGCGCCTTGCGCGAATCGGCCGGATCGCCGGAATCGATGCCCGTCAGCACAGGGAACGAGTAGTGGTGCTCGGCCATCGTCGCCGGCGCCATGTCGAGCAAAACGCCGTTCGCGTCGACGAGTCCAATTTGTTCGCCGTGCCGTGTAAACGCAACCGGCTGCCGCTCAACCACTGAAACGCGAATCTGGTCGGGCAGCAAGCGCATCACTGTCGCGTGCTCCACCCAGGGAATCTGCTCAAGCTGGTGGCGTCTCTGGTCGATGGGAACGAAAAAGACGTTGCGGCCAATGTCTTCGCCAAAGACAGGCAGCATCTCTGAGCGGCTGACTTCGGTGAGGCCGGTCGCTTGAATGTCCTCGCTGCCCACGATGCGGAAGCGAGCGTCGCGTTCGAGAGAATGGCGCGTCATGAGGCATGCGGCGGTGAAGCCGCCAAGCACAAGCAGCGCGCCGGCTGAGAGAACTACGCGGCCCGCCGTGCTGGCCGGCCGCCACCATGGGCGTTTGGACGCGCCAAAGCGATCAGACTTGGGACGCAGAACACCGTCGCCATCGGGGTCGTCAAACTCGAGCGGCATTCCCGGACCGCGCCTGCCCGTCGCGCCTGGACGAAACTGTCCAGCTAGAGGAGAGTCGTCTCGCGAGCGCCGTGCGCGAATTTCCGTGGGCGGGTCGTCTTCCCATAAAGTGGGCCGGTTTGTCGTATTTCCTTGATTCGCCAAGTGATTCGCCACGCCTGAGCAGCGTCGTCAGTGCTGCCAGATTTCACTATAGCCTGCACTGAGTTGTGAGTTTTCAGTCAGATGAGCAGGGGTATCCGTGAGGTTACGGGGCTGTGTGGAAAACGGGCATAGAAGTTCGAGAGCGCTTAGGGACCAATGTCGGAAAACAGAGCTTGCGACTCGAAAACTTCTCCTTAGCGCGGTTCTTCCAACCTCGCCAGTATCTGTGGCGCAAGCTGGCTCACGCTGCCCGCGCCGAGCGTGAGAATCAGGTCGCCCTCGCGCGTGACGCCTGCAACTGCGCAAACTGCGGCGGCAAAATCCGGCGCAAACTCCACGCGCGAAGCTTGAATGCGCTCCACGAGGCGCTCCGCTGTCACTCCGGGAATCGGATCTTCGCTGGCGGCATAAATAGGCAGAACAATCACCGTGTCGGCGCTGCTAAACGCAGTCGAGAATTCGTCCATTAGGTCGGCGGTGCGCGAGTACCGATGCGGCTGGAATACCACATGAATATGGCCGCGCGAGCACTCCCTTGCCGCGGCGAGCGTGGCGCGGATCTCCGTCGGATGATGGCCGTAGTCGTCGACCACCGCAACGCCGCGCGCCGTTCCGCGCTGCTGAAAGCGTCGATCGACACCGCGAAAGTTAGCGAGGCCTTCTGCAATCTTTTCTGGCTCGACCCCAAGTTGTCGCGCAATGGCCACGGCCGCCGTCGCGTTCAACACATTGTGCCGGCCCGGAACGTGCAGCTCGAATGGACCAAGAGTCCCCGCCGCCGTGCGCACCTGAAATCGCGAGTAAGTACTTCCCTGCCCTGTACCCGAATCGAGACCCGTGCTTCGCGTCTGATCAAAATCGCCAAGCTCCAGCCGATAGTCCGCCTCCGCTGCCACGCCGTAAGTGAATACGCGCCTGCGCACGCGCGACAGAATCCCCTTTAGCAACGGATTGTCGATGCAAGCCGTGATCGCGCCATAAAACGGCACGCGATCCATAAAATCCAAAAACGCCCGCTCCACGTCGGCCATGTCGTGGTAGCAATCCATGTGCTCGCGGTCGAGATTTGTGACCACTGCGAGAATCGGCGACAGCTTGAGAAACGAGCGATCGCTCTCATCGGCCTCGGCCACAAGATACTGCGTTGTTCCCAGGCGCGCATTCGAGCCGAGCGCATCGACGCGGCCGCCGACAACAACAGTGGGATCGAGGCCGCCCGCCGCCAGCACCGCCGCCACCATCGATGTGGTTGTCGTCTTGCCATGCATGCCGGCGATGGCGATGCCGTATTTGAGCCGCATCAGCTCGGCCAGCATCTCCGCACGCTGAATCACCGGAATCTTGCGTGCCTGCGCCTCGAGCACTTCGGGATTATTGTTGTGCACAGCTGAGCTGGTCACTACCACCGTTGCGCCGGCGACGTTTGCTGCGGTGTGGCCCTCGTAAATCGCCGCGCCCAGTTGCGCCAGCCGGTCAGTGACCGCGCTGCGCTTCAGATCGGAGCCCGAGACCTTGATGCCCAGGTTGAGCATGATCTCGGCAATGCCGCTCATGCCGATGCCGCCGATTCCGATGAAATGCGCGTGCTGCGAAGTGGCAAACATTAGAGTGAAGCATCAGGGTAGCAGAGACGAGACCTTAGCAATCGGCAGTCACTCCGGCAGCATGTACTCGAAGTCGTAGAAGTGCTCGCGATTCTCGACGCGAATCGTGAATGTGCCCTCGATGCCCGCCAGCTCGCCTGTTCCCGATCCCGGCACGGCGATCACCTGCATCTTCGGGCCGCTGCTATCCATGGTGGCAAAATGCTGCAATGCAAAGCCGCCGCTTTTGCCGCCAAGCGTGCCGGTCACGAATTCGATTGCCACGTATCCCGCCAGGCCCTTCTTCGGATCGCCGCCGGTAAACATCTCGCCGATTGAAGTCGCCTCAATATCGCCATGGATTGTTTTGTTGATGGAGAAGCGCCCGATTCCTTCGGCGGGTGAAGGCAAAAGCGGATGAACATCGACAGTGAAAGTACCTTGAGCATGATGCATTGGGATCTCCTCTGGCCAGATAGTCAGGCGATGTGCGGAACGGATTGGCTCTGCATCATGGCGTTGCGGCCCCGATCTGCAATAGTCGATCAAAAATATCAGCCGCATCTCAGGATATCTCGCCTGCGCGATGCACGCGCCGTTCCGCCAAAACACAAGCGCCATGAACACCAACCCGCCGAAAAGTTGCGGCCATTTATTTTCGTGCGCACCCGCAACCTTCCGCCTGCGCAGTGTTTGCATAGGGCAGAACCGGCGAGCTGAATGGGGCAGCAAGAAAAAAGCCCCAGGGTGATGGGCAAGCCGAAGGGCGGATAAGAAAAACGGTCCGCATGGAATGGAGGAATTATGAACAGCATGAAAAAGTTCTTTTTAGCAGCAGCATTGGCAGTGGGAGCGCTGGCCATGAGCGCAGCGCCCGCTCAGGCAGCTCGAGTTGGCGTTTATTTCGGCGCACGTGCAGTCGCAGTTCCAGCATGCCCTGGACCGGGTTATGCATGGGTCGGCGGCTACTGGAATGACGGCTACTGGGTGCCCGGCTATTGGAACTTCGTCGGCGTCCGCGGCCCAGTATTTCGCGGTGGCATCGTAGTCGGTCGCGGGCCGGTCTTCCATGATCGCGGCTTCGACCGTCATTTTGATCGCGGCGATCGCTTCCGCCGGTAACCCTCACTTTCGCAGGTAGCTCCGCCTTCTGCTGCCTGCTCCATGCGGCCTCTCCAAACTGGAGAGGCCGTTTTTTTTCGACATCTCTCCTTCGGAGATTGCCCTTGGAGAGGACTAGCGGGGTCGCAATTTCTTGAGGAAATCGCGACTTGAGGCCAGGGCTTCAAACCAAGGCTCCGAATATGTCCTCGAAGGCGAGATGTTTTCGGCCGTTTTACAGTTTGAAGCATCTTAGATTATGTCGCGTAACTGGCTTGGAATGAGACGTAATTCCACCGGCAGTGATTGCAGCAGCTCGGAAGTACAGAAGATTGTTGCCTTTCCATAGCGGGGTAATTGATGCTCTCTAAGAACCGCAACAAAAGGGCGAAGGTAGTGTTAGAGAATCTGAAGGCCGGCCAGAAGATCAAATGACAGAGGCCGGGCAAGTGCTAAGACCGGAGACGGCTCCGGGATCCGATCCGGGCAAGACCAGGACGGTGCAGCACAAGGAGGATTTCATGAAGAAGTTAGGTTGGGTTTTGTTGGCACTGCTTGTAGTTCTTCCGTTCGCTGCTGTCCGGGCGAGCGCCCAGGTCGATGTTGGCGTCGGAGTCGGGCCAGCGGTCGTGGCTCCTGATTATGCGTATGCCGGTCCGCCGGATTGCGAATGGGGCTATTACAACTATTACCCCTATGCCTGCGCGCCTTACGGCTATTACGGCCCTGACTGGTTCTACGGCGGCCTCTTCGTCGGCGTCGGACCGTGGTATCACTGGGGCTACTATGGACACCCGGGCTACTACCTGCACGGCGGCTTCGGCTATCGCGGCGGATACGGATACGGGCGCGGCGGATACGGCTATCGCGGTGGCTACGCAGGTCGCGGCTACGTTGGCGGAGCAGGTCGCGGCTATGTGGGCGGCGGCGGACGTGGCTACGTAGGCGGCGGTGGACGTGGCTACGTGGGCGGCGGCGTTTCGCACGGTTATAGTGGCGGCGGCGCACGCGGCGGATTCAGCGGCGGCGGCGGTGGCTACCACGGTGGTGGTGGTGGCGGCTTCCATGGTGGAGGCGGCGGCCACGGCGGTGGTGGACACCGCTAATCGATTCCGGTTTTCCCGGCTTACAGCGGAAGCTTGAATTTCCGCTGATTCATAAAAAAGCCCGCTTGCTTCGGCAAGCGGGCTTTTTGTTTGTGCGGTGGCTAGTTCCCTTACGGATTACCGGAAGCCAGAGTTGGAGCCGCAGGCAAATTGAGCAGCCGAGCGTAGCCGGCGATCTTGACCCAGTAGACAATCCAAAGAAGTAACTCGGGCACTAAAGCGAGCAGGTTCACGAACGGAATAATCATGCAAGCGCCGCACACGGACATAGCAATCCCGAGTGTCTTTCCAGGTTTTGAGTCAGCAGTCGGTATTCCCCTTAGCCGAAACTCGTTTCCCAACGAGTCAGCCAGCGCGGACACCACAAGAAAGCTCCAAACGATCCCGACGAACGGAACGAGCAAGTACCAAACCGATCCCGGACTCATCGTGCGGGACGAAGGCGAACATTTGCTGAGTACAGTTCCGAGAAAAGCGATAAAAGCCATTCCCGCTGCAAACGCGCAGACAGCGAAGATACCCGCTACGATGCGAATAATCGCTGTGTTGTCCACGGACTCTCCAATCAGCGCGCAGATTTCTCCGGAATGTTAGCAGGGGCAGAACGCCGGAGCAACTCGGCTGACTCGCTAACTCGCTGGCTTGCTGACTTGCTCTTTCGCCAGCTCCGCCAGCCGGTCGGCAATCCGCTCCGCCGCTCCCGGATGCGCCTGCGTGCGCGCCGCTGCCGACATCGCCGCCAGCCGCTCGGGATCCGAGAGCAAAGCGGCCAGCATCGAAAGCAGCTTGTCGAGAACATCCAGATCCTTTTCTTCGAGCATCACGGCGGCTCCTGCTGCAACCATGGCTTCGGCGTTGCGGCGTTGGTGCGCGTCGGTTGCAGCGGCAAACGGAACCAGCAGCGCCGGCTTGCCCGCTGCTGCCTCTTCGGCCACGGTGGTTGCGCCGCTGCGCGACATAATCACGTGCGCCCGAGCAAACTCCGCCGCCATTTTGTCAACGAACGGCCGCACCTGCCACCGCTCGAGGTCAGCCCCGCTGGCCGCGTACGCGGCATTTGTGGTTTCAAAGTTGCGCATTCCGCTTTGGTGCAGGACGGTGAGGCCAGGCACCACATCGAGCAGGGCCTTGATGATTTGCGGCAGATGCGTATTGAATATCCGCGCGCCCTGTGATCCGCCGAAGATAAGCAGATGCGGCGGCCCGGTGGGCGCTGCAAGACCGAAAAATTCGGGCCGCACGGGAACACCGGTGACCTCGGCATTGCGGAACCATTTTTCCGCAGCGGGAAAGTTGATGGCCGCCGCCTGCACACGCTTGCCCACCAGCCGGTTAGCCAGACCCGGCATTGCGTTCGGCTCATACGCCATCGTTGGAATCTTGAGACGCAGCGCGGCGAACATCGCCGGACCGGAGGCATAGCCACCCACCCCAAGCACTGCGCCGGGCCCGAACTCGCGGATCAGTTTCTTGCAGTCGCCAATGCTGCGCGGCAATTGGGCCAGCGTACGAATCCGCGTCATGAGCGAGACGCTTTTCAGCGGGCCTACATCGATCAGCTTGAGCGCGAACCCAGCCTCAGGTACAAGACGCGACTCCAATCCGCGCGCGGTGCCAACCATCAGGATTTCGGCACCGTGCCGCTCGACCAGTGCGCGCGCCACCGCCAACGCAGGAATGATGTGCCCGCCTGTGCCGCCGCCGGCAATGAGAATTCGCAAAGTTGAGTTCACGTTGGCAGTATTCCCTGGCCAGTGTTTCGGCCAGCGTATTGCCCAGTGTATCGCTGTGCGTCCGAACCGGCTCCGCGCGATTCGCGCCCGGTCATCGAATCAGTTATCGTGCCCGGTTTCCGTCTGATTATCGGCCTGGCCCAGCGCTCGCGGGCTTCTTCCGCGTTGGCTTTCCGGATTCTTTGGGGCCGCGCGGCGGCACGTAGTGGAAGCGGACCAGATAAATCTTTTCGCCACGTCCGTGCTTCGCGGTTTTTAGCAGGTCTAGTACTCCCAGAAATCCCGATTCGCGGGCCAACTCGGGAGTGATGTCCGGGAAGCCGATCGGCTCAATCGAATCAACCTCAATCTCTCCCTCTTCCATGCGATATCGCCCGCCGGCCCGCACATGCGGGCTCATCCAGATGCGAACGCTCGAGGTAATCTCTCCGCGTCGAACCCGCTCACGCAATTTTTTCGTGAATTGCATATTCGAAGTTCATCTCGCGCACACTCGCGTGCGGTACACCGGCCAGCCTCGGAACAACCAAGCCAACCCCTCCGGCCCCATACGCTTGTTCCCTTGGTCCCTTGTTCCCTCGGTCCCTGCTTTACTCCGCTCGCCTGCTTATATTAAGCAGAATGCCAATGCTGGCCAGCGTGCAGAAAAGCGAAGTGCCTCCATGAGAGATCAACGGCAGCGGGATGCCCTTGTTGGGAACGAGCGATAGCACTACGCTGATGTTGAAGAAGGCCTGCAACAGAATCGTGATCGTGATGCCGAAGGCGGCGAGCCGCGCAAATGGATCGTTGCAGCGAAAGGCGGTGCGCAGCCCGCGCACGCCGAAGATAGCAAACAGAATCAAGATCAACATGGCGCCGATGAATCCCAGCTCCTCGGCGATGTTTGCGAAGATGAAATCCGTCGCGGCTTCGGGCAGATAAAACAGCTTCTGCATGCCTTCCATGTAGCCGCGGCCGGTGAGCCCGCCAGTGCCCACGGCAATCAGCGACTGATAGATGTGGTAGCCGGCGCCCTGCGGATCGGATTCAGGATTGAGAAACACCAGCATGCGCGCACGACGCCACGGAACCAGAAGCAGCAGCGCCGCCAGCGCAGGCAACGCAGCCGCGGCAGCGCCCAGCAGCACCTTCCAATCCATTCCGGCCAGCACAAGAATCATTGCGGCCACGCCAGCGAGCACCAACGCCGTGCCCAGGTCGGGCTGCGCGGCAATCAACACGATAAACAGCCCGGGAATGATCGCAGCGGGCAGCAGCGTATGTTTCCAGTCGCGCATGGCGCCGAGGCGCGTGTGCAGAAACCACGCCAGAAACAACACCAGCACGGGTTTGGCGATCTCCGACGGCTGAAGCGTGAAGAAATTGCCGAAGCGAATCCAGCGGTGCGTATGGTGCGAACCGGGCATGAGAAAGACCAGCACCAGCAGCACCGAGGTGACGCAGAGCACGGGATAGATGAAGCGCGGCGAGTTGTAGCGGCTCACGTCCACGTGCATCAGCACGAGCATAGTCACGACGCCCAGTGCCGCCCAAAGTGTCTGCGTGAAGATGAAGGTGTACGCCGAGTGGTATCTCTCCTGGTCTACAACGGCCGAAGCCGAAAAGACCATCACCAGCCCGGTGACCACCAGCACCAGCGTGGTGAAGAACAGCCATTTGTCAACGCCAACTCGTTTTGCCATCTATATCTCTTTACCAGTCCTTTTACAAGTCCCTGAATCCTTCGGCTCTTACTCGTTCTGCCTTGGCTTCCAATCTTTTTGGTCCGCAACCAACTGCTTGAAAACGCGCCCGCGCTGCTCGTAATTCTCAAACTGGTCAAAGCTGGAGCAGGCCGGCGCCAGCAGCACCACGTCGCCCGGCCGCGCAGCCCTGGCAGCTGCGCTGACCGCGTTAGCCAGCGTTTCGGACGAATGAATCGGCGTCACGCCTCGCAGGTGCGACTCGATCTTGGCCGCCGCCGCGCCGATCGTATAAACAGCGCGAACCCGCTCGCGCAGTAGCGGCTCAAGCGTCGTATAGTCCGAGTTTTTGTCCTTGCCGCCCAGAATCAGATGAATGCCGCCCGGAAACGAGGCCACTGCCTTGGCGGTCGCATCCACATTGGTGGCCTTCGAGTCGTTGTAGTACTCGACGCCATTGACAGTCGCGACAAATTCCAAACGATGCTCAACCGCCCGGAAGTTCTCGACCGCCCTTGCGATCACGGCGGCGGGCACGCCGGCCAGCCGCGCCGCGCATACCGCTGCCAGCACATTTTCGACGTTATGCTCGCCCTTCAGCGGAATCTTGCTCACCGGCAGAATGGTCTCGATCGCCGCCTGCGGCCCCGCATCGAGTCGCGCATCGGGTCCCGACCGGTAGACCACGTTTCCGTTTTGCGCCCACGCTCCCCGGCTCACTTCGTGTTTGGCCGAGAACCAGATAGACCTGTGAGTGCGCGCGAGCCTCGGCCTCGGCAGCGCGCGGATTGTCTGCGTTAAGCACAAGATAATCGCGCTCATCCTGCACGGCGAAGATGCGCTCCTTGGCCAGCGCATAGTTTTCAAAAGTTCCATGACGGTCAAGATGATCGGGCGTAATGTTCAGAATCACCGCGATTTTCGGGTGGAACTCCTCAGTGCTCTCCAGTTGGAAACTCGAAACCTCGAGCACCGACCACGTGTCGTCCGTGCTGTCGTCAATCAGCCCCACCACAGCCACGCCAATGTTCCCGGCGACCAGCGTTGGGTAACCGGCCTCTTTCAAAATCTCGCCCGCGAGCGCAGTGGTCGTCGTCTTCCCATTCGACCCGGTGATGGCCAGAATTTTGCCTTTCAGAAAACGTGCCGCCAACTCCAGCTCGCCAATCACCGGCCGGCCCAGGCTCCGGGCCTGCACCAGCTCCGGCGTATTCAGCGGAACGCCGGGGCTCACCACAATCAGATCCTGGCGGCGAAAAGTCAGCAGGCCGTGCCCGCCGGCCTCCACCATGATTCCCTCGTCGAGCAGCGCCGGAATCTCTTTGGCCAGCGAGTCAGCCGAGCGAATATCGGAGACCGTGACCTGTGCGCCCTGGTGGCGCAAAAACAGAGCCGCCGCCAGCCCGGACTTTCCCAGGCCCACGACGAGAACCTTTTTGCCCTTCAATTCCATTGTTTGTTCCTGACGGCTATTGCTGCCGACGCTGTCTCAATCGCTTTATGGTGCGCCTTAGCTGTATTGTGCGCCTTGCGCTGCTTGCCGCGGGTGCCTGCTAGCGCAATTTCAACGTAGTGAGTGCAAACAATGCAAACACCAGGGCAGCGATCCAGAAGCGAACGATCACCTTGGACTCGCTCCAGCCCAGCTGCTCGAAGTGGTGGTGCAGCGGCGCCATCTTGAAGATCCGTTTCTTGCGCAGCTTGTAACTGCCCACCTGCAAGACCACCGAGGCCGCTTCAAGAATGAAGACGCCGCCGATAAACGGCAGCAGCAGTTCCTGCCGGATGATGATGGCCACAGTGCCGATGGCCCCGCCCAGCGCCAGAGAGCCTACGTCGCCCATGAAAATCTCAGCCGGGTGAGCGTTGTACCAGAGAAAGCCGATCGATGCGCCCACCATCGAACCGCAAAATACTGTCAGCTCGCCCACCATGGGCATGCGCTGAAGCTCAAGGTAGTCGGCGAAGACCACGTGGCCGCTGATATAGGTGAGCACGGCGAGCGCGCCGGCAGCGATGATGGTGCAGCCAATGGCCAACCCGTCAAGACCATCGGTCAGATTCACGGCATTTGAAGTTCCAACAAGCCACAGGACTACCCAGAGAACAAAGGGAGTAAAGACAAAAAAACCCAAACTGTGAATGGCGCTCGGCGTTCCATGCAACAGCAGATCCGGACGCCAGGACTTCATAAATGGCACGGCGAGGTCAGTTGAGAAAGCCTTGATCTGTTGCAACCCCACCAGAAACTCAGCAACGGCCAAGCCGACGACCGCCTGCCAAAACAGCTTGGCCCGCGCCGTCAAACCCATGCTCCGCCGCTTCACCACTTTGATGTAGTCATCGGCAAAGCCTATCGCGCCAAATGCAAGCGTCGATAAAACGGTGATCCAAACAAATGGATTCGCCGGATCTGACCACAGCACCGTGGGCAGAAGAATGGCAATGCAAATGAGCACGCCGCCCATGGTTGGCGTTCCCGTCTTTTTCAGGTGCGACTGCGGCCCATCGTCGCGCACAAACTGGCCGATCTGGAACTCGCGCAGCTTTTGGATCACGTACGGCCCGATAAAAAGCGTAATCAGCAGCGCCGTAAGCGAGGCAAACACGGTGCGAAAAGTCAGATAGCGGAAGATCCGGAGGGGGTGAAAGAACGGAAACAGCTTTTCGTAGAGCAGCCAGTAAAGCAAGGGGCCTCCCAAGCCGGATCGGGGCGGAGTTTCAGGTTGATTCTACAGGCGGCGAAGCTGGCGGAGGATACCTGAATAGATTCGCGTCGTGCGGAGCTCATCCCAAACCAAGGAACACGGCGAGCGAGCGGTCGACGGCCTTGAGTGTTCGCAATTCCAGTTCGCCAAAAGGAACGCCGGCCTTATCTCGCGGGATGGTGTGAGCCTTGTCCACCATAATCTGCGAAGGCGCGCGTAGTCCGTTTCTCGCCGAAGGATCGACCGCAATTCGGAATGTTTCGATTGGCCGCAGTTCTGTTGTGACTGGGAGAATCGTGACCGAGGGCAGGCGGGTGAAAAGATCCGATTGAATGACGAGGGCAGGCCGGGGCTTGCCGTACGCTCCAGCCAGAACAACCGGAATCAGGTCTCCGCGCTTCACACCCAGCCGTCCGTGTCAGCTGCCTCAGAAATCCATGCGAGCGTTTCCGCCTCGAGCGGATCACTTGCCAGCAATAGCGACTCGCGCTCGCACTTCTTGCGGAAACTCTCCGAGGAAGTATCCGGCAGCCAAATCTGCACCGGCCTCAAACCAGCGGCGCGAAGCTGCTCGCGGTGCTTCCGGACGCGGCGTGATCACAGAGCCTTATGGTTGGCATCTGTTTCATGAAACATCATACAACAGAACAATTGTTTCATGCAACGCTGATTACCGATGCAGATTTCCACAATTATTCACCTGTATTCCTCATTCAACAGAATTTGAGCCTAAACACTCATATTTTGAAAAATGCTCTTGACTGGGCGAATATACAGCGATACTCTCCAAATGCTGGCGTGGCTCTTGTAAATAAAAAGGCCACCTAGCGGTGGCTCTTAGCGGTAGGCGATACCGATCACCCTGTCAGGTTTGCGGTACCGCCTACCTAGCACCCCTGGCGAGGGGCGCAAGTCGATAATTAGATCGAACCGAATTCTCGTCGACTCTCCCTTCGCTGTCAACGGAAAAGTGCCGCGGTGTCACGCAGCCCAACAGCACAAGGAGATGTCATGGCAACAACAACGCAGTACGATCATGCAACGCTCAATGCGATTTGGTCTAAGGGCCGAATCGTGCAAGGCAACGACGTCAACGTGTTCCGCAAGGACAGTTATGGGACATGGATGAAGTGGGATCAATATGGACAGACCTCACAATACGGATGGGAAGTCGATCATGTTGTTCCAGAGTCCAAGGGCGGCTCGAACGCCTTGAGCAACCTACAACCCCTCCACTGGCAGAATAACCGCCAAAAGAGCGACAACCATAGTTAAATAACCCCGAAGGCCCTTCGAGTCCAGCTTAAAGCGGGACCCGAGGGGCCACCGGCCTTTTCCTACCGCGTCTTCGCCACTTCCTCTACCGTCACAGGATCGAGGAACGGCATCGCCGCGCGCAGCTGCTTGCCGACAATCTCCACTGGGTGCTTCGCCTCCGCCTCGCGGAAGGCTAGAAATTCCTTCTTTCCGGAGTTCTGATCGGCGAGGAACTTCTTCGCGAATGTCCCGTCCTGAATCTCGGCAAGAATCTGCTTCATCGCTTTGCGGCTTTCAGCATTGATCACGCGCGGACCGCTCACATAATCGCCCCACTCAGCGGTATCTGAAATCGAGTAGCGCATGTAAGCGAGGCCACCGCGATAAATCAAATCGACGATCAGCTTGAGCTCGTGCAAACATTCGAAGTAAGCGCTCTCGGGCTGATAGCCGGCATCAACGAGCGTTTCATATCCAGCCTTAATCAACGCGCTCACACCGCCGCACAACACCGCCTGCTCGCCGAAGAGGTCGGTTTCGGTCTCTTCTTTGAAGGTCGTTTCCAGAGCTCCGGCGCGCGTGCAGCCGATGCCTTTGAGGTAGCTGAGCGAGAGAGCATGCGCATTGCCGGTCGCATCCTGGTGAACAGCGATGAGCCCAGGAACGCCGCCGCCTTCAATGAAGACCTCGCGCACGCGATGGCCGGGCGCCTTGGGCGCGGCCATGCCAACGTCAATGCCTGCGGCAGGCAAAATGGTTTTGAAGTGAATGTTGAAGCCGTGCGCGAACATTAGCAGCTTGCCTGCGCCCAGGTTCGGCCCGATCTCCTCGGCGTACAACTTGGCCGCTGTCTGATCTGGGACCAGCACCATCACCACGTCGGCCCATTTTGTGGCCTCGGCGACGGTGGTCACTTCGAGTCCCGCCTTCTGCGCCTTGGCAACGGATTTTGAATTGGCCGCGAGTCCCACCTTCACCTGCACGCCAGAGTCTTTCAGGTTAAGAGCATGCGCGTGCCCCTGCGAGCCGTAACCGATGATGGCTACCTTTTTTGCCTGGATCAGCGTGAGGTCGGCATTGTTATCGTAATAAGTCTTCGCCATGTTTTGTCCGATTCTTCCTTTTCGATTGAAATTCTGCTGGAATTTTGTTTGATTGAAATTCTGTTTTGAAAATTGCCTGAGTGAAAATCGAATTTGAGATTTTGGCCGGTTCTGCTCCGCTCTCGCACAGTTCTTACACAGATTCGTCCGCCGCATTCTCCGGCACGGATTCTTCTTCTTCGGCCTCTGCTTCCGCCACGCCCATCGCTTTTACCACGCTGCTTACATGGTGCCCGCGCCGCATAGTCATCTTGCCGCTGCGGCAGATCTCGAGAATCCGCCCATCGTCTTCGCGCAGCACTTCGATGAGCCCTTCAATCTTGCTTTCGACGCCCGTCATCTCGATCATCAGCGATTCCGAAGTGAGATCGACGATGCGCGCGCGAAAGACCTCAGCCAAATCGAAGATCTGCGCGCGGTTGCGCGGTGTTGCCGCAACTTTGATCAGCGCCAGTTCGCGCGTGACGGCCGGATCCTTGGCGATGTCGTCCACATCAACGACGTTCTCCAGTTTAAACAGGCTGGCGCGGATGCGATGGCCTGCTTCCCCCGACGCCTCGCACACCAGCGTAAGCCGCGACAGGCCAGGCCGCTCGCTGCGCCCCACCGTGAGCGAGTTGATATTGATGTTCAGGCGCCGAAACAGCGACGCCACGCGCGTCAGCACGCCCGGACGATCTTCAACGTAAGCAACAAATGTGTGCAACATAAATACAGCTCCTAGCCTCTAGCTTTTAGCCTCCAGCTTCTCCGATCCATCCCGAAACGGCTCATGCTGCTCGAATGCAACAGGATCTGGAAGCTAGCAGCTGAAAGCTGTCTTTCACTTGTCGTCCGCCGTCTCTTCCAGCGGATCGTGATCGGGCCTGCGAATCATCTCGTGCAGCGCGCTGCCTGCGGGAATCATCGGGTACACCGAGTCTTCCTTCTCCACCATGAAATTGAGCAGATAAGCACCCGACGTTGACCGCGCCTCATTCACTGCGGCCTCTACTTCACTGCGTTTGTGCACCGCGAGCCCCGGAATACCGTGCGCATCGGCCAGCTTCACAAAGTCCGGGCTTACCAGCGGCGTGGATTCGTAATTGCGTTCGTAGAAAAACTCCTGCCACTGCCGCACCATGCCCAAATAGCCGTTGTTGATGATGGCGATGTTGATCTTGATTTTTTCCTGCACGATCGTAGCCAGCTCCGCCGCCGTCATCTGGAAGCCGCCATCGCCGGCGACCACCCAAACTTCTTTTTCCGGGCAGGCAAATTTGGCGCCGATGGCCGCAGGCAGCGCAAACCCCATCGTGCCCAGGCCGCCAGAAGTAATGAGCGTGCGCGGCTCGTCGTGGTGGAAATACTGCGCCTCCCACATCTGGTGCTGGCCCACGTCCGTCACAATCACCGCTTTGCCGCCGGTAATGCGCCACAAATCGTGCATCACATGCGCCGCATACAAGTGGCCAAGGTCGGGCAGATTGTTGATGTCCCGCACAGCGACCGCGCCCTTGCTGGCCTCAATCGTCTTGATCCACGCCGAACCGTCGCGGCCCCCTTTATTCCGAGACCCGACCTGCGGCAGCAATTGCTCCAGTACCTCGCGCAGATCGCCCACCAGCGCCACATCTACTTTCACGTTTTTGTTGATCTCCGCCGGATCAACTTCAATGTGAATCTTTTTTGCTTTCGTTGCGTAAGAAGAAAGTGTGCCGGTCACACGATCGTCGAAGCGCATGCCGCAGGCGATCAGCAGATCGGCCTCCTGGATCGCGTGATTCACCCACGCCTCGCCGTGCATGCCCATCATGCCCATGCTCAGCGGGTGCGAAGCGGGAAACCCGCCCAGACCAAGCAGCGTAAGAGCAACGGGAATCTCTGCGCGCTCGGCCAGCGTGCGCACCTGCTCCATCGCGCCCGATTCCGTTACGCCGTGACCGGCCAGAATCACCGGCCGCTTGGAGTTGCGAATCAACTCGGCCGCCTGCGCCAATCCTTGATCGTCGACGTGCAGCATGGGATGCGGGCGATAAGCGGGCGGCTTGGCCGCTTCAAAGTCGAACTCCGCTGTTGCCTGCTGCGCGTCTTTTGTAATATCGACTAGCACCGGCCCGGGCCGCCCTGACCTGGCAATCTGGAACGCCTCGCGCAACACGCGCGCCAGATCCTCCGCCTTGGTTACGAGAAAATTGTGCTTCGTTACAGGCAGCGTAATTCCGGTAATGTCCACTTCCTGAAATGCGTCCGTGCCCAGCACCTTGCTGGAAACATTGCCTGTAATGCAGACGATGGGAATCGAATCAAGCATCGCCGTGGCGATTCCCGTCACGAGATTCGTCGCGCCCGGCCCGCTGGTGGCAACAGCCACTCCAACCTTGCCCGAAGCGCGCGCGTAGCCATCGGCCATGTGCGCCGCGCCTTGCTCGTGGCGAACCAATACATGGTGAATAGGAAACTTCCGCAGCGCGTCGTACGCGGGCAGAATAGCGCCGCCCGGATAGCCGAAGACAGTCTCGACGCCTTCGCCCACCAGCGTGGCCCACAAAATTTCAGAGCCGGTTAGCCGTGTCGGTGTGCTCAGGTGCGCGTTCGCCTCTGATGCGCTTGCCGCCGGCCCGGTTGCATTCGTCGAAGTCGCGCTTCCATTCGCTGCATTCGATGTCGCTTTTCCCTTGTGTGCCATCACAACTCCTTGCGCTCTCTCGCTGCCGATTTTGCTTAGTCCCTTAGTCCCTGCTCTTACGTCGTTGCCCCTTCAGACGCTGACGTTACTCGATCCACATACTTGCGAAACACGCCCTTCGGCCAGCGCAGCGCCGGTGGCTTGAAATTTTTGAGCCGCGCCGCCATCTCTTCCTTGCTTATTTCGACGTCGAGCGTCCGCTTGGCGATGTCGAATGCAATGATGTCACCCTCGCGAACAGCCGCAATCGGCCCGCCGACAAATGCCTCTGGAGCCACATGGCCGGCGGTGAACCCGCGAGTCGCGCCGCTAAATCGCCCGTCAGTAAGCAGCGCAACCTGCGCGCTCAACTCCGGATTCGAGCTGATCGCCGCCGTCACCTGCAACATCTCGCGCATGCCCGGGCCGCCCTTTGGCCCTTCGTAGCGAATCACCACCACGTCGCCGGGCTTGATGCCGCCCGCCTGCACAACCTTGAAGCAATCTTCTTCTGAGTCGAAAACGCGCGCCGGCCCGCGATGTTCATACTTGCCGGCCGCGGCAATCTTCATCACGCAACCCTCGGGCGCCAGATTGCCTTTCAAGATCACGAGACCGCCGTTCGGCTTGATCGGTTTCTCGAAAGTGTGAATCACATCCTGGCCCGGAGTTTCTTTCGCGAGCGCAGCTTCCTCGGCCAGAGTTTTGCCGCTGATGGTCAGTGTCGATCCGTCCGCGAAACCTGAGTCGAGCATACGTTTCGCGAGCAGCCGCGATCCGCCCGCGGCCTGGTAATGCGAAGCCATGTACTTGCCCGCTGGCGTCAGGTCGCATATATAAGGAGTGCGCTTTGAGATCGCGTCAAAATCGTCGATGCTCAGCGGAATGCCCATCTCGCGCGCAATAGCGAGGAAATGCAGCACAGCATTCGTCGATCCGCCGCTTGCGGCTACGCTGGCAATTGTGTTTTCAAGAGATTTGCGGGTGATGATTTGCGAGGGGCGGCGATTTGCGCGAACAGCGTCCATCAACATGCGGCCTGCCGCGCGAGTTGCTTCAGCTTTATTCGGAGCGGTTGCAGGAACGCCGGAAAGTTCAATCGGCGATATGCCAAGAATCTCTGCGCTCATGGCCATCGTGTTGGCCGTGAACTGTCCGCCGCATGCGCCCGCGCCGGGGCAAGCGTTCGCTTCGAGGGCTTCCAGGCCCGCATCGTCAATGCGCCCAGCCGCGTACGATCCAATGCCCTCGAATACATTCTGAATCGAGATGTCGATTTTCTTGCCGTCTATGCCGTCAATCTTGCCCGGCGCGATTGACCCGCCGTAAAGCATCATTCCAGGAATATCCAGCCGGCAAAGCGCCATGATAATGCCCGGCATATTCTTGTCGCATCCGCCAATCCCGACCAAGCCGTCAAAAAGATTTCCGCGCGCGACCAGTTCAATGGAATCGGCAATCACTTCGCGGCTCACCAACGACGCCTTCATTCCCTGCGTGCCCATCGTAATGCCGTCGGAGATGGTCACAGTGTTGAACTCCATCGGCGTGCCGCCCGCTTCGCGAATGCCCTCCTTCAGGGCCTCGGCGATCTCGCGCAGGTGCACGTTGCAGGTTCCGATTTCAGTCCACGTATTCGCCACGCCGATGATCGGCTTGTGCAGATCGTCTTTCTTGAATCCAGACCCGCGCAGATACGATCTTGCCGCCGCGCGGCTCGGTCCCTCGGTCAACGGAATGCTTTGTCGCTTGCCTTCGATGGTCATTCGCCCTTCACTTCGCTTTCAGCCATCCAGCTTCGTTGTGCTTCGTTTCAAACGTGTCCAGTGCCGCTGCGTGCCGCAGAGTCAGGCCAATATCGTCGAGCCCCTCAATCAGGCAAAACTTCCGGAAAGGATCAATCTCGAACTTCGCCGTGAATCCGCGCCCGTCTGTCACCGTCTGCGCTTCTAGCGAAACCGTGAGCTGATAATTCGGAATCTGCTGCGCATTTCGGAGCAGCGTGTCGACCTCTTCTTCACTCAGCCGCGCCAGCACGATCCCGTTTTTTCCTGCATTCGAAAAGAAAATGTCGGCAAAGGTGGGCGCAATCACCACACGAAATCCGTAGTCGCTCAGCGCCCAGGCCGCGTGCTCGCGGCTCGATCCACAGGCGAAGTTCCTTCCCGCGATCAGAATCTTCGCGCCCTTGTACCGCGCGTCGTTTAGCACGAAATCCGCAATCGGCTCCCCGTCCGGCGTCTGCCGCCAGTCAAAGAACAAAAAATCGCCGTAGCCGGTACGCTCAATGCGCTTCAAAAACTGCTTGGGAATAATCTGATCGGTATCCACGTTGGCGCGATCGAGCGGCGCGGCCAGCGCGGTCAATGTACGAAACGGTTCCATTAGGCCTTTACCTCCTGTTTCGGAAATTCGCCCACGTGCCACGTCCGAATGTCCACAAAATGCCCGGCGATTGCAGCCGCCGCGGCCATCTCTGGCGACACCAGATGTGTGCGGCCGCCGCGCCCCTGCCGTCCCTCAAAATTCCTGTTGCTCGTCGACGCGCAGCGCTCGCCCGGCGAAAGAATGTCGGGATTCATCCCCAGGCACATCGAGCAGCCCGGCTCGCGCCAATCGAATCCAGCGTCCCGGAAAATTACGTCCAGGCCTTCTTTCTCCGCCTGCGCCTTCACCAGTTGCGAGCCCGGAACCACCATCGCGCTCACATGCGTTGATACTTTATGTCCCGCGGCAATCTTCGCCGCCGCGCGCAGATCCTCGATGCGCCCATTGGTGCACGAGCCAATGAAGACGCGGTCGATTGAGATTTCTTCAAACGGCGTCCCCGCTTTCAGGTCCATATATTCAAGCGCCCGCTCGAACGATTTGCGGTCAACATCGTTCGCGGCGTTTGCCGGGTCGGGCACATTCGAAACAACCGGAGCCACCATGCCGGGGCTCGTTCCCCAGCTTACGTACGGCACCAGCGACGCCGCATCGATCACTAGTTCGCGGTCAAACTTCGCGCCCGGATCCGACGGCAATTTCTTCCATTCGGCGACAGCGCGTTCCCACGCTTCTCCTTTTGGACTGAATTTTCGCCCAGCCAGATACGCAAACGTCGTCTCGTCCGGCGCGATCATTCCTGCGCGCGCGCCCGCTTCGATGCTCATGTTGCAGATGGTCATCCGGCCTTCCATTGAGAGCGCGCGAATCGCCGAGCCCGCGTATTCGATCACGCAACCCGTTGCGCCATCGGTGCCGATCTTGCCGATGATGGCAAGGATTATGTCCTTTGCCGTCACGCCCAGCGGCAGCTTGCCTTCGACCGCGATGCGAAATGTCTGCGGCTTCCCTTGCGGCAGCGTCTGCGTAGCAAGTACGTGTTCCACTTCACTGGTCCCGATGCCAAACGCGAGCGCCCCAAATGCGCCATGCGTCGATGTGTGCGAGTCGCCGCACACAATCGTCATGCCCGGCTTGGTCAGTCCCAGCTCTGGCCCGATCACGTGCACAATTCCCTGCTCGCGCGAGTTAACGTCGTAGAGTTCGACGCCAAAATCCAAGCAGTTCTGGCGCAGCGTCGAGATTTGCTTCGCCGATATCTGGTCCACGATATTCAGCCGGCCCTCAATCGTTGTGGGCACGTTATGGTCCACGGTGGCAATGGTGCGATCAGCCCTGCGCACTTTACGCCCAGCCAGCCGCAACCCCTCGAATGCCTGCGGCGACGTCACCTCATGCACCAGATGCAGGTCGATATAGATCAGCGTGGGCTCGCCCTTCGGCTCAACCACCACATGCTGCTCCCAAACCTTCTCGAATAATGTCTTTGCTTCGCTGCTCATTGAGTCCCTCAACTATCGCTCGTTGCTGCCGGTTTTTATGCGTTTACGAGCTGCTCCTTCAACGTCTCGCGCACTTTTGCGCCCATCTCTTTTGTCGAGAGCACGGTAATTCCCTGCTTCTCGCCGCGCGCCAGGTCCGGAGTCCTGAAACCCTGCTCGAGCACTTTGCGCACCGCCGACTCAATCATTACGGCTTCAACTTCGAGGCCACCGGAGTAGCGCAGAATCAGCGCTCCAGTCAAAATCGCGCCCAGCGGATTGGCCAGTCCTTTGCCCGCAATGTCCGGCGCCGACCCATGCACTGGTTCATATAAATTCACTTTGCCGCCGATCGTCGCCGAGGGCAACATGCCCAGGGAGCCTGTGATCACCGCCGACTCGTCACTCAAAATGTCGCCGAAGAGATTTTCTGTAAGCACCACATCAAAGTCGCGTGGCCGGTTCATCAAGTGCATGGCCATTGCGTCAACATATTGGTGCTCGAGCATCACGCCGGGGAACTCCGAGGCAACTTCATTCACCGTCGCGCGCCAAAGCTGCGAAACTTCCAGCACATTGGCTTTGTCCACGCTCGTGAGTTTCTTGCGGCGCTTCGCTGCCAGCTCAAACGCGATCCGCGCCACGCGAGCCACTTCGTCGCGCGTGTAACGCATCGTGTTCCAAGCCTCTCCGGTCGCCTTGTTCCACTCACGCGGCTTTCCGAAGTAAAGTCCGCCCAAAAGCTCGCGCACAAACAAAACATCCGCGCCGTTGACAATCTCAGCCTTGAGCGGGCTATTCACCGCCAATTCCTTGAACGCAAACGCGGGCCGCAGGTTGGCAAAGCCGCCTAGTTCAGAACGAATCTGCAACAGCCCTGCCTCAGGCCGCTTGTCCGGCGGTAGCGAATTGAATTCATTGCCGCCAACCGCGCCCAAAAGAACCGCATCCGAATCGAACGCCGCATCCAGCGTCTCCTTGGGCAGCGGAGTCTCATCCTTCACAATCGCCACGCCGCCGATGCGCTTTTCATCAAAGGCAAAGTCGTGCCCGCCAATCGAGGCGATCTCTTTCAACACAGCCACCGCTTCGCTGGTCACTTCGGGGCCGATGCCGTCACCGGCCGTAACTAGAATTTTCAGCTTCATTTGTCTCTCTTCAATTTTGAGTAATCGATGGTTCTTGATCCGCGGGGCAGCTAATCAATCGAGTTCCGAAACCGGCTCGCTGCGCCGTTCGCGAATGCTGTCCGGCAGCAAACCCACCAGATCCTGATCGTAGATGTTCTTCTTGCGGTCGGCCAGCGCAACAAACCGGTAGTACACGTTTTGTAACTCCTCGCGGCTGATCGAAGTAAAGCCGAGTTGTTCCAGCCGATGGCGCAGCGCCGCACGGCCGGAGTGCTTGCCCAGTATCAGATGCGTCTTTGCCACGCCCACCAGTTGCGGCGTCATAATCTCGTAACACAAGGGATTCGCCAGCATGCCGTGTTGGTGAATGCCCGACTCGTGCGCGAAAGCGTTCGCTCCGACAATCGCCTTGTTCGGCGAAGGCTTGAACGTAATGAGCTGGCCCAGCACTTCGCTCGTCGGATAGAGCTTGTCCAGTTTGATTGACGTCGTCAGGCCAAAATAATCGCCGCGCACGTAAAGCGCCGACGCAATCTCCTCGAGCGCTGCATTGCCGGCCCGCTCGCCGATGCCGTTGATGGTGCACTCCACCTGGCGCGCGCCTGCCTGGATTGCCGCGAGCGAATTTGCAACCGCCAGGCCCAGATCGTCGTGGCAGTGGGCCGAAAGCACAACACCCTTTTCGTCGACAGCGGGCACGCGCTCGCGCACTTCGCGAAACATCGCGCCGTACTCCTCGGGCGTCACGTAGCCCACAGTGTCCGGCATATTGATCGTGGTCGCGCCTGCCTCGACCGCAATCCGCACCATCTCCACCAGAAAATCGCGATCGGAGCGCGTCGCGTCCTCGGGAGAAAACTCCACATCGTCGCAAAGCGACCGTGCCAGCCGCACGCTTTCGCCGCACTGCTCAAGCGCTTCCGCGCGGCTCATCTTGAGTTTGAATTCCAGATGCAAATCGCTCGACGCCAGGAACACGTGAATGCGCGCGCGATCGGCGAATTGCAGCGCCCGCGCCGCCATCTCGATGTCCTCGGTTTTGGCCCGAGCCAGCGACGCGATGCGCGGCTTCCGAATCGCCTGCGTGATCGTCGCGATAGCGGCAAAATCGCCCTCAGAAGCCATGGCGAACCCGGCTTCAATGATGTCCACCCCCAAATCCTCAAGGGCGTGGGCCATGGTGAGCTTCTCCTGCGTGGTCATGCTGCAACCCGGCGACTGCTCGCCGTCGCGCAGTGTGGTGTCAAAAAATGCTATGTGGTCATTGCTCATGGTTGTGCCTGCTGTTTGCCTGCCGACCTTATCCCATTCAATTTCATGTACTTCAGGCTGATGCCTCCCGAGCCAAGTGCTCTTCGAGAAAGGCCGCCCCGTCCACTTCCTCAATTCTCGCCTATGGCGCCATTATAAGGCAAAGTTATAATTGTTCTGGATTCGATTAGAATTACTTATACTGAAAACGGCCTGCCGACCCTTTGCCTTTCACCGCCTGTTAAGGAGCGCCGATGGAACTCAATCAGCTAGAAACCTTTCTCGCCGTCGCCGAGGAGCGCAGCTTCTCTCGCGCCGCCCAGCGCCTGCATCGCACCCAGCCCGGCGTCAGCCAGGTTATCCGCAAGCTCGAGAGCTCGGTTGGCGAAACGCTCTTCGACCGCGCCGCGCGCGATGGCTCGCTCACCGCCGCCGGTACCCTGCTGCGCGATTACGCACTGCGTCTGCTGGCCCTGCGTCGCGAAGCAGCGAGCGCCCTCGGCGAATTGAAGAGCATGGAGCGCGGTCACCTGCAGTTGGCCGCCAACGAGTACACATGCATGTACCTGCTGCCGGCCGTCGACGCATTCCGCCGCGAGTTCCCCCACGTCGGCGTTACCGTGCAGCGCATGCTTGCTTCACGCATTCCCGAAGAACTCAATCTGCGAAGTTTCGAGCTCGGCCTCATCTCTTTCCGGCCCGATCCCGCGCAGGTCCGCACCATTGCTGTTTACGGCGACAGTCTCGCATTGATCGTCGGCCGGCGTCATCCGCTCGCAGGTGCCGAGCGTGTCTCCATCCGTGACCTGGGCAAGGAACTTTTCGTCGCGCACAACGTCGCCTCGCCGCTGCGCCGCAAAGTTATTGAGGCCTTCCAGCGCTACCGCACGCCGCTCAACATGGAAATCGAGCTGCCCACCATTGAGGCCATCAAGCGTTTTGTGGCCATGGGCAATGGCGTGGCGCTGGTTCCTCACCTTACGGTGGCGCGCGAGCTTGAAACTGGCGATCTCGTCCGCGTAAAAGTTGACGAGCTTGACGTGCGCCGCGTGCTGCGTCTTGCTCACCGCCGCCGGGCTACGCTCTCATACGCCGCCAAAGCCTTTCTGCATACGCTCAGAACCATGGCAAAGGAGCAAGGCCCCCCGTTTTTCTACCATGTGGAGCGAGCAGGATAGGCCATCTGGCGGGCGCCAAAACAATTCCGTCATCTTACTTTCCTCTCGGGCTCTCGCGCGTCTATAGCCTCAGAGGTTTCCACTACTGGCGTAAGGACTTCAGAGGCTGGGCCCCAACCCGCTCCGGCCATTTACAATTCTGAGAGCGGGGCCCGGGACCATTCGGCGCGCCGGACCAGTGCCCGGGAATCGAAAAGGGTTTTGCCACCCGCACGGTTGTGCAGTCGCGAGGATCAGGATCGAATGAAGAGGATTGCTTTTTTTGTCTGCCTGCTGGCCGTTTGCATGGCCACAGCCCGCGCCCAGGAAAGCCGCCAGGACGTCAGCCTGAGCGGAACAGCGCTGATCGAGCCTTACAAGGCTTCTCAAACCGACGTTCAAGTTCACTCCACCACGGCCTACGGTGGATTGGCCAGCTACCGTTTCATGCTCACCCCGACCAGCGCGCTTGAAGCCAACTACGGCATCACATACGAGAATAAAATCTCGTATCTTTTGCCGACCACCCCGCAAGGCGCCATCAACATCCTGACTCGCACCCAGGAGATCTCAGCCGCTTACGTGCGCTCCTTCGTCTTCAAAAACTTCAATCCATTTGTCGAGGCGGGCCCGGCGGCAATCATCTTCCTTCCCATCCAAAATTCAGGCACCAAGATTCAGGATGCGCATCGGCAGACCGAAATCGGCGCCATGTACGGCGCGGGATTTGCCTATGAGGTTAGCCCCAGCTTTGACGTTCGCGTCGAGTATCGCGCACTGGTAGCCAAGGTGCCTACCTTCGGCGAAACGAATTCCAATAGCGGCTACGATTTCACAACGCATAAGTGGTACAACATTTCCGTGCCCACAGTCGGCGTCGCCTATCACTTCTAAGGCCGCGGCCCTCTTCGCTCGAGATCTTATCGCCGCAAGTCATGTCTAGTAGCGTAGATCGCGTGCATAAATAACGAAGGGGATCGGCCTTGGCCGATCTCCTTTTTTCTGTCCGGCCTTAGCCGATCCCCTTTTTGCTGTCCGGCGTTCGCAATTTCAATTCGGCCGCGTGGTTCTCACTGCGCCTCGCTATAGCGGCCCAGTTCCTTTACCATGCCGCAGTGCTCGCTCAGCGCCTTCAGGGCGCGGGTTCCGTCTGCGCTTGAGCCAATCTTGCAATCCACATAAAAGATGTACTCCCACGGCTTGCCCTTCACCGGCCGCGATTCAATCTTGGTCAGGTTGGTTCCCGTCGCGCTTAGCGCACTCAAGGCCGCCACCAGCGAACCCGGCTTGTGCTCCAGCGTAAAGGCCACGCTCATCTTGTTCGCTGCCGCATCGACCTCCGCTTCACTGCCATTCTCGTTTTTGGGGCGCACCAGAAAAAATCGCGTGTAGTTCTCCTCATCGTCCTCAATGCCGCGCGCAAGAATCTCGGCGCCGTAATGCACCGCGGCCTGCTCGCTCGCAATCGCCGCTGCCTGCATATCGCGCGTGCTCACCAGTTGCTTCACGCTCCCCGCAGTGTCGTAAAAGGCTACGGCTTTCATATGAGGATGCTCGGCCAAAAAGCGGCGGCACTGCCCCAGTGCGACGGCATGCGAATACACGCGGTCGATCTCGCCGATCTTTGCGCCTTTGACGGCGATCAGGTTGTGCCGGATGCGCAGCAGCGTCTCCCGCACCACCCTCACGTCATGATGGAGCAGCAGATCGAAATGTTCGAGTACCGATCCGGCCAGGCTGTTCTCAATAGGAATCGCCGCGGCATCGGCCGCGCCCGAATCGAGCGCAGCAAACACCTCCGCCGAGAGAGCGCAAGGAACAATCTCCGCGCCCGGCACGAACTTCAGCGCGGCCTCGTGGCTGAACGAGCCGGGCTCCCCCTGAATCGCGATCTTCATGCTCTAACCATTTGCTCCCGGCGGTGTGTGCTCCCAGCGGCTTGTGCTCCCGACGCGCGCGATCGGGAAATAATGCTCATCCGCGCGTCCATTTCGCACCATAACACAGGCAATCCGCCGCAATCCCGGCGCCGCACCCTACAGGTACCTGCCCACTGCAGCTTCGCGCTCTGCCTGCGCCACCATGGCAGCAATCAGGTCTTGATCCGCACTGGAAAAACGTGCGGTGATTTCCGTCAAGTCCGTATCCTCGCCGCCGATGATCGCAACTCCATCAATCGGGCTCGCGTTCATCTGCAAGCGTAAATCCGTTCCCAATCCCTGTGCGCTGCCCGGAGTCTCGAATTCAACGATATTCTTGCCGCTATAGGTCAACTTGTCGGTCGGGTATGGACCGGAAGGAAAGTCGCTGGCCGGCTCGATGCCCTCCGCAATCACTTTCTGCGCGAATTTCTGGTAAGCCGGAAATATCCTTTCGATGACCTTCGCGACTTCGAATCTTCCTGATGTTCCGCCGTCGTCGACAGTAGCCTGGACGGCAGGCCCAGTGAACCCTTGCCACTTCAGCGAGAATAAATTTGTTGAATCGATAGGATCGGGGCTAACGAACAGGCTTTCGCCGCTCGATCCATACGTTGAAAAGCAGTGCCAGCCGCGCGGCGCAAGAACACCGATGCCGAATTTCGCCTTGTAATAAGCCAGTCGCTCAGCCATCGCGGCGGGAATCGCAACTGCCAGGCTCTTGCCGTTTGGCGCCTTCTGCGGCCCAATTTGTCCGTTAGACGCGCAGCCTACAAAGGGGACAGTTACGACGGCGGGCGGAGCAGGTGTGCCGGACGAAGTCGCCTGAGCCACTGCCGTTCGAGTTCCTCCAAACCCCGCACACAAAACAAGACTCGCAAGAAGAAGCTGACGTGCTTTCATGGGTGCAATCATAGCAACCGCTGGCCCTCACCGGCATTCATTCATCGCTGTGCGACGCTTCGTTGCTCTCTGCATCTTCGTTCGCTTGTGCCCTTGGTCCCTTGTTCCTTCGTTCCCTGTCTTATTCACCGCCGCAGCCACAAATCCGCCGTCACAAATCCCAGAAACACCATCGCAATCACGCCGTTCATCGTAAAAAAGGCGGCATTCAATCGGCGCAGATCCCGAGGCGAAACGATGGAGTGCTCATATGCCAGCAACAGTCCAACAGCAACCACTCCCAGCCAACCCGCGAGGCCGAAGCTGAACAGCTTCCCAAACCAAAACAGCAGCCCGAGCATCGCGAGGTGCATCGCCCGCGCAGTCCAAAATGCCGCTTCCGGCCCGCTCGCCTGCGGCAGGCTATGTAAGCCTGCAACGCGATCGTGTTCGTAGTCCTGGCAAGCGTAAAGAACATCAAATCCGCCGGCCCACAATGTCACCGCCGCCGTCAGCACCAGGATGCGCGGATCGAGGCTGCCGCGTACCGCAATCCACGCCGCCGCGGGCGCAAGTCCGAGCGCCAGTCCCAGCCCCAGGTGCGACCACCGCGTTACTCGTTTCAAATAGCTGTAGCCCAGCAGCACCACTAGCACCACCGGCGCCAGCTCAAGCGTGAGCCGATTCAGCTCCGCCGCCGCCATCAGAAACACTGCCACGGCCAGCAAAGTAAACCCTAGAACAAACTGCCTTGATAGCATTCCCGCCGGGATTGCCCGTTTCTGAGTGCGCGGATTCTCGGCGTCGAGATCGGCGTCGGCCCAGCGATTAAAGGCCATGGCGGCCGACCGTGCAGAGACCATTGCAACCAGGATCCATGCCACCGTACGCCAGCCCGGCAACCCGTCTGCTGCCAGCAGCATCGCAGTCAATGCAAAGGGAAGCGCGAAGATCGAGTGTTCCCACTTGATCATTTCAAGCGTGGTGCCGATTTTGTTCAGAATGCCGGTCATTGCGTGAATTCCTGTTTCCAGTTTAGAGCCTGCTATTCGCATTCAGTCCACGGCACTGCCGCAGGCAAACGCTAACCGGCGAAAGCGCCCAATCTGGCAATGCGTTAGTCTGTAAACTCAGCGAACGTGATAGAGGTCACGTAGCTCGGGCCAGACTAATGAAATGATGACTTCGATTTCCCCCACGGAGCTCGATCATGACGCCCTCTTCTCCCCAGGGCAGCCGGAACGTTCAAATTGACCCCGCTGCATTTGTCTCTGATGCGATGATGATTCGCGTTCTCAGCAAGCGCACCGTTCAGGTGCCATGCGAGACTGAGCGCGTGCTTTTTCGCCAGGATGAGCCGGCCATCGGAATTTTTATCGTCCACAAAGGCTCGGTCACGCTCAGCCTTATGTCGCAGGATGGTCACTCTTTGTTTGCCGCACAAGCCAGGCCGTATTCCATTCTCGGCCTCGCGGGCGTCATTGGCGATAAACCTTACACGCTAAGCGCGACGGCGGGAGGTGGAGCTGAGATTAGCTTCATCAGCAGCGCCGATCTAAAGGCGCTGATGGAAGCTGAACCGCCCTTGTCACTCAAAATCCTCGAACTCCTCGCCGCCGAGGTTCGCAGTGCCCACAAAGCACTGTTTTAGTCTGGACTTGCTCCCAATCTGACGCTGGCGGGGCCGGGAGCCAATTTTTCTTAGTTCTAGAAGTGAGGAGCGACGCGTACGAGATTGTCCGCTAGCGACGAACGACAACGAAATGAGAGAAATTGGCCCCGGCCCTTGCAGCGTGATCTTTGCTGTCGCACCTTACATCAACGGAATGCCCGGCTCGCGCGCTGCTCACCCTCATCCTCGTGCGCCTTCATCAAAGTCAAACCCGCACCTGCTAAACTCGGTCGTTGTGATTCTTCCTTTTTGCGCCATCGCCGCGGTAGCGTACCTGCTGGGGTCCATCCCCTTTGGCTACCTGCTGATGCGCGTCTTTCGCAAACAGGACATTCGCTCTATCGGCAGCGGCAACATCGGCGCCACCAACGTCATACGCAGCGGCGCGCGCGGCCTGGGCGTCGCCACCTTCATCCTCGACGTGCTCAAGGGCGGCGCAGCTGTCTGGCTCGGCGGCTATCTCGCTTCGCTTTGGATGCCAACTGTGCCAGTACGCATCGCCGAAGCACTCGCTGCTCTCTGCGCCGTCCTCGGCCACATGTTCCCCATCTGGCTCAAATTCCGCGGCGGCAAAGGAGTCGCAACCGGCTTCGGCGTCTTTCTCTTCATCTGCCCCTGGGCCGCGCTCGCCTCTATCGCAACATTTTTTGTCGTCTTCGCCATCACCCGATATGTCGCCATCGCTTCCATCGTTGGAGCCGCTGCCTTTCCCGTCTTTGCCTGGTTCCTTTTAACTGGCGCGCGGCCGCCCTTCTTTTTTGTCGCAGCCATCGCAGTTTCGTCACTCATCATCGTCAAGCACCACTCCAACATCCGGCGCTTGTTTGCAGGCACGGAATACCGATTCGGAGCACCTAAATCCGCATGAGTCGCATCGCCATCTTAGGTTCCGGCGCCTGGGGAACCGCTCTCGCGCTCTCGCTTGACCGTCGTCGCGGCCACGAGATCACGCTCTGGGCGCACACCCCGGAGCTCGCCAGCCAGATCGTCAACGCCGGAGAAAATTCGCAATTCCTACCCGGCCTCCCGATCCCGCCCACTGTCGCGGTTACATCGGACTGCGCGGCCATCACCGCCGCCGACATTGTGGTCTCCGTCATTCCCTCGGAGTTCCTGCGCCCAACCATCCTCCGCATCCGCTCGCACTTTCGAATGGGGCAGTTCGTCGTGAGCGCGACCAAGGGCATCGAGGATCGCACTCTCTTTCGCATGACTCAGGTGCTCTCAGAATCATTGGAACCGGCGGGCCTTCTGCTCTCGATCGGCGCGCTCTCCGGCCCTAGCTTTGCCCTTGAAGTTGCGCACGGCCAACCCACGGCCCTCACCGTCGCCTTCAGCGATCCGCAAGTCGCCGCTCTCATCCAGCAGGAGTTCTCATCGGAGACTCTTCGCCTCTACACTTCCTCCGACGTCATTGGAGTCGAGCTTGGCGGTGCGCTCAAGAACGTCATCGCCATCGCTGCCGGCATCGCCGTCGGCGTGGGCCTCGGCCACAACTCCACCGCCGCGCTCATCACCCGCGGCATTGCGGAGATCACTCGCCTCGCCGTTGCCTCAGGCGCGCGCCGCGAAACCCTCGCCGGCCTCTCCGGCATCGGCGATCTGGTGCTCACCTGCACCGGCTCGCTCAGCCGCAACCGCACAGTTGGAGAACAACTCGGCCAGGGCCGCAAGCTGCCTGAGATTCTCGAGTCGCTCGGCGGCAAAGTTGCTGAAGGAGTGCTCACCACGCACGCCGCTCTTGGCCTCGCGCGCAAGCACGCCGTCGAAATGCCCATCACCGAGCAAATGGAACTGATCCTCAACGAAGGCAAAGACCCGCGCGAAGCCATCCGCGCCCTCATGCTCCGCCCTGGTAAAGAAGAGCGTTAACTCACGATCAAAGAAGAACCTGCGGTTGCGATCAAAGTGGGCGCTGAGTCGCGATCAATGTGGACGGATAAGTCAGAATCGAAGAAGGGCGCTCCGTCACGATGAAACCTTTTGCGGTAGTAGCTTGTTCGGACGAGCTTGGAAGCGGGCACGACTTGGATGTGCTTCGAAGGGGCACGACTTCAAAGCCTGCCCTGAGCGAATTCGAAGGGCGCCGCACATTGGGTCGATTGTATGGGGCTTGCGTATTCATTAAATGGGCTCCACCTCAAAGCCCGATCTGATCGAAGTCGAAGTGCGCCCTATGTTGCGCCGAATGGATGAGGGCTTTAGTCCCTGAGGTAAAGTTCCTTCAAACTGACCCACTACTCTCCCTGCTCTTCGCTTTTTCGCACTGCCTCAGTGCTGCTAAACTATTCTCGGTAGAACCGCAGGCGCGTAGCTCAGTTGGTTAGAGCGCTTCCTTGACACGGAAGAGGTCGTTGGTTCGAATCCAATCGTGCCTACCAATTTATCCTCCAAGAACATCCTAGCCATTCCTATCTCGTCCTAGATTTCCGCTTAAAATCGCTGAAAATAGGCGATTTAGCGCAGATTTGCGTTCTAAAATGCCCTATCAATCACTATTGAAGCCAATTTCGGGTGGGGGTACAATTGGGGGTATCTCATTCCGGAATTGGGGGTATCTCGAAATTCCGGGGAAAATAGGGGTATTCGCCTTGGCTCTCACCGACACTGAAATCCGACGCTCAAAACCCACTGACAAGCCCTACAAGCTCTCCGACAGCGGCGGTTTACATCTGCTGATCACACCTACGGGCGGAAAGCTCTGGCGATGGAAATATCGCTTCGACGGTACTGAGAAGTTGATGACCCTGGGCCGATACCCCGAAGTTGCGCTCGTTGATGCCCGTGAACGCCGTGATGCTGCCCGGAAGAAGCTCGCCAACGGGATCGATCCGATGGCCGAGCGCATGGCCGAGAAAACCGCCATGATAGTTGCCACGGAACATACCTTCGAGAAGATCGCCGAGCTTTGGCTGAAACACTGGAAGGGAAACAAATGCACACGCCACTCAGAGACAACGAAGAATCGCTTGCAGGGGAATGTCTATCCCGCCCTTGGAGAAAGACCCATCGCTGAAATCGAACCTATGGAGCTTGTCCGATTGGCCAAGGACATCGAGGCGCGCGGAGCCTCGGACATGGCCAAACGAATACTCCAGATTGTCGGAATGGTCTTCCGGTACGCCGTCGCGCATGGCTACAGCAAGCGTAACCCCGCCACAGAGATTCGCCCTTCGGACATCCTCAAGCCCACCCGCAAGACAAACATGGCCCGGATCGATGCCAAAGAGCTTCCTGCGCTTCTACGCGCGATTGAGCTATATGATGGGCGGCCACTCACGCGACAAGCAATCAAGCTCATGGCGCTGACATTTGTCCGCACCAGCGAGTTGATCGGTGCGCGCTGGGAAGAGTTCGACTTTGAAGCCCGCCGCTGGGCCATTCCCGCCGCTCGGATGAAGATGAAAACTCCGCACATCGTACCGTTGTCCGTCCAGGCCGTGGAAGCGCTCGAATTGCTGCGGACGCTATCGAACAAGAGCGATCTAGTTTTTCCAGGCGAACAGGGCAAAGACAAGTCCATGTCCAATATGACGATATTGAAGGCCCTGGAGCGTATGGGTTACAAAGGCCGAATGACCGGCCACGGCTTCCGTGGGCTTGCTTCGACGATTCTGCATGAGCAGGGTTACAACCACGACCACATCGAATTGCAGCTTGCACATGCTCCGCGCAATGAAGTTTCCGCTGCATA
>CAVXPR010000048.1:0-8115 GCA_963763585.1 uncultured Acidobacteriaceae bacterium | reverse complement strand
TGGTCGGCCGCCGTCAATCTGCCGAGGAGCAGAGGAATGGCAACCATATACTGCACGCAATGGTCGCGATCGGCGGGATTCGACAGCGGACCTTTCTTATCAATGATGCGAAGGCAAGCCTCGTGCGTGCGGATTGTTATTCTCCTGGTTTTGGACAAGATCTCAGCTGGATCTAAGCGCGCGCGGAGTTTCATCGCGGCTTCGACGGCGGTTTGCGCGTGAAACTCAGCGGGGTAGCTGATTTTGAAGAGCACGTTCTCCATGACATAAGAGCCGTAAGGCCGCTGGAATTTGAACTCCTGGCTGCGGAATGAAACATCATAGAAGCCCCACGTTTTCGCGGTGAGCGCGGAGGGATAGCCCATCTCGCCGGCGCGAGCCATTAGCGCCAAACGAACAGCGCGGCTGGTAGCGTCGCCTGCCGCCCAGCTTTTGCGTGAGCCGGTGTTGGGCGCATGGCGATATGTGCGCAGGCTCTGCCCATCGACCCAGGCGAGCGACAGTGCATTAATTGTCTGCTCGCGGGTGAGGCCGAGAAGCTGGCAGACGACTGCGGTAGACGCGACTTTCACCAGCACTACGTGATCCAGGCCCACTTTGTTGAATGAGTTTTCAAGCGCAATGCAGCCCTGAATCTCGTGGGCCTTGATCATGGCGGTTAGAACATTTCGCATCGTCAGCGGCGGCCGGCCTGAAGCAATTGCTTCGCGCGAGAGCCAGTCGGCTGTTGCCAGGATTCCGCCAAGATTGTCTGACGGATGGCCCCATTCGGCGGCAAGCCAAGTGTCATTGAAGTCGAGCCAGCGAATGATCGTTCCAATATTGAAGGCAGCCTGCACGGGATCGAGCTGAAACTTGGTGCCGGGAACGCGCGCGCCGTTGGGAACGACCGTGCCCGGCACGATGGGACCGAGCAGCTTGGTACATGCCGGATATTCGAGCGCTTCCAAGCCGCAACCGAGCGTATCGATCAAGCAATAACGCGCGGTGGAATAGGCAAGATCGCTGTCGATCTTGAAACTCAACGCATAGTCGGCGATGTCGGTAAGGACTTTGTCCGGTGCGGGGCGATCATTGCTGATGAGAGAGGGCACGTAGTTTCTCTATTTCCTAGCTGCGTGCCTCAATTGGCACAAATTTGAGATTCTCCGGCCCAGTATAGATTGCCGATGGGCGGATGATCTTGCCAACCTGACGCTGCTCGATGACGTGCGCGGACCAACCCGCGGTTCGTGCCATTACAAACAGAGGCGTAAAGAGGTCAGTCGGAATACCCATCAGATGGTAGGCGACTGCCGAATACCAATCGAGGTTAGGGAACATGCGCTTGGCCTCCTGCATTGTGCGCTCAATTCGCTCGGCGACGGAGAAGAGACGCTGGCCGTCGGAGTCAACCGCAAGGGAGCGCGCCTGCTGCTTGATGATGTCACTACGCGGATCGCTGATTGTGTAAACAGGATGGCCAAATCCGATAACGACTTCGCGCTCAGTGACGCGGCGGCGAATGTCAGCCTCGGCCTCGTCGGCTGTTTTGTAGCGCTCTTGAATTTCTAGCGCCACTTCGTTTGCGCCGCCGTGCTTCGGCCCCTTTAGTGCGCCGATGGCACCGACGATGCAGGAGTAAATATCGGAGCCGGTTCCCGCGATGACCCGAGCGGTAAATGTAGACGCGTTAAACTCATGTTCCGCGTAGAGGATCAGCGAAATCTGCATCGCGCGGACCCACTCGGCGCTGGGCGCTTGGCCGTGCAGCAAATGCAGGAAATGCGCAGCCAGCGATTCACTGCCGGCGTCTACCGCGATCCGCTTACCATTTCGTGCGAAGTGGTGCCAGTAAAGAAGCATCGACGGCAGCGAGGCCAAGAGCGCATCGGCGATGTCGCGCGCACCGGTATCACTATGGTCGTCGCGTTCAGGTCGCAGGCAACCCAGCATCGAAACACCGGTGCGCAGAACGTCCATGGGATGCGTGTGCGCGGGTATGAGCTCGAGTGCCTGCTTTACTTCTGCTCGGAAATTCGCGCAGGCTGAGAAGCCGCGCTTTGTATGCGGCCAGCTCCGCTGCATTGGGCAGCTTGCCGTGGATCAACAAATACGCGACTTCTTCAAATTCGCAATGCTCGGCCAGGTCGGCAATGTCATAACCGCGGTAGTGCAGATCGTTGCCGCTCTGGCCGACCGTGCATACGGCCGTCTCGCCCGCGGGGGTGCCCGACAGCGCGACAGATTTTTTCGGCCTGAAGGCCCCGGGCTCCTGGCTCGCCTCTTGAACGCTCATAAATTGCTCCCGGAAAGCATGAAGTAATCAAATCACCACGCTGGACGCCTATTCAGTCTTCTTGCCCTTCGCGAAAAGCTCGTCCAGCTTTTGTTCGTAGGCGTGGTAGTCGAGATAGCGGTAGAGCTCGTCGCGGGTTTGCATCATCGGCAGTACGCTCCTCTGCGTTCCCTCGGCGCGAATCGTCTCGTAGACCTTTAACGCCGCAGCATTCATGGCGCGATACGCCGCGCAGCAATAAAGGATGATGTCGACGCCGGCCGCCGCCAGCTCATCGCGCGTGAAGAGCGGAGTTTTGCCGAACTCGGTGATGTTCGCCAGAATCGGCACTCCGACCGCCTTGCGAAATGCCGTGTAGGTGGCGAGGTCCGTCACCGCCTCGACGAAGATCATGTCGGCTCCGGCCGCGACGTAAGCTTGCGCGCGTTCGATTGCTCGGTTCAGGCCTTCGCTCGCGAGGGCGTCCGTTCGGGCCATGATGACGAAGTCCGGATCGATGCGAGCGGCGATTTTCGCGTCGGCGGCCGCCTTAATGCGGTCGACCATCTCTTTGATCGGAACAAGCTCTTTGCCTGGCCGGTGTCCGCAGCGCTTTGCGCTCACCTGGTCTTCGATGTGCACGGCGGCCGCGCCAGCTTTGGCCGTTTCTCGAATGGTGCGCGCGATGTTGAACGCTCCGCCCCAGCCGGTGTCGATATCGACAAGCAATGGAAGCGCGCACGCGTTGGTGATGCGCCGGACATCGGTCAGCACATCTTCCATGGTGCTGATGCCGAGATCGGGAACGCCTAGCGAATTGGCGGCCACGCCTCCGCCGGAGAGATAAATCGCGCGGAACCCCGTTGCCTCAGCGAGTTTTGCCGCATAGGCATTGATTGTTCCCACTACCTGTAAAGGCTTTTCCGCAGCCAGCGCTGCGCGAAACCGCGCTCCAGCCGAATTGTTCCCACTACCCGTCATCCCTCTTCCTTTCGCGAATCATAACAGGGTTTTCACGCAGGCGGCTTTCGCAAGATGGCCACTAAATGCGACAATCAAGTCCGTCAAGAAGGTCCGTCAACACGGTCCGTCAAGAAAGGGCGTCGAAGCCGACTCTTAATAACGCGACTCTACCCCGGAGGAAAATATCCCAATGAAACGTGCATTAGTATGTATAAGCCTGCTTCTTGCGTCAACAGTTCTTCTTGCCCAGCAAAAGGCGCCGCCGAAGAGCCCGCCGGCCACGGCAACAGCCACCATAGCCGGCAAGACCATCACCATCACTTATAGTTCGCCGCGCGTCAATGGCCGCGCAGGCCACATCTTCACAAAGGATGGTCTCATCAGCCATGATCCGCACTACCCGGTTTGGCGTGGGGGAGCAAATGCCGCGACGCACCCTGCAAACTGATGGCGACCTGACCATCGGCGACCTGAGCGTTCCCGCCGGCACTTACACGCTGTTCGTCGACATCTCCGACCCCGCGAATTGGACGCTGATTGTGAGCAAAGCCACGGGCGAGTGGGGACTTGCGTACGATCCGTCGAAGGATCTTGGCAAGACGAAGATGGCGACGTCGGCAACTCCGTCGCTGGTTGAAGATTTGATCTACACGATCACGGATAATGGCGGCGGCAAGGCCACGCTCACGCTGGCATGGGAGAACGAAAGCGCGTCGGTGCCCATTCTGGTCCATTGAGACTCGCGCTTCGAAAATTGGTCGGCTCATTACCTCCGGCATCCGATGAGGGCGGCGAGATTCCCCGCGATCCGCCGCCCTCCCGGTAGAATAGAAATTGGACGTCGAGGGGACAGGAACTTTGCCGCTGTATCCGTATCGCTGCACACAGTGCGGCCATAAATTTGAGAAAATCCAACACTTCAACTCCGAGCCGGAGAAGGTGTGCCCCAAGTGCGGCGGCGTGCTGGAGCGGACGCTGACCGCGCCTGGCCTGAGCTTCAAGGGCGCTGGATGGTATGTGAACGACTACGCTTCGAAGAGCAGTTCGGCGGAGCAGTGATTCCGATTCGAAGTCCGAAAGTAAGCCGGACGGGAAATCGGACAAGAAATCCGAAACTAAGTCCGAGACGAAGTCAGAGACGAAGGCTTCCGCCGCGGACAGCGGCAGCTCTGCCACAACCGCCTCTACGCCTGCCCCTGCCGCTGCAACGCCGAAGTCGACTAAGAGCTGATCGTCGTCGTCGCGTGCCATCGCGCCGATTCCAGCCCGTCGTGTCGTGCTTGCCAAGCCGCAGTTAAGCCTCGAAACGCTACCATTGTTCCTGACGATGCCGCTTCTCGATCCCATTCCGTCGCCGGTAGAGCACGCCGATCTTGCCGCTCTCGAGTGGGAGCCGCTGCTCGCGCTGGTTGCGGGTTTCGCCGCGTCGCCAGTTGGTCGCGAGGCGATTCTCGCGCTGCATCCCTCGGCCGATGAAGAGTGGATCGGGCGGCAGCACCGATTGACCTCTGAACTGAGGCTGATGCTCGAGGAACAAGTTTCCATTCCGCTCGGCGGCTTGTTTGATCCCACGCAATTGGCGGCGAAAGCGCAGATTGACGGCGCGGCGCTGATAGCGGCGGAGCTGCAGAGCATCGCGCGGCTTGCCAACGACATCGCAGCATGGCAAGCGTCTGTTGCGCGAGCCGCCGGCGCGGCTTGTGGGCAAACTGCCAGGGCTATCCGAACTCTCTTCGCCGCTGACGACGAGCTTGCGACCGCTCGCTGAGGTCATTGAGCGCACGATTCAGCCCGACGGCTCGCTCGCCGACGATGCTTCACCCGAGCTGAATCGCATCCGGCGCGAGCAGGAGCGGCAGCAGAAACTTATTGAGGAAAGCCTGCGCGCCGCGCTGCGCAAACTGTCCGCTGAAAATGCGACGCAGGATGACGTCATCACCATTCGCGGCGATCGCTTCGTGATTCCCGTGCGCGCGGAGCTCAAGCGGCGCGTTAGCGGCGTCATTCACGGCGCGAGCTCTTCGGGGCAAACGGTCTATGTTGAGCCGCTCGAAACCATCGAGCAAAACAACGAGCTGGTGCGGCTCATCGAGGAAGAGCAGGCGGAGATTCATCGCATCTTTGTCGCGCTGACGCGTAAAGTTGCCGGCTATGCGGAAAGCCTGGTCGCGGGCGCTCGGGTGCTGGCTCTGGTTGACAGCCTGTTGGCGCGGGCGCGTTTTGCGCGTGAGTTCGACTGTGTTTTTCCTGGTTTTGGACCAGAGTTGTTGTCGATTGAACAAGGTCGCCATCCGCTGCTGGAAAAACGGCTGCGCGCGACCGGCGGGAAGATTGTCCCTCTGGATTTGGAACTCACGGCGGACGAACGGCAGCTCATCATCAGCGGGCCCAACACAGGCGGCAAGACGGTGGCACTCAAGACGACGGCCCTACTCGCGATGATGGCGCAAGCAGGGATTCCAGTGCCTGCCGCGAGCGCGAGCTTCCCGGTGTTCACGGCATTCCTGGCCGACATTGGCGATGCGCAATCGATCGAGGCGGCGCTTTCGACATTCTCCGCGCACATTACGAATCTCGATCGGCTTTCGCGGCTCGCCGATGCGCGCTCGCTGGTGCTGCTCGACGAGCTTGGCTCATCGACCGATCCCGAAGAGGGCGCGGCGCTGGCCGTTGCTGTGGCGCATTATTTTCTCAAGGCCGGCGCGTGGGCGCTGATCTCCACGCACCACACCTCGCTGAAGGTCTATGCGGCCAATACGCCTGGAGTGCGAAATGCCGCAGCCGGCGTGGATGAGCGAACGCTGGCGCCCAACTATCAGCTTCGTCTTGGCGTGCCGGGCGCGTCGGCAGGAATTCAGACAGCGGAGCGGCTGGGGCTGAATGCCGAAATTATTTCGGCTGCGCGGGAGCGGATGGGGTCACAGCAGGCCGACATTGCGCGCTTCCTCGACAAACTGCACGGCGAGCTTGCGGAGCTTGAAGTGGAGCGCAAAGCGGCCCGCGAGCAGCAGTATGCGCTTAACGTGGAACGCAAAAAGCTGGAGCGCGAGGGCGATGTTGAGGTGCGCAATCGCGTGCGCGAGCTGGAAGGAAAGTTGGCCTCGCTGCTGAAGGAATTTGAATTTCAGATGCGAGAAAATGTGCGAGCAGTCGAGGACCGGGCGTCGCAACAAAAGCTGTCGAAGGAAGCCGAGCGGCGCATCACCCGCTTGCGTCGCGAGTTTCAGGAGAGCTTTAATCAGGCCGTTGTTGCGCATCGGACCGGTGCCGATCAGGGCGATCAGAACGCGCAGCCGCATCTGTTGCGGCACATCGCGCCGGGCGACCAGGTATTCCTGAAATCGATGGGTAAAGTGGCTGTAGTTCAGCGCGAAGTCGACAAGGACCTCTTCGAAGTTGCTCTCGGGCCGATCAAGATGCGCGTCAAGCGGGACGAGCTCTCCGCGGTCTCCGACCCTTCAGGTCTTGGAACAGGGTCGAGGCAAGGGGAAACCAGGCAAGGGAAGGCCGATCCGCTTGGTGCGGCGAGAAAACAGAAGGGCGTGCACGTAACCGTGACGAGCGCGAATACAGACGACATGCGGGCGGAGATCAATCTTATCGGCCGCACGGTGGATGAAGCGACCGATGAGCTTGAGAAATATCTTGATCACGCCTTTCTTGCGGGCTTGCCGCGGGTGCGCGTGATTCATGGCCATGGCGCGGGAATTCTGCGCCGCGGCGTGCGCGAATTTCTTAAGGGCCATCCCCATGTCGCCGGAATTGAAGAGGCTCCGCAAAACGAAGGCGGGCAGGGCGCGACGCTGGTGGAGTTGCGGCAATAGAGCGGAGGTGCGGCCAAGCAGATAGCCGTCGGCTATCAGCATTTCTCTGGACCCGAAGGCATTTAGCTATAGCTTTCACCTCGTCTTGTATCATCAACCGGTGATTCCAATGACACGCTCCCGGATTCTATTCATCTGCTCTGTCCTGTTTGTTTGTTCGTTGGCGATTGCCCAGCGGGCTCCGATTCAGCAGCAACTGACCTTCACGCCCTACCACGCAAACGGCATCGGGCGACCCGGCAGTGGTCACCGTGGATCAGCCGGAGATCACCATCACGGCCGCCAACGACTACGAGACCGCCCGGTTGCAGGTGACCAAGCTGGTCACCGGGCCCGGCCGCGGCCAGGCCACGGGCAAGGTCTTCGACCTGCTGCTCAGCTGCGTCCTGCCGGCCGGCGCGGCCATCCGTCGGGCGCACCGGTGACCGTGGTCGACAAGCGCCCGTACCAGGTGCGCGCCGGGGAAACCGTGCAGGTCGACGACCTCGGATACCCGTTGCCAGTCGGGGCCCGGTGCTTCGTCACCGAGCCGGACGGCCAAGGCGCGACCTCCGTCCACATCGACCACGGCAAACCGGACGAAGCCGTGGTGCTCACTGGCGACCATTCGGCCTCGATCACCGTGGTCAACGACTTCTCCCCGCCCATCCCGCCCAAGCCGCCGATTCCGCCGGTGCCGCCCAAACCGCCGGTGCCGATCCTGCCGCAGACCGGACCGGTCGTGCTGCCCTGGGCCGTCATCTGCGCCGCCCTGCTCCTGTTCGGCGCAATCGGGACGCCCGGCTGAACTCCCGCTGAAAGGCATTGCCTAAAGTGACAACCACAACGGCTACACCACGGACTACTGCGCACGTCGGGTTCACGACGGGCGACGGGCCCGTGGTCATCTAGGCTTGGATCATGAATGATGCCCGGGCCCTGGTGGACGCGCTCTCGTGGAGTGGCCGCGGGGATGTGGTGCGCGGTCCTCGATCAAGCCCGCCTCGACTGAGCGGCGGAGCCGGCCGACGTCACCGGACCTACGTGGGGAACCCGAGCATCACGTCGAAGTTCCCCTCACAGCAATACATC
>CAVXPR010000047.1:0-42642 GCA_963763585.1 uncultured Acidobacteriaceae bacterium | reverse complement strand
CGGCTTCCTCGGACTGGCCCGGGTCAAAGCGCGCTGGCGCACGACCTGGGGCGCGGTCTCCGGCGCGCGCGTCTGAGGGAAGGAAACATTACCATGCTCGACTTCACCGCCAAGCCCAAGCTCGTCGTCATCGGCAACGGAATGGCCGGCATCCGCACGCTCGAACATCTGCTGGAGCGCGCGCCCGACCTTTATGACATCACGGTGTTCGGCGCCGAGCCTCACGTCAACGCCTAGCTCGCGATAGGCCTGACCGAGCAATATTTCGTAATCAGGATCTCCCTGGAAGGCGTTGACGAGGCGGGTCGCGCGGGCTACGGCGGTTCGGGGCTTGCGTTCTTCGAGGTCGGCCTGAACGTCGAAGGCGATGACGGGAGCAAAGGCTGCCAGATATTCCTGCTCCGAGCCTTTTTCGCCGGGCGGTCCGGGGTGCGCGTCGATATATGCGGCGGCTGCCGCTTCGCGCAGCTTGAGCATGGGATGGTCGTGATAGAAGGTGGGGCGCGGCTCATATTCGAGATTGCTATCACCGTCGAACAAGTCGAATGTGGCCGCCATGGCGCGTAGATCGTATCCGGCAACGGCCAGTGCCACGATGCCATCGCTGTCGGCCTGCTGCTCCATTTCACGCGAATATCCGTAGACGGATTCGACCAGAATCAGCTGTCCGGCGATGGACGCGCCTGCGACGGTTAACGCCGCGCCTCCGGGAGTGGCTGCGCCCGCCGCAGCGAGGATTTCGGCGAGGACGGCCTTTTTTCGGATGCCGCGGCTTTCAAGATAAGAGTGGCGCTCGAAGACGTGTGCTGTTTCGTGGCCGAGGACTGCCGCAAGCTGGGCCTGATTTTGTAGCAGCCCGATGAGACCGATAGTGACGTAGACGGTGCCGTTGGGCTCGGCAAAGGCGTTCACTTCGGGATTGTTGAGAATCAGGAAATGCCAGGTGACGTGCTCAGGAGTGGGGCGATCGCCGAGCACGCGCTTACCGATGGCGTCAAGATACGATTGAGCGCCTGGATCGTGGAAGACGAATCCCTTCTGTTCGTAATCGCTGTCCATGGCGTTGGCATTGTCAAGCAGGGCCAGGTCCGCCTTTGTGAACTGAAAATTCGCAGTGGGGTTTTGCTGAGCGCGCGCGACAGGCGGCGAGACGGAAAGAGCGAGGACGCAAATGAGGGAAGCGCGAAGCAGAGGCAGCGCAAGGCGATGAAAAGATCGTCCAGGCTCGAACATAGCTCACATCCAAAACGACAATCGAAGATCAAGAATCGAGGATCAAGAATTGAAGATCAAGGGCTCGCAGAAATGTTAGCCGTGGCGGGGCTTTGGCGCAAGCGGGGCAAGAACTAGAGAGCAGGGAGTAGCCGATAACCAATTGCAATATATCGACGGCCCTGGGCCTCCGGAGATCGTGACGTCACCGTCCGGTCTTTATTGGCTGGGTTTTTCGAGCGTGGCGGCAAAGTTGCGCGATTCGCCAGCCGCGGTTTCGATCGATCGCTCCCATGGGGCGTATCCGGACAAGGTCATTCTGATGGAGTGGGAGCCCGGCCTGAGCTTGATGAGGCTGGGCGTGTTGCCGGCATAGTTGCCATCGATGGTGATCTCAGCGCCGGTGGGATCGGATGACAACTGAACGGAAGCGACAGTGTCGGGCACGGCGTTGGGGCCTGCGGGCGCGGCGTCGGATGAAGGCGCGGGTGGTGCAGAGTTGGGAGGTGTGTTGGAAGTCGCGTTTGGAGTCGCTGGGGCGGCGGGAGGTGCGGCGGAGACGCTCGACAGGTCCACGGTTTTGAGCGTGTCCACGATCGCGTCCGCGGCTGCGAATCCCGCGTAGTAGGCGTAGGACCGAACTTTCTTGTCGCCGTTGAGCGGGAAGTGGGTTGTGGCAGTCCAGGTTCTTACGAGCGCATGATCGCTGAGCCGGAAGATGCTGATTTCGACGACGAGCTTGCCGGGCTTGAGGAGGGCGGCATCTTCGTGCGAGAGAAACCTGCCTTCGATTACCAGCGAGTTAGCCGCGACGGCGTCTGGGACTGGGGTTCCCTGGGCCTCGACCTGATCCAGGACTTGAGCAGCGACGTTGTTTCTCTGGAGCCCCTCGCAGAGGTCGTCGGAAAAAAAGTGGATGAATTCCTGCGATTGGGACATTCCGCTGGAGTTGGTGAAGTGACTTACGACCACAGTGTTGAAGCGCGGAGGCGCGCTGGGGGCGGCGGCTACGGGCGCGGCAGCGAAGAAAGCTGCGAGAGAAATGAAAAATGGAGCGAAGTGTTTCATGGCTGATCTTTCTGAACTGAAATCGGCGATAGTGCTACTCCGGAATGCTGATGGAGTAAATCTTGCCGCCGCTGGCCATGTTGGAGCTGGTGTAGGAGCCGGGGGGCATCAGGCCGTATTCACCCTTGCCGAGCGATGGGTCAAGAGTGATCTGGTAGACGCGTGGAGCAATCTTCGTGGATTGGTATTTGACGTCGTCACGCGTCGCACCACCTGAGGAGTGAATGACGCCGCCGGTAACGGAGCGAAACTCGCGGGCATCACCGCTTGGGCGCAGGCGGAGAAGCAGATACTCGGCGATGTCAGTGCCTTCAGGGACGAAGACCGCGAGAACAACAGGGAACGTAAGGACGTTCTTGGAGGTCTTGCCCTGAATGTGGCCGTTAATGTCGCCTTTGATGAGGCCGTCGGTGGCAAGGCTCTTGAGGAACCCCCCGGTCTTGAAATTAACGATCTCTGGTTCGAGATTGGTCCATGCACCATTGCGGTCGCGATAGTAGACGCCAACATCATCGATACCAGCAGGCCTTACGGGAGCTGCCGCGGCCGGCGGCGCGGGGGGCGGTGTGGCGGGAGCAGCAGCCCTGGCGATGATTGCGGCGATGACTTTGTCGCTGGCACCCGCGCCCTTGAGAGCGATGATGCCGTCGGCAGAAGTGTCGTAGGCGCCGGGCGACGAGTTGATGGTGGTGACGATGAGATCGTCAGAGAGGCCGGCTTTAACCAGCTTGATGACAGAGTCGTTGTTCATGACCTGCTGGGCGGCGAGGAACGAGCAGGCAGCCAGTAGGAGCGTTGCAATTATGCTTTTGCGCATGAAGCTTCTCCTTAAGTTTCCGAACGAGAAAAATCCCCCAGGGAACGCAAAAGAATGATCTTACGAGAGGCCAATTTAGGCAAGAGAAGTTTTGAGTGAGAGATGGGGCGGACGGCGCTTTGGCAGGGCCACGGAGCCGGCCCGGTGTGGTGGCGCTGAAGTTTGTCTCACACATGGCAGATCCCAAATGCAGGTCCTTCGACTCCGTCCGCTGCCGCGGACTCCGCTCAGGATGACTGCCAGAATGGGGCGACCAATCATCTGTGCGAGCCCACCCTTCGCGCGATGAGGCTGCGCGGAAGGATGGGGCAACCTCAGGTCTGGAAAGCGGCGGCACGGCTAAAGCCGCGCCCTTTCAAAGCGGATTTGCGGCGGATTTATGTATCGGTTCTAGTCGACGATTGCGAAGGTGAAGATCTGGCCGGAGCTGGCGGCGGTTTTTGGCGCGGACGTGTCAATACCCGTACCAGAGCCCGTGCCCTGGGGCGCGAGGAAACCAAACTCGCCGTCGCCGAGTCCGTTGTTGAGGACGATTTGGTAGGCGGACGGGCCGATTTGCTTGCTGGAGAAATCGATCTCGTCGCGAAGCGAGCTTGAGGCGGCCTGCAGGCCGCCGGCGACGGATTGGAACTGGCGGTTGTTGCCGGTAGGATGCAGGTGGATTAGCTCGTAGTCGCTGGCGGTGTGACCGTCTGCTACGTGGAGGATGAACGTGACGGGAGTGCTGACGACGAGGCGGCTGCGCATGCCTCCGACGAGGCCGTTGAGGTCTTCTTTTACGAGGCCGGCAGAAGCGACGTGCTTGACTAAACCACCGGATTGAAAGATGACTACTTCGGCGGGCAGCGGCTGCCAGTTGCCGCCACCGTCTTTATAGTAGGCGCCGATGTTATCGACACCGGGAGGTAGCGGGGCGAATTGGGGCGGCGCTGGAGGCTGAGGCGCTGAAGGAGTGGAAGGCTGGGCGGAATCAGGCGAGGAAGCGGTCGATTTAGCGGCGATTGCGTCGATGACCTTATTGCTGACGCCGGCCTGCTTGAGCGCGATGAGGCCGTCGGGCGAAGCGTCGAAAGCGCCCGGGTTGGCGTTGATGGTGGCGACGATGGCGTCGTCGGTCAGCCCGGCCTTGACCATCTTGATGACGGAATCATTATTGAGCGCCTGCTGAGCGGTCAGGGAAGAGGTGAAAGCAAGAAACAAAAGAGCAACGAGGCCCTTGCGCATCAAAAACCTCCAGTGGTGAATCTCGTCCGCGAACCGTGAAGCTTGATTTTGGATACAGGAAAATCATCTACTGAGGCGCGGCATTTTCGCAATAAAACTATCGAGTGATGAGCGCCGGGCGCATCCGAAACTGCACTGCGGCGCGGCTTTGGCGGCTTTGATTGCCGAAGCGTTGTTTACCGGGGTTATTGAGGGCGATTCGGAGACTGGATTACATAGTTTTCACCGTTTGCTCGCTGTGCGGCGGTGTGCTAACCTTGATTTCTGTGCCGTGTACGCGGAAAGCTGGAGTGTGTCCGCGCACGAATCGGGTTCCGGGAAGGCTTCCGGGTGGTTAAAGAGCTGGCGTAGCTCAGCTGGTAGAGCATCTGATTTGTAATCAGAGGGTCGGGGGTTCAAATCCCTTCGCCAGCTCCACAATATGGAAGCGGGAACGGGAGACGAAAACGGCAAGAGTTAACCGGCGGGGACAAGATTTTGGACGCCGGGGTTTTGACTCCGCGGCGAATCCACTTCAGGCGAAATGTCGGGAAGTTCCGGAGATCGACCGGAGGTTGCGGCGTGCGCGGAAGATGGATGAGTGAGATTGAGATTTGGCAAGGGTGATTTGGTTTCCCACGCTTTTTTGGCCGCCGCGGCGACCGAAAAAGGATGGGGCAACCAGCAACCTGCGGTGAGTTGGGTTGAGTTTGCGACGGCGGGGTTTTTTTTGCGCCGGGGCAGATGGGCACAGGTGGCCGAGCGGTTAATGGCAGCAGACTGTAAATCTGCCGCTCCTTGGAGCTACGGAGGTTCGAATCCTCCCCTGTGCACCAGAAATACAGGGAGTAGGCAGTAGGGAATAGGGAGTAGAAGAACAGGGACCGAGAAGACAGGGACTAGGGACTGAGGGACTAAGGAACTACTTAAGGTTCAGTGGGTAGTGGACAGTGAAGGACGCCGACAGGGATTTGGATCGGAAGTACTGGGCGGCGCTGGCAATGTTTGCGGTTTTGGCAGTGCTGGTTTGGCTGACGATGGGCGATGGTTCGGTGCTCGTTTTTGGCAAGCCGGTGGAATTGAAATTGATTCCGCTGATTGTGATTGGCGGGATGGCATTGAGAACGGTTTTAGCCCGGAAGGCGGAGAAGATTCGCAGGGAGAAGGACAGCCAGTAGGGAGTAGCCAATAGCCAATAGTTCCGGCAAAGGCGAGTCTAGTGTTTGCGGCTTGCGATTGAAGGATGGAGCAAAGGGCTAGAGGTTGTGAGCTACGGGCTTGGGTTTTGAGGGCTGATGTAGCTCAGTTGGTAGAGCACTCCCTTGGTAAGGGAGAGGTCACCGGTTCAAGCCCGGTCATCAGCTCCAGAGATCGGTTTCAGGCGGGAGTAACTCAGTGGTAGAGTCACAGCCTTCCAAGCTGTTGGTCGCGGGTTCGAACCCCGTCTCCCGCTCCAAGGTTTAGTTGTGAGCTGAGGGCTGAAGGCTGAAGTGAGGATTGCAGAAGATGTTTGAGCAAGCGGCAATTGCGGTGACGGATGAGCAGGGATACGCAAAGCTGCACGCTTTGATTGATGCGGCGTTTGACGCGCGCGACGTTGAAGTTTTTCTGAACCGGGTGCGCAAGGCTAAGCTGCGGGTTCGGGATTACGAAGAGATTCTGGGGCGCGGGTTGCTGGGCAAGGATGCGATCGGGCTGTATAAGGCGCTGCCGGTTTCGGACCAAGCGCTGACGCGCGAGCGGTATCTGCGGCTGGTGGAAAAAGTGCCGCAGGAGTTGAGAACGAGGTATTTGAAGTTGTACGCGTATTACTGAGGGGCAAGCCACTAGCTACTAGCCTGACAAGGGTGGGACGAACGTTAGATGCGGGCGCGAGAAGAGTTGGGCTAAAAGCTAGCAGTTAGAAGCTAGCGGCTGTTTTTGAGTTTTGGGGCTGGAGCCGGAGTGCCGGCGCCCCGATGAGTAACAGGCAGTACGAGCGACGAAAGGGATGCGGGGATTTTTATGGCGAAGGAAAAGTTTGATCGTTCGAAGCCGCACGTAAACGTGGGGACGATCGGGCACATCGATCACGGCAAGACGACGTTGACGGCGGCCATCACCAAGGTATTGCAGAAGCACAACCCGAAGAACGTGTACCGTTCGTTCGACTCGATTGATAACGCGCCGGAAGAGCGGGAGCGCGGCATCACGATCGCGACGGCGCACGTTGAGTACGAGACGGCGAACCGTCACTACGCGCACGTGGATTGCCCGGGCCACGCCGACTACATCAAGAACATGATTACCGGCGCGGCGCAGATGGACGGCGGAATCCTGGTGGTAGCAGCGACCGACGGCCCGATGCCGCAGACGAAAGAACACGTTTTGTTGGCCCGCCAGGTAGGCGTGCCGTACATCGTGGTGTTCCTGAACAAGTGCGACGCGGTTGAAGACGGCGAGCTGATCGACCTGGTTGAGATGGAAGTGCGCGAGCTGCTGAGCAAGTACCAGTTCCCGGGCGACGATGTGCCGGTGATTCGCGGTTCTGCTTTGGGCGCGTTGAACGGCGAAGCGCAGTGGGAGGCAAAGATCGACGAGCTGATGGAGGCGGTAGACAAGTATGTGCCGCAGCCGAAGCGCGATATCGATCTGCCGTTCCTGATGCCGATCGAGGATATCTTCTCGATCTCTGGACGCGGAACTGTTGTAACGGGCCGCATCGAGCGCGGCAAGGTGAAGGTGGGCGAGAACGTGGAGATCGTAGGATTCCGCGAGACGCGCACCACGGTTTGCACGGGCGTCGAAATGTTCAAGAAGCAGCTGGACGAGGGTCTGGCTGGCGACAACGCGGGCATCCTGCTGCGTGGCACGGCGAAGGAAGATGTGGAGCGCGGAATGGTGCTGGCGAAGCCGGCGTCGATCACGCCGCACACGAACTTCAAGAGCTCGGTGTATGTGCTGTCGAAGGAAGAGGGCGGCCGTCATACGCCGTTCTTCAAGGGCTACCGGCCGCAGTTCTACTTCCGCACGACGGACGTGACGGGAGTGGCGGAGCTGCCGGCGGGCGTGGAGATGGTGATGCCGGGCGACAACGTGGAGCTGGTGATCGATCTGATTACGCCGGTGGCCATGGAGAAGGGATTGCGCTTCGCGATTCGCGAAGGCGGCAAGACCGTGGGCGCGGGTACGATCTCGGAAATTATTAAGTGATAGGGACTAAGGGACCAGGGACTCGGGACTAAGTAGGACCTGGACTCTGGCAATCGAGAGGAACAGACAATGCGGGAAATCATTACGTTGGAATGCACCGAGTGCAAGGAGCGCAACTACTCAACTACGAAGAACAAGAAGACCGTAACGGGCCGTCTTGAGTTGAAGAAGTTTTGCAAGCGCTGCCGCAAGCACCAGGCGCATAAGGAAACGAAGTAAGAGCAGCTCTTAGCTGCTAGCTCCTGGCTTCAGCTCTTGCATCGGGAGAACAGAGAACTGAGTTTTCCAGGGACAGGCTAGAAGCTGGAGGCTAAAAGCTAATGGCTGCATTACAGGGGCGTAAGCTCAATGGCTAAACTGTCGGTCTCCAAAACCGAACTTGTGGGTTCGAATCCCTCCGCCCCTGCCAAAATACAGGGAACAGGGATCAGGGAACAGGGATCAGAACGCGGCGAATTCAGGGACTTGATGGATTCGGGCTCAAGAAAAGCGATCACCGTTCACTGATTACTGTTCGAGAAGAAAGAAGCGAGAAGATGGCGACGAAAGTGGCACTGGAAAAAAGCGAGCAGCGGTCAGCAAAGCGGAAGGAGCCAGGAGCAATGACTGAGTTTGGCGGTGGCCTGCTGGCAAAGTGGACCGAATTCACTACGTTTCTGCGCGATGTGCGCTCGGAGATGCGCAAGGTGGTTACGCCTTCTCCAAAAGAAGTGAGAGTGACGACCGGCGTGGTGATTGTCGCGGTCTTTCTGTTTGGGCTGTTCTTCTTTGTCGTCGACTTTATTTTTAGAGTGGGTGTGTACGGTCTGCTCGGCAAGCTCGGCGGATTGCAGTAGACTACAAGGCACAGAATTGAGAGTGGAATGACGGAAGATCTGGAACAATCTGCTGCAACAGGGGCCGCTGCGACAGAGGCCGAAGAGACAGGCGCCACAGAGGCGTCCGCAGAGACTGCGGCAGCGGTGGAAGCTTCTGCTGACGCTCCGGTGGAGACGCCGGAAGCAGAGCCGGAAACAAAGTCGGCAAAAGCCAGCGCGGCGGAGACCAAGAAGAAAGTGAAAGCTGAGGCAGCGGCAAAGAATCAAGAACCTGCAGAGGAAGCCGCAGTGGCACCGGAGGGACAGCCGGCGGCCGCAGCGGAGCCGCCCCCGGTGAAGAACGAAAACTTCCGGTGGTACATTCTGCACGCTTATTCAGGTTTTGAGCGCAAGGTGCGCGAGTCAATCGAGAGCCGTATACAGGCGTTTGGATTGAGAGAGCGCGTAGGTCGGGTGATGATTCCCACGGAGCCGGTGACGGAGATCGTCAACGGCAAGAAACGCACTGTGGAACGGGTGTTTTTGCCCGGCTATGTGCTGGTGGAGATGGAACTCGACAACGAGTTGTGGCATGTGTTGAAGGACACGCCCAAAGTAACTGGGTTCCTGGGCACAGGCGACAAGCCCGTGGCGCTGAGCGAGGAAGAAGTAAGCTCGATTCTCTTCCGTTCGGAGACGACCAAAGATAAGCCGCGGATGAAGATCAAATTTGAGAAGGGCGAACAGGTGCGCATCACGGATGGGCCGTTCGCCAACTTTAACGGCGTGGTAGACGAAGTGAACGAAGATCGCGAGACACTGAAGGTGATGGTGACGATCTTCGGGCGGTCAACGCCGGTCGAACTCGAGTTCGGCAAAGTGGAAAAGATTGAGTAACTGCGGCTTTCAGCTACTAGCCTCTAGCTTCTAGCCAGCGCGTCGGCCTAGCAGACACTGGTTTGAGGTGAACGCTGAATCGGCAGTACCAAAATTTTGAAAAGAGATGAACCAGTTCGTAGCTAAAAGCTAGGAGCTAGCAGCTGGTTTCAAAGGAAACTACATGGCACCCCCGAAGAAAATTACCGGCTACGTGAAGTTGCAGATCGAGGCCGGCAAGGCAACGCCTGCGCCTCCGGTTGGTCCCGCGCTGGGCCAGGCGCAGGTCAACATTATGGAGTTCTGCAAGCAGTTCAACGCGAAGACGCAGAACAAGGAGATGGCCGGGCTGATTATTCCGGTTGTCATCACGGTTTATGGCGATCGCACCTTCAGCTTTATTACCAAGACGCCGCCGGCTGCGGTGCTGCTGAAGAAGGCGGCAGGGATCGAGAAGGGATCGGGCACGCCGAACAAGGAAAAAAAAGGCAAAGTGACCGAGAAGCAGGTGCGCGAGATTGCCACGCAGAAGATGCCGGATTTGAATGCGGCGTCGGTGGATGCGGCAGTCAGGAGCATCAAGGGAACGGCGCGATCGATGGGAATTGAAGTGGTTGGATAAAAGCGGCAAGCCAGCGAGTTAGCAAGTCAGCGAGTCAGCGGCCGCAAGAGTGATCCCCTCATCGGAGCTGTTGTGCGCAACTGAAGAAAAGTGAATGCACAAAGGCCCTCCGCAATGCGGAGGGCTTTTTGTTGGTGCAGAGGCCGCTGGCTGCGCGACGTTGCAGCGGGAATAACAACTGCCCGCCGCGATTCTCAGGTTTGGGTTAATGGTTGCGCGAGTTCGATGCCCATTAGCTCAATTTCAAGGCCACCGAAATCGGGGTGATCATTTTCGCGGATGCGATAGGCGACGTCGATGAGGCTGCCTTCGGTGAGGCGGAGTTGCGCGGCGCGCTCGGCGAGATTCCAGCCAACGGCGCGGATGGATGCGATGGGTATGGCGGAGGCGGGGAGGCGGGAAGGGAAGCTGTTTGGCGAGGGGGCGGCCGGCGCGGACTGCGAAGTGGCGTTTTGGGCGACTTGCGCGAGGGCGACTTGAATTAGTTCCAGGCGCAGGTGTCGTGCTTTCATGATGCGCGGTGGGGCGAGCAGGCGCGCGTTGCGGGCGATGAAGACGGGCTCGGGGTTGCCGTGGCCGAGAGGCTCGAGCTTGCGCAGCCATCCAGCGAGAACTGGCGTGATGCGGTCGAGCGGTAGTTCGGCGTGAATACGGAGGACGCGTTCGGGCTCGCGCGCGGCGAGATGTTCAGTGGCGTAAGCGCGCAGGCGGAGCTTGAGGTCGGGAAGTTTTCCAGCAGGCAGAGCGAAGCCGACGGCAAACGCGTGGCCGCCGAAGCGAGTGAATAGGTCGGCGCAGGATTCGATGGCGGCGAGTAGCGGGAAGCCGTCGACGGAGCGGCCGGAGCCGTAGGCGATACCGTCTTCAACGCTGACAACAATGGCCGGCTTGGCGGTGCGCTCGACGACGCGCGAAGCGAGGATGCCGATGACGCCGCGATGCCAGCCGTCGCCGTCGATGACGAGGAGGCGATCGGCGATGACTTCTTCGTCGAAGCTGAGGCGGGATTCAATGAGGGTGAGGGCCGCGGCCTCAACATCGCGCCGCTCGCGGTTGAGGCGCTCGAGTTTTGCCGCGAGCTCCGCGGCGCGGTGCGAGTCGCGCGTGGTGAATAGCTCGATGATTTCGGAGGCAATATCCATGCGACCGGCGGCGTTGATGCGCGGGGCGAGGCGAAAGGCGACATCGAAGCCGGTGATTTGTTTGCTGGCGGGGTCGAGCGCAGCCGCGGCGAATAATGCGCGGAGACCGGCGCCGGCGGGGCGGCGCAGCTCACGCAGGCCGAGCGCGGCGATGGTGCGATTTTCGCCGTGAAGCGGAACGGCGTCGGCGATGGTGGCGATGGCCGCCATTTTGAGAAAGCTGGGCAGAGTTTTTTCGCGCAGGCGAGCAGGATCGCGGCGAACTGGTTCGGACTTGTCGAGACAGGATTTGTCGAGACAGGACCTCTCAAGCAATGCCTGCGCGAGCTTGAGCGCGATGGCCGCGCCGCAGAGCGATTTTTCAGGATACGGACAGCCGGCCTGATTGGGATTGAGGATGGCGAGGGCGGCGGGAAGTCTGTTGTTCGCGGCGGTATTACTCGCGGACGAAAGCTCGCCTGTCGCGCCTTCCGCCGGGAGGTGATGGTCGGTGATGATGAGATCGAGACCGAGGCGGCGCGCGGTTTCAGCTTCAGCAAATGCGCGCATGCCGGTGTCGACGGTGACGACGACGCGAACGCCTTCGGCGTGGGCGGCTTCGAGAACGCTGGACTGCATGCCGTAGCCGTCGCGGAGGCGATGGGGAACGTGAAAACTGACGAGACCGCCTAACATTTCAATGGCGGTTTTGAGCAGGACGACGGCGACGGTGCCGTCGACGTCGTAGTCGCCGTAGAGGAGGATAGGCTCGCGCGCGGCGATGGCATGTTCGAGACGCTCGACGGCGGCGGACATGCCGAGCATGAGAAAAGGATCGTGGAGGTGGGAAGGCTCGGGGTTCAGGAAAGCGAAGGCTTCGGCGGCGGTGGTGATGCCGCGGGCGACGAGAAGCTCCGCGAGTACGAGCGGGAGACGGGCTTCGCGGGCGAGGGAATCGGAAAGTTCGTGGTTGGGTTCGGCGAGGAGCCAGCGTTGCGGCGGCAGAACGCGAGTTGCAGCGGCATTGTTCGGGGGCCCGGTGGTGCTGGGGGGAAGGGACACTTAGGCTTACTCGTCGTCGTCGTCGTGGGAGTGCGTGTCGTCGATGACGATGTCGTGGAAGCTTTCAATATTTTCGAGCAGCGACTGGTAGCGCTCGTACCACTCGGTTGTGGTTTCGTGCAGAAAGACGATGCCCTCGTAGATGAAACCAAGCTGAACGTAGCCCAACATTCCCGAGTACTTGCGCAGCCACTTGGCTTCGACCATCTCGGCGGCTTCTTCATCGGGGAAGTTCATCTCGCCGGCTTCTTCAATGAGAGCGTCGAGCTCCTCGTGGTCCAGCGTCATCTCGCTGAAGGTGACGAAGGGAGCGCCGACGTGTTTCGCCATCTCAACAAAATCTTTCCACGCGTCGGGGTTGCCGCGGCCTTCCCAGAGGATGGAGGGAATGTCGTCGGTGACGTAGCCGGGGAGGCGATGAAGACCATGGCCCTCAATAAAGGCCACCATGTCGTCTTTCAGCGAGAGGAGGTTGTCGGTGCTCATTGTCAAACACCCATTCTCGCAGATGGGGCTGGGGCGGGCATCAGGAAAACTTTTCCGGGTTAGGCGCGGAGGGGTGCGACGGGCAGGCTAGAGGTGAGGGTTGTTACTCTTGAATGAATCGAGAATCGTTTCACGGAGGATCACCGCTTGCCAGCATTTGAACATCACGTTTTTGTCTGCCACAACGTCCGCCCGCCGATGCGCCGCGGCCAAGCTGCACCAGCGATGGAAAAAGCGAATTGCACACGCGGCTGAGCCAATTAAGCAAAGACGCCGGCCTGGCCGGCAGAGTACGGATCAACAAGTCGATGTGCCTGGACCAGTGCGAACACGGGCCGACGGTGGTGGTTTATCCGGAGGCTGTTTGGTACGGGAATGTGAAACCAGAAGATGCAGAGGAGATTGTGGCGGAGCACCTGGTGGGCGGACGGCCGGTGGAGCGGTTGCGGATCGCCGATGAATGTTTGAATACGAAGAGCTGCCCGCATCGGAGTTGAAAAACGCAGGGACCAAGGGACCGGGGGACCAAGGGACCAAGAAAGCAGGGAACGGGGAATAGGGAGTTGAAGGGCAAAGACAAGGGCCGAAGGGGAAGATGGCCGGGATGAAAGTTTCAAGATGAAGCGCAGAGAGTTCTTGAAGGTTGCGGGAGTGGCTTCGGCGGGGGCGATGGCACACGGTGCCATTGCGCAGTCGGGGCGCGGCTGCACGATCGTTATCGATGGCAGCGATCCTGTTGCGGGAGCACCGCCGGTGCAGTGGGCGGCAGAACAACTGCGCGCGGCGCTGGCAGCGAAGGGCGCGCTGTGCCGGATCGTAATTTCTGGCGAGGGCGGCAGCGACCGGGTTCGCGGGTCGGCGTTTTATGTGGTGGTCAATTCTGCGGCTACGACGTCATCGGCTGCGACGTCATCAGTTCTAGCGCCTGGAGGGAAAGCGTTGGAGGGAGCGGCGGCCGCGGGGGTCGCGCCTGCAGGACAGAAATCAGCTGGACTGGCGCCGACGGGAATGAAATCAACCGTGCCGGCGCTCACTGGGAGCGGTTCGCATTTGTCCGCGTGGCATCCCAGTGCGGAGTCGTTCGCGCTGACTCCGGGACGGTACGCAGGAATTCCGGCCACGATTGTTTCGGGCAGCGATGTGCGCGGATGCGTTTATGGAATGCTGGAGATGGCGGAGCGAGTGCGATTCGCCGCCGACGCGAGAATCGGGCTGAGGCTGACGGAGCCAATTCTGGAGAAGCCGGCTAACGATGTGCGCAGCGTTGGACGATATTTTTGCAGCGAGGTTGAGGACAAGCCGTGGCTCTACGACAGGGATTTCTGGCTGGGATATCTTGATCTGCTGGTTGCGTGCCGTTTCAATCGGTTCTGCCTTGCGTTCGGGCTTGAATACGACTTTCCAAAGGGCGTGACGAGCGATTATCTGCATTTTCCGTATCCATATTTACTGAATGTTCCGGGATACGATGTACGCGTGATGCAGCTGGCGGCCGCGGACGGAAAGGCGTTGCCGGCGCCGGTTGAGTTGAGCGATCGCGAACGAAAGATGAATCTGGACGCGCTGAAATTTATTGCCGCGCAGACGGCTGCGCGGGGACTGCACTTTCAGCTGGGAATCTGGACGCACGCGTACCAATGGACCGACAGCCCGAATGCCTATCACCGCATTGACGGGCTGACTGCGGCGACGCACGCAGAGTATTGCCGCGACGCGCTGGCGATGCTGTTGAAGGAGTGCACCGAAATTCAGGGATTGACTTTACGCGTGCATGGCGAGAGCGGGATTCCGGAGGGGAGCTACGGATTCTGGCGGACGGTGTTCGACGCGATTAAGAATAGCGGGCGCACAATCGAGATCGATATGCACGCCAAGGGCGTGGACGAAACGATAATTGACATTGCGAAAGCAACGGGAATGCCGGTGAAGCTGGGCGCGAAGTATTCCGCGGAGCATCAGAGTCTCGGATATCAGCAGGCGGACATTCGCGCGCTGGAGATTCCGAAGCCGGTGCACGAGGCGCTGGGGCCGTTTGCGGTAAGTTCGGGCGCGCGCTCCTTTACTCGATATGGGTATGCGGATTTTCTGCGAGCCGGCAGCCCTTACAAATTGCTATTTCGACTGTGGCCGGGAACGCAGCGGCATTTGCTAAGCGCAGATCCGGAGATGGCGGCGGCATACGGAAGGACCGCGCATTTTTGCGGGGCGGTTGGATTGGATTTGATGGAGCCGCTGACATTCAAGGGCAGGGAAGGATCGGGGCATGCGGGTGGTCGATGCGCGTATGCGGACGCGAGCCTGAATCCAAAAGCCGATTGGGAGAAATTTGAGCTCTATTACAGGGTTTGGGGGCGGCGACTTTACGATCCAGAGGCAAATGCGGAGGCGTGGCGGCGATGGCTTCGCAGCCAGTTTGGGACTGCGGCGACGGCCGTGGAAACGGCAGTGGCCAATGCGAGCAGGATATTGCCGCTGCTGACATCGGCGCATCTGCCGTCGGCGTCGAATCACTCGTTCTGGCCGGAGATCTACACGAACATGCCGATAGTGCGCGCAGGCGAGCCCTCGCCTTATAGCGACACGCCGGAGCCGCGATGCTTTGGGACGGTGAGCCCGCTTGATCCGCAACTGTTTGCGACGATCGACGAGCACGCCGCGGACGAGATGAGCGGCACGGCGAATCCCAAGTACTCGCCGATTGAGGTGGCGCAGTGGATGGAAGATTGCGCGACGGCAGCGAGCACGGCGCTGGATGAGGCGCGCCGCAAGACTGTGGCGCGGCGGACTGCCGCATTTCGCAGGGTCGAAGCCGACGTGGAGATTCAGATTGGCCTGGGATGGTTTTTTGCGTCGAAGCTGCGCGGCGGCGTGCTGTATGCAGTCTTTGAGCAATCGCAGGAAGCGGGAGCGGGCCGGAAGGCGATCGACGAATACAGCGGGGCGCGCGAGGCGTGGGCAGGTATGGCAACGAAAGCCGCGGCTATTTATCAAGCGGACGTTTCTTACGGGAGCACGGCAATGCGGCGCGGACACTGGAGCGACCGGCTGAGCGCGATCGATAAAGATATTGAGGCTGTAGTGGAGCGTGTGAAGGGCGTGGAGCAGGCGGACGTGTCGTCGCTGGACACGAGGCATGCGATTGCAGAGGCGACTGGCGCGCCTGGACGGCCTGAATTGGCGTGCGATCACAAGCCGCCGGCGAGTTTCGAGGCCGGTACGCAGCTGACGATCGCGCTCACTGTTCTGGTGCCGGAAGAAGTGACCTCGATTCGTCTGCACTACAGGCATGTGGACCAGGCAGAACGGTGGAAGCGGGTGGAGATGCCTGGGGATGGCGGGAGCTTTACCGCCGCGATTCCGGCCGACTATATGAAGGCAGATTTTCCGCTGGAGTACTATTTCGATCTTGTGGGAAAGAGTGGCGCGTCGCGGATGGAGCCGGCATTCAATGCGACACTGTCAAATCAGCCGTATTACACGGTGATGGTGGGACCGTGATGACTGGACTGTGATGATGGGACGGGGATGAGGAAAGATGCGTAACGCGAGGCAGGGAAGGCTGATTTCAGGGTCGCCTTCGGAGGCCGGCCGCAAAGATGACGATTGTGCAGCTTGCCGGTGTACAGGCGGCGGTGCGATGCGGTACCCTGATAGCTAACCCATGATTTTTTCCCGCGACTACATTGGGTATCTCGCCCGCCGCACGGTCAAGCACCTGATCGACGCCAAGATGATCACCTCCAGCGACATGAAGGTGACGGAAGCCCGCGTGAATGCGGCTTTGCTCGAGGAGCTTTCGCTTGAGGACCGCATCAACGACGAGGTGAGGGTGATTCTAGACGCCTATTCCGACGAGATGCGGAAGAGCGGGGCGCAATACGCCGAAATGTTCAAGAAGGTAAAGACCGAGCTGACCAAGAAGTACAAGGCCGTGCTATGAGAATCAACCGCGACAAGTTGAACAAGCTGGCACACACGGTGGCGGACACGCTGGCGGAGATCGATGAGGTGGGTTTTCTGGAGGATCGCAACACGATTCGGCAGGAGGCGCGGAAGGAACTGGAGCTGCTGCTCACCGAAGAGGCGAAGATCGACATGTCGGCGCGGCAGAAGATCGCTAGCCAGCGGAAGATTATCCAGGAAGGCTCGCAGGAGTGGGACATTCTGTATCGCAAATATTACAACGATGAAGTGCGGAAGCTGGGGATTTGAAGAGGAATTCCTGCTCTTGCCGCGCCGTTGGGGCGATGGTCGATTGGGCCGGATATTTGTTAAAGTAAGGGAGTAGCCCGCGCTCGCGGGTCACCTCCGCACAATGAGTGGCGCTATCGTCTAGGGGTTAGGACGTGAGATTCTCAATCTTAAAACCCGGGTTCGATTCCCGGTAGCGCTACCAGTATTTTCCATCCTTCTGATTCCCAATGGCCTAGCCCGCCCCCCTCGCCCGTCGTACGACATTTGAACCACATCGTGCGATTTTTCTCGCGCGCAAATGCCAAGTACGCCCGGAAATCGAGTATTAGGTTCCGGTGGCTGTATGCGGCAGAAGATTTAAATAGCGATCTACCAGGGCTTGAAGCGCGATACAAAATGGGGACGGAAGAGAATCGCGATTCCTCCCCTCAAAAAAGACGGCACGCCCAAGCCGAGCTCATCAGCGAGCAACGGGAGTTCGACGACGCCAAACGAGAACTCGATCTGACCGTGGAAACTCGCGTCCAGAAGTCGCTCTGCGCCGTTCGTTTTAAAGCGAAGCACGATGCGGAAGAGGAACTGAAGCTGAAGATCTCTGAGCAAGAAGAAACCATCGCCGGCATGCAGCGGCAGATCGAAGTTCTCAAACAAAAGGCCGAGCAGGGCTCGCAGCAACTGCAGGGCGAAGTGCAGGAGACGGAACTAAAAGCGCATCTCGCGGCGAAGTTCCCCACAGATCTTGTCGAACCCGTGCCCAAAGGAGAATTCGGCGGAGATATCCTCCACAAATTGCTTTCACCCTCGTCGTTGAAAGCTGTGGTTCTGTGAGGCTCCTTGAAGCTTTCACAGCTACGATTTCGACTACAGCGACCGCGCGCCAAAGGCATCCTCCACCCGCAGAACCTCACCAGAGTGCTTCGGTCATCCTACGCAATTAACTGCGTCTACTAAAACAATATGCCCGCCACCTGCTTTGCAATCTCCTGGGCTTTGTCCTCAAGGTCGTCCTTCGCAGCTGCTGGGTTATCTCCCGCACCGGCGTTGATTACTACTGTGAATATATTGTCGCGGACTCGGCCAACCACCAACTCGCCATTCGATTTCGCCGAATCGCTGGCGCACATGATCGCCTCATTGCCCACGCCTTTCACCGGCAGACCAGAGGCAGTGCATTTCGATTCATAAGGCATCATTTCCTTGCCGGCATTTTCCGGCCTTTCGGCCTTGATAACAGAAATGCGCAGAGTATTATTCTGCGTTTCGTCCTGAAAACGAAATACGCAAACACCGGAGCCGACACCGGTGTTGTTTACTTCCATCGTCGCGGAACCACCAAGCACACCCGACGCCGTAGCTGCGTTAAGCCATTGACAAGGATTCTGTGCTTTGCAAGGGCCAGAAAGCAACGAGAAGGTGCCCGCTGCAATCCATATCCATTTTCCACCTACGGTTCTCATATTCCCGATCCTCGAGACTGAATTCTTTTCTATCGCTGCGCCGGCGACCGATGACCTTGAGTATCGCGACCGCTGGTGCTGCATGTCTTGGTTCAATCGGATGATTCGCCAGTCGATCCAAGGGCTGACGATTTTTGCACAGACGTTTCGACGGTACAGTTCCCGGCGCGGCGAGAGAGCAGATTTCTTCATCCTTTCGACCGAGGCGCGCGAAGTACGTCCCAGCTAAACTCGTGATCCGGCTGCACCTTCCCGGGCCGGTTTCGAAGGCCGATAAGCCAGTCGACTGGCAATAAGCACGACTATTGACGACATCCAGGTCACTGAGAAAGGGAAGCCTCGCGATGCCGCAGGACGGCAGGAACGCGCGACTGGCCGGGAATGGGGAATTCAGTTAACTCACTTAAGAAACTCATAGACGAATGCAGCGACACCAATCGCCATGAATGGACTGATGAAGCGCGCACAATACTGGAAGCTGTTCGTCGCACTTCAAGGCCCACAAAATGGAAAGTCAGGCGCACAATCGCTGAAGCGATTCTTAAGAAGATCGTTGTCCCATCTGTCGCCGAATCTGGGTGGAAGTTGGGCGCTGTCCAGGCTGGTATCCCGATATGTGACGTCCTCCTTGAGCGGGATAGCCAGCGGGCCCGTGTCGAGATCGTGCTCCTTCAGCCGGCTACTGCAAAATTCAGACGCATTTATCGGGGGCAACATTCGGAGAGCGCTCACGCGCTCGAAATGCAAAAAAGGCAAAAGCAGACGAGGGCTGCCAGGGCAATTGCAGTTGGTGAAGCACATGAGACCGCCAAAACTGATCATGGTGACGAACGCTCCTATCGTTTCAGTGAATTCGATATTCTTGCCGTCAACATTAACGCGGTTACCCGCCAGTGGCCGGATTTTCGATATACATTGTCCGCATGGCTTCGCCCTGATCCCAGTCGCCACTCACTCATCAACAAAGTTCAGTTAGTTTCGTTGCGCCCGAATGATGTGTGGACAGACGACCTCGGCATTTGCCTTGAGCGATTCTCAAAACTCAGGCAAGAGCGATAAATCCACGATAGCGTTTCAGAAATATCTTAAATATCTCGCTGTTGCTCTCCATTATCGAGAAGCATAATGGCCTGTTTGAACGCCCCGCGAAGGCCAACTCCTGCGACGCTCCGCCGTGCATGCACCGATCGAAGAGTTACTGAAACAGCACCCATTTTTGCTATAGCTCGGGTCGAAAGACGGAGTGTGGGCGATTTTCATCCACCATTCGGTGGATATCGAGAAGAAGAAACCAGGCGATTTTCATCAATCCTTCGGCAGGTGTCGAGAGAGCGACGTGTCGGCGATTTTCATCAACCGTTCGACGGATGTAGTCCCTTCATGCATCCTGCTACGATTCCGCGATGATGATGGGGGGTTATGAGTAAATCGGTTGACTGGGGACATCTGTGCGTGTGGGCATTTGCCGGATCAATGGCTGTCCTCTCCTCACCTGCGTCTGGCCAGGTGCGTGAACAATCCATCGAAACCCCCTCGTCGCAAAGTGCGGACACTCAGGCCGCGCCGCAGGGAGGTTCGTCTACTGCGGGTGCCTTCGCGCCCGTTCTTGATTCAGAGCACCGGCCGATTACAGAGGGAGGATTCGTCAAGACTGGTCCGATTGTATTTGAGGACATTTCGGCGAAGTCCGGCCTGACGAGCTGGCATCACATCATGGGAACGCCAGAGAAGAAATACATTATTGAGGAGACCGGATCCGGCGTCTGCCTGCTTGATTACGATCATGACGGCTGGACGGACATTTATTTAGTTACCGGCTCCACGTACGACGCGATGGATGGCAAGACCGAGCCGCCCCATGCCGCGCTCTTTCACAACAACCACGATGGCACCTTTACGAATGTCGCCATGTTTGCCGGCGTCACGAATGACCGGTGGGGATACGGCTGTGCAGTAGGAGACTTTGACAACGACGGCTGGCCGGACTTATACGTAACGAATTTTGGCAAGAATCGCCTTTACCGCAACAACCACGATGGCACATTTACAGACGTCGCAGAAAAAGCCGGCGTGACTCTCGGCAATTGGTCCACCGGCGCGAGTTTTGGAGATTATGACGGCGACGGACGCCTGGATCTGTTTGTGCCTGGATACGTTCACTACGACATGGCCCATCCACCGCGTGCGGGTTCCGACGCCACGAGTCTCGGCTTTTGTCAATATCGCGGAGTCAATGAAAGCTGCGGACCGCGCGGGTTAGAGGGCGAGCCTGACCATTTGTTCCATAACAATGGCGACGGTACATTTACTGACGTGAGCGAAAAGGCCGGAGTTAGCGACCCGAATCATTACTACGGGTTTAGTTCCACCTTCGTTGACGTCAATAACGATGGCAAAGTCGACTTGCTGGTTGCAAACGATTCTTCGTCAAACTATCTGTACATCAATAATGGCGATGGCACTTTTGAAGATGCCAGTTACTATTCAGGCTTTGCGCTGAACCGCTCAGGGCGCGAGACGGCATCCATGGGTTTGGGTGTAGGAGATTACGAGAATAGCGGACAGGTAGGGCTTTACACCACGACCTTTTCGGATGACTACAAAACTTTGTTTCAGAACAAAGGCAATGGCAATTTTTCCGAAATTACTTCAAGGACCGGAATCGATGAGGTCACGTATCCATTTCTGAGCTGGGGCACGGAGTTTATCGACTATGACAACGACGGCTGGAAGGACATTTTTGTCGCCAACGGACATGTGTTTCCAGACGCGGCGAAGCATGACTGGGGAACCAGTTATGCTGAACGGCCTCTGCTCTTCCATAACATCGAAAAGGGCAAGAAATTTGAGATTGTCCCGGCTGTTGAGGGTACCGGGCTCGCCGATGTTATCCCGGCCCGTGGTGCGGCTTTTGGCGACCTTTTCAATGACGGCAAAATCGATGTCGTCATGAACTGCATCGATCACACTCCTGTCTTGCTGCGCAATGTCGATTCCAACCAGAACCACTGGGTTGGGATTCAGCTGATCGGAGGCCCCGGGAGCCCTCGAGACGGAGTTGGATCGACCGTTTATCTGACTGCCGGCGGAATTCGCCATCGGGAAGACGTGATGAGTGGAGGAAGTTATGAATCCTCCAACGATCAGCGGCTTCACTTCGGACTCGGGCAGTCAACTTCAGTGGACTTTGTTGAAATTCATTGGGCCAGCACTGGAACAGTGGAGAAGGTCAGTCTGCCGAGTGTTGATCGATACTTCGTCATTGAGGAAGGCAAGGGCATCATACCCAGCGTCTACGATGGCATCGCAAAACAAGGGCCGCCGGCTAAGTGAGAAGCTCTGAAGCCCCTTGGCAATTGAGGACTGCACAGTGATAATCGCGCCCAATCATGAAGACCGGAAATTGCGGACAAAGGAAATGCTGTATCGCCATTGGCCTTCATGCGCGGCGCACATGTTGACGCGCAGTCTCGTTATTCTCACCGGCGTCATCCTCCTCGGCGTAATGCCCGGCCTAACCGTATCCGCGCAGCAACAGGATGCCGAGCGCAAGCAATACTCCGACAAAATCGCTTCCAGCTACAACTATCGCTTTGGCAAAGATACCCCATTCGCGCCGGGCAACCCTGAGGTTCAAGGCGGCGGCTTTATTAAGCCCGGAGCTTTTCCCGACGCTACCTATTGCGAACACTGCCACCAGCAGGCGTATCACATGTGGCGTCAGGCGCTGCATTCGAACTCCTTCCGTGAGCCGTTTTACCGCACCAGCGTGAATCTTCTCAACAAGACAAAGGGAATTGAGTTCTCCCGCCACTGCGATAGTTGCCACAACCCGATCGGCGTAGTTAGCGGCGCTCTAACTCAAAACTCGCAGGTCGACAGAAAATTCGACGACAACGGCCTCACCTGCATGGTCTGTCACTCCATTCAGGGCCTCAAGTCTACCGCCGGCAATGGCGGCTACATTATGGGCGTGCCGTCGGTGATGGTTGATGAAAATGGCAAACGCATACCCGGAGAAGTTCCTTACGACGAGATCTTGAAGCATTCTGACCGTCATTCCCGCGCCGTCATGCAGAGCTTTTACCGAACTCCGGAATTCTGCGCCGCCTGTCATAAGGCGAACTTGCCAGAGCATCTAAATGGATACAAGTTCCTCAGCGCCTTCAGTGTGTTTGACGAGTGGCAAAACTCCAAATTCTCTCACCGGAATCCCTTGACCTTTTATACGGGAGACTTCAAGACCTGCCAGGACTGCCACATGAAGCGCGCTCCAAACGATCTGCCGGACTATGGCGCCAAGAATGGAACATTCGCGTCGCATAGCTGGGCTGCCGGAAATACGGGAGTGCCGTTCTATTACGGATTCGATGAGCAACTGGACAAGACAATAAAGTTTCTCCAGGCTGGAGACTTTCTGAACGTCGATATCTTCGGAATCAAGAAGGCCAATGAAGAGCAGCTCATCGGCCCGCTCGGATCGGTGCCGATTCGTATCGAGCCCAACGATATTCTCGACGCATATGTCGTAATTCAAAATAAGAACATAGGTCACTCGCTGATTCCTGAGGTCCGCGACTTGTATGAAGCCTGGGTAGAATTCTCTGTCAAGGATTCCCAGGGCAGAGACATCTATCACAGCGGCTTTCTTAAGCCGGACGGTAACCTCGATCCACGCGCCCATAGCTTTACTAACCGGATCGTCGACAAAGAGGGCAAGTTCGTCGATAACCACCAGGTCCAGACCATCCACTCGGTCGCGTATGACAATACCATTTCGGCAGGGCGTTCCACGCTGGTCCGATACCGCTTCCAGGTTCCCGCGAACATCAAAGGCGCCATCACCATCACAGCGAAGGTGAATTACCGACATTACCGGCAGAGCTACATCAATAATGTGATGGGCAATGACCATCCGGCCTATCCGGTGGTAGAGATGTCCTCGCGCACACGGACGCTGCAGATCGGCGACAATCCCCCGGTCCCCGCCGCGCCCGGAGACAATCCGGATTGGATGCGCTGGAACAACCTCGGCATTGCCTATCTCGATCAGCTGCAGTACGCCGCGTCAGTCAATGCTTTTGTGCAAGTGGTCAGCCTGCGGCCGGAATATGCAGACGGCTACACCAATATTGCATTGACCGAAATTGAGTGGGAAAAGTATGGCTCATCGCGCAAAGCTATAGAGAAGGCGCTGACAATAAGCCCAAACAATGCCCGCGCCCTCTACTACAGGGCGCAGTTGGAGCGCAGAGCGGGTGAGTCCGATGCGGAACTAGCTGATCTCGAAAATCTTGTGCAGCAGTTTCCACAATCGCGGGATGCACGACGCGAGCTCGGCATCACATATTTCCAGAGGGACGATGACGAAAATGCGATGCAACAGTTCCAGGCGCTTGAAGCGATCGACCCGGACGACGTTGCTGCGCACTACAATCTCTCGGTCCTATATCGACGAATGGGCATGAAGGATCAAGCTCAGAAAGAGCAAGCGCTGCTTCAAACGGAAAAAGCCGATCCGGAAGCACTCACACGTGCGCTTACGTTTCTCAGTGGCCATCCTGAAATCTCGAACGAAAGCATCCCGTGGCACATTCATACGGATCTTCCTGGGAAAGATAACTCGTATGGCCAGGAATAGGTAATAACCGTCTCGCTTATGCTGGTCACCGCTACTTGTGACTGTGTACTTAGAGACACTTGATATCTACCGGACAGCGAGCAGGAGCCGGGAAGTTTGAACGAGTGCCACCTCGGCATCTATGGAGCGACTCGCCGATATGCGGAATTATCGATCATTCGAGATGAAGTTCGAGATTAGTTTATTGACTCGCGCCGGCATTGCCGCGATTCTGCTTTTATCCGCCACTACAGTATCTGGCAGGGGTATTTCGCAGGTGCGCACCGCGGAGTCGCCACTGCAGCAGCATTACGACGCGGCGGAGGCTTTGCAGGCAAAGGGCGACCTGGCGCAGGCTGCGACTGAGTACAAGCTGTTCCTCGCGGAGGCGCTGCATCGGGTCGCAAACGGCCGGGCCCAGGTTGGTGAGTATTCAACAGCGGTTCCGCTTTTTGACGAGGCTCTCACGTTCACACCTGATAACTCTGCACTGCAGATGGACTACGCCGAAGCAGCATTGGACGCGCACGATCTGCCCAAAGCTCAGCATCTGGCTCAAGGGTTGATTGATTCATCTCCAAAGAATGCCAGAGACTTGAGGATGGCAAAGTTGCATTGGCTGCTTGGTCAGGTAATGCTCGGCATTGTCGACGTCAATCGAGCAAGAGACCAGTTCGCAGCTGCCGTCGCTATCAGCCCAACCTTTGAGAATCAATATGCCCTGGCGCAAGCTTATCTGGCCATGCTCGACAAAAGCAGTGCGGCGAAACTGTTTACGAGAATGCTGGCTCAATTCGGCGATTCGGCTCAGATTCATATGCAGTTTGGCCTCGCCTATGCGAATGCTGACTTCCCCGATGAGGCTATTCCGGAGTTCAGAAAGGCGCTCGCAAGAGACGACCAACTTCCTGACGCTCATTACTCCCTCGGCGCTTCCTATCTCAGCAAATCGGGAGACACCGCCTTCGCCGAGGCTGAAGTGGAATTCCGCAAAGAGCTCTCGTTTCATCCCGACGACTTCTATAGTTATTACGAGCTCGGCCACCTGGCAATGAATGAGCATCAGTTACCTGAGGCTCTCGCTGATCTAACTCGCGCAGGTGAATTAAATCCCAACAGCGACGATACATTCCTGATGTTAGGCGACCTATACGGCCAATTAGGCAAGACTGCGGATGAAGAGGTAGCGTTGCGCAGGGCAATTCAAGTGTGCACTGATCCCTCGCGGAATCACTATCAGATTCGTGGCGCGCATTACGAATTGGGTCTTCTGCTGAAACAGGAGGGGAAAACAGAAGAAGGCAAAAAGGAGATGCAGAACGCCGAGGATCTGCTGCTGCTGAACAGAAAGCTGGACGCTGCCAATCTTGCCGGCAAGTCGATCGTAAGATTCCCTTCTAGAAAAGCCGACGCGATCACCGACCCCGACGCCGCAGCAAGAGTGAAGCAATTCGAGGAGCAGGTTGGGCCTGTTATTGCAGACAGTTTCAACAATCTTGGAGCCTTCAGCGCACAGGCCGAGGATTATGCTTCGGCATCTGGCTACTTTAAGAACGCTTCCGAATGGAACCCAGGGATGGATGGCTTGGACTACAACTGGGGACGGGCTGCGTTCGGCGCCCGGGATTATCGTCAGGCTGCAATCTGTCTTAGCAGATACATGCAGGCTCATCCTGACGACGCTCGCCCGCGAGTCCCTCTCGGTATGAGTCAATTCATGCTGTCGGACTATAGCGGCGCTATCAATACACTTTCTCCGCTGGGGGCCCAGTTGGATTCGGTTCCGCTGCTGGCTTATGCCTATGCTGAATCGCTGGTGAAAACTGGCGACGCGGATCAGGGGATCGCTCGCCTGACGAATCTTGAAAAGGCCGACCCAAATCTCGCCCTGGTCCCCGTAGCTCTCGGAGACGCCTTCGCAAGTCAGAAGCAATACCAGAAAGCAGAAGTACAGTGGCGAGCGGCACTCCATATCAATCCGGCCGATAAGAACGCGCAATTTGATCTCGCGCTCACGCTGATTGCTCTCGGCCAAAAGGACGAAGCGCAGTCTCTGCTAAAGCAATTGGCGGGTCAGCCCGAAACCAATAATCCGAAGATCTTTTATCAACTTGGCAAGCTTCAACTCGACATTGGGGACACTGATGCCGCGATCACTAACCTCGAAGCCGCTACCAAGTTGGCTCCGGATGATGACGCGATCCGTCTCGAGCTGACGACAGCCCACAATCTGAAGGGCGAGACTGCGAAGGCCAAAACCGCGAAGGCCCAAAACGAACAGTAGCAATTCTTGAGCGAGGCTGCGGCCAGCCACCCGGGAACTGGAGATGCAACCAGGTGGTCTATAGATAAGCTGGTTCGAGGTCTTTGAGGTATCGAAATTATTCGTCGGGGAGAGAGGATTCAAACCTCCGCCCCCCCTGGTACCGAACCAGTTTCAGCGAGTTATTGAAATTTGTTGAAATTGACCATTTTTAACGCTTTTATATTGAATGATTTGCAGCCTCATTATTGAAAGTTGTTGTTCTGAATTGTTCCAGAGTGCTTTGACAGCTACAAAATCGACTACATCAGTTGGGCGAACATGTCGTGGTTGATAAGGCGTCTTCCCCCTTCGGACGAGCTACTGAATGGCTTGGTTGTTGGCAATTATCCTCAAGGGAAATCGGTGTCGGCTCAGTGTTACCTTCCGCTGCAAAAAACGGGTAAAATGGGCGCACTCTCGTTCGCCTAAATAGGATCGTCTTTTCTGGCTGGCGGACACGAAAAGCCTGCTCGTTGAAACCATGCTTTCCCTCAGACGCATTCCGAAATCAAGGTTGGCCGCCGGCTTTCTGTTTCTCGGCTGCCTGCAATTCTGCTGTTCCCAAAGACCTACTATTCAGGTCAACCGCAATCAAGCGTTTGATGTCGCCCACAGAGATTTCTCGCGCCCGCGGCAACCAGCCGAGAGATTTCTGGGCTGGAAATATGCTGCGCTCGCCAAACAGGATACCTCCAGGTGGATTAGGCCGACCAAGTCACCAGCTCCAAATCATTCAGTATCAATCGGCAGTCTCGAAACAGAAGCGCTGAGTAGTGCGGCAAGTTCCTCCAATTCATTTGTCGACGCAGGATTCGCATCTCCAGCCAAGCTCCCTACTGGTTTTCTTCCGACTGCGGTAATCCAAGGAGATTTCAATGGCGACGGCAATATGGACTTGGCGATATGCAATGGTGGCGACAACACAATCTACGTCTATCTCGGAAACGGCGATGGCACGTTCGCGATACCCGAGGTTCTCTTTACAACCGGGCAGTCTCCTGTTTGGCTGGCGGCGGCGCAGCTCCGTGCCAGTGGTCATCTTGATCTGATCGCGGTCGACGGAGACAGTAATCAGGTCGAGGTTTTCTCCGGCAACGGCGACGGTACTTTCCGAGCGCCTATGATTGTCGCGTCTCTTAATCAAACGCCTACCTTTGTTTTGGCCGGAGACTTTAATAAAGACGGGATCACCGACCTTGCGGTTGGGCTTGTGGTGGCTTCCAACGCTATGCAACCCCAATTTGAGGTTCTGATAGGCGATGGCACTGGGGCGTTTCCTTCAGCAATCACTCCTCCGCTGGTCGACAATGAGAGCGACAGCCCGTTGCCGACCAGTTGGCTGGCATCAGGCGATGTCGATAAAGATGGTCTTCCCGATCTGGTCATCACCGTTGCTTTTGAGGGCGCGCTCACATACCTGAATCGTGGAGGTTCCGCCTTCCAGCCCGGAGATATCTTCAACCCGGGAGACGGAGCCGTCGCCGTCGGCTTGGGCGATATGAATGGTGACGGCTGCCTCGATGCAGTCGAAACAGGCGGCTATGGATGGCTCACTATCGCCAAGGGAAACTGCAATGGTACCTTCACCCAAAACGGATTCACCGCGGAACTTGGTGACGTCGACTACGCCGTCACGGTCGCGGACGTAAACGGTGACGGAAAGCTGGATGTTGTCGCGTCTTCAGCGTTTTCCGAAGATGAAGTTGTGGGCGGCATAGGCGCCGTTGGCGGGTACCTGGTGTCGGTGCTGGACGGCGATGGCGCAGGTAACGTTTCGCCCCCTTCGATTTATCGGGTCGGGGCGGACGCCTTTTCCCTAGCGGTCAGCGATCTAAGCGGAGACGGCTTTCCCGACATCGTAACAATCAACCAGCATGAGAGTTCCACCAGCCTGCTGTTGAACGACGGCAAGGGCGGCTTTGGCTCACCCTCGGGAGAAGCCGTCGGCTACATCGGTGGAGTAAGCAATGCACCCAATTCGCTGGCGACTCCACAAACGGTGGATGTAAACGGCGACGGAAAGCCCGATGTTGTGCTGATGGAGTATGGCCAAAACTCGACCCTTGCCAACCAGGTCGCCGTTCTTCTGAATGACGGAACGGGCAAGCTTGAGCCGCCCATCCGGTCGCCGATCACTGTAGGTCCCAACATACCTGACCCAGTCTTCGTCGCCGCGAACTTTAGGAGCGCCAACAAGGCCGACCTGATCTATGTCAGTACATACGAGTCTGACTTCGTTGTTGCGTTCATGCCCGGCAACGGCGACGGCACGTTTGGTACTGCGACCACTCTTGCAACGCTGCCCGATCCCTACCTGGTCGCGGCTGGCGATTTTAATGGCGACGGAAAACTCGACTTCGCGGTCTTGGGATACGCGAACCCGGGAACACCAGAAACCGATGACACATGGGAGCTGGATGTGTTCCTTGGTAACGGTGACGGAACCTTCAGGCACTTGTCGCCGCAAACATTCCCGGCTCTGACAACGACTGCCTTCCCTTATCAATTGATCGCAGGCGACTTCAACCACGATGGCAAGCTGGACTTGCTAATTGGCAGTAATGCAAATGGCGGATGGGTCGCGAGCGGAGACGATCTTGATCTGGCGCTGGGAAATGGCGACGGGACTTTCCAAACTCCCACCACACTATTCGCACACTTTGGGCCGGTCGCGGTCGCCGACCTGAACAACGATGGATATCTTGATCTCGTCCAGGCGAGAGATCCCAACGCAGACACTACTCAGGATGCATTGAACATCGCAGGCGGCAGTTACTTCACGCCTGCCATAACCATTTATCTGGGCGGCCCCGGCGGCGTCTTTACCAAGCAGGCCACCTACTATGCGCCCGGACTTCAATTTGCATCCACATTCCCTGCGCTGGTGGGCCACTTTGAGGGCAGTGGAAACCTCGACGTCGCCCTACTTACCGTTCAGTCGACCTTAACCGGCCCCGGGAACCAATTTATTCAGATATTTCAGGGAAACGGTACTGGAGCCTTTACGCCGAACGGAATCACCTATCAGCTTCCTCTGTACGATTATCCGGTCGTCGGAGGAGACTTCCGCGGGGTGGGCCTTACGGACATGCTGGATCTGGTCGGTTCGACCTCATCGATCAACACGATTTCGGCCAGCCCGGGTCCGGCTCTCGACATCACCCCTGATTCATCACCACTTACAGGAAACCAGGGATCGGCAACCGTCACTCTTGCGCTGCCCACGACTTCCAACGAAACAGTTGAGCTTAGCAGCAGCGATCCCGCCGTCACGCTGCCGGGCAGCATAACGTTCAGCCCGGGCGAGAGCGAGCAATCCTTTTCCTTCACCGTCGGTCCGGGATTCAATTCCTCCCGTCTGCTTGCCATTACAGGCAACCTCGCAGGGCAATCAGCGGTCGCATATTTCGCGAAAGCTAATCAAAACCTGAATCCAGCGGTCACGGCGTATGTTGGGGGGACTGTTTTCCCGACGACATCGGTTATCACTTTCCCCGGAGGTTCGATTCCGCTTTTTCTCACACTCCAGAGTGTTGACGGGTACTCGGGGACGTTTGGCCAATTCGCATGCACCGGGCTCCCGGCCGGGGCGGCGTGCGATTTTTCCCAATCAATCGTGGTCCTGATGCCGGGTGGATATGCTCAGGTCACATTCAATCTGACGACGGGTTCGAGTTCTCCGGTGGGAAGTTATGCTCTCTCGATTCTTGCGAGCAATGGAGTAGTCTCCGCGTCGGCGCCTCTCACGCTCGATGTCGGCGGCTTCGCCCTCAGCGCAAATCCGACCCTCGTTCAGATAAACGGGCCGAACGCTCCGAACACGACCCTCATGGCCGCGTTCAGCAGTTTCTTCAATCAATCGATTTTCATTACCTGCAACGGTCTGCCCGCCGGAGCCTCATGTTCGGGAGGCACTCTGACACCGCAGAGCCCCTCGCAGACGGTTACGCTTGGCGCTCAGGCAAGCGTTCCCGCTCAGGATTATCCGTTCCAGATCGCGGCGACTTACGATAATGCCTCCACGAGTGTGAATGCTACGCTTCGCGTTTCCACTTTCAGCGCGGTTCTACAGACCAATAGCGCGACGATTGCGAGCGGCAAATCCGCGACGTTCAATGTTGAATTCGCGTCACTGAATCACTTCAGCAACAGCCAAATCTCACTTTCGTGCCGATCTTTGAGCAACGTCGTTTGTTCTACAGCGAGCCTGGACGCGTCACTCACCTACGGCGGAACGGCGACGCTCGCTCTCATTGTGAGTCCGCCATCGTCCACGATCGCAACGTCGTCGCATATGGGGGCGCCATGGAAAGTTGTTGCGGCGTGCTTTGTGCTGTTGATTTTCTCGCCGACGCGCTCGTCGACATGGCGCCGCAGGTTCCTGCATGTCGTAGCTCTTCTAATACTGGTGTCTACGATATCCGCGTGCGGCGGTGGCGGAAATGGTACAGGAGGAGGAGTCGGCGGGGGAGGCTCACCGCAGACCTACTCAATGGCCGTTACCGCGCAGGCGACAACAGGTTCAGGGACACTGCAAGTGCCGGTTGGGACTATCACGTTGACTGTGACTCAGTAGCGTCGCGACTGCACGCTCGCTCGCGGATTTTTGGGAAAGGTTCCTCGGCGCTAACCATGGTCGCGGTCGTCGTGAGCCGGGTCATGCTCATAGCCTTTCCCCTTTCCTTCGTCCAAATCGTATTCCAAATTGGACGGATTCAGGGGGTCAGGTCAGTCTGGCCCGTTCTGCACCTGCGAAATTAGGCTTGGCGGATGGGTTGAGTTGCTGAGTGAACTTGTGATGGAAAGAACTTCATTCGCCGGCGAATATGTGTAGGTTGCAGTGATATTTCCGCTGTCCCCATCTGAAGAAGTGAGGAGATTGCCGAGTTGATCGTACGTGTATGCCTGCTGAAAGAACACATTGCCACTGCAAGTAGATGGTGTGCACTGGTCTACCATGTTCACGCGTCCCATTGCGTCGTAGCCGAAGACGGTTTCTGTGTTTGCTGTGCTCGACGCGGTCACCAGCCGACCCTTGGTATTCTGAGGCCCTCCACACACCGATCCAGAATCGTATGAGTAGGTCTTAGTTGGGGTCGCCCCGTCATTATAAGAAACGGTTAGTGGCCGTCCAAGTGCATCATATTGCGTGGTCGTTGCGACCAGGGTGCCGGTGAAGGATTGATTCTCCTCCGGTCTATAGCGCTTTTGCTGGAGTCCCGTCGAGTTATAGCTGTATGAGTAGGTCGTCGACGACTGCGCCAACCCCCTGAGTCTGCAGCAACTCCGCAACTTCCCCCTTCCCAGTCTCCGGCACCGCGCTCAGGAGTGCTCCATTATCAAGGGTCGCCGGTGCCCTACAACGGAGTGGTCGTCTTCGACCATCTTCCCCAGGCTCGGCTCAAGTTCACCTTCGACCGCCAGGCGTGGAGTCTGACCATAAAAACCAATGCGGACGGCACAAAGAAAGTCACAATGATTTCGCGAGGGCCAGGTTCCCAAACGAGTTGTGACCTGGGCTGGGAGATCGTCGACTAAGCATAGAGAAAACGATGAAATCCGCAACAATGGAGTGACCTGCCCACGGAAAACCCTACCGGCGAGAGTTGGAGTTGTCGCGTAATCCAAAAGGAGGCGGAGCGGGGGCAGAATTCCGAAGAGTGACATCGCAAGCCTAATGACTGATCTGCGCGACATTGTTAAGTGCGATCCCAAGAGCATTCCGAATGTGCATTTGGGTAAACTCCAACGGAGTTTCAAGCGGAATCTCAAAAGCTGTCGTCTTGACAACCACGAAGTCCACCAAATCCGACCGACATCCATTCTGTAACCCATCGCTGAGCAGAGCGTACGGCTCGCGAGTCCGAAGTGCGAGACATGCTGCGTCTGAGTGAGCGGAAATCGGCTGCTACTGACGCCAATTGACCAAGCTGCTCACGAAAGCCGTTCTCTCTTGCGGTCTCTAGATCCTTCAGCTATTCACGACGCCGGAAACAGACAAACGGCCCGCATCGGCGGTCGACGAAGATAATTTGAAGCGCCGAAACTGCGCTGTGAATATGAAATTGAACGAGCTGTTGAAGAGCTGCCAGCCTAAATGTCTGCGACATGCGACAGCCATTCGGGTTTGCTCGATCCCATCGGCACCAGCACAGTCCGGTAGGAACCCGGCGTTCTTGACATGATCACCTGTTCCGTCATGCCCTGGTAGGTCCCGCATGGAGTTTCAGCAGTGAAGAGATCGGGCTCGGGGTAGAAATGCTCTTCGGATGTGCCGGCCATCGATTGTGCGTACTCCTTGTCGAAGATACCGAGCGACAAGAGCCAGAGTGCTGTCCTGGTTAGCGAAACTACGACTCGATAGCTGCCACCCTCGACGGCGCGCCGACGCAAAGCAGCGAGGATGCCAGTTACGCCCAACCAACCGACGACATTGTCGCAAACAGGCGTACCAATGGGGGCAAGCCTGGGCTGGTTCGGAGATCCCTCGAGTGGATACACGCCGGCTACGGTCGCTCCGTGCACGTCAAAGCCTGGCCGGGCTGCCCATGGGCCATTTTCGCCGTGGAGAACAACGGTCGCGTGAATGAGCCCCGGCTTCTGCGCGCAGAGTTCTTCAGCATCGAGACCACGTTGCTTCAGGAATCCCGGACGCTTGTTGGCGAAGAAAATGTCCGAATCTTGAAGCAGCCGACGGAGTTGACTGCGATCTTCCGGCGAATCTCCCAATATCGTTGAGCGCATTCCGATTTGCGCATCCCATGCAAGGAAATCGATCTCGCACGCGTGCGGTCCCCAGACATTGAGCGCGTCCGCGCCATAGAGAGCAAGGCACCGGCCCATTGCGGCGCCGGCGATAACATGGCCCATGCCCAGCGCCCGGATTCCAGCGAGAGGGAGATGCTTTCGCCCTCGGAGAGGAAATGGCTCGCTCTCGCCGATCTTCTCGACCGTGATCAGCGGCATTTTCGAGAGTATTTCTGTGTACTGAGTTTCTTTGCGAAGTTCTTCGTTGGTGCGCACAATCGCCATGGGCACGCCTGCCTCCGAAGCAGCCTCTTCCAAATCTGCGCTTCGCCATTGGCGAATGGAGTTGGTGATCGACTCACTGCTCTCGCTGCACCGGAGCAAATTAAGTGCGCGGGCACGGATGCCGGGATAAAAGTCAATCGCAACGGCGTGCCGACCGTCGCGTGTCTTGTTAAACCAGGGAGGATTAAGGAATGGGCTTCTCGCAAAGGAGCCAAGAGTGGGCGCGCGCCCGTTGATGGTTTCCCATTTTCGCTCAGCGAAACCGCAAAAGCGCCGCAGAGCCTTTCTTACATCGACCGAAATATTCTGCCCTTCTCCCGTGGTCTGTTTCCACAGGGCTGCCAGCGCCACACTTCTTGCTGCCAAACCGACGCCGGCCATTGCGCCGTAGCGGAGGGGGCTCGGCACGATGGGATCTTGCCCGTAAAAACTCAGCTTACCTCCGCAGTCGTCGATGGTCATGCCGACATTGGAGAGAACTTGATTGACGGCGTGGGAAAAATCGAAGTCCGGCGATGTTGCAGGATGATTGAGTTTTTCTTTGAGCGCAAGCGTGAGCAGGTCGGGTGAGTTATTGATCTCGGCCTGTCGGACGGCCGAATTGGATGTGAGGTTGGTGGTCATCTCAATTGTCTCGGGCGCGGTTGAGTTCGGAAAACGCCGCCGTGCGTTGGGCAGGAGCGATCACAGTTTGATTCACAACTATTGCCCGGAATTGGTCGATATACCTCAGTGCTTTCCGTTTCTTAGCGTGTTCAACAGATGGCCGGATAACTTGCGTTTAGTGTTGTCAATCTGATCTGGGGTCCACTTCCTCAAACCTTCGCCTGTGCGCATCCCAAGCTTGCGCTCTGTTATCAGCCGACTCAGGAGGGGGGAGGGCTCGGATGATTTTTCGAGATCGGGGAAGATTATTTTCTGAATATCTCTTGTGAGTTCGAGGCTGACCAAATCCGCATTTTCCATGGGCCCGAGAACCGGCAGCCGAAGTCCAAATCCGCGCTTCACAACAATATCGATTGTCTCGGCGTCGCATACACCTGCCTCGACCAGGGAGATCGCTTCACGCCAGAAGGCGTGCATCAATCGATTTCCAATGAATCCCGGAATATCTTTTTCAACCTTCACGGGCTCCTTTCCCACTGATCTCATTAACTCGAACGCGCGATCGAAAAAGGCTGGATCAACAAAATCGGTTCTTATGACTTCGACCAATGGCATCAGCACCGGGGGATTCCACCAATGAAGACCAACCAACCTGTGGCGCGCATGGTTTGTGAGGTCGCGACCGATCTCGGTGACGGGAATGGAGGAAGTATTGCTCGCAAGCAATGCGTCACCCGGCGCCATCTCACCGATCTGTTTAAAGAGTGTTCGCTTCAGTTCAAGCTTCTCGGAGACAGCCTCGATGACAACATCGCAGCCATCGACCGCCCCAGCGAGCGACGGACTCAACTTAATTCGGGCGAGGACAGATGCTTCCTCAATGCCAAGTTCGAAGAGGCTCGCCGAAATGCGCCCGGGGACGTCTTCGAGCACCCGCTGGTCCGCATCCGTAATTCGGACGCAATGACCGGCCATTGCAAATACCTGGGAAATTCCGTGGCCCATCAGGCCTGCGCCTACGATTCCAACCTGAAGTCCCATCTTCTAGAAAGCTCCCAAGGGCATAAAAGCAGCAGCCCGTCGTGGTTCACAAGGTTTATATCGGACGTATTTATGTCAGCGTTGGGTATTCGATCGCGCAAAAAACGGGCTGCGGCCGAGTCCGAATACGACATGCAATTGTCCGCTCAAAACCTGTCGTGCCTCGTCCAGAACTTCTTATGATCGCCCGGTCATTGAGGCGTGGCCTCGTCGCGGGCCTTGCCGGAGCAGCGGCTGAGTTCCCCGGGCCCCGATTTTCGCTCAACTGATCGTGACAGCGGTCGTTCCGCCCATTCGCGACGTTAGCTTGCCAGGGGAACGGCGATGTGCGGCTGAATCAGCGTTTCGAACAACCGCGGAGAAGACGATGCTGAAAACGATGAGACGGATCTCAGTTGCTGCGGCTGTTGTATTCGGTTTGGCGACCGCGGTGGTGGCTGCGCAAAATCAGGTCACCGTTACCGAGTCACAAGGTGTGCTGGCAGGAAAGACGGATGCGCATGGCGTGCGGTCTTTCAAGGGCATTCCCTATGCCGAACCGCCGGTCGGCGATAAGCGCTGGACTGCTCCCGTTGCGGCTGCCGCATGGAAGGGTGTACGCGATGCGCGCGAATTCGGCAACGATTGCGTTCAGCCGCCTTATCCAGCGGACAGTATCTACGCAGATGATGTGCCGAAGCAGAGCGAAGATTGTCTTTTTCTGAACGTGTGGACACCTGAGCATGCGCACAAAGCGCCGGTGATCGTCTGGATCTTTGGCGGCGGGCTCGTCAGGGGCCGCACCTCGGAGCCGATCTATGATAGTACGCGCTTCGCGGAGCGCGGTGTGGTGTTCGTGACCATCAATTACCGGCTTGGCGCGCTCGGTTGGTTTGCTTTACCCGAACTGAGCGCGGAATCCTCACGCGGCGTCTCTGGCAATTACGGTTTGCTCGACCAGATTGAAGCGCTCCGGTGGGTGAAGAAGAATATCGCGGCGTTCGGCGGCGATGCCGGCAACGTGACGATCATGGGTGAATCCGCTGGCGGCCTGAGCGTCGCGTATCTGATGGCGAGCCCGGTGGCGCGGGGTCTGTTTCAGAAGGCGATCGCGGAGAGTCTTGGCATTCAATCCGCTTCAGAATTGAAACAGCGGAACCATGGGTTGCCTTCTGCTGAAGAGAATGGAACGGCTTTCGAAAAGGCACTGGGCGCCGCAGACCTTAAAGCGCTGCGGGCTATCGATGCCAGGACCATAACCGAACATGCCGGATTTCGGGGCGGCCCAAACGTCGATGGCTGGGTGCTGCCGCATCAGGTTGTGGATGTTTTCGATAGCAGGGAAGAGGCGCGGGTACCTGTGCTGATGGGCTTCAACCGCAACGAGATTTATCCGGGGCTGATCGGATTCCTCCCCCGCAGTCTGCCGGATTCAAACAGCAATTATCAAGCCGAAATTCAAAAGCGCTACGGCGATCTCGCGCCGGAGTTCCTGCGCCTGTATCCGGGCAGCGATATCAAGGGCAGCATGATGGCGGCAATCCGCGATGCCGTTTTCGGATGGAGCGCTGAACGGATTGTCCGTGACGAGGCGAAAGCGGGTGAGCCTTCCTACCTCTATTTCTTCGATCATGGTTATCCTGCCGCGGAAGCGCTGGGGTTCCACGCCTTCCATGGCAGCGAACTTCCTTTTGTCTTTGGCGATGTGGGCAAGGACGGTGTCTTGCCGGGGAACTGGCCGCTGCCGATCGGTGCTAAAGAGGCGGCCATTTCAGACGCAATGATGGCGTACTGGACATCGTTCGCGCGTACAGGAGTTCCAAAGGCGCCGGGACAGCCGGACTGGCCGACCTATGCGCCCAACAAAAGCTACATGGATTTCGCAGAGACGCCGGAAGCCTCAACCGATCTTATGCCCGGAATGTTCGAACTCAACGAAGAGGTCACGCAACGCGAAAGGCGCGCCGGCGATCAGCCCTGGCTGGGCAATGTCGGTATCGCGGCTCCGGTGCTTTTGGGTGCTGGCGCGACTCACTGATTTCGGCGCCTGAGAGTTCAACCAGTGAAGTATGGTTTACTCTCGTTGACTTCTGCGAGCGGTCGTGGCGGGCACATTGACTTCCGGATGGCGGAGGATTGTATGAGCAATTTGAATCGCAAGCAATTCCTGCTTGGAGCTTCAGCGGCCGGACTTGCGCTCGGAATTCCTCCACTGCGCGCAGAAGTCTCTGATCCCCTACGACGGGTCAATCTGAACTGGGTCGTTTCAGAAGAAGAAGCGATGGCCTGGCACAAAGTCAAAGACTCAAAAGGCCCCGCGCTCACCGGAAATGATTCGTGGCATCATTTCCTCGAATTCCTCGAAGCAAAGCTCAAGGAGTATCGGTGCGTTGACATCCATCGCTCGTCATGGATGTTCGACCGGATCGAAACCAGCAATTGGCCGGACGACTCCAAATGGAGCCTGGTTTCGAACGGCAAGCGCATGACGGTGGCCAACTATGGCGCTAACTGCGGACTTACCGGTCCGGAAGGAGTCACAGCCGAACTGGTGTTGTGGGATCCCGACAACAAGCCCGATGTCGCCGGCAAGATCGTCGTCTTCCGGCCGGTGCCTCGCCCGGACTTCCGCGCCGCCTTTAGCAACGCGGACTATGAATACATGACGGCGTTCGAAAGCTGGCCGGCCGAGGGGAAGGCTGTGCCCCAGGAATTAATGGCGATACCGTCAATCGCATCCGCGGTTTGGGATGAAATGACGGCCTCAGCCGCGATCATCCAACAAGTTGCGCAGGCCAAACCAGCAGGGTTGATCTTCGCAATGAACTTGAATCGCGCCGCAACTGAAGGCCTCTACACGTTTCCGGTACCCGAGCAATATGGCTTCCCTTCGGTTTACCTCGACAACACCAATGGCGATCAGGTAATCGCCGACGCTAAAGCACATGCCACAGGGACCATTCGCGTTGAAGGACGCCACGTGCAAAGCGAAGCATATGAATTGATCGCCTATCTACCGGGCCGCAATTACGGCACCGACAAAGACGAGGAGATTCAGCTTCGCACCCATACCGACGGTCCATCGATCAGCCAGGACGACGGAGCGTTCGGTCTTCTGGGAATAGTGAAATATATGTCGCAAATTCCGCAGAAGGATCGGCCGCGGACTCTGTTAATCGAGCTCGATTGCCGTCATTTTATGCCCGGCGCCGAGCGTACCTGGCAGGCACAGGACTATTTCGTTAAGTTTCCTCATGCCCGCGATAAGGTCGTGGGCTTGATAGCAATGGAGCATTTGGGGCAGATCGATTACGTTTTTGACGGCGATGATCTGAAGCCCAGCGGCCGCTCAATGCAGACCTGGGTCTATTCACCCTCGGATCAGAAAATGATTGACTACGCCTACCAGGCAGCGCAGGAGAATCACATCCCGTCGGCGATCATTCGCGCCCCGGGACAGCTCGGCGTGCACGGGAAATCCCAGGGCCCCTGGTACGGGATGGGCGGCGTATCGCGCTTTTTGGGACTCCCGGCATTCTCGATGCAAGGTGATCTCGGTGCCTATTGGGCGTTCTCCGGGCGTATCAACCGCTTCGACCCTCGATCGTTTCGGCGGGAAGTGAGCCTGTTCTGCCAGTTGACCGGTTATCTGATGCAGATAGACATGAAGACACTTCACGTACCGAAAGACGACCGGGCAATGCCGAATATCAATCGCTCGCGATGACAGAAGAAACGCGACCGATTGGTTCAGGGCAGCCCTGCGTGGGGCACAGCAACTCGCGTCATGAGAATGGCAGAGCGATGGTGCAAAGCGGCTTCGGTTTCGTCAAAAGTGGGCGCCGCACATGCGAAGAGCGTTCGGCCGTCGTTGCCACCCAGCATGCACGCGAACGCACATAAGCCGTTGGTCTTAAGCTCATCGAGGATCGCGCCGCCTTCTGCAACTCGGATGAGGCGCTGTTTGACGACATCGGCCACCCAGACCGCTCCCTCCGCATCGAGGCAGATGCCATCGGGCACGACGTCTGCTTCGTTCACGATGCGCGCCACATCTGTAGTTGCAGGCGGATTGCCGAATGCGGCCCAGGTGCGGCGTTGAGTCAGACGGCCATCGCAGACGGTGAAGGCGCTCAGGCGATTGGCCATGGATTCGGCAATGATGAGCGTACGCCCGTCTGGGGTTAGCGCGGCGCCGTTGGGAAACGCAAGATCGGAAGCGGCAATTGCGGCGGTTCCATCGGGTGCGACGGAGATGAGCACCGTGGATGAGGCTGGCGCGCCGCCGAAGAGGTCGAAGCCGAAGTTGCCAACCCAGGCGCGGCCGTCGCCATCGACTAGCATGTCGTTGAGTTCGCTGGGCGCCAGCGCGGAAAGATCCGCGTGGTCAACGATGGAGCCGTCGTGCTCGCGACGCAGCACTTTATGATCGCGCATGGAAGTGATCAGCAGCCGACCGTCAGGAAGAAAGCCGAGACCGGCTGGATAACCCGGCGTTCGGGCATAAGTTTCCACCTCGCCATCTGGTGAAATCGCGAGGATGCGCCGGGTGTAGCGATCAGAAACGTAGAGTCGGCCACTGCGCCACCGTGGACATTCGGTGAACGACAGACCGTCAACGAGGATTGCGAATGCGGACATGATGGGCGATGCCGTGGTGCGTTTTTGTTGAAGCGTGAAGAATACCGGCAAGAAACAACGCGGTCAATACAATTCAGGCCAAATCTCGAGAGGCCGCTGTTGTGAGGAATTCCGAGAATTCATTCTCGCTTAGTTCGCGTACAATTTCGGCGGCTCGCAAGAATCGGCTTGCCTGGAACGAGTCGCTGCCCATCGCGTCTCTAACCGAATACAAGATCTCATCGAGCGCGCTTTCAAACAGGGTCGTATTGACCACTCGGCCATCGTTCAGCTTAGCCCCATAGCGAATCCACTGCCAGAGTTGAGCGCGGCAGATTTCAGCCGTAGCTGCGTCTTCCATAAGATTGTAGATGGGCACACAGCCGTTGCCGCGGAGCCACGACTCGATGTAGCGCAACGCGACTTCGATATTCCGCCGCAGGCCGAATTCCGTGATCTTCCCTTCAGGGAGCTCAAGCAAATTCTCAGCCTTGATGGGTGAGCTTGCTTCCGCAGGCGGTTGAATCTGGTTCTTTCCGGGCATGTGCTCATCAAACACTTGCTGCGCGACGGGCACAAGACCTGGATGCGCGACCCAGGTTCCGTCGTGACCCGCGCTAACCTCGCGTAACTTGTCTTCAAGCACGCGCTGCATAGCTTCTGCGTTGGCCTTGGGATCATCGCGAATCGGAATCTGCGCAGCCATGCCGCCCATGGCGTGGATGCCGCGTTTGTGGCAGGTGTGGATGAGGAGCTCAACATAAGAGCGCAGGAACGGCTGCTGCATGGTGACGTCGCCGCGCTGTGGCAGGACGAAGCCGGGGCGATTGCGAAACTTTTTAATAAAGCTGAAAATATAATCCCACCTGCCGCAGTTCAAACCGGCCGAGTGGTCGCGAAGCTCATAGAGGATCTCATCCATCTCAAACGCCGCTGAAATCGTCTCGATCAGCACTGTTGCCCGGATGGTGCCGGAGGGAATCCCAAAGTAGTCCTGCGCAAACTCGAACACTTCGTTCCACAAACGCGCTTCGAGATGGCTCTCCATCTTGGGCAAATAAAAGTAAGGAGCTGATCCGCGCTCAAGCAGAATGCGATGGTTATGCAGGAAGTAAAGGCCGAAATCAAAGAGCGATGCCGAAATAGGCGCATGATCGATTTCGAAGTGCTTTTCCACCATGTGCCACCCGCGCGGACGCACAAATAGCACGGCAGGATTCGGGTTGAGTTTGTATACGCGGCCATCGGGCGAGCGCCATTCGATGGTGCGTGCGTTCGCGTCGCGCAGGTTTCGCTGGCCTTCAATGCAATTGCTCCAGGTGGGAGAGTTGGAATCTTCCAGGTCCGCCATGAAGACCCTGGCGCCAGAATTGAGCGCGTTGATGACCATCTTGCGCTCGGCGGGGCCGGTGATCTCCACGCGGCGATCAAGCAATTCTTCGGGAATCGGAGCGACTCTCCAGGAAGAATTCCGGATGGATTCGGTTGTAGGCAGGAAGCCGGGCAGCTCGCCTGCATCGAACAGTCTCTGGCGGCGCTGTCTCGCCTCAAGCAGCGAGACACGCTGCGCTTCGAATGTGTGGTGAAGGGCCTCAAGAAACTCGCAGGCTTGTGCGGTGAGAATCTCGCGCTGATTTGCATACTGCGAGTCGAGGGGGTTCAGCATTTCGACAATCATACTCAAGTCCGCCGCTCCGTGATGAATGTAAATGACGTTTAGGCTTTGACCGGCTGCATATCGGGCAGTTCATGATCGCTGTGGTCTTCGAACTGTTGTTCTTCCGGTGATTTGGGCGCGCGCAGGTTCCTCGCCGGCCACGTCCAGGATCTTGGCTGCGAGAATGGCCTGCACTTCCTCGCGATCGAGCCATTGGGCAAGTTGCAAGCCTTCGTCGAGCAGCATTTGATGGCGTCCATCCGCCGTCAGCGTGGATAACAATCCGCCTACCGCGCCGGCCAGGTCGAATTGTTCGGCGCGGCGGCGCAGGGCTTCGTGGAGCATCGTTTTGACGCGTTCATCGTCGACGAAATCGAGCATCTGGCCCGCCGCCGCGACTGCTTTTGCACCCAGCAGCGCCGCGTTCGCCGGTTCGGCCAGCCAGATCGCGAGGCGGCCGGCGGGATCGAAGGCGTTCACGCGGGCGACCAGTGCGTCGGTGCCCAGGAATTTGTCACGGACGAATTCGGCAAGGTTATCAGCAACGCGGGCCTTGTTCGCCGGCAGGATGGCGGTGTGGGGGATCGGCAACCCGAGTGGGTGGCGGAACAGCGCGACGACCGCAAACCAGTCGGCCAAGGCGCCGACCATCGCGGCTTCGGCGAAGGCCGAGACCCACGCCCAGGCGCCGGCGTCGTGCTGGCTCTTCGCGAGCAGAAATAGTGCGGCGGCCGCGACCAGCAGGCCCGCGGCGAACCATTTCATCTTCTTGAGTGCGAGTGCTTTGTCCTGCGTTGCCATCTTGGTCTGGAGGTTTCTGGGTGGGATAAGGCCGCAGCATACCAGTGACGCGGGAGGGAGGTGGGTGGTCGGGGTTCAGGGTTAGTGGTCGGGGCGCTGGATTCCGGGGTTGGTGGCCGGAGTTAATGCCAGGTTCTGAAGTTGGTGGTGAAAGTCATTGCCGGGTCGCGGCTTTCTGGCGCGTCGATGCCATCCGCGTGTTGATGCAAAGCCAATGACGCGCCCTGCCTGAAAGTTACCGCCTGCGTGCCCGCCTGTTTATCGAGATGGGCGCGCGGAGAAGTGCGTTAGCGTTCGGGGGGTTGCAACTACAAAATAACTGAGATGACAAACGAACTGATGCGATATGGCCGCTATCGCTACCTGCTTTATAAAAAGTGGGACTACGCGCGAAACACGAGAACGAAAGAGCAGCAGGAAGCGCTAGACGCCGGAAAAGCGCTGTTCAAGGCCGCTAATATCGAGCACTGGGCGAGCCAGCCCGAGCTGGCTGAGCGCGTGCAAAAGTTTCTTATCGATTCGTTCCCGTCTTACCGGCCTAGCCCTTACGGTGAAAGCCCGAAGAACATTATCGACGCGCTTTGCCGGGAACTGCGCAGCGGGGACGTGGTGATTGTGCGAGCGGGAACCCGCTTACATCGCTCATGACGGTTTCGTTCCGGCGCGAGAATTCGACTATGAAGCGTATAAACGGGACATTGCCGAACGCGCCAGCAGCTACGCGGCCCGGTCGAAAGCATACCGCGATGACTTGAAGGCGTATAACCAGGAGATCGACGAGCGTATCGCACGGGAAGCTCGGGCACTACAAAAACCGTTCCGGCATGTTGAAACGATGGCGGAAGCGCAAGCGCGTAACATTGCCGCTCGCGCC
>CAVXPR010000046.1:0-14470 GCA_963763585.1 uncultured Acidobacteriaceae bacterium | reverse complement strand
AGGAACCCGACGTGCTCGAGAAATCCGTGCCCTGGCTGTGGGCTCCGCTGCGCGATCGCCTCTACGTCGACGAGCTCTACGGCGCGACGGTGATCGCCTTCTATAAGTGGTGGGCGCGTGTGGCCGATTGGCTCGATCGCCGCGTTTGGGGAGGCATCGTTTCCCTCGTGGCATCGATCTTTGCTCTCTGGGCAAAACTCAATCGCCTGCTCGACATCAACTGGGTCGACGGCAGCTTCGACAAAACTTGCGATGAGATCTCATCAGGCGGCGGCCTGCTGGCGAGCTTGCAAAGTGGCCGCGTGCAAAGCTATCTCCGCATCCTGGCCGTGGCCGTCGTTGCGTTGGCTGTCATTCTCTTCTGGAGCAGCCGCCCATGAGCGAGATAACGACCGCGATCGCCAGCGGCTTTCCAATTCTTACGCTTCTCACCGTGCTGCCACTTTTCGGCGCGGCCATCGCGCTTTTCTCCGGTAAGCACGCGCGCGGCGTCGCGCTTGTAACCTCGCTCGTCTGCCTCGTCCTCTCACTCGTAATCTGGATCAGCCTGCCTGCAAACGGGATCATCGGCCTGGTTGAGATTCATCAGTGGGCGCCCTCGCTCGGCGTGGAGTATCACCTCGGTGTCGATGGCCTCGGCGCGCTCATGCTTTTGCTCTCCGCCATCGTAACGCTGATGTCGGTTGATGCGTCGCATCGCGTGCACCACATGCCGGGCCTCTTCTACGGCCTTATTTTGATTCTTGAATCCGGCCTCTTCGGCTCTTTTACCGCGCTCAATTTCTTCCATTGGTTTTTGTTTTGGGAGTTGAGCCTCATCCCCGCATTCTTCCTGATCAAACTGTGGGGCGGCCCGCGCCGCGGCCCCGCGGCCACGCAATTCTTTGTCTACACAATGGCCGGCTCGGTGGCGCTCCTGCTCTCATTTCTGGCTCTGTTTCTTTCCACCGGAACGAAATCCACGCCGGGCACGATGGACTTTGGCGATCTCACCGCTATGGCCGCATCTGGCGCGCTGTCGCAGATGGTCACGGCGCACTTGGGCGCTGTAATGCCGTGGCTGGCCATCGGCGTTCTCGCCGGCTTCGCGGTCAAAGTGCCGATCGTGCCTTTCCACACATGGCTGCCGGCCGCATATGCTGAGGCGCCTTCGCCCGTCACCATGCTGCTCACCGGCGCCATGTCGAAGATGGGAGTCTATGGCCTGTTGCGCATCGCGTTGCCAATCTTCGGCGTGCAGATTGCCGCCATGCGCACGCCGCTTTTGGTTCTTGCGGTTGCAACTGTCGTCATGGGCGCGTGGGCCGCCGCCGCACAAAAAGATTTGAAGCGCGTCTTTGCCTACTCCTCGGTCAATCACCTCGGTTACTGTCTGCTCGCCATCTTCGCGCTCGCTGTTCCGGTTTCCAGCGCGGCGCAGCAGGCCAGCCAGGCCGCCGCGCTCAATGGCGTAATCCTGCAAATGTTCAATCACGGCATCACCGCGGCCGCCATCTTCTGGTTCATCGCCATGATCCAGTTCCGCACCGGCGGCTTGCGCGGCATTGACGATTTCGGCGGCCTGCGAAAACCCGCGCCGGTATTCGCCGGGCTCATGGGCATCGTGCTTTTTTCTTCGCTCGGCTTGCCCGGCCTCAACAGCTTTGTCAGCGAATTTCTGATCTTCCGCGGCGCTTTTCCGCTCGCATGGGTTGCGGCCGCGGTATCTATCCTCGGCCTGCTCGTCACGGCGATTGTCATTCTCACCGTCATCCAGAAAGTCTTCACCGGCCCGGTTCCCGAGCGCTGGGCCAGCTTTCCTGATCTGCATCACAGCGAGCGCATTGCCCTCGCGCCCATAATCGGACTCATGTTTCTCATTGGCCTTGCGCCGCGGCTGATTCTCGACACCATCAATCCCACAGTCGTGAATCTGCTGTCGCACTGGAGATTTTAGAGAATGGCCTGGGCGATCTACATTTCGTTTGCTGGCGCGCTCATCTCGGCTTTGCTGCCCGCCGCGCGGCCCGCTCTCGCCCGTTGGTGGGCGCTCACGGTCGCCTTGGCCGGCCTCGCCATTGCCGTGGCGGGCTTTGCCGCAGGCGTGGGCCAAGGCCGCCAGGTCTTTGTCGACCTGGTCTGGGTGCCCTCCATGGGCATTCATTTTCTGCTCGCAGCGGACGGCATCAGCCGCGTTCTCGTTTTGCTCACAGGCATCGCCTCAGTCTCTGGCGTTCTCTTCAGTTGGAACATCAATCTCCGCACCAACCAGTTTTTTGCGTTCTACCTCGCGCTCATCGGTGGCGTTTACGGAGTATTTCTAAGCGGCGATCTCTTTCTATTATTTGTTTTCTACGAAATCGCCATTGTTCCCAAATATTTCCTCATCTCCATCTGGGGTTCCACGCGGCGCGAATACGCTGCAATGAAGCTGGCGCTTTATTCCTTCGTCGGCTCGGCCATGGTGCTTATCGGCCTGCTCGCGGCCTACACAATGGCGGGCAGCCACTCCACCACGCTCGGCGACCTCGGGCACGCCGGCTTGCCCGTCAGCTTTCAAATGTGGTGTTTCCCGCTGGTCTTCGTCGGCTTCGCGATTCTCGCCGGCATGTGGCCGTTCCACACCTGGGCGCCCACCGGCCACGTTGCCGCGCCCACTGCCGCTTCTATGCTGCTCGCCGGCGTGGTGATGAAGCTCGGCGCTTATGGCTGCCTGCGCGTCGGTATCGGCCTCTTTCCGCACGGCCTCGATCCCTGGGGATTCTCATTCATCGGAATCGGCTCGTGGCGCGACGTGTTTGCCTGGCTCGCTGTCATCGGCATCGTCTACGGCGCGTTGGTTGCGCTCGCGCAAACCGACTTCAAATTTGTCATCGGCTACTCAAGTGTGAGCCACATGGGCTTCGTGCTTCTCGGCCTCATGACGCTCAACCAGATCGGCCTCGATGGCGCGGTTTTGCAGATGTTTTCGCACGGCGTCATCGCCGGCCTCTTGTTCGCAATCGTCGGCCGCATCGTCTACGACCGCACGCACACGCGCCAATTTGCCGAGCTAGAGCCGATGCACCTCTCGCGACGGCTGCCATTTGCGGCGTGGGCCTTTGTCTTTGCCGGCATTGCGTCCATGGGCCTGCCCGGCTTCTCTGGCTTCGTCGCGGAGCTGCAGGTCCTGGTCGGCGCATGGCAAGCCAATCCCTGGTGGACGATTGTTTCCGGCCTCGGAATCATCGTCGGCGTCGCCTACATATGGCGCGCTCTGCAAAAAGCATTCTTCTCGGACGCGCTGCCCACCGCGCATGAGCTTGAATCAGAGCAGGCGCACAAATTTGCCGCAATCTCGTGGCCTGAGTACGCAGGCGTCGCGCTGCTCGGGATTTCCACGCTCGCGGTCGGCCTTTACCCGCGCATTCTTCTCGATCAAATTGAGCCGGCCGTGAAGGCGCTGCTCGCGGGAGGCGCTCAATGAACTACGCCGCCCTCAGCTACGCCGATCTTTTTCGCGCCACGCTGCCTGAAACCGCGCTCGAAATCGCCGCTCTGCTCGTGATCGTTGTCGATCTTGGATTTCTGCGCAAGGCTACTCTGTCAATTCGCACCGCCTTCGCCGCGTTCATCGGAGTCGCCGGCTGCATTGCAGCTGTCTGGGCGGTCTATGCCGCGGGATGGGCAGGTTTCAGCGCCGGTAGCGATCTTCTGCTCGCGGCAGGCCGCGCGGTGGGCGTCGCCGAAGTTGCCATCCTCGTGCTCACCGCGATTACGTTGTTGCTGCTCGTCGATTCCAGCTTCACGCGCAACCCCGGCGAGTACGTTTCTGTTGTATTAATGGCTGCCGCGGGGGGCCTCATCATCTCTGCCGCGCAGGATTTGCTGGTGATCTTTGTTGGCCTCGAGCTCCTGTCGCTCGGCCTCTATATTCTGACTGCCTTTAACAAGCAATCCGGCAAGAGCGCCGAAGCCGCCATCAAGTATTACCTCTTCGGCGGAATGTCGGCCGCGTTTCTGCTCTTCGGCTTCAGCTATCTCTATGGGCTTTCCGGTTCAACTTATTTGCCCAAGGTTATTCTCGGCACCTACATGGCGTCGGCCAACGGCGGCGCGCCGCTACTGTATATCGCGCTGGTCATGATTGCCGCCGGTCTTGGGTTCAAAATTGCCGCTGTCCCGTTCCATCTCTGGGCGCCAGACACCTACGAAGGCGCACCCGCTCCGGCAGCCTCATTCATCGCGTCTGTCTCCAAGGTCGCAAGCTTCGCGCTGCTCATCTCCATCAGCAGCGCAACTCTGCATCTTTTCGGCGACCTGCATTTTGCGCATGTCTATGTCACTGCCAGGGCTTCAAATGGACCGTCGCACGTCACTCCTGGTTTCCGCACTGCGTGGCCACTGATTCTAATAGTTCTTTCTGTACTTTCGATGATCCTAGGCAACCTGGCCGCGCTCGCGCAATCGAGCGTTCGCCGCCTGCTCGCTTACTCGGCCATCGCGCACGCCGGCTACATTTTGCTCGGCCTCGCGTTCTTCTCCTGGACGAACGCCAGCGCTCAGGCGATTCTCTACTACATCGTTACCTATGGCCTTACTACCATCGGAGCATTCGGCGTCGTTGGCGTCGTCGAACGCGCCACCGGCTCCGACAAGCTCGACTCTTTCCTCGGCTTGCACAAGCGCAATCCGATTCTCGCTGCCGTGCTCCTCGTACTCTTTCTCTCGCTTGCCGGAATTCCGCCGCTGGTCGGATTCTGGGCGAAGTTCAATCTCTTCGCCACAGTGCTCAATAGGGGTTTTAACGGCTTCAAAGGGCCTTTATCATCGCTGCCGGCCGAGGCCGTCGCGCTCGTCGCCCTCGCCATCGCATTCAGCGCGGTCTCGCTCTACTACTATCTACAGGTGCTCAAGCGCGCCTACGTAATGCCGGCCAGCGACGAATCGCCAATCCGCGTTCATCCGGTTACGTTCGTCGTGTTGGTCGCCATCGCCGCCGCAGTTCTCGTGCTGGGCTGCTTCCCGGCGCTGCTCCAAAACTGGATCGCCAGCTTCTACCCTGGAATGTAGCGCAGGCCAACCGAACAAAAAGCCGCCCGAAGCTCGATGGCTCCGGACGGTCTTTTGCTGACTTGCCAACTCGCTGACTTGCCGCCTCTCTAATACTTCACAATCGCCGCAAATGAATCCGGCTTGAGACTCGCGCCGCCCACCAGCGCGCCGTCAATCTCTTCCAGACTAATCAGCGCGGTCGCGTTGTCCGGCTTTACGCTGCCGCCGTAGAGGATCCGCATCGCCGCGGCCACATCTGCGCCCAGCAGCTTCGCCACTTCGCCGCGAATGATGCGGTGTGCGTCGGCGGCAATCTCCGGCGTCGCCGTCTTGCCGGTGCCGATTGCCCACACTGGCTCATATGCAATCACGATTGGCTTGGCAGCCTCGGGCGTAATGCCCGCAAATGCGCGCCGTCACCTGCGTCTCCAGCACGCTGCGCTGTTTTGCCGGCTCTCGCGCTCCTCCAACACCTCGCCGACGCACACCATCGGCACAATGCCGTGCTTGAGCGCCGTGTGCAGCTTCTTGTTCACAATCTCGTCGGTCTCGCCAAAATATTGCCGCCGCTCAGAGTGGCCGATGAGCGTATGCGTGCCGCCCACCGCCATGAGTTGCAGCACAGATGTCTCGCCCGTGTAAGCGCCCTCCTCGGCGAAGTGAATATTCTGCGCGCCGACGGCCACATTCGATCCTTTGCAGGCCGGAATCACAGTCGGCAGCAACACGGGAGAAGGGAACAGCGCGATCTCATCGCGCGTGTGCCCGGCGACGAGCGGCAAAAAAGCATCAACAAACGCCTGTGCTTCGGCCGGCGTTTTATACATCTTCCAATTGGCGGCAATGAGTGCTTTACGAGCCATTTGTGGTTTCCTCAATTCAATTCTAAGGGATTGAATTCAGCACGCCGGGTGACGGCGTGCACAGAGAAACACAACCGGGATTTTCTGAAGAAGCGATAGCCGTTCTACGTTCCTGATCCCAGCGCCGCCGTTAAATCGTCGGGTACCACGCCCTTCAAGAAAGCATCACGATGATCGGGATCTCCGAGATCCATCGAGAAGTGTCGCCAGACGCCGTCCTGAAGCACGCCCATCTTCCACGGCCCTGAAACCGAATCGGAAAACTGCCAGACAATATGGTAGCCACTCTCGTTGGTGAAACCTTCCCCGTCGGCCTGAATAATCGCGTCTCCGCGCTCCCAAAGCGCTGAGCGCACCGCGTGCAGCGCATTGCTGCCTTCGTCTGTTTCGGAGCCTTGCAGGTGCTGAATCGTATAGACCGTCTTCACCGAGGCCAGATAATTCTCGAGCCATTGAACGCCGCTTTTCGGCCTGCAATCCTGAATGTCCTCGATGAAGTCCGCAACCTCATCCTGGCCGGCTGAGCCGTCCGTGACCGGATTGCGCTCGATCAGGGCGACTTCAACTTCGTCAATTCCCGAGAGCAGAAGTGTGTCCCATCCCTCTTCGCTGCCTTCTTCGATTGTCAGCCGATATTCAGGGTGCTCAGCGCGAATCAATTGCGCGAGCTCTTCGAAGGAAGGGATCTCCTCATCTTTCGACAGGACTCGCGTGTAATAGCCCATGGTTCTCAGCCTCGACTTCCAGTGTATTCATTCTCCCCGGGCAATTGGCACACGGCAGCCCTTGCCAGAGGTGCAGAGATTTACTTTTGGTTCCGTGGTGACGGTGGGCACGTTACAAAAGGAAGACGCCTCGAACAGGTCGCATTGACTCAATGACCCCATTTCGGAATGCGCCTTGATACCATTCCTTTGGTTCGATGTGAATTTTGGTTGGAGGTCGAAATGAAGCGAGTCTGGATCGTACCTGCTCTTGCTCTGATGTTTGTGTTGGCGGCACCCGGTGCCTTTGCCGGATCGCCACTGAAAGGGATCGACGTGAAGCTCGGGAAGAATCCGGGTGGTGGTTGCGCCGCAAAAGTTTCCGATAGCGGCGGCGGAGTCGACTTTGGCGTTTGGCCAAAAGGGAGCTACACCGTCAGCTTTGACACGGCTAATATTCAGAGCGCGAGGCCGACAAGCCTGCATATCGAGATTCTTGGCGCTGCAGAAGGTACGATCACGCACGTACTCGCTGCGTCATCGGCAGACCGGGTCGAACCGATTGTGTTCACATCGAATGGCAAAACGCCGCTCGTTGTGAAAGTAACCGACGGCACGAGCGAGCCTGTGGACTGGGTTGTCAGAGTGAAGAGTCACTCGAACTCGACCAACAATTAGCAAATGCGCTTGGCTAAAGCAGCGCTGACAAAGGCTTGCAAGACCGCGCAAAAAATCGCATCCGGCTTTTTCCGCCGGATGCGATTCTCTGTCAGCTGACGACGGCTCTACTTGTCCGTCAGTGCTTCCACGCCCGGCAGCTTCTTGCCTTCAAGAAATTCGAGCGAAGCACCGCCGCCTGTCGAGATGTGCGTGATTTGGTCCGCCACGCCGGCCTGGTTGATCGCCGAAACCGAATCGCCGCCGCCGATGATCGACGTCGCAGTCCGATTCGCAGCAACCGCTCGCGCAATTGCGTTGGTCCCTGCGGCAAAGCGCGGAAATTCGAAAACGCCTGCCGGGCCGTTCCACACAATCGTCTTCGCCGTCAAAATTACATCTTCAATCGCCTTGATGGTCTTCGGCCCGATGTCCAGCCCCTGCCAATCATCTGGAAAGTCGACGGAGCAATCCCAAACCTGTGTCTTCGCGTCCGCCGCAAAGTTGTCGGCCAGAATGTTATCCACCGGCAACAGCAGCTTGACGCCTTTGGCTTTCGCCTTGGCGATCGCGTCCTTCGCCATCTGAATCTTGTCTTCTTCGACGAGGCTCTTGCCGGTCTTCACGCCCAGCGCGCGTTGAAACGTGTACGCCATGCCGCCGACGATCACCAGCGTGTTCACCTTATCCAGCAGGTTGTGAATCACGTCGATCTTGCCGGAGATCTTCGACCCTCCTATAATCGCCACGAATGGCTTTTCCGGATTTTCGAGTGCCTTGCCAAGGTAAGTGATTTCCTTTTCCATCAGCAGACCGGCGACAGCGGGCTTCAAATAGTGAGTGATTCCCTCAGTCGAAGCGTGCGCGCGATGCGCCGAGCCGAATGCATCATTTACGTAGACCTCGGCCAGCGAGGCCAGCGCTTTCGAGAATGCCGGATCGTTGGCCTCTTCTTCGGCGTGGAAACGCAGGTTCTCAAGCAGCAGCACCTGGCCCGATTCAAGCTGGCGCGCCATCTCCTCGGCAATCTCGCCCACGCAATCCGGCGAGAAAGCGACATTGATACCCTCGCCCACTTCCTTGTCGAGCAATTCACGCAGGCGGTCGACGACGGGGCGGAGTGAATACTTCGGATTCGGTTTGCCCTTGGGCCGGCCCAGATGTGAAGCCAGAATCACCTTGGCATTGTGCCGCAGCGCGTACTCAATCGTCGGCAGCGTGGCTACAATGCGCGTGTCGTCGGTAATCATTGTGCCGTCATCGGTGAGCGGGACATTGAAATCGACGCGGATAAACAGCCGTTTGTTGGTCAGTTCGATGTCTTGTATCGAAAGCTTGGCCATGGAAGGATGCCTTTCGTGGGAATCGCGGATCGGTGGGTCAGGTCGCAGTTCCCACTTCGCAGTCCGCAGCCAAGAAACGACTGGAAACTACGAACCAAGAACTGCGAACTGGAAGCGGTGAACTAAGAACTGCGATCTGTTTTTACAGCCCCTTCTTCGCCAGGAAGCCGATCAAGTCGACCACGCGGTTCGAGTAGCCCCACTCGTTGTCGTACCAGCTGAGCACCTTCACGCTCTGGCCGACGACTTTCGTTAGCGGCGCATCCACAATCGAGCTGCGCTTGTCGCCCTTGAAGTCCGAGCTGACAAGCTCGTGTTCCTCGACGCCCAGGATGCCCTTCATCGGGCCGTCAGCGGCGGCCTTCAACGCGGCGTTCACGGCCTTCGCGTCGGTCGTCTTCTCACTGATGAAAGTCAAATCGACAATCGATACGTTCGGTGTGGGAACGCGGATTGCGAAGCCGTCCAGCTTGCCCGCGGTCTCTGGAATCACCAGCTTCAGCGCCTTGGCTGCGCCGGTCGAGCTGGGAATCATGTTCAATGCAGCAGCGCGCGCGCGGCGCAGGTCCTTGTGCGGAAAGTCGAGGATGACCTGGTCGTTGGTATAGCTGTGAATCGTGGTCATGATGCCGCTAACAATGCCGACTTCCTTCAGGAGCACCTTCACTACCGGCGCCAGGCAATTCGTGGTGCAGCTGGCGTTCGAAATGACGTTGTGCTTTGCCGGATCGTACTTTTCCTCATTCACGCCCAGCACGATTGTGATGTCTTCATTAGTGGCCGGGGCCGAGATAATTACTTTCTTCACGGTTGAGCCGAGGTGCGCCTTGGCTTTCTCCGCGTCAGTAAAGAAGCCGGTTGATTCAACGACGATCTGAGCGCCTACAGATGCCCAGTCCAGCTTGGCGGGGTCGCGCTCGGCCGTAACTTTGATCTTTTTGCCGTCGACCGAGATAAAGTCCTCGCCCGAGTGGATGTCGTTTTTCAGGTTGCCCAGAATCGAGTCGTGCTTCAACAGGTGCGCCAGCGTCGCCGGGCTGGTCAAGTCGTTGATGGCGACAAAATCGATCTCAGGGTTGCCAAGCGCTGCCCGCAAAACGTTGCGTCCGATGCGGCCGAAGCCGTTGATTCCAACCTTTACTGCCATGTGTCGTCTCTCCTTCGTGGTCTCAGTTGCCAGTGGATTGAAAAATCTGCCGATTTAAAATCGAACTTGCCAGCCGTCTGAAGTGGGTCAAAAATGCGATTCCACCAAACTCTAAATCGTATCATTGCGACCTACTGTAGAAAAACAGTCGTGGGCTCGCGCTGCATGCGATTTCTGATCGCCAAGACGACAATTTATCGAGCGACCCGCCAATCGATCTGTTATCTGATAGTGTGCGCGGGATTTGCAGCGCTATCGCCGAGTATGGTATTCGGGTGATGGACAAGGCATTCAGCAAGGATTGACAGCAGCATGAGAAGACGCTCCAGACGTGGTCCTAATACTTCGGAATCCACTGGCAAGATCGGCCAGGAACTCCCATCGAATCAACTGGCTCCTTTGGTGCCGCTTTACCCTGACGAAGCGCCGTCGCGCTCTTCCGTCGCGCCGCGATTTCAGGAACGACGGCAGGAGCCGCGGGCCAATGACTCGCGGTCCCATGATTCCCGTCCTGCGCAGCCGTCGCAGCCGTCGCGGCCGCAGCGCACCGGCGCTCCTGACAGGCCTGTGCATTCTGAACGCCCCGCGCATTCGCAATCGTCGGCGAATCAGCAGTGGAACGAGCCTGCCGGATCCGGACGCCTGGAAGTTGAAACCCAGCCTGAGATGCCGGCAAGGCTGACGAGCGCTCCCGCCAAGGGAGAACTCGCGGCCCAGGCGCCGAAAGGCTTCGTGGTTCTTGCCATTGGCCTGCCAGGTTCCGGCAAAACCACATGGTTCGGCCGCCGCGGCGTTACGCCGCTTTCGTCTGACTTGTTGCGCAACATTCTGTTTGATGACGTTGAAGAGCAGCGCTACCAGGGCCTGGTTTTTTCCACGCTCCGCTCGCTGTTGCGCGCGCGGCTCATCGCGCGAATGCCCATGAACTACGTTGACGCCACCAACCTCTCCACCCATGAGCGCCGCCAATGGATCAAGATGGCCAAGAGCTTTGGATATGAGGTGCAAGCCGTCTTTTTTGATGTGCCACTTGAAGTTTGCCTCGACCGCAATCGCCAACGCGACCGCTCTGTGAGCGAAGACGTGATGCGCAAAATGGCCGAAAAACTAAAGCCGCCGGTCTTCGAAGAAGGTTTCGAGAAGATCACCGTGGTGCGCGTGAAGAGCGCGGGGTAGGCTGAACTGTCGCCAGCTTTGGGTCTTCAAATCGCGCTTCCCGAGAAGAACCGATAGAGGCTATCTGTGAGGCGGCGCAATCGCGCAGACAAAACTGTCAGCCTTATTGGTATCGCCGGCACCCTTGTACCAGGCCTTTTGTGGATAGGCACAGAGCGGACGCTGCATCGCGATTCCCTTGGCGGGGGCATCGTCGACATATTTGGTTGCGATGATCTGCGTAGGCGCTTTACCGGATTCGACCCACTCGGTGATGGCCGTGAACAAATCGTCTCCCGGCGTATCGGATGGCGGCTTGCGCTGGCCGGCATTGGCTGCGTTGAAGGCGTTAGGCCCCGCACCGCCGCCGCAATGCATCACGCCCGGCGCCATAAATAGGCGCGCAAATTTCTGCACCTTCGCTACCGAGCCAAACTCTTTGCTCAGGCCGTTATAGAAATGGAGCGTCTGTTCCGGCGCCACCAACGTATCGGCCCAGCCCTGGAAGATGATCAGCTTGCCGCCGCGCGCCCTGAAGCGGCCCACGTCTCCGCTGGTGACGCCGTTGACTGAAGCTGCGAGCACCGTGTTCACTTTGGGCATATCCCGCTCGAAGTTGAAATCGCGCCAATTCCAGCCGACGCCAAAGACCCATTTGAACAGGCCATCAAAGGGGGCTTCGCCCTTGTACGGTGTCTCAAGAAAAGTCCAGCCGCCGGGGCCGGGCGCTTCGCTTCCGGGCAGCCAGCCGTAATAGAGTGGCTGGCCTGCGGAATCAACGGGCCCGGAATAGAAATCTTTCGCTGTCTGCACTTCGCCAGCGGTCAGGCAAGCGTCGGAATCGGCGCCCTTGCATGTGAGTTCCGCGGGATCGAATTTGCAAGCCTGCGGATCGCCGATGAAAGGATCGGTGGAAAGGCCGTTGCCTTTCGCAGCGCAGGCCAGCAATACGGCGTTGTGCAGCAGCCCCAGCTTGGCGCTCGACAACTGACGTCCGGGCTGGAGATTGGCCGACTGGAGGTCCCACACCGCGAGGGCGTGGCCCGCGGTGCGGTCGATGACGGGCGCGCCCACAAGGATGCCGTCGTAGTCGTCAGGAAAGTATTGCGCCTCAATAAGGCCTTGCTGCCCACCAGTGGAGCAGCCGGTGTAATAGGAATGTGTAGCGTCTTCGCCATAGAAGGCCTTGGCGATGGCTTTGCCAGTCACCGTCATCACGTGGGTCGACAGCTTGCCCCAGTCCTCCCATTTCTGCGGATGGCCGACGAGCGGGTCGCCGTCGAGAACGCTGGCCGGAGCGGTGCCCGTGTCAGTAACCGCGGAGGCATAGCCGCGCCTGAGGCCCTCTTCCATTCCGCGATAGCCCGCGCTGAGAGAGCCGCCAAAGCCGCCATTGCCGTTGCCGTGGAAGACACCCTTCCATGGGCCAATGGGCATCCAGATCTCCACGCCGATGTCGGAGTCGGGCGTTGGCTTCACCGATGCGATCACGCGACAAAAGGCGGGAAGGTCAGTTTGCTTCACCTTGTCCAGGCCGGCGAATTCGCCCGCTGCCACCAGCTCGGCACTCTTGATGGCGACATTGGGGAGCTTGAGATTGAGAAGATCTTCGCAGCTTGCGGCGTAGCATGGCGAAGCAAGGATGAGTGAAACCAGAGTTGCCGCGGATGCCAGCAGCAACGTGCGTGCGACTTTCTTCATGACCAGTCCCCTTGAGCTTGCGAGTGACTTCGACTCCCCCGGCGCGAGCTGGAGGCAGTTCTCCAATTGGGCGCCATGCTACTCGACTTGTGTTGCGTTGAAAATGGTGCGCGATGCCAAATGAATGTCTTCGATGACACCGTTTGCGACTCTGAAAAATCCGACCCGTTTTACACACCTCCTTGGCCGGCTAATCTAAAATGCATGCGTGGATCGTTCGACGTTCCGATATTCCGGATGGCAAGAGCAGGATGCCGGTCCACCGAGAGAACTAAACTATTCCCATGAGTGCATCTCCGACACATGCCCCCTACACCGAGCCGTGGCTCAGCGGCACTGATACCGATGTCCCCGCAGCTGGCCGCGCAGTTCTTCATGCGCTCGATCTCTCGCTTGACGACCTGACCAAATGGACCGCCGGCCTGACCGATGCCGAAGTTCACTCCGAACCTCTCGGCCTTAATTCCATCGCGTTTCACTTGCGCCATATCGCGCGCTCAGTGGACCGCATCCTTACCTACGCGGAGGGCGGCCAGCTTTCCGCAGAGCAACTGGCGGCACTCAAAACCGAATTGGATGGGGAAGGGAAGCAGGAGCCTTTGGCGGATTTATTAGCCGAGGTCGAAATCTCATTCAACGACGCTGCCGACCGCATTCGCGTACTCGCGACCGCCGATCTCAATACGCCGCGCTTCGTGGGCCGCAAGCAACTGCCCACGTCAATCGGCGGCGCGATGATCCACGTTGCCGATCACACACAGCGCCATACCGGCCAGGTTGTCACCACGGCCAAAGTCGTCAAAGCCCTAAGAACCTAAGCTGATCGCTCAGAACCTGATCTGAGCGCTCAGAGCTTAATCTCGGGCGTCGTCACTGCTGCTCGACGCTCGCCCCGCTTCCCGTTGCAAGATCGGTGCCCGTGTTGATCTGCGTCTGTGGCAATAGACGGTACCCGTCGCGCGTGCGGATGTGATACTTCTCGACGCCCGGACCCACCAGCTTCACGCTGATCGATCGCCAGCCCCGATTGGGATTAGCCTGCGGATAGTAGCTCACCGAATACAGGTGGCTCAAATCATCCTGGATCGAAGAAAAAGCCTCCTTCTCCTTTTTCCAGTTGCCGGCAAAGTAGGCCTTGCCGCCCGTTGCGCGGCTCACGCGTTCAAACGCTGCGGCCGAAACCGGATCGTCCTGCGCCAGCCGCGTGCTCACGATGTAGATGATCGTTCCCGTATCCTGCGCCAGCTCCGCCACATCCTCGGGAGGAACCGAGCTTGCATTGTCGGGCCCGTTTGAAAAGACCACGATTGCTTTGCGTCCTGTCAGCACGGCCGCATCCTTCACCGTCATCAGCAGACTGTTGTAGAGAGCGGCGTCGTCTCCGGCCACCGTGCTGCGCACGTTGCGGCCAAAGGCGGGTGTTTCTTCAACCTTCAGTCCAAGTCCCGTCGCTGCTGTTTTGAAATCTTTGGTCTTTAAGGCTTCGGTTAAGGCTACTGAGGGACTTATCAGCTTGAGGCTTGGCCAGGGCAAATCCTTTTTCTAATAACACGGCATCTTTGACTTTGTCCTTGATATCCTGCAAGGCAGGAACAGCAGAATCATTTTTTTCTTTAAGCTGAACAATTTGCCAGCCATCCGGAGCTTCCAGAGGAGGTGAATATTCACCGGGTTTCATTTCAAAAAATTTCGCAATGTTATCAGGATTGGAGGCAAAGGTCAAAATCGGCTGGTCCTGGGTAAATGGCGCTGAGGTTTTCATCTCAAGTTTTAATGTTTTGGCCACAGCGGCAAAATTGGTGCCGGGTGTCAGTTCTTTGGAAAGAGTATCAGCAAGGGCCTTGTCCTTGGTCTGCACATAATTAAGGACAATGGAGGGCGGCAGAC
>CAVXPR010000045.1:0-44057 GCA_963763585.1 uncultured Acidobacteriaceae bacterium | reverse complement strand
TCCAGATGGCAAGGCAGAGAATCTTGGAGAGGTTTTGATCGGCGGCAACGATCGCAGCAAGCTGACGGCGACGACCAATCTTCAGTCGTTTGCGCTGATCGTCACTGCGGAGCCCTACTTTGCTGTCCGCCAGCCGAGCAATCTTGTCGTAATGGAGAACGTTGTTCGCCCTTACACCGAGGGAACATCTGAAGCGGTCCATGCAAAATATGAGCTGATGGAGCGCGGCGGTTATATTCCGACTGGATACAAGTTCGACCCCGTGATTCTGGATGCCAAGCTGCCGCTGGAGTTTCTGGAAGCGCGGAATGCAGTTCGCATCGCGCGATCTGAGGGCGCGGAGACCTACGCCGGCGAAAGCTATCAACACGCTGTGCAATTGATGAGCAGCGCCGATGCATACGCGTTGACAAGAGGCTCCGATCAGAAGCAACTTATCGCAAAGTCTCGCGAAACCGTGCAGACCGCGGAAGATGCGCGAGAGATAGCGGTCAAGAAGATCGATGAGGTTCGTAGAGAGAACGAACGCCAGGCTTCGGCGAATGCGCAGGCAAACTCGCAGGCGCAGGCCGACGAGGCAACACGGCAAAAGGAAAAGGCGCAGATGGATTCGGCCGCGGCGCAAGCCGATGCGGCGAACTCCCAGGCCGCATTGGTCTCAAGCCAGAACGCGTCGGCAGCGGCAATCAGCGCGGCACAGGCGGACGCGGATCGATCGCGCCTGGCAGCCCAGCAAGCGCAGGATAGCGAGCATAAAGCCGACCAGGAAAAAGCGGCAATGCGCGCGCAACTGATCGTGCAACTCAACATGATTCTTGAGACGCGAGACAGCGCGCGGGGGCTGATCATCAGCATGTCCGATGTGTTGTTTGATACGGGGCAATACTCGTTGAAACCTGGAGCACGGGAGAAGCTGGCGAAGGTCGCTGGAATCTTGATCGCATATCCAGGGCTCAACATTGCTGTCGGCGGTTATACCGACAATGTTGGCGGCGATGAGATGAATCAGAAACTCTCAGAGAACCGCGCGGGAACTGTTCGCGACTACCTCGTGCAAGAGGGCGTAACCGCAAACACAGTGAGCGCCACGGGATTCGGGAATAGTTCGCCGGTAGCCTCGAACGATAACTCAGCCGGGAGACAAGAAAACCGGAGAGTGGAACTTGTGGTATCAGGTGAAGCGATTGGCAGCCCAGTCAACGCTACGACTGGAAGCCTGCAGTAAGATAAGCTTCAATCTTTTGCGGACTCGCAAGAGTCCGCAGAAAGTTGTGAAACACTCGGAATGGACGGCAAGGCGAGTTCCTGTTTTGCCGTGCATCTCTCTATGAGCATTCCTGTTCGACACGCAGGCCTTTTACTAGCGCCCCTTGTGCATCGCTCGCCGATGCCGCATTGGCTCACGCGCATGGGACCGCTGGGACTGTTTTTTGTCGCCGTCGTAGATTCCTCTCCCATTCCACTGCCTATTCCTGGTAGTACAGACCTTCTATTGCTATGGCTGGTGGCGCACGATGGAGATCCGTGGCTGCTTGCCGCGATTGCGATCGCCGGCAGCCTGGTGGGTGGATATACAACCTGGGGCGTCGGGCGCAAAGGGGGCGAAGCGGCTTTGCACCGCTACGTGCCTGCGCGTCTGCTTGGCCGAGTCGTCAAATGGGTGGAGCGTCACCGCATCCTCGCGGTGTTTCTTCCCGCCGTGCTTCCACCGCCAATTCCACTGTCGCCATTTTTGCTCGCGTCTGGCGCGCTGGGCGTATCGCGCGGGCGCTTTCTGGCCATCTATGGCGCGGCTCGAACCCTGCGGTATTCCGTCATAGCGTGGCTCGCCGTTGCCTATGGGCGCCACGCCATCCGCCTTTGGTCAGGGACGCTGGAGAAGTGGTCGAAACCGCTGATCTTTTTGTTTGTGGGTCTGATGGTCGCAGGCATTTGCTTTGGGATCTGGAAGGTCAGGAGCCTAAGCAAAATCGGCGACCTAGAGAAACCGGCTCGGCAAAATGCAGCGTCTCGGGCGAGCTAAACCTCCCAAACGGATCGATCAGGCGCTTTACACAACAAACATGGCAACGCCTGCTACGAACATGGCCGCCGTAGTGATCGCCACAACAATCCATCCCAAGCGAGAACTCGGCTGGCCCTGCATCAGCTTCTTGTCCCCAGCGACAATGAGGATCGCAACAAGAAGGAATGGCGCCAGCAATCCGTTGATGACGGCTGTCCAATAGAGCGCCCTTACCGGATTGATGCCGATAAAGTCCAGTGCCACGCCTGCCGCGGTCGAGACCAGAATGAGAGCGTAAAACCACCGCGCCTGACTGAGCTTTTTGTTCAAGCCCTGCCGCCATCCCAGAGTCTCGGCGAAGGCGTATGCGGCAGATCCTGCAAGCGTGGGAATGGCAAGAAAGCCGACGCCGACAATGCCAACCGTGAACAGCGTTGAAGCAAAGCTGCCGGCGAACGGACGGAGAGCCTCGGCCGCTTGCCGAGAGGTTTCGATATTGACGAGGCCGTGGAGATTGAGGGTGATGGCGGTGGTAAGGATGATAAAGAACATGACCGCATTCGAGAAAAACGCGCCGACTCCGACATCAATATTTCTTAGTTCGAGTTCTTCCGGAGTGGCTCCCCTGCGCTTCGCGAGAGTAGTTTCGCCCGCGGCCTTTTCTTCTTCAACTTCTTCACTTGTCTGCCAGAAAAATAGATAAGGGCTGATCGTGGTGCCGAGGATCGCGACCAGAGTCGCCCATTCATTTCTGGAATGCGGCATGGAAGGAATCAGGGTAGCGTGCAGCACCTGGCCCCAGTTGGCTCCCACTACAAACGCGGTGACGGGATAGGCGAAAAGTACAAGCACAAGCCACTTGAGCACGTCCGCGATTTGCCGATACTGGAGCCGGATGGTTGCCCAGGAGATGAGAAGCGCGAAGGCCACGACGAACCAATGGGAGTTGACACCGGACAGCATGGAGGCCGCATCTGCCATGCCCGCGAGGTCCGCGGCAATATTAATTGTGTTGGCGATTAAAAGGGCTATTACCACCGCGACCAACAACCATTTGGGAAATCGCAGCTTGAGATTCGCCGCTAATCCTTGCCCCGTCACCTTGCCGATGCGCGCACACATCATTTGCACAGCCGCCATCAGCGGCCACGTAAGAAGCGCAGTCCAAAGCAGCTTGGTTCCCAGCTGAGCGCCGGCAATGGAATATGTTGCGATGCCCGATGGGTCGTCGTCGGCAGCCCCGGTGATGATCCCGGGCCCAAGAGACTTCAGCAGTGCTTGACTCCAACGAGATGGGGCGGATTTCTGCAAAGGAAGTTGGGGTGGGCGTTCCCTTGGGATTAGACGGTGGTTCAATTCAGCATTGTGACTGCCCTTGCGGCAGAGCAGCCGAGATAGAATTTCACGGCGACAATCGACACAGAGTTTATGCCGGTTCTATTTTGGCGCAGCGATAAGGATCGCGCGTCGTTGCCTGACGCCCTCGCCTGAGAATAACCCGAGTTACGGGCGTGTGTCTTGTTGTTTTCTGGCTTTCCTGTTGGCTCCCTGATTGGCTTCCCGGTTGGCTTGGTTCACGATGTCTTTAGCTTTGCCCAGGGCGCCTTCAAGTTTTCCTTTTGTCTGCTGGGCAATGCCCTTGACCTGTAGCGGCGTATTGCCGGTCACTTTGCCGGCTTTCCGCTTGATGCTTCCCACAACTTCGTCGACCTTGGCGTTCACTTGAGTGCTATTCATTCGACTGCCTCCATAGGGTTAACTCGGCTACCGGCGTGCGCAACCCTTTTTGAGCGTAGTGGCCGAAGTTCTGCGAGTCTGAGCAGTTTGGATCATTTGCGCCGAAGACGATTGAAGCGGCGACTGCGCCACTCGTGGTTGTGCGATCAGCTTGGTAGAGAGAGGTGTTGAGGCGGCTGGCAGGGGGTTAGTCTTCGAGGGCGATCCGAGTGGTTGGATTTTCCGCTTTGTCTTCAGGCAGCTGATCGTGCAGAATCACGTTCAGCAGCGACTTGTGGACGCGGATGCGGCCGTCATATTCAATAAAACCGAGCTTGCGAAAACGATTCATGAAGAAGCTGACCCTGGAGCGGGTAGTGCCAATCATCTCTGCCAGGGTCTCCTGCGAGATCTTGGGAATCAGCGGCTTTGCATCGCCGCGCTGGCCAAACTCCGCCATCAACAGAAGAATCCGAGCCAGGCGCTTTTCGCTGGAGTTGAACAATTGATCGACAAGGTCGGCCTGGGTGCGCATGCCGCGGGTGAGCAGGAACTTCAAAAACAGATCAGAGAAGTCGCGCTCTTCATGCATGACGCGGATCATCTCATCACGGCTTATTTTTAGCGCGGTGCAGGCGGTAGAGGCTGTGGCAGTGGACAATCGAAGCCCAGGCACCCCGGCAAGCGCCTCCTCTCCCACGAAGTCGCTCGCTGAAAGGATGGCAATGGTTGCTTCTTTTCCTGCCTCGGAGACGACGGTGATCTTCGCCTGGCCCTTTTGAAGATAGAAGACGGAATCGGCCGGATCTCCCTGGGTGAAGAACGGCTGCCTGGGCAACAGTTGGACGATTCTTCGTCCCAGCCCGGCGCTCATGAGAAAGGCTGCGGTATCAAATGAGGGTTTTTCGAACTTAACCATCCAGCAAGCCTCGTTTCAGCGACGGCGATCGCACGGAGCTTTGCAGGAAGAACGCGGCCCCGTGGTGCGTGAATCTGGATACTATCCTCAGCCAGCCAGTCATAAACAGCAGGAAAAACGAAACTTAAGATTCTGCAAGCTGCTCATTCAAATTAACATCAGTGGAATTTGTCCGACTGCACACGTACAGCGAGACACTAGCACAAGACTGAGCCCTCAGGGTCGAGGCAATCTGTTCAATTTTGCTCACTTATCTCGATAAATTTCAAGACCCTGTTTCGGCACTGGAAAACCTGGCGATCGATTGGGCCAAGATCAATGGCGCCAAGACGAGTCGCGGAGAAAATTGCCCGAAGGCTGCGGCTGGAGCGCGAAACTCCGCACTTAATCCGAAGTGAATCTTCCGCAGCGTCCTGTTGTCATTATGGGCCGCCCTCTCTCGAGAGAGTCCTATTGCTCAGACTGCGACGGTAAACAACTCTAAACTCAGGTTACTCGGTGCGCCTCAGTGCGCAATTTGAAAGTGACGCTGCGCCTGGGTAGAAAAGGTGAGATGCATGAAGAAATTCGTTACGTTAGCAGTGTTATTCAGTATGGGTGTGGTGAGCGCGGTTGCGGCCGAGGATCGCGAAGATGTTCGGAACCGGCTGGACAATGCGACATTGGTGCTGCACCAGATCATGGCCGCGCCGGATAGCGGCATTCCGCTCGAGGTGCTGGAGCACGCGAAGTGCATTGCCGTAGTGCCGCACATGATCAAGGGCGGGTTGGTGTTTGGCGCGGAGAACGGCAAGGGCGTAGCAACCTGCAGGACCGGAGACGGATGGAGCGCGCCTGCGTTCTTTGTTATCACCGGCGGAAGCTGGGGATTACAGATCGGCGTTGAAGGCGTGGATCTGGTTATGATTTTCCAGGGCGACAGAGGAATGCAGCGCCTGGAAGACGCGAAATTTCAAATTGGAGCTGACGCATCGGCGGCAGCCGGACCAGTGGGACGCCATGCCACTGCCGATACAGACTGGAAGCTGAACACCGAGATCCTGACTTACTCGCGCGCCAAAGGCTTGTTTGCCGGGCTAACTCTGACCGGGGCGGATGTTCGCCGGGACAACGATTCCATGGACGCCCTTTACGGACTCGGCGTCTCCACACACCGCGTTCTGCGCGGAGATGTCGCGACGCCAGAAGCCGCAGGCCGATTTATTCAGGCGGTGAGGGATGCACGGGCACAGTCAATTGCATCCAACTAATTGCAGCCAGCGAATTCGTTAGGCGCGCCTGAGCCGGGATTCCCGGCTCAGGTATTCGCAATCGAGAAAGGTGTGTTGAATATGCTTTGGGCAATCTTCGTAATCCTGCTGGTCTTGTGGCTTCTTGGCTTCACCCTGCATATAGCCGGCGGACTGATTCACATTCTGCTGGTGATCGCGCTGATCATTCTGGTCATCAACCTGGTGACCGGACGCCGCGGCGTTTAATTAAGCGACCTGAGCCGCGTCAGTCTTTAGTCAGCATCGACGCGGAACAGGGCCTCACGCCAGAGAATTCGACCCTCCCCCTCTAGTAATCGACTGATTGAATAGAGTGCTCCGCAGAGCCCGCGGAGCATTCTGTTCCTGAATGATTGCGCGGGCTTGAGCGCAGCCGCGTTGGTTCGCGATGCAAGTAGCCCTAACTTTGTTCGTCTCGGCGCAACGTCCATCTGGGCGCGATGCAATCCCTAATGCATTGGCCAAAGCAAAACGGCGGAGCTGGTTAGCTCCGCCGTTTGTCGTGCGAACTTCTGCCCAATGCAGCAGCAGTTTAGTGATGTCCGCCGCCACCGTCGTGTCCACCACCACCGCCACCGCTTGCATGTCCACCACCGCCGCCTTCGTGTCCGCCACCACCGCCGCCAGGAGCCGCGTGCGAAGCCGGCGCGTGCGAAGCGGGCGCAGAGGAATGTTGGGCTGGCGCTGAGCGCGGAGCATTGTTGTGGGAGACGGGAGCGTTGCCGCGAGATTCGCCGCCGCGAGATTCACCACCGTTGGAGCGATAGGACATGCGACCAGGTCCGCCGTGGTATCTACCGCCGCCTTCGTTCACAAAGCGGTGACCGCCCCAACCGTGGCTGTAGCCCCACCCTCCCCAGGGCCCCATGCCCAGGAAGATGCCGTTGTAGAAGTATCCCGGCCCGTAATAGCCGTAGGGCGCGCAGGCGTACGGCGCATAGCCGTAGTAGCCATACGAACAGACTGGTTGGACGCCGATGTTCACAACGAGCTGAGCTTGAGCCGCCGGCGCAATGGCCAGGCCTGCGATCACTGCAGCTGTACCGATTAGAAATTTGATTCCTCGCATGTGAGACCCCCTTAAGGTGTCTGCGTTTGACTGGTGAGGGTGGGATGCTTTGGCGCCGTCAGGATCAACCCGGCAACAGCAGCCTACATAAGGGGTTGTGACAGTTACATGAACTCCCGTTGCTTGATCGGGACAGTTACGCATTTACCCTTACGACCCAAATCTAGTCGGGGTGAGCGCCCCCGTCTGAGCAATAGGAATCACATGCAACAAAGGTGGCAGCGCGGAGACATCGTCGGTGGGTTATCGCGGTCATTTACGCCTCAACGGCGCGCTCGACGCCCGAGATGTACTGGATTGCACAGCTATTTCGAGCCCAAAGTGGGAGGCTTCAGACATTACGACGCAGGCGATGGCCGGCGCGAAGAGGGACGCAAGATGGTGATCATTCTCATTATTGTTCTGCTGCTGGTTTTTGGCGGTGGCGGAGGTTATATCGGCTACAACAGGTGGGGATCGCGTGGAGGCGCCGGCATAGGGCTTGGCACAATCCTTCTCATCTTGCTGGTCTGCTACCTGCTGGGACTCCTCTGACGGGAGGAATCTGCTGCCTTCGGCTCACTGCCGGGAGATTGGCGACACAAGGGAAATCACCAGGCACGTGCGTGAGGTGGGCTATGAAGCCACCGCGCGGGGGCAAGAGATGTCTCTCCAAATCGACAATGCGCTGGCGCTGGTGAGTTGGCACGATACCAAGGTATTTCTTGGGGATTTCGCGGACAGCGGGGCGGTTTGGTTCTTTATCGGATTTTTATTGGCCATTGTGGTGCTTGCCAAGGTGGCGATGGAGGCAGCGCTGGTTTTGCATACCGCGCACAGGCCCCAATCTCGCGCGGGATGGTCCGCAGAAGCCCCAAAATCGACGATTGCGGAGTCGCCTGCCGACGGGATGCTGGAATGAACACCGCAGGCACGCGGGCTCCAGCGAGCGTATGCTTAGGTCAGCAGCCCGTTTCTCCCTTCTCGCCTTCGGCATTCCCGGCTTCGCTCCAGACGAGCATCTTCTTAATACGCAACCGAACGACTGGACCCGCCATGAGCCTCGTCAGGAGAAGTGACGTGAAGAAGCCCCTGTCTCTTGAATTCCGCACGAAGATTCATTTGTGTGTGCCCGAAAGCCAGCCCGATGCCACTGGCTTTTCCGAGGCAGAAACCGACACAAATAAAGCCAATCTATCGAGTTTTACAGCCGATTTCTTTGCGGAACATTCGGCGCCTGGCGTAGCCGCATCAACTGATCATTGGCCGGGTTCCTTTCGCGCCGATGCGCCCAAAGTATCGAAAAGCGCGCAGGCGTGAGGCCGCACTCGGTCTTCCTGCGCAACGATTGCATCCTGCCCGATCGTCTGGATCCTCTCAGGAAGCCGATCGGGGAACGCTGGACACTGGTGGAAGAGATTACCGCGCCGGTTTTCGATACGATGATTCGCCAAAAGGGATGGCACTTCGAGTGGGTGGACCGGCCCTGCTGCCGAAAAGGCTACGGGCTCAATGAGGAAGACGCGACCCAGCGTGCCCTGGTGGGCGCTCTGAATCGAGTGGCGGGACGATTCAATGCCGCAGAGCTGATTGACGTTCAGTGCAAAAAAGTACTGGGCTTTCACCTTGCCCGTGTAACCGTGCAGCCGCGCCAGATCCAGCAATTTACATGGCTGGAGATTGCACAGGACTGGCATCAATTGGCAGTGCCTGCTCGATAGGCCGATTGTCGCGATGCATGTGAGCCGGGTGATAGCGCTATGCGCCACATATCCGCGCGGTTAAGGTGCAGCGCACCTCGAGCAGGATCGAGTCGGCCGGGATTAAAGCGGCCGGGATCGAATCGGCGGAGCTCGAAACAAAGATTGAAATGAGGTTAGAATGGCTTTCCCCAAGACGAACGGTTTCGAGACGCAGAATGAGAAAACCGGCACGACAGCTTCGTTGCCTATCGAATTGAAAGCCAGCCGGCTGCCGCTGCCGACCCGGATTGCGATGGTTGGAAATTATCTGCCGCGCGAGTGCGGCATTGCCACTTTTACGACCGACCTGTGCAACGCGCTCGAGAGCGAATACGGCGAAGGACGCCTGTTTGCGATTCCGGTTAATGATCCCGATTCCAGTTACGATTATCCGGAGCAAGTACGCCTGGAGCTGACACAGGAGGATATTGCCTCCTACGAGCGGGCCGCGGATTTTCTGAACTTCAACAGCAACGATCTCGTCTGCCTGCAACATGAATACGGAATCTACGGCGGCGCCGCAGGCCGCTACATTCTGGCGATGCTGCGCAGATTGAAGATGCCGCTGGTCACTACTTTGCACACGGTGCTGCGCGAACCGGACGCCAACCAACGCATCGTGCTTGAGGAAATCGCGCAGCTCTCCGATCGCTTGATTGTGATGAGCGAGCTGGCGGCGCAACTGTTGCGCGAAGTATATGCGGTTCCAGCAGGAAAGATCGACGTGATTCCGCACGGCGTGCCCGACATGCCGTTCATGGACCCCAATTATTTCAAGGACAAGTTTGCCACGGAGGGCAAATCGGTTCTGCTTACATTCGGCTTGCTGTCGCCAAACAAGGGAATTGAAAACGTGATTCGCGCGCTGCCGGCGATCCTGGCTCGGCATCCGAATGTGGTGTATATCGTCTCTGGAGTCACGCATCCTCACATCCGGCGGCGCGAAGGCGAGCGTTACCGCGAGGGGTTGCAGGCACTGGCCGCGGAGCTTGGCGTTTCTTCTCATTTAATTTTGAACAATCGCTTCGTGAGCGCAGAAGAGCTGGTTGAGCATGTCGGCGCCGCCGACATCTACATCACTCCCTACCGGCAAGAGGCGCAGGTTGTCTCCGGCACATTGGCCATTGCGCTTGGGGCGGGCAAGGCAATCGTCTCCACGCCCTATTGGCACGCCAAGGAACTGCTCGCGGACAAGAGAGGCGTGATCGTTCCGTTTGACAATCCGGAGGCTATCGCGGAATCGGTTGTTGCCCTGCTCGAGAATGACGCGGAGCGTCACGCGATGCGCAAGAGAGCCTATCTTTATTCGCGCGGAACAACCTGGCCCAAGACTGCGCGCGCCTACATGGCGACATTTCAGCGAGCTCGGTTCGAGCGTTCGTTGCAGCCCAGAGCCACTCATCCGGACGATGCCGCGGTCGAGCTATTCGATCCGATGGATCGCCTGCCGGTTCCGAATACGCGTCATCTCCATACGATGACTGACGACACGGGCATGTTGCAGCACGCAATCTTCTCCCTGCCCAACACACGCGAAGGCTATACAACCGACGACAATGCTCGGGCGCTGATTGTCTCCACTCTGCTGGATGAGGGTGCCGGCCGCGCGCACGGCGAGGACAATCTCGGCCTCTCTCGCCGCTACCTGGCATTTCTCTGGCTTGCATTTCATTCCGATACCGGGCGATTCAGAAATTTCCTTGGCTACGATCGCAAGTGGCTTGAGGACATTGGCTCCGAGGACAGCCATGGCCGCGCATTGTGGGCTTTGGGATCGGTTCTCGGCCGTTCACGGAATCCCGGTTTGCGCGGGGCTGCAGGCAGACTCTTTGAGGCCGCCTTCCCTGCCGCTTTGAAATTCAGCAGTCCGCGCGCGTGGGCATTCAGTGTTCTGGGCATGCAGGCCTATCTCGACTGGTTCCCGGGCGACCGGGTGATCCAAGGCGCGCGCAACACGCTCGCCAATCGCCTGCTGGATGTGTATGAACGCAGCCACTCCGGATCGTGGCATTGGTTCGAGCAAAGTCTTTCGTACTCCAATGCGCGGCTGCCGCAGGCGCTGATCCTGGCCGGCGGGCGCAGCAACAACCGCAAGATGATCGCCGCGGGAATCGAGTCGTTGCAATGGCTCGCAGCTGCGCAGCACTGTGGAGATCCGGAGACTTTTGTGCCCATCGGCTCAAGCGAATGTTTCAGCCTTGGCGGCGAAAAGCCGCGCTTCGACCAGCAGCCCGTCGAAGCCTGCGCCACCATCTCTGCTTGCCTTGAGGCATACAGGCTGACCAACGAAGTGCGCTGGCGCGATGAAGCTCATTGCGCATTCAGGTGGTTCCTGGGGAAAAACGATCTGCAGGCGCCGCTCTACGATGCCACCACCGGCGGCTGCAAAGACGGACTTCATCCGGATCGCGTGAATGAAAATCAGGGCGCGGAATCAACCCTCTCGTTCTTAATGGCGCTGCTTGAAATGCAGCGAGCAAAAGTGACCCAACCAGTAGAAAAAACGCAACAGGAAATGAGCCTCTCCTTTTGAACCCAACTTCTCCAACAGTGGTTATGCCTGAAGAAATTAACTTAGAACAGCCGAAGCCTGAAGCATGCGCCGGCCTTCCTTTGCTCACGCGCTATACCGGCAATCCGATTCTCAGCGGGCAGGATTGGCCGTATCCAGTTAACAGCGTCTTCAATGCAGGGGCCGTCCGTTTAGCCGACGGAGATACGTTATTGCTTTGCCGCGTTGAGGACCGCAGTGGGCTGTCGCACCTTTGCGCTGCGCGCTCAGAGAATGGAATCAACGGATGGCGCATTGACGCTCATCCGACGTTGATGGCCGATCCCGAACATTACCCCGAAGAAATCTGGGGCATTGAAGACCCGCGCATCACTTATGTTCCGGAACTCGAGCAATATGCCGTGGCGTATACCTCCTTCTCCCGCGGCGGCCCTGGAGTCTCGCTGGCGCTCACCAAAGACTTTCGCAGCTTTGAGCGATTGGGCGTGATCATGCAGCCCGAAGATAAGGACGCTGCATTGCTGCCACGAAAGATCGGCGGTTACTGGGCGATGATTCATCGGCCAATGACTACGACCGGCGCACATATGTGGATCTCTTACTCTCCCGATCTGCGCCATTGGGGCAGCCATAAAATCATGCTGCAAGCTCGTCGCGGCGGATGGTGGGATGCAAACAAGATTGGCCTCTGCTCTCCGCCGATCGAAACGCCCAAAGGCTGGCTGGTGATTTATCACGGAGTGCGGAATACCGCGTCCGGAAGCATTTACCGCCTCGGCCTGGCGCTTTTTGACCTGAATCAACCGGAGACCTGCCTGCAACGCGGCGACTCCTGGATATTTGGTCCGGAAGCCCCGTACGAGCGCGTCGGCGATGTGCGTGACGTTGTGTTTCCGTGCGGCCAAACTATCGGCGCCGACGGCGACACCATCAGCCTCTATTACGGAGCAGCCGATTCCAGCATTGCTTTGGCAACGGCAAGCATTCGTTGTCTTCTCTCGTGGCTCGACGGGAATTCCGGTGCGGGAGTTGGGTCTGGGATGTGAGGAACACCGAGATCTCATCAATACAAGTTCAGGATGAAGGGCCTAGAAAAGGAAGTTCACCATGAGTGTTGGAACGATAACCTGGCCGGACTGGCTGCCGAAAGTGCTTTGGTTTCGGCACAGGTGCCCTCGCTGCACCAGTATCGATTTCAAGCCTGCCGAGTTGCGTCCGTACGATGGCCTGCTTGCGCTGTTCTTTCTGCATCCGGTTCGCTGCAAATCCTGCTGGCGGCGGTTCTACTGGATCGCTCTGCGCGCGCCGGAATAGATCGGCGGAAATTTGGCTTTGGGCTCGGCGGCGGGGGCGCATTTTTTTTGGGGCCGGGCGAAGGCGACTCAAGTGGCACGAAATGTTCAACTTTGTGCGACCGGGACCCCGCGAAATGGTCGCTTAAAGTGTCACAAAAAGGCCCGAATGGTCGCTTAAAGTTTCGCGAATCGTTGAGTGGTGCGCCTAGAAATTTCCCGAAACAGGGGTAATTGGTCATCAGGAATATTCGAACATTTCGTGGGAAATGGTCGCGAGTAATTTCACGGATAGCGGGTTTGCGCGCGCTTAGCCGGCCTTAAGTGGGGTTAGGTGGTCGTTTTCTGCGCGATTTTGCGCGCCGGGTCACGTTCGGCCGTGATACCGCGGGACCCTTGCCGACATCCCGGCACTAATCTGCGCTCGATGAGCGACTCGGCGATTTGGCACTCGTCCAGACGCATCCCCCGCCGAGAAGTGCGCTAGATTTATTCGCCAAGAATCATGGGCACATAGCTTCGAGCGTCTTCCAGCAATTCCTCGCGGGGGATACCAACCTTGGCGCGAAGCTGCAAACCCTGCACCAAGTCAACGAGCAAACGGCCTCGCACCTTGGCAGATGGTGTGCGAGTCAGACGCCCCGCCTTTATCTCCCGCTCGAAACGTTTCGCGAAAATATCAGCGGATCCGGTCAGGCCCTTCTTGAGCCGGGAACGGATCTCCGTTACCCGCTCCGACTGTCCCAGCGCAGCAGCGGCCATCATGCAGCCGCTGCGAGCCTCGCCACTACAGGAGTCGACGGTAGCCTCGCAAAATACGGTCACGGCCTTATGGATGTCCGGCTCCGCTTGAAATGCTGCCATTTTGGGAGTTCCATACGTCAGCGCATAGCGCTCGACCGCCTTGAGCAGCAATGTGGACTTGTCCCCGAAGGCCCGGTATAGCGCGGGTTTGGTGACGTTCACGGCGCGCGCGATCCGATCCACGTCGACTCCTTCATACCCATGCTCCCAAAACATCTCAACGGCACGGTCGAGTGCTTCTTCGGGGATAAAGCCTTTTGGACGTCCTCGGGGGCGCTTCGCAATATTAGTTACCATCGCGTACGAAACTCCTTGCATTGTTGCTATGATTATCGTACTCTGAAGTTCGTAATGCTGCAAGACAGATAAACACAGGACACAAATGGATAGGTTTAACGGGAATACAGCACGACTTTCACCCTACACCACGGAGACGCCCATGGAACATTCGATCGCGCTCGTCACCGGCGCCACTGCCGGACTCGGCAATGCGGCAGCGCGCCTGCTCGCCAAAGAGGACTGGCACGAGATCATCGTCACCGGGCGCAGCTTGGCCGGGGCCCAGCAAGCGGCCGCTCAACTCGCGGCCGAGAACAAAACAGTGATATTCACGCCGCTGGAGCTGGATCTGGGCTCGCCCACCAGTATTCAATCCGCCCTCGCCGAGTTGGTCAGGCTAGGTAGGCCGATCGATTTCCTACTGCTCAATGCCGGATTGGTCCTAACCAAGAAGCGCGTGATCACTCCGGCGGGCGTTGAGGCTTCTCAGGCCCCGCCGAGCGGCCATCATCAACTGACTGTCGGATTGCTCCATTCCCCAAGTAACTAACAACCTAAGAAGGAGAAAAAAATGAACGAAAGTATCTTGATAACCGGAGCAAATGCTGGGCTTGGGAAAGAGACTGCCCGACAGTTAGCGTTGAAAAAAGAAACAAAAAAGGTAATTCTTTTTTGCAGAAATCGAGCGAGAGCAGAGGCAGCAAAAAAAGACCTTGAGGAGAAGACGGGGGCAAATGTTTTTGAAATTATTATTGGGGATGTTACGGATGCAAATTCTGTAAGAAACGCAGTAGAAGAGATAAAGGAACCGATTGACGCGATCGTTTTAAATGCAGGCGGAGTAGTGGGGAAAACGGCCGCGAAATCTACGCCTTCCGGAATGAATGAATTAGCTGCGACGAATATTTTAGGCAACGTAATTCTAGTGGAGGAATTAATTAAACGGGACAAGTTAAGGAAAACAGTTCTATCAGTCAGTGCGGAAGCTGTTCCAGGAGTAAAGATGCTCGGAATAAAACGGGTTTCAATGAGGACTTCTTCTGTAGATGAGTTTGCTGCTGTTCTTGATGGATCATATTTTGGTAAGAAGTTCGTTGCATTGAATGCATACGCATATGTCAAGTACGCAGAAACCATGTGGACGTTATCCATGGCGAGAAAATATCCCAAGCTAAAGTTTGTTGTTGTGAGCCCAGGGAATACACAAGGAACTCAGGCGCCAGATAGTCTTCCCCCGCCAATGCGGTTTATGTTGAAGTTTGTGATGATGCCTATCGTATTCCCATTGATAGGCGGAATGGTGCATACGCTGGACGTAGGTGCAAAACGCTTTGTAGATGCCATGTCGGATGAGCGGTATAAAAGCGGCGTATTTTATGCAAGTAAAGAAGGCAAGTTATCCGGGGACATGGTGGACCAGAGCACCTTTTTGACTGATTTGAAAAATACTTCATTTCAAGATAACGCCTACGAGGCAATTCACCATTTCATAACTTAGGCGCTCGGAGCCGACGTCTCGGGGCAATTCTTCGCCTCGGCGCCGAAGAAGCTCACCGGCCCAATTGAGGCGATGCGTCACCCGCACTTTCACGATCGCGCCAACGAGGAAGCCGCCTGGCAGGCCGTCGTCAAAGTCTCTGGCGTAGATTTCTCTCCCGCAGCAACTTGAGGGCAGTGTCCAAATCGGATCTGGCAGCGATTCCACTCAACCCGCTTGCATGCGGATTGCTCACCGGCAAACATCGCAAGCAATATTGCGGTGAGATATAGACCTCAGGAGGCATATGAACTTGCATAACCTGGTAATGAGTTGTTTGGCGGTCGCTTATCTCGCAGCTAACGTATACGCCATCGTGAAGATGCGGGTGTTTGAGTTGGCCCGTTCGCGCAAGCATTTCATACTCTACGGCGTTCCCTTCATATTGTGGGGCTCTGTCATCCTGGTGGGATGCTGGCTCACGGAGATCATGCGCCGATTCGATGAATGGGCTGCCTAAAGCCCGGTCGTTGGGCCGCAGTGTTCACGGGCTTGAAGGGCCCGTGCTCCCTCCGGGCGTGGCACGGGCGCTTGTAACCTCTATGCGCCTGCGCGCGTCTCATGTAATGCTTATTGAGACTTAGGAGGATCGATGAACCGTTCACACTTTTCGTATCTGGCTGTGTGTTTGGTGGTTGCGGCCTTTGGATTCAGCCTTTGGATGCACGCACAGACGCGAGGCGGGATTCCGGCCCCGAAGGATGACGCTGCTCTCGCACAAAACTCAGGTAAAGAGACGGCTATATTCGCAGGCGGCTGTTTCTGGGGAACGCAGTCGGTATTTGAGCGGGTCAGAGGGGTAGTGGCGACGACGGCTGGGTATGCCGGCGGGTCGGCGGCTACGGCAACGTACGACCAGGTGACTACGGAAACCACCGGCCACGCGGAATCGGTGAAAGTGGTCTACGACCCTTCGAAGATTACATACGGCAAGCTGCTGCAGATATTCTTTTCGGTCGTACACGACCCGACCCAGCTTAATCGGCAGGGGCCGGACGTGGGAACTTCATACCGCTCGGCAATCTTCTATACCAGCGAGGAGCAGAGGAAGATCAGCACGGAATACATTGCGCAGCTCAATGCGGCAGGGGTATTCAAGAAGCCGATCGTGACCGAAGTGACGCCGCTGAAAGGCTTTTACGACGCTGAGTCTTACCATCAGGACTACGCTCTGCATCATCCGGACAATCCATATATTCTGGTGTGCGACCGGCCGAAGGTTGAGGCTCTCAAGAAGGAGTTTCCCGACCTGTTCCAGGATTACAAGGGCGAGTGAGAGCGGGCTCTTGACTGCCTGCACGACCCACTCGCCCGGTGGGAGCTCCGCTCGTGCACTGATACAAATCGCTGGTTCGATGTAGCGCAGGCGTGGCGGAGCAGAGCGGAAGAGAGCTGCGCGTCAGCTTTCGAGGGTCACGAATTTTGCATTCTTCTGCGCCTTGAGCACCAACTCCGCAGCGAGCAGCGCCTCATCAGGGTTTTGCGCGGTGTGGGTGCGGTTCACAATGTCAGAGACAAACTGCGGTCCGAATGGAAGGGGCATGGCGTTGCAGTCGATATAACGCGCTTCTTTGCTATCGACCACGAACAGATTGTTGCCCTGATGGCTGACGGCGACGTTGGTGTACTTGCGAACCTCCATATAGCCGTCGGTGCCGAGGATGAAGAGGCGGCCGTCGCCCCAGGTGCCGAGGCCGTCGGGCGTGAACCAGTCGAGGCGGACGTAGCCGAATCCGCGGTTGCCGCGCAGCACCATGTCGCCAAAATCCTGGAACCGGGGATGTTTTGGATGGCGCACGTTTGCGATTTGTGACTCGACAACTTCTGCTGTGGTTGATTTTGTGTAGAACAGGAATTGATCCACCTGGTGGGAGCCAATGTCGCACAGAATTCCGCCATATTGATCGGGATTCCAGAACCAGTCGGGTCTCGGATGCGCGCCGCCGGCATCGCCAGTGCCGCCCTGAGAGATCTGGTGCGGAGCGATGTTGATGGTCTGGATCACTTTGCCGATCGCGCCCTGCTGAATAAGTACGCCCGCATAGACGGCGGCCTTGACCTCGAGAAGCTCGCTGTACATGATGGCGTAGATGCGTTTGGTTTCAGCAATTGTCTTCCGAACTTCCGCCAGTTGTTCGAGCGTTGTGAGTCCGGGCTTATCAGAGAGGACGTCTTTACCGCGCTTCATGGCGCGGACGGCGATTCCCGCGCGCTCACTGGCGACCTGGGAGGTTAGAACGAGCTGCACGGAGGGATCGTCGAGAATCTCGTCCTGCGTGGCGACGATCTTCACGTCAGGGAAGCGCTTGCGAAACTGCGCCAGCTTGTCTTCTTCGCCGCCCCAGGCCGCAACCAGTTCTCCGCCGCCGCGCTGGACGGCTCCGATCATGCCATAGATATGGTCGTGACTCATGCCGCAGGCGGCAAATTTGATGTGATATTTGGGCTCCTCATCAGTCTGCGCCGGCGTGACAGCGCTCTCAATGATGTGCGTCGCTCTGCCGCCAAGGGCCAGTGCGCTCTCCGGCAGACAAGCCATCATCGCTGCTGATCCCAGCGAGCTTACCTGCTTCAAGAATTTTCGCCGCTCAGTCAAATTTGTCATTGTCATCATTCCTCCGCATTTCTTCAGGATGAGGTCGCTGCTCCCGATGTCGCTTTCGCTGGTCTTGCGGTCCGGAGCGTTCCGCAATTTAGCCCCCTTGCTGCCGCGGCTGCAATTGCGCCAATTGATCATAGACGCCCCAGGGGGCCAGTGTGAATTTTAGAAGGCGGCCGCCACCTCGCGGGCTAACATAATCTGTTCTGGCCCTGTTGGAAGAATTTTGCGAGGAAAAAATGACACGATATGGAATGGTGATCGGCTTGAAGCCAGAAGCCGAGAAGAAATATAGGGAACATCACGCCGCGGTTTGGCCTGGTGTGCTCAGCATGATCCGCGCCTGCAACATCCGCAACTACTCCATTTATTTGCACAATCACACGCTTTTCGGCTATTTCGAATACCACGGGACCGATTTCGCCGCGGACATGGCTCGAATGGCTGCCGATAAGACGACGCAGGAATGGTGGGCCCTGATGGAGCCGATGCAGAATCCTCTGCCGGATCGCAAGAAAGGTGAGTGGTGGACCGCGATGGATGAGGTCTTTCACGTGGACTGAGTGCTCGTCGCGGGCGGCGCGCCCTCCCCGACCGCGCGCGTTGATTTGCGACAATGGACTTTCATGCTCGCGCTTCAACATGCCGGAAAGCGGTTTGGACCGCGGATCTTGTTTCTCGAGGCCGACTGGCTGATCCGCAACAACGAAAAGACCGCGCTGGTAGGCGCGAACGGCACGGGCAAATCCACGCTGATGAAGGTTCTCTCCGGCCTGGAATCGCTGGACTACGGCTCGCTTGAAAAGACGCGCGGCATCAGCATCGGGTACTTGCCGCAGGAGGGTCTGCAGCTTGCGGGCAGGACGGTGTTTGAGGAATGCCTGACTGTTTTCGACGAGCTCCACGAGATGGAGCGCGAGATTGAGCAGCTAGCCGGGCAGCTCGCGGAGCTGGATCACGAAGGCGCGGAGTACCAAGCTGTTGCGGAGCGCTACTCGCTGTTGCAGGACCGCTTTCACGCGCTCGATGGTTACGCACTCGACGCGCAAGTGGGCAGCGTGCTCACAGGCCTGGGATTCGGCAAAGAAGATTGGGCGCGGCAGACGGATGAATTCAGCGGCGGATGGCAGATGCGCATTGCGCTGGCGAAGCTGCTGCTGGCCAAGCCTAATCTTTTGCTGCTCGACGAGCCTACCAACCACCTCGATCTGGAAACGCGCAACTGGCTTGAGGGCTACCTGAAGAATTATCCATTCGGCTACATTCTCATTTCGCATGACCGCTATTTTCTCGACGTGACGATCGACCGGACCGTAGAGATATGGAACAAGCGCCTCACTATTTATCAGGGAAATTACACAAAATACCTGAAACAAAAAGACGAGCGGCGCGAGCAACTGATGGCCGCCTACCGCAATCAGCGCGAGCGGATCGAGCACCTGGAGGCCTTCATTAGCCGCTTCCGCTATCAGGCTACGAAAGCCAGGCAAGTGCAGTCGCGGATTAAAGAGCTCGAGAAGATCGAGCGAATCGAAGTTCCCGAAGAGGAGTCGGTCATCCACTTCAAGTTTCCGCAGCCGCCACCTTCAGGACGAATTGTTGCCGAGGCGGAAGGTCTGGGGAAGAGCTACGCGGCGAAGCACGTATTTGAGGGAGCGAGGTTCACGATTGAGCGCGGCGATCGCGTGGCCCTGGTGGGCGTGAACGGCGCGGGAAAATCAACGCTGATCAAATTGCTCACCGGCGAAGAGACGTCTTCCGCCGGTTCAATTCGACTGGGCCACAACGTGATCGCCGAATACTTTGCGCAGGACCAGTACAAGGTGCTCGACCCTGAGGCACGCATGCTGGACGACATGAACCGCGCGGCCCGGCGCGTACCGGATGCTGAGCTGCGGTCTCTGCTCGGCTGTTTCCTTTTCTCGGGCGATGACGTGTTCAAGCCGCTGGGCGTGCTCTCGGGCGGCGAACGCAACCGCTTTGCGCTGGCACGGATATCTGGTTTCGCCGGCGAACTTTCTGCTTCTCGACGAGCCGACGAACCACCTGGACATGCGGGCCAAGGACGTGCTGCTTGAAGCGCTGGCCAGTTACAACGGCACGGTGGTCTTCGTCTCGCACGATCGTTACTTCATCGATCGGCTGGCTACGCGAGTGCTCGAGATTGAAGGCGGCGCGGTGACGGCGTACGAAGGCAACTACGAAGACTATCTGCGGCGGAAGTCGGCGTTAGCCGCGCCTGCGGCGGCTCAGGCACCGCCAGCAACTGCGCGCACTCAGCTGCCGCTCCCACAACACGAAAAGCCGGCGTCGCGACACGAAAAATCGGCGCTGGTTGGAACAACTTTCGTGATCGAGGGCGGCTATGAGGAGTTCGATAACGCGATATCGTCATCGGCCGCGCGAATTCGCCGCTTGAATCCGATTAAGCAAAAGCAACTGGAGGACCGATGCTTGTTTCTCGAAGAGGAGATTCCGCGGATTGAAAGCGCAATTGCGCACACGGATGAGCAATTGGGTGTTTATGTGTCGGCGGCCGAGACGCAGCGCCTGACCACGCTGGCCGGGGAGCTTCGCGCGCAGCTGGCCGCGCTGACTGCGGAGTGGGAAGAGTTGACGGCGCAGCTGGAAGGCAAGACGGCCTGATCTCTGAAGCCCGTCGTGCATAATCGAAATACGATGGCTCTTTTGTGGAATCCCGAGAGCTGGGCCCAACGACTGGCCGAGCTTGAGGCGCAGAGCGGCGAGCTGAAGGAGGCTCCGCTGCGCCGCGACGTGCGCTCGCTGGGCACGCTGCTTGGCGTGGTGTTGCGCGAACAGGCGGGTGCCGACCTTTTCGCGCAGGTTGAAGCGCTGCGGCAGGGGACCATCCGACGCCGCGATGCCGACGCGCACGGAAATGCCGAACAGGCCGCCCGCCACGACTCCGCGGCAATGGAACTGGTGCACGCGTTGCCGGTGGAGCGCGCCATCCTGCTGACGCGAGCATTCGCGTTCTACTTCGAGCTGATTAATTTGGCGGAAACGAACCACCGCAAACGGCGCCGCATTGCGCTGCGCCTGAGCGGCCAGGCCGGCAGGCAGCGCGGGTCACTTGAGGGAACTTTCTGCGAGATGCGCCGCGTAGGCATCGGCGCGGAAGAGGCGCTGAACTGGCTGCGCCGCGTGCTGATCGTACCGGTGTTTACGGCGCACCCCACTGAGGCTGCGCGGCGAACCGTGATGTTCAAGCGCCGTCGCATCGGCGAATTTCTTGAAGCGCTGGACCGCATTCCACTGCCCGCGCAGGATATGGCGCGACTGGAAGAGATGGTGCTGGCCGAAATCACGAGCCTGTGGCAGACCGACGAAGTGCGTTCGCGCAGGCCGACGGTTTACGACGAGGTGAAGATGGGCCTCGACTACTACGACGTTTCCATCTTTGAAACGCTGCCCGAGCTTTACCGTGAGATTTCAGCGGCATTGATGGCGGCGTACGATCTGGAGATTGAGCCGCTGGAATTGCCGCAGGTGTTGCGCTTCGGCTCGTGGATCGGCGGCGACCGCGACGGCAATCCATTTGTTACGCCCGAAGTAACGCGCGCCGCACTGCGACTGGCACGCGGCCATTTGCTGGTTTACTACGAGCGCCGCTTGGACGAAATCATCGACCTGCTGACGTCAAGCGCGCAACAACGGCCGGTGAGCGAAGCGCTGCTGGCGCGCTTGCGGGCCTACGTGGCGCAGGCGCATACGCCGGAGGCACAGGTCTTCGGCTCGCAATATGAGTTCGAGTATTATCGGCGCTTCGTCATCTGTCTCAAGGCCCGCATTCAGCGCACGCTGGAGCGGACAGGAGAGAGGCCGGATTCCGGAGGCGCAGTGCCGGCGTCGCCCTACACGCTGGCGCGCGACTACGACAAACTCACTCAGGCACTGCCCGCCTATTGCTCGGTTCAGGATTTTGTCGACGATCTGGAGACACTGCGTGCTTCTCTGGCCGCGAATGGGGGCATCCGGATTGCGCGCACGCTCATCGATCCGCTGATTCTGCAGGTGCGCACTTTTGGCCTGCATCTGCATACGCTCGATATCCGCCAGCATGCACGGATTCACGCAGCTGCGCTGAGCGAGGCTATCGGCGACACGATTGCGCCAGCGCTTAAGAGCGGGCTTTCGCAAGAAACGGCAGGCGTGCTGGAGACGTTCCGAGTGGTGGCCGAAGTAAAGGCAGGATGCTCGCCGGAGGCGATTCGCCAATACGTGATTAGCGGGGCTTCTTCTGTAGAAGATGTGCTGGCAGTGATTCGGCTGGCGCGGCTGGGCGGTGTGGCTGTGGAGGGTAAGGGCGAGGAGCCTGGTCTAGACCCTGGATTGATGCCGGTCCCGCTGTTTGAATCGATTGAAGACTTGCGCAATGCGCCGTCGATTTGCCGAGAGCTTTGGAGTCGGCCGGACTATCGCCGGCTACTTGAGTCGTGGGGCAACTGGCAGGAGATTATGCTGGGCTACTCCGACTCGAACAAGGACGGCGGCATGCTGACCTCGACGTGGGAGATTTTCCGCGCGCATCGCGATCTGCATGTGGTGGCGCGCGAGGCCGGGATCAAGCTGCGGATCTTCCACGGTCGTGGCGGCACCGTAGGCCGCGGCGGAGGGCCGACGCATCGGGCGATCTTTGCCCAGCCGTTTGACTCATTTGACGGTCAGTTGAGAATCACTGAGCAGGGCGAGGTGCTGAATTTCAAATACGCCGACGAGGTTTTGGCTGAGCGGAACCTGGAACTGATGATTGCCGCGTCGCTCGATGCGCTGGCACGGCCGAACGCCCGCGACCCTGAGGGACATTTCACGGGCGTGCTGAAGCCGGAATGGGAAGCCGCGCTTGACGAGCTCTCGAGCCTGGCCTATGACACATACCGCAGACACATTCTCGAAGACCCTGGCGTGATTACGTACTTTGAGCAGAGCACGCCTGTTGGCGAGCTGGAGAACGCGAAGATCGGTTCGCGCCCAGCGCGACGCAGCGATTCGCCGAAACTCTCTGACCTGCGCGCCATTCCGTGGGTCTTTGGGTGGACGCAATCGCGACTGCTGGTGCCGGCGTGGTTCGGCGTGGGATTCGCGATTGACCAGTATCTCGCGAAGCCTGGCGCGCTTGAACTGTTGCAAACCATGGCCAAGGAGTTTCCGCTCTTCATTGATCTCATTCGCAACGTGGAGATGGCGCTGGGCAAAGCCGACCTGGGCACGGCGCGGCTTTATTCCGCGCTAGTCAAGGATGAAAAACTGCGCGAGCGCATTTATGACATGTTCGAATCCGAATTCCATCGCACGGTGCGTTCGGTGCTTGCCGTTACGCGGCAGAAGGAACTGCTACAGACCAACCAGGTGCTGGCTCATTCGATCAAGCTGCGCAATCCTTACGTCGATCCCATGCATTTGATCCAGGTGGATATGCTGCGACGCAAGCGCGGCGGCGAAGACACACCCGAAGTGAATCGCGCGATTGCCGCGACGATCAACGGAATTTCGGCGGGGCTGCGCAATACGGGATGAGTTCGCTTCTCTAATTTTGGTCAGCGTAAAACCATTCCTTCCAGGTGCGCAACTTTCTGGCGAGGTCGAGCGTCTCTTCGGTTAGTTTGGCGTAGGATTGCATCCATGTTCAGAAGCTTCTCTTTTTCGGCGCGTGCAGTGACGGTTCTCTTTGTCGCACTCGCCGCATTTTTGGTCCTCGGCTCGGATTTGGCGGGCCCGGTTTTTGCGCAACAGCAGACGGCAAAACCCACAACGCCGGCCGCAGCAGTTTTCAATTTCACCGTGAAGATCACGTATTCCCAAAAGGCGATGGACACGCTTGTCGCGGGGAAAGAGACGGTGATTGTGGCTGGCTATCTGACGGCATCGCCAATTACGGGCACGCCAAAGCAGTATGTGGACCGTATGGGCGAGATTGGGCTGGGTGAGGTGGATCGAGAGATCGCTCCCGGGGCCATCGCAACGTTCAGCAACGTGAAGCCCACGCCGGCCATGATGAAATGGGTGGACAGTCAGGGACCGCAACTGCTGATTAACGTCTACTCCGGTCGCAAGTCCTCCCCTAATAACCTGCTTGATTGCGGGTTATATGAGGGATCGCTTGCTGCGGTTGAAGGCCAGAGTATCCCTATCTCCTGCAAATTAATCGGGGAGTAAAAGGCGGGTCCGGTCTGCGGGCCACATATCCGGCGGGAACGATAGACCTTGCCGTCGAAAATTGATAGTGCTTGCCTTCGGCTGGGCGTTGGGTCTAGGCTACTTGTATGCATCGATGTCGCTAACACCGTCCTGGTGCCAGCTCCGATGCCGTCGTGCGCTTGGTTGCGCGCGTTTCTTGCTCTGACAAGCTGCACCATTCCCAAGAGAAAGCTCTAGAATCCGTTTCACAAGCGATCCAGGCCTCAGGCCCTCAAAAAAAGGAGATCATTATGGCGCGCATTGCCGCGAACGTTACTGAATTGATTGGCCACACCCCTCTGGTGCGGCTGAACCGTGTGGCAGCGGGATTGCCCGCTACCGTTGTCGCCAAGCTGGAAAGCCAGAACCCCGCATCGAGCGTCAAGGACCGCATCGGCTTCGCCATGATTGATGCTGCCGAAAAAGCCGGCAAGATTTCGCCCGGGAAGACGATTCTGATCGAGCCCACGAGCGGTAATACCGGCATCGCGCTGGCGTTTGTAGCCGCAGTCAAGGGCTACAAGATCATCTTGACGATGCCCGAAACCATGAGCCTGGAGCGCCGCGTAACTCTGCTGGCCTATGGAGCGGAGATTGTGCTGACGCCCGGCCCGAACGGCATGAAAGGCGCTATTGCCAAGGCCAACGAGATTCTGGAGAAGACGCCGAACGGCTTTATTCTTCAGCAGTTCGACAACCCGGCCAACCCGGCCATTCACCTGAAGACGACCGGACCGGAGATTTGGGACGACACCGACGGAAAAGTCGACATTCTGATTTCCGGTGTCGGCACCGGCGGCACCATTACCGGCGTTTCCAATTACATCAAGCCGAAGAAGCCCAGCTTCAAGGCCGTCGCCGTGGAACCGACTGACAGCCCGGTTCTTTCCGGCGGCAAACCCGGCCCGCACAAGATTCAGGGAATCGGAGCGGGATTTGTGCCCAGCATTCTCGACACGAAGCTCATCGACGAAGTAGTCCAGGTTACGAACGATGAGTCAGTCGAGATGGCGCGCAGGCTGGCGAAGGAAGAGGGACTCTTTGTGGGAATCAGCTCCGGCGCAGCGGCTGCCGCGGCGCTGAAGGTTGCAGCGAAGCCAGAGAATGCCGGCAAGCTGATCGTGGTTGTGCTGCCTGACTTTGGCGAGCGCTATCTGTCGAGTATCCTGTTCGAGCCGCTGCGCCAGCAGGCGCTGGCATTGCAGGCCGAGCCGATTGCGGTGACGGCGTAACTAAAGCAGGGAACAAGGGACCAAGGGAACGAGGGGCCAAGGACGCCAGTTGCCCGATGGCGTGATGTCCGTTTCTTGTTTCCTTGTTCCCTCATTCCGTGATTCCCTTATTCCCTCAGTCCCTATGTCGATATTTGGCCGAATGCGCGATGAAATCAACTCCATCATGGAGCGCGACCCGGCTGCGCGCACACGCCTGGAGGTTGTGCTCTGCTATCCGGGACTCTGGGCGGTTTGGAATTATCGCGTGTCGCACTGGCTGTGGAGCCATAACTTGCGGCTCCTGGCGCGGGTGCTCTCGCAGGTGGGCCGCTTCCATACCGGTGTCGACATTCATCCAGGTGCGTTGATAGGTCAGCGCTTGTTTATTGACCACGCCATGGGAGTGGTGATCGGCGAGACGGCAATCGTGGGCAACGACGTAACGATCTATCAGGGCGTCACACTGGGCGGCACGGGTAAGCAGCAGGGCAAGCGCCATCCCACGATTTGCGATCGGGTTTTCATCGGCAACAACGCCAATATTCTGGGCGACCTGACCGTGGGCGAAAACTCCCGTGTTGGCGCGGGCTCCGTGGTTCTTTCTGACGTGCCGCCGAATTCGACGGTGGTGGGTGTTCCGGCCCATATTGTCTACCGAAACGGCGAGCGCGTGCTGCTCACCGATCCGCACGACATCAAAGACCCGCTTTCGGACGCGCTTATTGCTCTCTCAGCGCGCGTTGAGGAGCTGGAGCAGCGGCTAGGCGCGGAACCGTGCCCACCCGATCCTTTTGCAGCCGAAGAGGCTGAGCGCAGCGCATACCGTGTCGAATTGGAACAGATGCGGGTCTACGTCACGATGGGCGAAGGCATCTAAGCCTAAAGCGCATTGCAAGTGCGGCGTTGAACCCCTATTCTCTTGAATGGGCGGGGTGAACGATTCTGGGAACGCTGGACGTTCTTTCTGCAACTGTCTCCGCACCAAAGGATCGGGTCCGGCTCAATGGCCACATCACTCTCGTTTACGAAATTTGTCTGGAAGAATCTGCGGCGCAGAAGGCTAAGAACGCTGCTTACTTTGGGCGGAATCAGCATGGCGGTGGGCGCGTTTGTGGGCCTGGTGGGCTTTTCCCGGTCATTTGAACAGCAATGGATGCAGATCTACTCCAGCAGCCGCACCGACATTGCGGTGCTTCGCGGCACTTTTCTGAACACATCCCTGGATCAATCGGTGACAGATAAGCTGAGGGTCCTTCCTGTAGTGGCACAGGCCTCTCCCGCGATCATCAACGAGATGGATTTGACCGCGGATGAGAATGCTCTGGTTTACGGCTGGCAGGCTAGCGGATACCAGCTCGATTCGTTGCAGATCCTGTCAGGAAAGCGATTCGAGGACGGCCAGCCGGACGTGATGCTGGGCGATATTCTGGCGCAAGCACTCAAGAAAAAGCCCGGAGACGTTCTAGAGATCGAGGGGTCGCCGTTTACCGTAACGGGTGTTTATCACGGCGGTTCGGCACTCGAAGCCGACGCGGTGGTTATGCCGCTCGACGAGCTGCAAAAGCTGAGCAGCGTTGAAGGCAAGGTATCGACGATCGATGTGCGCCTGCGACCCGCTCCGCAAGGCGAACCGTGGGATCACTACCTGAAGCGCGCGCAAGCGGAGATTGAAGGTGCTGCGCCCGGCCTGAAGGCAATTCCCGCTGCCGAGCGCGCCAGCGAAAATCAGTTCGTTCGACTCGCGCAGGCATCCGCGTGGGGCACGTCGATGCTGGCACTGGTGATCGGAATTCTGGGGATTGCGAACACCATGGTGATGAGCGTCTTCGAGCGCACGCAGGAGATCGGCACGCTGCGCTCGATGGGATGGAAGAGGGCGCAAATACTGCTGCTTATCGAATTTGAAGCGGCCATTCTCGGGCTGGGCGGCGGAGTCTTCGGCCTGCTGCTGGGATGGGGATCGTTGCGTATCCTGGCGAGCCTGCCACAGACCGCGACCTTTGTTTCAGATAAGCTCGAGTGGCCGCTGCTGGTGCAGGCGATGGTCATTGCGCTGGTTGCGGGGCTGATTGCCGGCGCTGTTCCGGCATGGCGCGCGGGGAAGCTTTCGCCGGTGGATGCGCTTCGCCACGACTAGGTTTTTGCTAGATCTTGACGTCGGCTGCGAATCGCTCCCGGAGAACACGGCGCATCAGCTTGCCATTGTGGGTTTGCGGCATGCTGCCTGATTCCAGAATCCAGATGCGGCGCGGCGCTTTGTATGGCGCAAGGCGCTGACGGCACCAGGCCAGCAGAATTTCCTCAGTGGCAGAAGCACCGGGAAGCAGCTCGACCGCAGCAACCGGAACTTCGCCTTTTTCTGTGTGCGGTAGACCGAAGGCCACGGCTCGCACGACCTCGGGATGGGCCAGCACTGCTTCTTCCAATTCGCGGGCGTAAACCGAGTAGCCGCCGGACTTGATGACGTCCTTGATGCGACCGACGATGCGGATCATTCCGAACCGGTTTCGCGTCGCCAGGTCGCCGGTGCGCAGCCATCCATCGCTGGTTAAGAGGCCGTTGTTGCTTTCCTTGTCCTTCCAGTAATGCGGGCTCAGACCGTAGCGGCGAATCTGGCACTCGCCGGGATGGCCGACTGGTACGCGCCGGCCGTTTTCATCGGCGATGCGAACGTGAAAGGGCGGGACGGGAAGGCACAGTTGGCCGCTGCCAGGAATAAGCGACAATTCGATGCCCATCATGGCCAGTCCGCCTAACTCGACCATGCCATAGCCATTCAGGATGACTGGAGGAATGCGGCGGCCTGCCGGCAGCCGAAGGAGAGCGCCGTAATCGTGCAGACGGTCGCGAACTTCTTCAGGCAAATAGTCGCTGGCCGAAAGCCACACGCGAACGCTCGCCATACGGGCGGGGTCGGGATTGGCGTTGACTAGCCGGGAAAGCATTGCCGGAACGCCAACAACGGCGGTCACTCGAAATTGCTGGATCAGATTCAGCGCGCTATCAACATCGAAGCGCTCGAGAAGGCATCCGCGAACACCGGCCATCAATCCATAAAGAGCAATGCTGACGGACATGATGTGGGACCATGGCAACGCAATGAGCGCAAGATCTCTGGAACCGAGGAGAAGCCCGGCAAAAACCGTGGTTGCGCGGGCGCCGAGCAGAGCACGGCTGGAAAGAGCGGCTCCTTTAGGAAAACCGGTGGTACCTGACGTATGGAAAACGGCGACGGTGGCAGCGGGATCAATGGCAACCGGCGGAAAGGGCACACCGCAATCGACGAGGCGCACGAACCCGTCGAGGGTTTCCGTTTCACCGTCTACCTGAATCCAGGCGCGAACATTCAAGGCGTTCCGTTCCACGATGCTGCGCTCAAAGACCGTCTTGTCAGTGACGAGAATCTGAGTGCCGCTTTCCAAAAGGATGCGTCGCACCTCGGTGAGAGAGAGCTGAGGATTCAGCGGAACGGCAACTCCGCCGGCGCGGATGACGGCCAGGAACCAGTGGAGGCAGTGACGATCATTGGTGCGATAAATGGCCACCGGCTCGCCGGGGCGCAGGCCGATGGAACGGCGCAGGAAGGCATCGATCTGAGAAATTTCCGCGTGCAGGCTGGAAAGATGAAAAGAGCCGTCTTCGCTGACCGATACTTCGGAATCCCCATTGCGCCGCAGCAATTCGTCCACCAGGTTGGCGACCGTTATGGTGCGGTCTCGGGCGAGTTGGATGCGGCGAAAGAGATTCATTGTGCCGGGACTTCCTTACGGCCCCAATCGCTGGCCACGCAATAACGAAGCAGGCGGTCAAGATAGTCCATGACCGGTGGCGGAAGGATTCCCGCAGGCCCGAGCAGCCGCTCGGCGTTTGTGGTGTCAAACTGCATGCGCATGGTGAAGTAATCTCGGTAGGCACGGCCGTCAACGAGCACGCGCCTCTTGCGCCCCCAGAGCACGAGCGAAAGCAGTGGCCGCACAACGGCAAAGAAGATCTTCGGATCGACATAACGCGGCTCGCGAACTTTGAAATATTCCGCAGCACGTCTTGCGACGCGCTCAATCGTCGCACTGCCACGAGGCCCGGCACATAAATGCACGGTTGCGCCCAAGGCGTTTTCGTCGAATGTGAGCTGCGTGACGGCTCTTGCTACATAATCGACGGGTACGATATCGAGGATGGCATCGGAGAATCCGGGCACAGTTCGCCAGAGCCTTCTCGAGTAAATCTTGAGCGGCCAGTACAGCATTTTGAAGCTGGAAGTTACACCGGTCTCAGAATCTCCCACGATGATGCTTGGACGAAGTATTACGCATGGAAGTGAGCCCAGCCGCGAACGCACGAGCGCTTCGGCCTCGGCTTTGGTTTGTTCGTAGGTATTGCGATAGCGCTGGCCAACGTTGAGCTCGCTCTCGAGGATCAACCCTTCACGCTCGCCGGCAACATACGCAGTGCCAACGTAGGCAAAGCTCTTGAGAGAGCGCATGGACGCGGCAAAATCCAGCATCTTGCGCGTACCGTCAACGTTCATGTGACGCGCCTCTTCAAGGGAGTGATCGAAGCGAACGGTGGCCGCGCAGTGGATGACGCGCGTGGCTTCGGCGCAGAGCTGCTGCCGGTCAGCAGCATTTAACCCGCAGTCGGGCTCACTGACATCTCCGCCATAAACCTGGACGCGCGACGAGTCCGCGGCTGAAACGATCGACTCCGCGCGCTGCGCGGGAGTTTGACCCTTCCGCGGGCGGATGAGGAGCGCAAGCCTGGCTCGCGGCTCGCGCTGCAATAGTTCACGGACAAGTTGCGTGCCCAAAAAGCCCGTCGCGCCAGTTATCAGGATCAGTTCTTCTTGATTCATTTAGAAGGCGGCACCAGTGCGCGGTACTCATAGAGGCCGGCGCGCAATCATCCTGCGCGTCGCGGTTAAAGGAGAATCTTAGACGATTATATTTGGTAACCGCCTGGTGCGTTGGTTTTGGGGCGGTCGGGGGCAGCAAGCCGTTTTATGCCGGCTTGCCAAGTGAGAGTGCTACAGTGGTTTGGTTTTCTGAATTCGTTTTTGAGGGTTTGCCTGTTGACGGGTTTTCGCGTGCTGCTTGTCTCGATTCTTGTGCTTACAAGTGCTGCCTGCGGCACTGCGCAGGTTGGGGCGGGTATTCAGGCCGCGCCCGTTCCCGATGAGATGCGCGACAGCTTCTTTGCTGTGATGGTGAATAACCAGCGGGTGGACGTGGCCCACGCAGCGTCGAATTACGATTTTGTGAGCTTCGACGCAACCGGGCCTATGGACGTTTCAATTACCGCAGCCGACCCGCATTTCTGGGATGGCGGCGTGGACATTGAGCCATGGCGACTGGGACTGCGTGCGTCGCACCCGGAGGGCGAACCGCAGACGATTCGTTTCCATCTGGCGGGGCCGGCGAAACTTTCTATCTCGCGGCCCGGCGATTTCTTGAATCAGGCGCGCATGCTGTTTCTCTTCGCGGACTCGCCGCCGCTGCCCGCGCCGAGCGGGCCTAATGTGACGATTATTCCCGCCGGAGTGCATCGGGAGAGCCTGAATCCGAAGAGCGGCGACACGATTTATCTTGAACCGGGCGCGTTCGTGTTTGGCAGCCTGAACCTGTGGCAGGTGGAGAACGTGAAGGTGCTGGGGCAGGGAACGATTGTGTACGACGGGCCGCAGGATGCGAACAGCGACACGGGATGGATGCAGAAGCCTGACTGGCACTGCATTGTGAGCTACCAGGCGCACAACGTGGAGATCGACGGGCTGACCTGCATCATCCGGTCGCGAACGTGGTCGATCCAGATGAAGGATTCGACAGGTTTGAGGTTTGACGATTTGCGCGTGATCGGAGGCAACCCGGACAACGCGAACCAGGACGGCATGGACTGGCTGGGCGGCGGCGACACGATTGTGAACCATTCATTCATCCGCGCCTCCGACGATGACCTTGCGGCGCTGGGGAATTGGGACGGATACACGCAGGCGGCGCTGACGGCGCCCGGCGCCGATGTGAGCAATGTATTGGTTGAGAACAGCGAGCTGTCGACAAGCATTTCAAATGTGGTGAGATTAGGATGGCCGCAAAAGATCTATAACCTGCACAACTTTACGCTGCGCGACTCGGACATTTTGCACGCGGGCATCGGATCATGCGGGCAGACGTTTGGGCTGCTTGGTTTCTGGGGTGCGAACGGCGCGAGCGGCGACCACTCGGGTGTGACGTTTGAGAATCTGATCCTCGACAACTGGTACTCGCTGGTGCAGATGGAACAAGAACAACCGAGCCTGCATGGATTCACTTTCCGCAACATCTGGGCACTCGATCAGCCGCCGCTGGCTGAGTCAACGATGATTGGCGACGTAAGCGATGTGACATTCGACAACGTGAAGTACGGGCATCTGCGCGTCACGAGCGACGCGCAGATGCCGCTGGCTGTTTCCGGCGGCGCGGCCGAGCCAACGTATGCGGCGACGCCCGCGCTGGCAGCGGCTTTTAGCGTTGGCTCGGCGATTGTAGCTCCGCGACAGAACGTGACGTTTACCGCAAAGGAAGCGCCGGGCGCGCAGTACACATGGCTGTTTGGCGATGGAACGTCGGCGCGCGGACGCAGCGTGCGGCATCGCTTTGCTGACGCGCTGGGTACTGAGTTGGATGCGAAAAATGGCGCGGGACGATTTCGTGTTTTGCTGCATGTGACGGATGGGGCGGGACATCAGGATTGGGATGCGCAGGGAGTAGTGGTAGTTGAGCAACTTCATGATGCGGTGAAGGCGCACGCGACGCGAAGGCTCGTTTCGGGGCAAGGCTCGGGGCGAGGCTCGGTTGAGGGCACTGAGCCGAGTGCGGGCTTGAACTGGAAAGCCTATCTCGGAACGTGGACCGCATTGCCGGATTTCTCAAGTCTTCAGCCGCAGAATACAGGTGTGTCAGCGAATCTTGAGGCTCAGATGCCTTCGTTGCCGCTCAGCGTAGAGCCCGCGCAGAGCAGCGGGTTACCGCCGCTCACGGCCCATGCGACGGTGTGGGACGGATTCATCGACATTCCTACTGACGGCGGCTACACCTTTCATCTGATCGACAGCGATGGCGCGCGGCTGACGATCGACGGGATGGAAGTGGCGAAGACGGGACCACCTTTCGGGCTGGTTTGCGGCGCGGCGGGTAATGCGCTGCGGTACGATCGCGGGGCGATTGGCCTGAAGGCGGGATTGCATGCGATCCACGTTGAGGCGCTGAATACTGCGACCCGGGCGCGCCGAGGTTGCTGTGGGAAGGGTCCGGGGATGACGCTCGCGGATGTGCCGGCCGGCGCGTTTTCGCGTCGGGCTCAGTAGGCGGGGCTCGGTAGGCAAGTCGAGTGCTGTTCAGATGCCTCCTATGGTGCTGGGCTGCATTTTTCCTGTTTTTGTGACCCACCCCCCTCCCCCCGGTATGGCATACCTCCATATTTGATTGCGAAGGATTTAAGGGAGGGCCTCATACCTTCGCCATACCTCGTCCATACGTATGCATACCTCCATACCTAAAGGCAGGGAATAGCCAATAGGGAATAGGGAATAGAAACGCGGAGCCGAGCCACCCCAGCGACGTAGACCTGTCGCTTGGGACCCCGGCCGAGGGGTGAATGTGGCCTGCGAATCGGCCGATATTTGTTTGCTACTCATGGAACGAGTATGCGCCGAAAGGGGAATTAATCGGCAAACCTGGCGGGCGATTTTGCACGTTGTTTTTCAACGGCTTACCGGTGAATCGATGGTGGCGGGGGCTTGACATTTGAGGCAGGACGAAGAGTTTTGCGCAAGGTCTGGTGTTTGCTCGCATCGTCCGATCTCGAATGGCAGGGGCGCATTCACCAATAGGTAACTAACGAGTTGGCGACGACTCACTCAGAACCCGAAAACGCGGTCATCTCTCATGGCTGTTCCGGCTTATGGGTGGGCAGGTCAAAACTCAACCATGGACGCTCACCCAGGACCGGGGCGTCATTTTCGAGGAGTGGGGCCCGGTATGGCCCCGGACTGTTTGTCAGTGGCTACGGCAGCCCGAGGCGGTAATTCACATTCACAACGCTGCCATGCGTCGAGATTTTGCCCAGAGATGCGCCATCGAAGTTCAGGAGCGGCAGCAGGAGCCCGTTATTCTGCTTAATCAATACGTTTGTGAAATTGACCACGATGGTCCCGGTTAATGTGGGGCCACCTGAAATCGTTTGGCTGGGCTCGGTTCCGTTCGCTTGAGTGTTGTAAGGGTTGGGAAGAGTTTGAAATCCAATTGAGTTTTCTACAAGCGACACGGGGGAATACAGGTTTTGGATGTTGAGAGAAACATAGCTCGTTTGCCCCAGAGTGTTTGCGTCGCAAGCCCGACCGGTCGCGGGACAGTTCACCGGCGGAACGATCTTCAAACTGAAGAGCACTCGCGGCTGTTCCTCCACAAAGATGTTCTTGAAAATAGGTGGACTCAACTGGCCAAACGACGTTGATGGCGTCATCACCGACGCAAACACCGCGTTGTTTTGACCGTCCAGCGTGGACCCGGAATTGCTCGGCTGAAGAGCCGTCCAATCATTCGCGGTCGGCTTGAGCCAATCCATCTTCACTACGTAAAGACCATCGAGAAGGCTGTAGTCTCCCGGCGAGTTATCGAGCCAGCCGAGGCTCACTACGCCGCCATTGTAGTTCTGCCAGACCGTAGCGTTGCTCACCGTATCGTTGGAGCCCCAGATCATCAGCGAATCGTCGCCGCTGCGGATAAAGACGTTGGTTACAGTGCTCGAGTCTCTCAGCCTAAGGGCATCGTTATTGCTATTCCAACTGATGGTCTTTACGTTGTTCAAGGTGCTGTTGTAGAAAGCGTCAGTCGCCTGGTGATTGTGGTCGGAGATAATAATCCCGTCGACCACGAACTGGCTCAGACTCCCACTCGCATCGGTCGCATCGGACGCGCTGAGAGCCGGGGGGCCGTTTTCGTCATTGCAATCGCGGCGCAGATAGTTGAACAAGCTCCCATCGAGCACGCCGGGGCCGTAGATCTTTGTGGTCCCGCTCGATGTCGCGGGAAATTGGAGTTTTCCCTGCACCCACGCGCCTGGTCCGAGAAAGACGTTCGCGATGTTGGGAGGAACTGGGTAGACTTTATCTCCGGTGCCCTTTAGCTCCACCTGCCCCTCGAAGTCCAAAGTATCGATGGGAGGGGCATCGACGGGTGAAGAGGTATCGATGAGATCGTTCCAGCTATTCACGATCTTCACGTTACCACCGGTCGGAGCAGTGTAGGGCGGATTCAGAAAGAACGCCAAACCTTCAACGCCGCCGCCATCCGTGCCGCGATTCCACCAGAGAATGAATTGCTCTCCGTTGAAGTTGGAGGTAGTAAACGTTGCGATCTCCGCGGTGCCATCGCTGCCGGTTTGGACTGCGATCGGCTTGACGCTAGGGCGCACAGACACTCTGTCGCTCGCTTGAAATGGCGTGCCAAAGATCTTGGTCACACGCAGCTTCACCAAGGCGTTTGCGTGGGCCGGGATGCTAGTAAACGACATGGACGTCGTGCCCACCGTTGTTGTCGCATTTGCCGTATAGCCTGAATCATTTTGAAAGGGCGACCCGGTGGTCGCGCCGTAGTAGCTGATATAGACCGTTGCGGGTGTCCAGGCTCCGCCGTCGATCTGGTATTGGACGGAGTAGGTGGTCGACGCCAAAGGGTAGGTCTGCAGGTTTATCACCGTGCCGTCGTTTTGCGGACACTGTGCCGCCGCAAGTCGGGCGAATGCGGCAAGCAACAATCCCAAAAAGATTCCTGAATTCAACCGAATGCTCAGGGACATAGTCCAACCTCTATTTAAGACTTTAGGAGCGACAAAAGTATACTCTCGACGGCGCCCTCTTCTCACCTGTGAAATTGGCCTATTTTCACGAGTCACAGGGAGTTGACCTCGAGGATTCGTTCTTGCTTCTTGCCAGGGGCGAGTGATTCAGGCGGGTGCTTCAGGCGAGTGCTTAAGGCGAATGATTCAAGCCAGAGCGTTAGGCGGGTTCGTTAGGCAGACGCTCTAATCGAGGCCCACCAGCGTGCGGAACTCCGGGTCGTCGTGCAGGCAATCGAGGTCCGGGTCTTTCGACATCCAGTCGAGATTGCCGTATCCCGCGGCCAGCGCTTTCTTCACCGTCTCCATCGCATCCGTCTTCCGCTTCATCACTCCGTAGGCGCAGGCGGCGTTGTACATGGTGTTGGTGTCTTTGGGCCGCAGGGCGACCGCCGTCTGCAGATGCCGCACCGCTTCACCCTCCCCATCGTGCTGGCCTGCCAGATATACCGCCAGCAGCACGCGGGCGCGAACGTCCTCCGGCTCCCGTTCCAGTTGCTGCCGCAGCACCACAGCCATGCGCGACTGCAGTTGCTCGGCTTCCTTCTTCCGGCCCAGCCGCTCAAGTGAATTGATGAAAGGCGAATAGACGTTGTAGTCGTCGCCGTTTCCCTCGATGGCTTTATCCACCACCGCCGCTGCCTCTTTATATCGGCCGGCGGCGAAGTAGGCGCGGCCGAGAATGCTCCAGGCGCCGTCGCAGTCTGGTTTGCGTTCGATCGCCTGCGTAACGAGCACGATGGCGTCCTCATACTTCTTTTGCGCGTAGAACAGCCGCGCCCGCGCCACGAGGACCTCCGGCTGGTCTGGCGCCAGCGCGACCGCTATGTCGCAGGCCGCCATGCCCCGCTCGATCAGCTGCGGATTCCGCTCGCGCAACTCGTAGGTCAGCCCGCAGACCTGCGCGATGCCAGCATGAGCGAGCGCGAATTTCGGATCCAGCTGAATGGCCTGCTCAAACATCTGCAGCGCGTAATCGGTGTAATAGCGCCGCGTGTAGTTCTTGCCGCGCAGATAAAAATCGTACGCCAGAGGATTCTCCGTGGGGCGGCGCGCAATGATCTTTTCTTCCTGCGGAGTGAGCGTAATTCGCAGCGCCTGCGCGATGCTGCGGGCAATCTCCTCCTGGATGGTAAACACGTCTTCCATTTGCCGGTCGTACCGCTCCGCCCAGACCGAGTGGCGCGTGGAGGCCTCGACAAGCTGTGCGGTGATGCGCACGCGGTTGCCCGCCCGGCGGATGGACCCCTCAAGCACGTACTGCGCTCCCACTTGCTGGGCGACCTGCTGCGCCGTGACCGCCTTGTCGCGAAAGGCCATCATTTCCGATCGCGGAAAGATATCCAGCGGTCCGATCTTCGAGATCTCGGTCACGATGTCTTCCGTGATGCCGTCGCGAAAATACTCGTCTTCCTTCGATCCGCTCTGGTTTTCGAAATACAGGACCGCGACCGATTTCTGCTTGACCGCGTTGGCCTGCGGAGTTGAGCCCGATGTGCTCGAGTCTGCCGTCGGACGCCGTCCCGATCCCAAATCGCGGCTCAGTCGCTTCAGATCCGCGCGCAACTCGGCCGCAGTCTGGTAGCGCAGATCTGGATCCTTCTCCAGCAGCTTCTGCAAAATGTTTTCGAGCGTCGCCGGCATGCGCGGATTCACTTCCGTCAGAGGCTCCGGATCGCGGTTTAGAATCGCCTCTAAAATCACCGCCGCGGACGATCCGCCGAACGCCTTCTTCGCTGTTCCCATCTCATAGAGCACCATCCCCAGAGAGAACAGATCGCTTCGCGCGTCCACGGCTTCGCCCCGCGCCTGCTCCGGCGACATATACGCGATTGTGCCTACGGTCAGCCCCGGACTGGTGAAGTTTGCCGCGGTTGTGCCATCGAGGCTTGCCGCGCCCAGCGCACTCAGGCTCTTTGCCAGGCCGAAGTCCAGAATCTTGACGTGCTCATCCTGGGTGATGAACAGGTTGGCCGGCTTCAAATCGCGATGGACCAGGCCGCCACGATGCGCCTTGTCGAGCCCCTCGGCAATTTCGAGCGCCATCTTGACCAGCGGCTCCGGCGCCAATGGACCGTGGCTTAGCCGGTCGGCAACTGTTTCGCCTTGCAGATACTCCATGACCAGATAGCTCGTGCCATCTTGCGTGCCAACATCGTAGAGGTGGCAGATGTTCGGGTGGCTTACCGACGAGATTGCACGAGCCTCACGGTCGAAGCGATCTTGCGCCTCGGGCGTTCCGCACAAATGTGCCGGCAGAATCTTAATTGCGACAGTGCGTCCCAGCCGCGTGTCGCGCGCCAGATACACCTCACCCATGCCGCCGGCGCCCAGCTGCGACTCGATCTCATATGGCCCGAATTTTGTTCCGGAACTTGCTGGCATCGGTGCGGCTAATTATAGAGCCCGAGTCTCTTTTTTCAGCCCTGCTTTGCTCGAATTGTAGCGCTCAGCAGCGGTATGGAAAGACCGTTGGCGGCCAGTTTTTGATTTATTTTGGGCGCGTGCATGGATTCCTGGTTCCGGATGTGGCGCCGGCGAATAGGAGATTACCGTTTCCTAATCGCTTTGACGGCATGCCGCAGGGTTAAAGGGTGCGGCGGCTCATGGCGGCTAGCGTTCGGTGGTATACAGAGGATAAGCGCTGGTCGCAAAGAGAGGCGGAGACGATTCAGTTTGCCTCTTCATTTCCTGCGTCTCTAGTTTTTCCCCTTCCTGCCGATCTGGCATTCAATCTTCGAGTACAGCGTGTTTCAAAAATGGTGGTACAGGGTCCGGTTGTTATCCCTCAGGGGTTAAAACCCCATATTTTTGATTGTCTTTTTTGGCCCGGCTAAAGCCGTGCCCTTGTTACAAAGCCCGGCCGAGTGTGTTCGTGCCATCCCATGTCCCCAAAAGCAAGGGGCATGGGGCACCCCAACTTTGAGTAGAGGACAATCTGGGAGTACGAAACTTCGTGCGAGGACAAACGATGGCGATTCCGAATCAGGCGCAGGAACACAGTCATGTGCAAGACCACATAGAGACGATCGCCAAACATGAGCAGGAGTTTTTGGCGCGAAGATCGCCGGCGGAGAGGCTGGGAGATTTAACGGCGGCCATAGTCGGCAATCTTGGATATGTGGCTGCACATGTCTGCCTCTTCGTTTTCTGGATTCTGGTGAATACTTTGCATCTGGCGGGAATTCCGCATTTCGATCCGATGCCGTTTACGCTGCTGGGGACGGTTGTGGCGATGGAGGCTATCCTGCTGGCGAGCCTGATCCTGATGAGGCAGTCGCGACTTGCGCGGCGTGCAGATGAGCGGGAACATTTGGTATTGCAAATCCTGCTGCTTACGGAAAAAGAAGTGACGGCGGTGATCGGGATGAACCAGCAGATTGCGAAAAAAGTGGGGTTGTCGGATATGAAAGACAGCGAGAATATCGAACAGCTCAGCCGGAATACTTCGGTGGATGAAGTGGCTCAGGATATACAGAAAAGCTTGTCAGAGGATGTATAGCAGGTGCGGTGAATTGATGTTGGGTAGTGGGGAGTTTGAAAGATATTTCCCTCGGGGGCTAAAGCCCCGAATCATTTTGCGATAGATATGTACGGGCTGAAGCCCGTACCCTTCAACTGAAGCCCGCGCCCTTCAACTAAGGCCCGTGTCCTTTAGCTGAAGCCCGTACCCTTCAACTGAAGCCCGTACCCTTCAACTGAAGCCCGTACCCTTCAACTGAAGCCCGCGCCCTTCAACTGAAGCCCGCGCCCTTCAACTGAAGCGCGTACCCTTCAACTGAAGCCCGTACCCTTCAACTGAAGCCCGCGCCCTTCAACTGAAGCGCGTACCCTTCAACTGAAGCCCGTACCCTTCAACTGAAGCGCGCACGCTTCTGAGCAGGCGCGAATATTGGTCAGCCCTGGCGCGAATATCTGTCACTGGCGCGAATATTTTTCGGCGAGCGCCGCGGTTTCTTCTTCAGCGACGACGAAGAAACTGCGCAAGTCTGCCTGGCCAAACGAAGTGGTCATTGCTACATCGGCGGCATCCTTGCCGGTTGCCATGAGGATGCGGCCCATCCTGGGCTGATTGTTGCGAGCGTCGAAGGTCCACCAGCGGCCGCCTAAATAGGCCTCGAACCACGCGCTGAAATCCATGGGAAGGCGGACGGGGACGCCGATGTCTCCCAGATATCCGGTGGCGTAGCGCGCGGGAATGTTGAGCGCGCGGCAGAAGGTGATGGCGAGATGCTGAAAGTCGCGGCAGACGCCGACGCGTTCAGTAAACACGTCAAGAGCGGTCTTTGTGGGGCGGGCATGTTGATAGTTGAACGCGACTTTAGTGTGAACCCAGTCACAGATGGCTTGCACGCGGCCCCAGCCGGGATTGACTTGCCCGAAGAGCTCATGCGCGATGTTGGAGAAACGATCGACTTCGCAGTAGCGGCTGTTGAGCAGGAAGGTGAGCATTTCGTTTGGCAGATCGCCGACGGGCGATTCGGTGGCCGACCAATCGGCAGGGTCGATCAAACCGGAGTCTTGAATCAGGGTGGAATTGAAGAGCCTGAGTTGGCCTGGAGGAGCGACAAACCGCGAGCAGCGGTTTCCGAAGCTGTCTATGTATGAAGTGACTTCAAGCTTGGGTTCGGTTTGCATCTCGTCCGGCTGAAGCAGTTCGGGGGCGCGGGAAGGATGGACGTTGAGGAGCGCAACCATTGCCACATTGGCCGGAATATCGAATTGAATGTCGTATGCCAGGCGGATCAACATTGCGGGGGGCCCTCTGCAGTGAGGTTACAGGGCTACGTATGATTTTGCCGTAAGGACAAAATAAGCGGGAGTTTATGGAAGGGCTGGGTCTGGACTCGGCTAAGTTGGGCTCGGCTGCGTTGGGCTCGCGTGGGCCTGAAGGTGCGAAGGCCGCCGGCGCAGATTCATCCGGCGGCCTTTTTGGGTGGGGAGGGTAGGTTACGGGATGCGGACGGTGGCGCGAATCTGGAAGGTGTTGGGGTTCGCGAGAACGTAGTAGCCATCGATGGTACGCCATTCATATCCCCGCGGCGGAGCGCTCAGGTGATATTGGTGGTAGTCGACTTTGTCGCCGCGATCCCAGTCTTCGTGCTTGATGGGCGCGCCTTTGTGCCATTCCTTGTGTTCGACGTAGGTGTGATTGTCGCGATGGTCCTGATCGTGATGGTCCTGGGCAAGGGCAACACCGCCCAAAAGGCTTGTGGAAAGGAACGCGAGCGCTAGAACTGTGTGCAGCTTTTTCATGAGGGACTCCTTGCTGACTAGGATGCTCGCGGAGCAGGGGGCGTTGTGCATGATTTGGTTAAATTGCAGGGGAAGGCGGAACGAATCCTTTAATAGTCAACCATTTTTCCGATGTTCGAATAATTCTTTCTTACTCGTTCGTATTTCGACAACTCGAATGCCGGTGAGCGGATCATTAAACAGTTCATAACTGTCGATATTTCGATTACCTAACAAAAGTATTTTATCAAACGAGACAAATGTCATGTTTAACCATTCGGCATTATAACGGTTGAATTCATCTGCAAACCATACATCGTAATTTGCAGTGTCTGTGTAAATGAATCGATTGGAAAATAGAAACTTCTTGGCATCGTGCAATCGGCGTAAAAATCCGCGTACACGAGACCCGATGAATAGTAGTTTGGTAGCATCAGGATCGTCTATAGATAAATATGATTCGTCGTTCAAAATCAATGCCCTACACGACTCCACAAGTTCGTTTGCGTTCCATAGATGTACCCCGTGCTGAGTATTACCGTTTGAAATAGAGGTGAATAGGCGGAAAAATTCGCTGAACATATGAAATTGCCATCGATCGACGATCGGCCCATAAAAACGTTCAACTATAAATGCGCATTATCAGATAAAAACGAAACGCTTACCACAATCAACTTTAATTCAATATTGTTCCGCACGTTCGACATCTGCGTTTCGTCGGTGAAAGTCGGTTCGCCGCTATTAAAAACGAAAACTAACGAATTTCTTTCCAACTGATCAGTGACAGCTTCGAGTGTTGGCCATATGAGCATCGAACAATTCGAATCGACCGTATCGTTCGTTTGACCGGCGAGTAGTTGAACGAGTGCCGCGGAGATTTGGTCGGCAGTTGATGCGGTTGCTGTTTGTATAATTCCACCAACTGAAATACATAATAAATCGTATTGTCTCTGATATAAGTAATGTCTTTACATGTCGAATTGTATACCGCCAAATAGAATGTGTTAATCCATTGCGGATGTTGCAGTTGCATATCGCTGATGATTGCAGGTAAAAAGAGCGCAATTCGATTGAGTACTGTTAGTGTTCGTGAACTGACTTCGAAAATCAGAGCGATTTGACGATTATTCGGTCCCAAATATGTCGTATTTCCGACGGTTACGCAACGATCTATTGAAGAATAGTTGATGTATCGTAAGTCGAACTGATCTTACTATATTCACAGAATTGTCCGTCTCGTCCCGGCGGACACTGACATCGACCACCGATGTCCGTTCCACCCGACTGACATTGCACATTCTCACAGTACTGTCCTTCGTAGTATGGTTGACAGAAGCAAAATGTCTCATTTCCCGCTGTATTATTCAATGTGACACCGCCGTTCTGACATGATCCAGGTGGATTGATTGTTGGTTGAACTAAAAATAATATGGAATAATATTATTCAATTCAATTTTAAATAAATTTCAAAGATATTTATTGTTAAATAAAAAATGTAAAGTGAAAACGTACTCGCTGAACAGAACATTGGAGCACTGCGTTGAATCATGAAACCGGTTGGGTCGCGAACATAAATCTATACAAAACAAAAATAGAGATTAAAATATATTAATAGTTAAAATTAATAAATATCTTTTAAAAATTTATTACAACATTTTTTAAACGAAATAAATGATATTATTTATTTCGTTAAATACAAGAAATTAAAAATGTTAATAAATAATAAAATACATACCGTATTTCTTCTAATAAGTTAGCCGAAGGAATTATTTTTCAACACCTGCACTTGAGGGGAGGAATAATTCGAAGGGGAGAATAATAGAGAAGGGGACTTATTAAAAGAAATACGGCATATTAGAAATTCTTTAATATTTTTTGTGTTTAATAGCTTAATAATTAAATAATTTTCAATTTTCAAATTAATATTATATTTTAAATATTTCTTTATTAAAAAATATCATACCGATAGGTATAATATTTCATTCGGTATTGTGCATATCATCGGTCCAAAGAATAGCTGATATCGACATTGATTTCGTCGTATTCCATTACTCATATAGACAACTTGTCGTCGTCCGTTTGCATCGTTTGTATACACAGTGGCTTCGGCAAATGTTTTTGATGGATCTGTCACCGGATAGTTATTGATATGAGCGACAATTGATGATTCGAAACCTAAAAAGAATAGTAATCATCAAGACTCATCGGTTAGTATTCACCAAATATCGGTTGAATTCCGAATCCATCCAACACCACCGTTTCAGTAATCGACCAAAACATATCATAATCGGTGCGTTGATTCAATACATTTTGTGAATAGATTCGATAGTTGCATGCTGTACCGGCAGTTCGCGATATGGCAGTGATGAACCATGTACCGATCATAGGATTGTCGATATGCCAAATGTAGGTGTTGTCGAGTTGATAGGCGAGAATAGCTGTCTGGATAATTACCGTCCGGATTCATTGCTGTGACGTACATGTTTGCTGAAAACGAAATATTTATTAAGTTTTAAAATAATTTTTCTACACAAAAAAATATTTGTTAAAAATGATTAATATTTACAGCCAGTTGCAGTGATAACGATTCGTGCCAATTGCGAATCAACACTGATCGATTGATATATGGGTTGATTCTGACATTGAATTGGATCGTTGAGTAGCATCAAATGTGTGCGATAAAATGTATTACCAGCGTGATTGAAGAATAACTGAAAATAATAACTATTGTCCAAAACACATAATGTGACAAATCTCACATTTCCGACATTAGCTCGACTGTGTATTTTGAACATAGAAAACATGTCCACCACTTCGTTCGGCAAGTGTATTCAATGCACGATAACCCGGATCGAATGGATCGGCAATGCAACCGGATGATGTGTTCGGTTCGATGTAAATAAAGTAAAGCTAAAGTGTCGATTCAATTGAATTTAAGGATTTAAATACTAAAATAATATTTACTTACCGACGCTTTCCAAAATGAAAATCGATTAAATACATTCTCCAATAGATTGTCATCACTTGCAATTGCATCGGTAATGACATATACGGGTGATTTGTTGTTAATTGGAATACTCCGAGTGCTGTCGATAGTGCAGTCATTACTCGATCGGTACAATTTCCATTCATATCCGGTGTGATGATTGATGCATTTAGATCGGCATAATATCGAATTGCAATGCCGTTGCATCTTCGTATGATCGAACGAGACTAATTTCTAAATGTAATTAAAAGAATTAATTAATAAATAAAATTAAAGGAATGAACATACGATTATCATTGAATAGTACTAATCCATAGTTTTGTAAATATGTCGGATCGAATTGAAGTGCCCCTGTGAGTCGTAATTTGATTCCATTATTTGTTGAATTGCATCGACCATTGTGTATTTTGTACGAATAACAAATGTCAATCGTGGACGATTAACGGTGAAATCGACCGGTGCCAATGGATTACATTAACGACTAAAAAGTTCATCATAATTTCATCAGTCAATAACTAACCATCTTGACAATGATTTCCCGAATAACCATCACGACATCGACATACAATACCATTCAATGGAGTGCCACCATTCATACACAGTATTTACCGCAATCGACACCAGTAAATAATGATGTACAATAGCAGATAATCGACTTCATCCGTACTATTCAACAGAATGCCATCGTTTCGACATACTGTTGGACCGCTTCGGTTGGTGTTGGTGTTGTCGATGGAGTGGGACCGGTTGGTGAAACTGAATGAATTACTGATAAGAATTAAATAAATTAATTCTTTACCAATGCAATCAAATTCTTTTATTCGACGAAA
>CAVXPR010000044.1:0-106915 GCA_963763585.1 uncultured Acidobacteriaceae bacterium | reverse complement strand
GCGGCCGGACTCAGGCGCTCAAAGCAATCCACCAGCGACCGCTTGAAGCTCGACAAGCCGTATCCATGCGCGAGGATGGTTTCACGCTCGACTGCGTTTAGAGTTTGCCGCACGGCGGCGGGCGAGTATTCGTGATGATCGAGGAAGCTGATAAAGGCGGCGATTGCGCGCTCAAAGTAGATATTGTTTTCCCAAAGGGTATCGTCGGCGTCAATGAGCAGAGTCTGGCCGGCAGGGAAGCGGGGCATGAATTGAGGATACAAGGTTGCGACGCGCTGAATCCAGATAGCGGCGGTTGATCAGGCGCCGAGTTCGTTGTTGATCGCCGTCGCAATTGCGTCGGCGTGGCGCTGCATTGCTTCTTCGTTTTCCGCCTCGATCATCACTCGCGCAAGAGCTTCGGTCCCGGAGTAGCGAATGACCACGCGGCCAGTGTCTTTGAGCTCATGTTCGGCGGCAAGGATGGCGGTGACGACCGACAGGATTGAATCGAGCGGCTTCTTCTCGCGCACCTTCACGTTCACGATCACTTGCGGAAAGACCTTCAGGTCCGCGGTCAGTTCGGCGATTGATTTGCCGGTCCGAGCGACGAGATCGAGCACAACCAGCGCGGTAAGAAGGCCGTCACCTGTGGTGGCGAGGTGCGGAAACAGAATGTGGCCTGACTGTTCGCCGCCGAGCGCCGCATCTTCCTTCTGCATCATTTCGAGCACGTAGCGGTCGCCGACCGGGGCGCGAAGCATACGAATGCCGCTGCGCTTGAGCGCGGCTTCAAGCCCCATGTTCGACATGGTCGTGGCCACGACAACATCACCGGTCAACAAGTCCGCGGGCCTTCAGGTCGCGCGCGGCCACGAGCAGGATCGCGTCGCCGTTGATGACGTTGCCGCTTGCGTCGGCCAGCATGCAGCGGTCGGCATCGCCATCGAAGGTGATGCCGAGGTCAGCACCACGGGACTTCACCTCGCGGGCCACGAATTCTGGATGCAGCGCACCGCAGCCGGCGTTGATGTTGCGGCCGTCAGGGGCAGTATTCAGGAGGGTAGTGCCAGCGAGTTGGCCGCCATTCAGCCGGCGCAGAAGCTCGGGTGCGATAGCCGCTGCCGCGCCGTTGGCGCAATCGGCGACGATGTTCAAGCCCGAGAGCGAGAGCCCCGGAACGCAGTCGATGAGGAACTGGATGTAGTCGTTTTGAAAAGCAGGATTATCTTCGACGGGCGCGAAGCGGTCAGAGTCTGAGATCGTCACCTGCGAGGCGTGGTGCAGAATCTCCTCTTCCATCGCCAGCTCGGCCGTATCGGGAAACTTGAATCCATCGCCGCCGAAAAGCTTGATGCCATTGTCCTGCCACGGGTTGTGAGAGGCGGAGATGACGACGCCCGCGTGGAAGCCATGCGTCCGCGCGAGAAACGCGATTGCCGGCGTGGTGATGACGCCTGCGCTCTCGACGGTCGCCCCGGCTTGGCGCAGCCCTTCAGCCAGAGTGGCAGCGATCCACGGGCCGGATTCGCGCGTGTCGCGCCCTAAAATCACTTTCGGTTGGGCGGAGAGTTTGCGCAACGAATGCGCGAGCGCGAGACCCACGCTGTAGATCGTCGTCGAATCGAGAGGGGACTCACCCGCAACGGCGCGAATGCCGTCGGTGCCAAAGAGTTTGCGTGCTCCATTGGAGGTCATTTTGCCGATCTCTTGCCTCGTTTACTGGGTTTGGGCGCAGTAGATGCGCCTGGCGTGACAGTTTCTACGCGGCTCGAAAAGGAGCCGTCGGCCAGGCGCGTTGTGAGCTGGTCGCCTGAGCTGATTTGTGTAGCGGAGCGAATGAATGCGCCTTGCGGTGAAAGCACCAGCGCATAGCCGCGATCGAGCACGGCCAATGGCGAAAGCGAATGCAGGCGCGCATCGAGCGAGCCAAGCTGCGCAGCACGAAGAATCGAGCGAGGCGCTCCAGGCAGCGGTCAAGGCGCGCGCGTAAGTCGGCAAGGTGTTCGCGCGCACGAGCCAGCTTCTGCCGCGGGTCGTGACGGAGAACTGCGGCGGCCAGCTCGGCGATGCGGTTCTGGCGTGCGCGCAGTTGCTCGCTGGACTGCGGCATCCAGGCGCTCGAGTCGCGTCATCAAGCCGCTGCGCCAGCCGGTGCAGCAGCGTGGTCACGCGCGATTCGACGTGGCTCAATGGGCAAGGCGCGTCAGCCGCTGGCGGGCTTGCAGAAGTTGAAAGCGCGTGGCGCGTTCCAGGCGATGCGATTGCGTTGCGAGACGCTCGGCGATTTTGTGCTGCGCTTCGGTGATAAGCTCTGCCGCAGCCGAAGGCGTGGGCGCGCGCAGGTCGGCGGCGAAGTCCGCGATGGTGAAGTCGGTTTCGTGTCCGACGGCTGAAACGACAGGCAGCCGCGATGCGAGCAATCGCACGCGCCACGCTGCTCGCTGTTGAAGGCGGCCAGGTCTTCGAGCGAACCGCCGCCGCGCGCGAGCAACAATGAGATCGACGAGATTTGAGGCGTTCAGCTCGGCCAGCGCTGCTTCAATCTCGGCCGGCGCAGATTCGCCCTGCACGGAGACGGGAGAGAGAAGCACGTTCAAACCGGAGTGGCGGCGACTCACGATGTTCAGGAAGTCACGAATGACGGCGCCCGTGGGAGAAGTGATAATGCCTACCGTGCGCGGGAACATGGGCAGCGGCTTCTTGCGTTCGCTGTCGAACAAACCCTCGGCCTTGAGCCGTTCTTTTAATTGCTCGAAGGCAAGCTGCAAAGAGCCTGCGCCGACCGGCTCCATGGTTTCTGCGACGAACTGCAACTGGCCGCGCTGCTCGTAGACGCTGACGCTGCCGCGCACCAGCACGTGCAGGCCATCCTCCGGCCGGAAGCGGAGAAGCATTGCCTGACGGCGAAACAGAACGACGGGCAACTGCGCCTCGGCGTCTTTAAGCGTGAAGTAGACGTGACCGGAAGGAGCAGGGCGGCAATTAGAAATTTCGCCCTCAACCCAAATGTCACCGAATTGGCGCTCAACCAGCTCGCGCGCCTGCGCTACCAGCACGCTCACCGGCCAGATGCGGCGCGTCGGACGCGGCTCATCGAAGTGAAATCCCAATTGGGATGTCTCGTCTTGTTTTAACGCGAATGGATCGTGCGGAGTCACTGATGATGAGTGTAATTGTTCCGACATCAACTGCCCGATGCGGGGCTTTCAGTCCCCGCCTCGCGGCTTTCGATCCCGGCTTGCGGCTTTCGATCATCGTCCGCAGTTCCGCCGCAAGGGAGGCCAGATGCGTGCCGGATGCGGCGGCCAGCGCAGGTTCGCATGAATATGCCAGATCCAATTCGCGCGCAAGATCGGTGCCCCGAGCAAGGTTAAACATTCCCAAGGTGCCGGACAACTTATGTGCAGCGGCTTGCGCAGCTTCGCGCTCGGCTTCGGTGAGAGTTTTCGCCGTGACAGCAGTAGCCGCAGCTTCAAGGACGGACGACGCGCTCGAGAATCTGGGACCGATGGCGCGCCCACATGTAATCCAAGGCTTTGGAAATGGTTTCGTCAGCCGCAGTGCCGGCTTGAGTGGTTTGGGCGGATTGGTTCTGGTTTCCCATTGCGTATCGCAGTCACTTCCAGCCGAGCGCGCGCGAAATCTGTGCGGGAAGCGTGAGGGGATCGAACGGCTTGAAGAGCACGGCCTCCACGCCCAGGTCGGCGAATCGCCGCTGGTCCGTGCCTTGAACCTTGGCGGTGAGCAGCAGGACGGGAATACCGGCGGTGGCCGGATTCTTGCGCAGCTCTCGAAAGGTCGCAGGACCATCCATCCCCGGCATCATTACGTCGAGCAGAATCGCGTCAGGATGCTGCTCGGCTGCGCGGGAGATGCCCTGCGCTCCCGAGCTGGCCTTGATTACTTCCCAACCGGCTACCGTTTCAAGGCTCAGCGAGGCTACCTCGCGGATGTCATCTTCGTCATCAATGATCAGAATCTTGCGTCCCACTGGGAAACTTCCTTCCGTTCTATTTTCAAATTTTCGGTTGCGTTGCCGATAAAGGTCGGCCGGCGAAACAGTTTATGTATTCGGCACAGCCGATTCCGGCAATGCGGCTTCTTCTGTTGTGCGCGACGAACGCAGCATCGTAAGTACGAGCGCCTCCAGTTGCTGCGGCTGCACGCGCGTCTTGGCGAGGAAGTAGGTTGGGCCGAGAGTCAACTGACTGCGCTCCTCCTGCGTGAGGTCGCGGCCGGAGTAAACGACGAGCGGCAATCGCGCAAGGCTGTTGTGCTGGCGCAGCCAATCAGCCACGTTGAAGCCGTCGCCATCCGGTAGTCCGATATCGAGCAACATCAGGTGCGGCTGAAAGGTCGAACAGGCTTTGATTGTTTCCTTGAGCGAATGGGCGGTTTGCACGGTGATGCCGTCGCGGGCAAAGACTTCGCTGATGATATTCGCGAGGTCATGATCGTCCTCGACGATGAGGATGCGCGCCTTTTCCCCTGTCCCGCAGAGCACGCGAGCCAGCTCAGTGAGCAAAGCGTCCTCCTGAAAAGGCTTTGAAACCCAGCCGTCAGCGCCCGCGGGCAACTGCTTCGGGTTCTCCGGATCTTCAACGCTCAGGAGCAAAACGGGCGTTCGCGCCGACGAATCCATTCTGCGCAGCAGGGGCAGAATCTCCCAGCCATTCATGCCGTCAAGCGCTGTATCGAGAAGGATGGCCTGAGGATCGTTGCGGGCGGCGGACAATGTTTGCTCAACCGTGGCAGTCTGCACCACGGCATAGCCGTGCCGCGCCAGTTGCGCCGCGATTTTAGGACGCGACTCAGCGTTGGCATGGGCCAACACAACAGTGCCGTGGCCGGCTTCCGGCTCCAGCCCGCCGCCGGCGACTGCCATGGGAGCAGGATGGTAGGGAAGAAAGATGCGGAAGGTCGATCCGCGCACCGGGTTGCGCTCGGCCCAGATGCGGCCCGAATGCTGCAACACAATGGTGCGGCAGATGGCCAGTCCCAGACCGGTTCCGCCTTTCTGCCGCGAATCGGAGGCGTCCACCTGCTGGAAGCGGCCGAAGATCGTTTCCAGTTTGTCGGCGGGAATTCCGCGGCCATGATCGATCACGGAAAGAATCACGCCCGTGACGCCCGGCCGCAGCATTACGCTCACCGGCGAATTGGGCGGCGAGAACTTGACGGCATTTGAAAGCAGGTTGGTCACGACCTGCAGCAGGCGATCGGGCTCGCCGGAGATTTCCACCTTGGTGGAGTCGTGGATCAGCTGAACGCCCGCGGCGTCGGCCATAGGCTGCATATCTTCGATGGCCTGCTTTACAACATCGGCCAACTGCACGCCGCGGAAGGCGAGCGGTTCGCGCCCGCTCTGGATACGCTCCAGATCGAGAATGTCGTTGATGAGGCGAACCAGCCGGTCAGAGTTGGTGAGCGCGATGCGAAGCAGGTTGGTGGCTTTTTCGTTGGCCTCGCCGAGAATTCCGGAACTGAGCAATCCCAGCGCTCCGCGGATGGAGGTGAGCGGAGTACGCAGTTCGTGACTGACTGTTGAGATGAATTCATCCTTCATCCGGTCGAGAGCGTAGCGCTGGCTGATGTCGCGGAAGCTCAGAACCGAGCCGGGAAAACGTCCCTGCGCGCGGATGGGCGTAAGAGCGTACTCGGCAGGGAAGCTGCTTCCGTCGGCGCGGTAAACAGTCGCCTCGCCGGCGGCGCCTCCGATTTGCCCAGCGGCGCTGCGCAGTGCGCAATCTTTGCCGCATTCGTGATCGGCGTCAGCTCCCCCATGCAAAAGCTCATGAACAGGCTTGTCAATCAGCGCGTCCACGGGCGCGCCCAGCAGCCGAGCAGCCGCAGGATTGGCAAAAGTCACTTTGCCCTGGCGATCGAGTCCGCAGATCCCGTCGGCAACGGCATCCAGCAGAATCTCCTGCTGTCGGCTCAGCTGTTCAGCCCGCCCATGTTCCTGCGTTCGCGCCAGCAACTGGCCCAGAGAAGCTGCCGCGGTTTCTATCGCGGCCATAGCTTCGCGATCCTCGCGCAGCCGGTAGTGGCAATAGAATTCGAGCACCGCCAGCACCTTGCTGCCCACGCGCACCGGCACCGCCCAACCTGAGATCATGCCCTGGCTCATTGCGGCGGATATGCGATCCGTAATCGGCGCTCCGGCGAGGTCGGTGACCCAAATCGTCCGTCCCTCAATCCACGCACGGCCCGGCAACTCAAGCGCGCCCGACGGTTGAAGACCCATACTGCGCTGAATCAGCGTCTCCGCATGGCGGCCCGGCACTCCCCACGCAGTTCCGAATTCCAGGTGCTTCTGATCCGCGCCGACCACCCATTCGATGGCCACGTCCCATCCCTGCGAGATACACAGCGCCTCAAGAACGCGCATGCCCGCCGACTCGCCCGAGGCGCTGTCACCCACGATCTGGCTCACGGCTAATTGCAGAGCCAGTCGATTTTCGCGATGCTTCTGTTGAGTCACATCGCGCATCAGGCATCGCACCGCCAGCGGAACTCCCGTCTTCTGACGGCGGCTGAGGCTCAATTCCAATTCGAGCGCGCGCCCATCCGGAGTGTGGTGGCTCAACGGAATACGCTCCACCATTTCGCCGTCGAGAGCGCGGCGAAAGAGCGCGGCCACCTCACTCTTGACGCCGTCTGAGAACAGATCCTCAAAGGAACGGAGATCGAGCAGCGCTGCCTGCTCCACGCCAAAGCACCGCTTCCACGCGGGATTGGCGTAGAGAAATTGTCCGGCGGGGCTCAGCGTCGCGATCATCTCGCTGGAGTGCTCAAACAAGTCGCGATACCGCTCCTGCGACTCGCGTTGCGCGTGGTCGCGGTGCAAGTTCTCGCTCTGGTCGACGGCCACGGCCACCATTCCCGTGAGATCACCCTCCGAATCGCGTAGCGCAGAGATATGCAGCATCACCGGGATATGAACACCGTCTTTGCGGCGCACCTTGGCGTCAAAGCTGGGAACCATGCTGGGAGACAGACTGCGAACGCATTCCAAATATGCTGCCCTGCGTTCATCCCGCGTGATCGCTGGCGGCCCAACAACCCGGCACAGTTTCTGTATCTCGGCCACCAGACGTTCCGCTTCGCCGGGCGCAAGAAGCTCAACGGTTTCCCATTGCTCCGCCAATTCGGTCGCACGGTAGCCCAGCATGCGCTCGGCCGCGGGATTGCAATAGATCAGCATGCCGCCCAGGTCCAACGCCACCACGCCCGGGCCGGCCGAGTCCAGCAGTTGCCGCAGTCCTTCGCCAATCGGCTCCGCACCCGGAACGGAGCCAGCGCGGAGCAAGCGCCGATTCAACAGCAGAGCGAACAGCGCCGTTGCCAAAATGGCTGCAACCACCGGCAGCGATTCCCAATGAAAACGGGGAAACTGGCGAGCCAATGCAGCTCCAACTGAAACCGCAAGAATGGAAAAGGGCAGAATCAACCAGAGAAGCGAAAATCCGCCGGGCGCCGCTGGCGCGGGCTGCGGTTGCTCGCTCACTCCCTCTGGCCGTTCGCTCATCGGCGCTCGCTCCTCTGGCAACGCCCGACTCGACATTGCGCATCACCAAATCTGGCGCCGGTGCTCCGGCTGCCATGCGTCTCATCCCGGGGCATAGTCAAAATTTCCGCGATGTTTCCCCGCATCGGTTTGTCGTCGCGTACCGGCCAATTGAACGGCCATAGGCTGCGCGCAACCCGATGTGCACGTAGTATATGCGTTTGATTTCAGACTCTCTATGCAAATCCCACCGTTGGTAACTGGGGCGAAGCATTCCAGTTACCGGCTAGGCAAAGTCCTCGGTTTCCAAGTTTCAATATTGCTCCCGGTCTCGTTATCGGCCTGGGTCATGTACGGCATCTGCTTCAGCAGCGCTCAACTGCATCCTTCAGTCACGGCGCGCTTTATACTGGCTGCATGTTGCATCCCCTTACCGTTCCCCGCCTGCTCCGTTTCACCGCTCCCGCAGTTGGAATGTTTTGTCTGATGGTCGCAACTCCGCTTGCCCGCGCATGGGAGCACGACGGCCATACCATGATCAACCGGCTGGCCGCTTCAACATTGCCGGCTGAAGTGCCCGCGTTTCTGCGAACGCCGGCGGCAATTGACGAGATCGAATACCTGGGCCCCGAGCCCGACCGCTGGCGTTCTCCCGCTGAGCCGGAATTGGTTGCCGCGCAGGCGCCGGAGCACTTCATCGACCTCGAACTTGCCGATGCTCTCGGACCGCTGCCTCACAAGCGCCTCGACTTCGAGGCCATGGTCTTTGCAGCCGGCCAGCGGCCGGAAAAGATTGGTCTTCAACCCTGGGAGACCGATGAAGTATGGGAGCGTCTGAAGGCGGCCATGCGTCAGTATCGTTTTCTAGCGGCGGGCGGGCAGGACACTAAAGGGGTGGAAGCGGCAATCATCTTCTATGCCGGCTGGCTCGGGCATTATGTCGGCGACGGATCGCAACCGCTCCACGTCTCCGTGCAGTACAACGGCTGGGTCGGACCCAATCCCCACGGCTACACGACAGGCCATCAGATTCATCACCAGTTTGAGGGGCCGTTTGTTGCCGACAACATTCATGCGCCCGATGTGCAGGCCAAAATGAGTGCGCCGGCGGTGATTCCAGGCGATATGTTCGACGCCTACGTTGCCTATCTGCGCCATTCGGCTACATACGTCGAGCAGGTGTATCAGTTTGATAAGGCGGGAGCGTTTATTGGCGCCGGAACGCCCGAGTCGCGAGACTTTACTGCGGCGCGACTGGCCGCCGGCGCAAGCATGTTGCGCGACATGATCTACACAGCGTGGATCGACAGCGCGCAGGCTGTGCCGGATCCATACGCGGGGAAGTAGCGCGGGATGCGTGAGGGGCCGAAAAGTCGAGGCCACGAAGCAGATATAGAAGGCGGACCCTGAAATGAAGAAGCCCTACCGGGTAATCATCCCGATAGGGCTTCGGTATTGCTAGTGGACGCCGTCTGAGAAACTAGTCCAACTATACCACGATTTTGGTTATGTCGAGTGTCCAACGGTGGGCAAGGGAGTCGAACCCTAATGGCTGATTAGGCCACTCGACGTTTCTCAAACGGCGTCCAGTACCCACTGGCAATACCCACCAAACTCCGCATGAGGTGAGGCCAATCTAACAAAATCCGCAGTTAAGGGCTGGTGACGATCATCACGCTTGGCTTTACGATTGCAAAATTCAAATCAGAAGCCGAAAAGCTGCGTCTCGTGGTCAGCGAATCCGACGAGGTCAATAGGTTCCAATATCTTGGCAGGCGGAGTTTTAGAGCTAAGAGCGACGGAGAGGCTTCGAAGAGAATTCAAAAGGAATTGCCGAAGAGTTCAGTCGCCGGCTTCGGCGTTTCTCAGCACGGGAATGCGGCGCAGAAGCAGATAGAACGCCACCGTCATCAGAAAGACTGCCGGAATGGCAGCTACAAGCCAAGCCAGCAACGCCTCGCCAGCCATTCCACTTATGCGGGAGGCGAGGTTGATAGCCGAGAAGTGCTCGAGCGCGCGGGGAAGCAGAAAGCTCGCAGATTTGGCGGAGACGGGCGACGATGTGAGCCAACCGCCAAGCCGGACAAAGGGAATGATGAGGGCAAACTGTAGCGGCATGGCGGCATAATTCGCAGCTTGAATTGCCGGTTGATTTAGACGCAGAGCGAGAGCCAGCCCAGCGCACAGAACGGTGGGAATCCCGATCACTGGAATGCAGCCAACAGCAAACCCGAGCGCGAGCGTCAACGCCAGCCTGCGAGGGGAAACGCCGAGGCTGAGCCAAAGAAGCGCTTTGTGTTTTGCCGCTGCCGGAATCCTTCCCATCGCTGCCCTCCGGGCACATGAATCTCTTTAGTCGCTTTCTCTAAAATTACCGACACTTGAAACAGCGTTTAGTTTCCCTGCGATGAAACTTTTGTGAATGAACCAAAGTTGCTATGAGTTTTGGATGCGGCAAATTAGGATTCGTTAGTTCGTTCCCCGATGGCACGAACGTGTTAGGCCAGCCATTCGGCGATTGAGGAAGTTCCCCTAGAGCTTTATCGGCCGATCCTGTCAATACTTGAGATTCGCTGCGCGGACTTGAGACGCGCCTCGCGGACTTGAGTTGCACTCTGCGATACACTTGGACCCGATGCGGGTTTTTGGGATCGATTGCGGCACTGAAATCACGGGATTTGGCGTGGTGGACTCGGGCGTCGGTCCGCGAGACGAACCACTCCAGTTCCGGGCGATGGGAGCCATTCGCCTGACGAAGTCCCAAGCACTGCCGGCGCGCCTTGACCAGGTCTTCAGGGAGCTGACGGTTGAGTTGGAGCGTTGGCGACCCGACGCCGTTGCGATCGAAGAAGTCTTCTACTCGGTGAACGCCAAGTCGGCGCTGAAATTGGGTCAGGTGCGCGGTGTGGCGCTGCTGGCGGCAGCGCGGCTGGGACTGCCTCTTGCGGAGTACGCGCCTTTGAAGATCAAATCCAGCGTGGTCGGCTATGGGCTGGCGAAAAAAGAACAGGTGCAGTTTATGGTGGCGCGCTTACTGAATCTCGCCGAGTTGCCGGAGCCTCCTGACGCGGCCGATGCGCTGGCGATTGCCATCTGCCACATTCACACAGCACAAACACTCGCGTTGCAAGGGGCCGGGCAATGAGGAACTGCTGGCTTCTGGCGATCATCATTGCGGTGGGAGCGCAAGTCCAGGGCGCGCAAATCCAAGGCTCGCAAATCCAGGGCGCGCAAATCCAGGGCGCGCAAATCCAGGCCGCGGCCGCGGCGGATCCCGCTTCGGTAGATCCCGCTTCGGCTGATCCCGTCGTTCAGGTTGACTTTTCCAATCCTGCGTTGTTGCCGCCGCAATGGACGCTGATCCTGCACGCCGATGGGAGCGGCCATTTCCGCTCCCAGGCGAATAAGACTTCCAATTCCGGTATGAAGGTGATTGAAGCGCCAAGTGTCGATCGCGAAATTCAGCTGAGCAAGGAGTTCACCGGACAAGCCTTTGATACAGCAAAGCATCACGATTGGTTTAACGTGCCTTGTGAAAGCCATTTGAAGGTTGCTTTCGAGGGTTGGAAGACGCTCACTTACACTGGACCGACGGGACGGGGTTCCTGCACTTTCAATTATTCCCGCGACAAGGAAATCCAGTCGCTCGGCGAATCCATGCAGGCGGTGGCGGAGACAATTGTGGAGGGCGCGCGATTTGAGCTGCTGTTGCAACACGACCGGTTGGGGCTGGACAAGGAGATGGAATACTTTACACAGGCGGTTCAAGATGGGCGCGCTCAGCAGGTCTATGCCATCCGCGACATTCTGGAGCGGCTTGCGCAAGACAACGAGGTTCTGGAACGGGTGAGAAAACAGGCCAGAGATTTGCTGGCTCACGCGGCACCATAAATGTTGAAGGTAAATGTTTGGGTTGAAGCGACTTTTCGGGTTCGGAAAGTGTCCAATTAATGCAGGGCTCCCGATATTTGGGGTGTCGCCGACGGGCGACAGGAAGGGCGGGGCGCCATGAATCTTAAGACGAATAGCAGATGGGTGCCGGGGCTGATGGCGATAGCTCTCGGAGTGATTTCATGCGGCATGGTGTTGCGGGCGCAAGATCAAGCGCCGGGCGCTGGGCCAGATCCCGGTCAGGGACCGGGACAGGGATCGGGTGAGCCGGCACGCGCGGTGCGCTTGAGTTATGTCGATGGCCAGGTGACGCTTGCGCAAGGCGGGCAGGTGCTGGCCCAGCAGGCAGTGGCCAATGCGCCGCTGCTCGAAGGAATGCAACTGACAACGGCCGACAGTGGAAAGGCCGAGATCCAGTTTGAAGATGGCAGCGTGGTCAGGATCTCTCCGGACAGTACCTTGACCTTGCAGACGCTGCAGGGAGCGGGAACGACGGCGAATGCCGTGCTGGTGCTGAACAGCGGACTGGCTTACTTCGAGTTCCAGGGCGGAGGCCAGGCGGGCCAGATGAGCGTGCAATTTGGCGACTCGCAGGTGACCACGAGCGGCTTCACTTTGATTCGCGTCAGCATGGACAACCCTCCCGGCGAGGTTGCCGTATTTTCAGGGAACGCGCATCTGGAATCCGCGGGCGGAAATGTCGCGACTGACCTGCACGGCGGCGAAAGCATTGCTTTGAACGGCGCCAGCCCGGCCAACTATCAGCTTGCTGAATCGATCGAGCCGGATTCGTGGGATGCGTGGAACTCTGATCGCGACCAGGCGATGTCCGCCGAGACTGCGTCTGAATCTCCCGCCTCGGCAAACCTGGGCGAAGGCCAGAATCCGGCGTGGAACGATCTGGACGCAAATGGCAATTGGTACGACGTGCCGGGCCAGGGTTATATCTGGTCGCCTTATGAGGCGGCGAGCGCGGCCTTTGACCCTTATGGATATGGGAACTGGATGTGGACTCCGGGCTATGGCTACATTTGGGTGTCGGGATATCCGTGGGGCTATATGCCGTTCCAATGCGGAGCCTGGAACTACTACAACAATTTCGGATGGGGCTGGGCACCGGGTTCCGGCGGCTGTACGCCGTGGTGGGGAATGGGTTTCTACGGCGGCCCGAGGTTCGGCGCTCGGCCTCCTGGGTATAGAGTGATTCCGCGGCCGATCTTGCCGCATCGCCCCGTCGGCGGCAGGCCGATTGCAATGATCGCCGTCAATCACGCTCCGGTGGCTGTCGGGTCTCCGCTACCTGCGCGAAACAGGAATGCGCCCGTGACCATCGGAGGCAGTACTGTTGTGCCGCTTCGTCCGTTGCCATTGCGGCCGGTTATTGCGCACGGTCCTTTAACGCCAAGTAGAGATCAGCCGCAGCCGGAGAATCAGGGGACGACGCAGAACGAAAGGCCGGTGACTCCCAGCCGGTCCGGTTACAACTTGAGCCGACCCGTGCCGCAGGAGCCCACAGAGCCGACCCGGCCGGGTTACAACATGAACCGACCGGTGCCGCAGGAGCCCACAGAGCCGACCCGGCCTGAACCAACGCAGCCGGGAGAGATGAATCGCCCGGCACAGTTGCCGCCCGGGTCGTATCGTCCGGCGCCGGAGCCGACGTACAAGCCCGCGCCGGAACCGACGTACAGGCCCACGCCGCCTGCTCAGCCCCCTGCTCAGCCACCCGCGAACCAGAGCCAGCCGCAACCAAGTCACTACTCGCCCCCGGCTCCGCCGAGCAACCCGAGCGGTGGATCAGGGAACCATCCTTCGGGTGGTGGTGGAGGCGGAGGTGGATCGCATAGCGGTGGTGGTGGAAGCAGCAGCGGTGGCGGTGGGTCGCATGGTGGCGGCGGCAGTAGTGGCGGAAGCAGCAACGGCCATCACTAAAACGGCCACCAGTGGGGCGCACTCGAACGCTTCGCGGCGTTCGTCGGCTCGAGTCGCCGGGGTTCTTGTCGAGTCGCTTTTCGTGCAGGCGCAGAGGTGACGAGTCAGCGACTCGACGTGCGATGGGTCGGCGTGTCCGGTCTGGCCGATTGGTAGTCTAAAAGATGTGAAGCCCGAGCAGGACACGCGTTTGCGAGTTGCGGCAATTGGATTTCTCAATCCCGCTCCGCTGACGTGGGACTTTGAACATCCGCCGCTCAACGAGGCGCTGGCCAAACGCTACATTGTCGACCGCATGACGCCGTCGGAGTGCGCGGCGCGGCTGGCCGATGGGCGCGCCGATATCGGACTGATTCCTATTGCTGCTTTGGCGACGACGCCGGGGCTGCGGATTCTGCCAGGATGCACGATCGCATCAAAGGGCAAGGTGCGGTCGCTGATTCTGGTGCATCGCGCCAGTATGTCACCGAGCAAGCTGCGCTCGGTGGCGGCGGATGCGGCGAGCAGGACGACGCTCGCATATGCGCGCATGATGTTCCACAGATGGGGCAATGCGCAGGTTCCGTTTTTGCCGATGGCGGCCGATCTTGACGCGATGCTCGAGCGCGCAGATGCGGCGATTCTGATTGGCGATCCGGCACTGCTGGCGCTTGAAGAACGCAACAATCAATTTGAACGCACCAGCGAAGAACTTGCTTATCTCGATCTGGCCGAGGAGTGGCGCAAACTGACCGGGCTCGCGTTTGTCTCGGCGGTCTGGGCCGTTGCGCCGAATGTGGGCGCGGGCGCAGCTGGCATCGCGCGCCGCGCGGAATTGGACGAGAGTGTTGCGCAAGATTTTATTTTGTCGCGCGACCATGGCCTGGCGAATATCGATGCGTTGGTGGCCGAGTGGTCGGGGCGGTTTGCGATTCCGGAGGAGACGATTCGTACTTATCTCACAGCCAACATCCATTACGTGCTGGACGAGGAATGCGTGGAGGGGATGCGCGGGTTCTTCCGCATGGCGGCGGAGTATGGAATTTTGCCGCGGTATGAAGTGAATGTAGCCAGTAGCCAATAGTTGGTAGCCAATAGCCGGTAGCCGGTAGCCAATGGCCAGTAGCCAATAGCCAATAGCCAGGAGCCAGTAGCCAACAGCCAGTACAGCGTGAAAGTAGGCTGTGGAGCTTGGCGAAGATACGACGAATGGAGATGGTGCCGGAAAAGGCCTGAAAAAGGCCGAAAAAGGCTCGAAAAGGGTCGAATTCGGGTCGATTTGCCTCGTTTTTCCTCGTTTTTTCGACGCGACTTTTGCAAAAATATGTTGATGATAAACGAGTTAAGTGCACTTTGCACCAAACGAAGTGCACCTTTTTTCGAGTTTTAAGTAAAAATGGAGTTCTAAAGGCGAATATAGGACGAATGGTCGCCGCGCAGATCCAAGTCCGGCGAGGCTGGTTTTGAGCTGCGAAGACGGGCCGCGAATACGGCTGGCGAAGATGTCCTGCTTGAACGCTCATGGTCTGAGTATGCGCCGGAGTGAGGTAATTATCGGCAAAGTTCAGGAAGAGAATTTAGGCAATGGAATCCGGGAGATGGCGGAGTTGGGATGGGCCGGCGGGCTTGACAGGGACGGAGCGTGAGATTCCGGTTGGAGATTGTCAGTCCCGTTCTTGTTTAACGAGAATTGGAGGCAGGGCCTCTTTCATTCCTGGTATTAGCCACTGGAAGAGCAGCGTTGCAGCAAAAGCCCCTGCTAATTGAGCTGTCACGAAAGCGGTCACGTCGACTGGTCGTATACCCGCAAATGTATTTGTCATGGAGCGGGCGATGGTCACAGCGGGGTTGGCAAAGGACGTGGACGCGGTGAACCAATACGCAGCAGTGATATACGCGCCGACAGCAAATGGAACTCCTGAAGGGCGAGTTCGCACGCTCCCCCAGATCACCGAGAGCAGACCAAATGTGGCTATGAACTCGCTGAACACTTGGGCAGGTCCGCTTCTTGCGTGAACCGAGACCGCATAGACAGATAAGCCAAACATGAGGTGGGCCACGGCGACCCCGGCGAAGGCTCCGGCCAATTGAGCAACGATGTAGGCGGGCGTCTCGCGCCAGGGGATTCCACCCAGCCATGCGTCGGCCAGCGTTACGGCCGGGTTCAAATGCGCTGAGGAGACTGGACCAAAGGCGAGAATGATTGCGACAAGCGCGGCACCCGTAGCAAGCGTATTGGCAAGCAGGGCGATTGCAACATTGCCCGCCGCGAGGCGTTCGCCCATGATTCCCGAGCCGACAACCGCGGCAAGAAGAAGAAGCGAACCAATGAATTCCGCGACGGCGCGGCGCAACAGGCTGGGCTTCATGAACGGCCGATGTTCTCAATCTCTCTCTGAATAGAGAGTTGCTGAAGCGACGAGAGCGGCAGCGACAGGAAGAGGCCAATTCTGCGATCCAGCACCACAAAGGCATCGCGAAAAGCACGTTCGATCTCGTGCGGTGCGCCTTTTACTGCTGCCGGGTCGGGGATGCCCCAGTGAGCGGTCATCGGTTGCCCAGGCCAGAAGGGACAGGTTTCATTGGCTGCGTTATCGCAGACCGTGAAAACAAAATCCATGCGCGGCGCGTCGGACGCCGAAAATTCGTCCCAGGACTTGCTGCGTAATCCTTCTGTTGGAATTCCGACGGACTCCAGCTGCCTTAGCGCTTCAGGTCGTGGCGTTCCGGTAGGGTGGCTGCCGGCGCTGAATGCTGTGAAGCGGCCTTTGCCTTTATGGTTCAGAATCGCCTCCGCCATGATGGAGCGAGCGGAGTTTCCTGTGCATAAGAACAGCACGTTGTAATGGTTTGGCATGGCGGCTAGCCTTTCTGAGCTGTGGAACAGCAACCTGGCTCGCAGCACGCTGCGACCGGTTTAGTGGCGCGAATAAATGCGCTCAGGAATTTGCCCTGAACCTGCGATGCGATCTCGTCAACGGCAATACCGGCCTGAGTGAGGAACACGCGCGCATCTTCGATGTCATAAGTGCGAGTTGGCTCAAGATCGACATCTGTAAAGCCGGCGGCCGGAAGCTTTGCAATATAGTCGTTCTCTTCCAAAGCTCCGGCAATGCAGCCAACCCAAAGCAACATGCTCTGACGTACCGCATCCGGAACCTCGCCGCGAACGATAACATCCGAGACCGCGAAGCGGCCCCCGGGACGGAGCACTCGGAAGGCTTCACGCAGGACGCGGCTTTTATCCGCCGAAAGATTAATGACGCAGTTTGAGATCACAACATCAACCGAGCTATCGGGCAGCGGTATGTCTTCAATTTCGCCTTTGAGAAACTCGACATTGGTCGCCCCCGCTTGCCGCTGGTTTTCCCGGGCCAGGGCGAGCATGTCGTCGGTCATGTCGAGCCCGTAGGCCTTGCCTGTTGGCCCTATGCGCCTCGCCGAGAGAAGCACATCAATGCCGCCGCCGGAACCAAGATCGAGGACTGTTTCGCCGGGCTTCAGCTCGATTAAGGCTGTTGGATTGCCGCAACCGAGTGAAGCAAGCACCGCTTTTTCCGGCAAGACGCCTTTCTCGCCTGCGGCATACAGATCCTTTGTGATCGGATCGCAGCAACGCATTGCCGGATCGCAACAGGCGGATGCATTTGCTTCAGTCACGCTTCGAGCAATCGAGCCGTATTTTTCGCGAACAACATCCTGATTCGACATTCGATCCACCTCGGTCATATATGCTAACGCGAATATACGGTTGCCTTACATATCTGTCAAGGCGTATATTGAAAAATATGGGCCGCCCCGCGAAATCGTTTAATCTTGTTCGCCTGTTCGCCGCGCTGGCAGACCCTACGCGGCTGAGACTGCTCAACCTTATGGGTGGCCGTGAAGTATGTGTGTGCTACTTCGTGGAGATTCTGAAACAGAGCCAGCCAAAGGTATCCCGACACCTGGCCTATCTGCGCAAAGCGGGTATCGTGTCCGCGCGACGCGAGGGAAAGTGGATGCACTACAGCATTGAGAGGCCACGTGACGTCAGAGCCTGCGCCGTTCTGGATGCGACGCTGATGTCGTTCAAGGCAGACCACAATATGCAGTCGGATTTAGCGAGACTCAGTAAAGCTTGCTGTGAGCCGCAGAGTTTTGTCGCTCTGAAAGGGGCGCCAGTTCCTATTGGTGCAGAGACTCAGGTGGCCGGAGTGATCACATCTCGGATTGCTGAACCGGCGGGAACGGAAACTTCGAAACTCAGCTAAACGGAATGCAGCCCAGGATGACAAAGCAGGGAACAGGGAACGCCGCTAGCGGCTACCAACGCACTGTTCCGCTATGAGACGCTATCGAAGTGGAACGACTCGCGTCCCTCACTCTAGCGACACTCTTCACCCGGTCCACCGCCCGCGGAGGGTATTAATGGCAACCATCACGCAGCTTGCTCCCAGCTACACCCGTTCGAGATTCAAAACCGTTCTCTGGATTCTTCTTGGGATCACTACGCTGTTTGTCTTCATCACTTCAGAAGTTTTTCTCATTGCCGACTATCCCATGTACCACGCGTACCGTCTGCAGGTGATCGCCGACCGACATCTTCTGATCCCGCATGTGCTGGCCGGAACGATCGCTTTGTTGAGCGGCCCGCTCCAGTTCTCGTCGCGATTTCGCCAGCGTCACTTGAAAATCCATCGCGTCATGGGCCGCATTTACGTCTTCTGCGTCTTTATCGGCGCGTTTACTGGAATCGCTCTCGCCGCCGGCCGGCCCGGCTTGCCGGGAACCACGATGCAGGCTGCCGCATGGATTGTCTGCACGACCGCTGCTTTTATCACCGCGCGCAACCGCCAAATCGCCGTGCATCGCCAGTGGATGGCCCGGTCTTATGCCGTTACATTTACTTTCGTTTCGAGCCGGGTGCTCAACCTGTGGCCCGCCTACTGGAGCCATCTTGGGGACGCGTTCGCAGCCGTGGGCGTTATCGCATTCACGCTTGTGTCACTGCTTGCGGTCGATCTGGGACTGAACTGGCGGGAGCTCACCACGCGTCGTGCCTGATGGCCGGACGGCAGGCATTCGGATTTTCAGGGTATTGCCGTAAACGCGAGCGATCGACCTCTCGCTTTTGAGATGCGGGTTTCTAATTGTGTCCTATTTCCCGTAACTGGTCCCCTCAAGCTCCGAGCTGACCACGGGACCGAAACCACCTAGTTGTCCAACTACTCTCATCACTGCGGGCCTGTCACCTTCAAGGATCCACACCATTACATCTTTCGGCTGAAGGCCGAGCAGCGTCGCAATCGCGCCCAGAATGCCACCCAACTCCGGATGGATGCGAAACACTGTCGCTTCAAGGGGTTGCCCGGCCTTTTGAAAGGGTTGCTGGCCCTCAGGCGAGATCAGAATCCGAATCAATCGTCCGCCGAAGACTGGCGCGAGTATCCCCACCCGGAACGGCGCCGTATTGGGCGGCACATTCAGCAGCAAGGTGCCAACGAACCCATTTGCCAGGTCATCTGGCAGGTCGAAGTGCGCGCCATCGACGTGTATTTTGCCATCCTTGTCCGCTGTGCGGCTGGTTGCTGTGCCCGTGGCGGCTTCGACCGCGAAGTCGACGGGCTTGGAAAAGAACGGTCCCTGCTGTATGTGATGATTGCGCATTAACTGAAACGTGCCCTGCTGCCTGTATGTCGTCGTCTCATCATCAATCGACCCATCCACAAAATGGTAGGTCAGGCGCATCGTCACTTCATTGCCTTGTACGGTCTCAGTAAACTCAGCGCGGGCGATGACCGTTCCGTTCTCGGAGCGCGCCACCATAAACTCGTGGCGAGGGAGTTGAATATGTTTCACCGGAATTGTTTCTGCTGCTGCGGCGGTGGCCAACGTTATTGTGAAAAAAGCGACTACAAGGAACCTGCTTCGCTCCATTCATTACCCCGTTCTAACGATCAAGCTTATGAAATGCCATCTGCTCGGCGAAGATGACGAAAGCGGCCTGCACATCTTGCTCGGGTACAACATTGGCACTGCGGTTCAGGGAGCTGCACTCGCGCGCAGGAGTTCCAAAGCCCAGACCATGCGGTTAGACGTCTCGTATGAGCCTTGGTGAGGGGGCCATGGAAAGGCGATAGTCCGTCGACAGCCAACTTTCCCATTAAGGATAATTTTAAGGCTAGTCAATTCTCTGGCTGGCAGATTTGGCGCAGTTGCGAGCGATACACTTGAAGTGTCGTTGGTGAAAAGGATCGGGCAGATCAGGCGGTGGCTCACCATCCTTGCGCGGCCCCGTCGAACCCTTAAACCCGTCCCGTGGATTTCAAAACTGGACTACTACCCAATGAGAGCATTGGGGATGCAAGGCCAAGCAGCAGCGGTACAGTTCCAACCTGTCGGATTGGTAAAAAGCGCATAAGCAAGAAAAAGGAGATTTTCGTTAAAGTGTCCAATCTGTATCCGGTTGCTTTGCAAGACAAAGTTATCATTCTCGGCGGTGGAGTAGCAGGGTGTGCGGCTTCAATCGCTCTGGCTCGCAAGGGAAGAGAAGTAACGCTGATCGAGCGCGAGCTTGAACCACGCCATAAAGTATGCGGCGAGTTCCTGAGCGGCGAGGCTCTTGAGGATCTGCACGCGCTGGGCATCGACGTGGTTTCGCACGGCGCCATGCGGATCGATTTCGTTCGCCTGGCCGCTGGCGGGCGCGCCGCTGAGGCTCCATTGCCTTTTCCGGCAGCCTCGCTGACGCGCAAAGCGCTTGATACGGCGCTCATTGCCGAGGCGGTTGCGGCAGGGGTCCGCGTAGAGCGCGGACGCAGTGTGGAGTCGCTCAGCCGGACGACAAGCAACGCGTGGCAGGCTACGCTCGACGACGGAACCACCTGTGAGGCCCCGACGGTCTTTCTCGCAACAGGCAAGCACGATCTCCGCGGCTATACGCGGCCTGAGGATCCGGAGCGATGGGTCGCTTTCAAGATGTATTTTCGTCTAGCGCATGCGCAGGCCGCGGAGTTGGCGCACGCGTCTGAGCTGATGCTCTATCCCGGCGGCTATGGCGGGATCCAGCCGGTTGAGGGCGGCATTGCAAACCTCTGCTGGGTGGTGCAGCAGAGGCATCTGGCTCGCGCGGGCTTTCGCTGGGAGAATCTTCTCGCGAAGATGCAGCGTGACTGTCCACATCTCGCGATGAGGCTTGCCGGTGCGGAGCCGCTGCTTCAGAAGCCGATCGCGATCACGCACATTCCGTATGGTTACATTCGCCGCACAACGGAAGATGGTCTTTACTGCATCGGCGATCAGGCAGCGGTCATCCCCTCATTCACCGGTGACGGCATATCGATCGCGCTGCACACTGCGCGTGGCGCCGTCGCTGCTTATCTTGCGGGCGAGCCGGCGCCAGTGTTCCAGGCCAAACTGCGGTCAGCATTGCGGACGCAGATGCGCCTTGCCGAGTTTGCAGCCGACGGCTTGAACAACTCATTCGCGCGCGCTGTATTGCCGTTTTGCCTGAGGGTGTGGCCCGGCGTGATGCGGGTGACGGCAAAGCTGACACGCGTTGCGCAGCACTCCGCCGTTGGTCAGCCGGCGGTTGCCGGGTAGAGCTGACGATATCAAAAGCCACAACTCGGGCCATAACTCGAGAGCCACAAATCGAGAGCCACAAATCGGGGCCCGGGAAACTCTCAGTAGCCATTCTCCAAGGAGAGATTCATTGAAATTCTTCTCAGCCTTTGGCCTCGTTGGCTTGCTCGCCGGCGTGCTCGCTCAGGGCGCGCTGGCGCAGCATCAGACTTTTGTCGTCAATCCCGATGCAAGCGAGGTGAAGATGACGCTGAATACAACCCACGAGGTTGTGATTGGCAACTTTCATGTGCAATCGGGATCGATTGAGTTTGACCGCAGCGCTGGGCGGATTTCAGGCTGGGTAGTTGTCCTCGCCGGCAGCGGCAAGACCGGCAACGACAGTCGCGACAAGAAGATGTACAGGGACATTCTGGAGGTTGAACAGCACGCGACAGTTTCTTTTGAGCCGAAGAGCTATGCGGGCGCCATTGCATCTTCAGGCGACTCGAACATTCAGGTAAGCGGAATCTTTACTCTGCTTGGAACGCCTCATGAAATCACCGTGCCAATGCTGGTGCATCTTGATGGCGCGAGCGCGACGGCCAAGGCTCATTTTGTGGTGCCTTACGTTCAATGGGGACTGAAGAATCCGAGCTTTTTGATTTGGAAGGCGGACGACGATGTTGCGATTGACCTCAATCTTACGGGCACGCTTTCAAAGTAGCCGGTGATTGTTGTCGCAGGGAATCTTGGCGGCTTGTGGCACAAGGAAGATGCTGAGTTACAGTGGCGCGACGAAAGCTTGCGGGAGACGATTGCCAGCTCGCAAGCGAGACAAGCTCAGAGTGAGGCTAGCCGAAGTGCTTTGCCCAGACTGTGACCCATCCCATAGTGAGTTGTTGCCAGGGCTTCCAGAAATAGAGGGCCGCGGCGAGATACTCTGCCGCGAGCAGGCCGGCTGCGCCGATGACGAATGAGCGGATGAGGCGGCCGCGATACCAGTCCCATGCGGCCATGAGGACGATGAGCAGGACGTTGCCGTAGAAGATGTAGAAGAACCAAACGGTGGCCGAATGCGGCGCGGCGGGAATCAAAAAACTTGAGAAACGTGCGAAGCCCGGACTGGCGATCGAGACAGTGGAAAGGATCATCATTCGTTTGTGCGCGGCGGGATTCTTGCGGAGCGCGATGCCCCAGGCGAGCAGAATTAAGAAACCGCCGATGGCCCCGATTTGTACGGAAAGCAATGGACGGGGCGACGGGCCGTGGAGTTTGGCGGCCTGCGCCGCCACGGAGATGAAGGCTGCCGGGCCCATGAACGCCATGAGGCAGGCCCATCCCGCGAGAAACCAGCCAAACTTCCTGTGCCATTCGATGCGCTGGCGCAACACCAACAGGACCTGAGTGGTGAGCAGCAGCATCCAGACGGTGAAGACGGCTGCATGGACATGGACGATGATTGGCGGCGGGGGAATGGAATGCAGATAGCGCGAGGCATCGGTGCCGAAGCCGGCGATCATGCCGGCCCAGAGGATGGCGAGCCAGACGGCTGAGGGGATGCGGTCTTCGCGCGCGGGCCATGTGCCGCGGGTATGCAATGTAAATCGTGAGTTGCGCGCGACTGCGGTGGTGGCCATATTTATTCCCTGTTGTCGCTATGAAGGAAGATTGCCGTACGCGCTGGCGCAATGTCAATTAGAAAGATGGGGTGGGAGTCCATCGGGGAAATGGGGTGGCGATGGGCGACAGCTTGAAGAATCTTTCTCTCAGGGGCTAAAGCCCCAAATCTACCTGAGCGTTTCGGCACGACTGAAGTCGTGCCCTGACGCTTCGTGCCTTTTTTGAAATCCCGTTTGTGAAGCGCTCAATTTGAAATCCGGTTTGTGCGACTCACATTTTGAAATCCGGTTTGTGAAGTGCTCAATTTGAAATCCAGTTTGTGAAGTGCTCAATTTGAAATCCGGCTTGTGCGACTCACATTTTGAAATCCGGTTTGTGCAACCAATTTTAGCGCGGGGGTTGCTGGTTGTCTTTGTTGTTGGAGAGCTTCCAGCTGTGGGCCCAGATGATGTACCAAACCATGAGGCCGAGAGCCACGGCCCAGGCGACGCCGTAGACCGGCCAGAAGTAACGGCTGTTCATGTCCATGAGGACAACTGGAAGCGTGATGATGGTGCAGACGATCGCCATGAAGCCGAGCGTGAGAGCGAACTTCGACCATCTCCATGTGCCGTCGCGCTGCGCTTTGCGAAAACCAGCGACGGCTATGAAGAGAACCAATAGAACAAAAACGAGCCAGGACATTTGCGGTGTGTCTCCTGGTGTGAGTTATTGCCCGGGCTGATTGGGCATGGCCGATGCTTGAGCGGCGGCGGCTTGTGCTGCGGCGCGGTGCTTGATCCACCATTTGATTTCATAGACGAACATCGCGATGGTCAGGATCACGTCAAACACGAGGGTCGCGATGAGCACCCATTTGTACTGCGGATGATTTTGATATAGAACGGCGGCGGACACGCCTGTGGCGTAAAGGAAAATCACGTACCCGATGGCGACGACATAATCGCCGGCGGAGAGCGACATTCCCTGGCGCTTGTAATGACGAATGGTGAACAGGTCCCAGCCAACTTTTAATAGCTCGCCCATCTGGTGACTCCTGATTTAGCTATGTGGCTCCGCTTGGGGGCGCGGACTCGTTTGAAAGACGTTTCATAGGGGGCTAAAGCCCCAAATCATTTGGTCTGTTTGTGTGCGGGCTGAAGCCCGTACCCTTCATGCCGATTCACTGACCGATTGTTGGGATTTTATCGTGCGGGCATTGGGTTGCGACAGAAGAATAGGACCTGAGCCGGGGGAATTCGGTCAAAAAAGTGGTCGGGCTGAGGCTGCGGAAGGGAGCAGATTTGGGTGAGTGAGCAATTAAATACCGGGCGCTTGCCTTCGCGCTCCAATCATGACAACCTTAGTAGAAGCGGATTAGTTTCGAAGACGGAGGATTCTAGATCCCCATGCCAATACAAACTACAGAGAAGATCTGGCATAACGGCAACCTGATTCCCTGGGAGCAGGCCAAAATTCACGTGATGAGTCACGTGATTCACTACGGTTCGAGCGTGTTTGAGGGAGTGCGCTGCTACGGGCAGCCGCAAGGGTCGGCGGTGTTCAGGCTGCCGGAGCACATGCAGCGGCTGCTGGACTCGGCCAAGATTTACCGGATGGAGATTCCGTTCACGCTGGAGGAGCTTTGCGCGGGCGTGGTGGATACGATTGAGGCGAACGGAGTGGCGCCATGCTACATCCGGCCGATCGCACTGCGCGGCTACGGGGAGATTGGCGTGAATCCGAAGGGCTCGCCAGTGGATGTGTACATTGCGAATTTTCCGTGGGCCAAATATCTTGCCGGGCACGGCGGCTCGGATGTGTGCATCTCAAGCTGGAACCGGCTGGCGCCGAACACGATGCCGGCGCTGGCGAAGGCGGGCGCGAATTACATGAACTCGCAGCTGATCCGGATGGAAGCCGAAGCAAATGGCTACCAGGAAGGGATCGCGCTGGACGTGAGTGGCTACGTAAGCGAGGGATCGGGCGAGAATGTTTTTATTGTGCGCAATGGAGTGCTGTTTACGCCGCCGCTGGGAAGTTCGGCGCTGTCTGGGATTACGCGCGACAGTGTGCTGACGATTGCGCGGCACCTGGGCTATACGGTGACCGAGCAGGCGATTCCGCGCGAGCTGCTCTACATTGCGGACGAGGTGTTCCTTACAGGCACAGCGGCCGAGGTGCAGCCTATTCGGTCGATTGATCGCATCGTAATCGGCGACGGAAAGCCGGGCGAGATTACGAAGAAGGTTGCAGATGAGTTCATGGGGATTGCCAACGGACTGAAGCCGGACCGGTTTGGCTGGCTGACGCCGGTGAAGGTGGACGCGAGCGAAGCGGTGACGGCGTAAAGACAGGGAATAGGGAATAGGGAACAGAAAAACCAAAGCAAAAGCAAGAACGAGGGCCCTTCGGCGATTGCCGGAGGGCCTTTTGTTTTGGCGAGGTGCGGTTGAATCGCGTGCGGCAATTATGATCAATCGGAGAGCTGAGGGAGTCCTAAGTGGGACAGTTCGAGAGGAACTGCCCCTCAGGGGTTAAAACCCCATATTTTTGTTGCCTTTTTCGGCCCGGCTAAAGCCGTGCCCTTGTTACAAGGCTGATTCTTACAGCACGCTCTAGCGGCGCTGAGAGAAGAGCCGTTTGAAAGGAAGATTGCCGACAAATGAAGCCCGACATGAGAGTTTCGTTCGCCGGGCTGGACCTGGCGAGCCCGATCATCGCCGCCAGCGGCACCTTTGGCTACGGCATTGAGTTTGAGGAGATCGTGTCGCTGGAGCGGCTGGGCGCGATCGTGACCAAGGGGATTTCGGCGGAGCCGATGGCGGGGCACGCTGCGCCGCGCATGGTTCACACGGCAGCGGGGATGCTGAATGCGATCGGGCTGCAGAATGTGGGCGTCGAAGAGTTCATCGAGCGGAAGCTACCTGAGTTGAGCCGGCACCCGAGTTGCAAGGTGATTGTGAATGTGTTCGGGCACACGGTGAACGAATATCTCGCGGTGATCGATCGGCTAAACGATGCTGAAGGGATCGCAGCGTACGAATTGAATGCATCCTGCCCGAACGTTCTTGCAGGTGGAATGGCATTTGGCACTGACGGGTATGCATTGGAAGAACTGGTTGAGCGGACGAAGCGAGTAGCAATTCAACCGCTGATTGTGAAGCTCTCGCCGAACGTAACTTCGATTGGGCAGATGGCCCGCATCTGCGAGGAAGCAGGCGCGGATGCAGTGAGCGTGGTGAATACGTTCCTGGCAATGTCAATCGATGCGGAGACGCGGCGGCCACGGCTGAGCAATATATCGGGCGGCTTGTCGGGGCCGGCTATCAAGCCGATTGCGCTGCGCATGGTATACGGCGTGGCGCGGGCGGTGAAGATTCCGATATTGGGGATGGGCGGAATTGTGACGCCGGAAGATGCGGTGGAATTTATGCTGGCCGGGGCAACGGCGGTGCAGGTGGGCACGGCAAGCTTTGCCGATCCGCGCGCGACGGAGAGATTGGCGACGGGCCTGGAAGCGTGGTGCAAGAGCCACGACGTGGCGAATGTGGCGAGCCTGACGGGCGGGCTGAAGAGCAGGGAATAGCGAATAGGGAATAGGGAGTAGAAAAGCGCAGCGAGTCAGCAGGTCAGCGAGTCAGCGGCCCGAAGCATAAAGTCCGACGGCGGACTAAAGCCTCTTGATGAAGGCGAGGGCTTCGACGAGCTGTGGAAAACGAGCTTCTTCGGCTTTGAACTCGCGGAGGGTGAACGCAGCGGCGCAGGCCGCGAGTCTTAACGGGATGTTTAAGGTGAAGCATCTCGTGGTAGAGCAGGTACTCAATTGCGTAGCGAGGGCTTGACGGGCGGTCGAAGACGCGGCTGACGACGATGGTGTTGTGGGCCGCGTCGTAGTGGCCGAGAGAGCGCTTGGCGTGGTGCTCGCTCCAGGTGAGGTCGGGACGGCCGAGCAGCCCGCCGAAAAAACGCAAATTGAGCGAGTCGAAAACTTCATCGAGATTGATAGAAGCGGCCCTCGGGACCGAAGTAGCGCTTGCTGCCGCGTGCGTGGCGGATGAGTTCTGTTTGTCGGACGACCGACGCTGAGGAAGAGAAACGCTTGTAACGCAGCTCCTGCGCTGGGTCGAGTTTTCTCTTGTCGTAAAGCTTGGCGAAAAGAATGTGCGCGATAGCGTGGAGGACAGAATCGGGCGCGCCTTCAAGAAGGTCGGAGAGGCTTACGAAGATTTCGCCCTCGCGAAGGCGGATGGTGGTGTTGAGCGAGGTGAAGCGGCGGAAGCGCACATGGATGGGCGGCATAGGCGCTCGCGGGCGAAGGGCGCGGTACTCGTGCTGAAAAATGGAAATGGGATCGGGGGACACGGAGAGCAGAATAACAGCCAGTGGCCAGTAGCCAATAGCCAGTAGCCAGTAGCCAATAGCCAATAGCCAATAGCCAATAGCCAGTAGCCAATAGCCAGTAGCCAATAGCCAATAGCCAGTAGCCGATAGCCAGTAGCCGATAGCCAATAGCCAGTAGCCGATAGCCAGTAGCCGATAGCCAGTAGCCGATAGCCAATAGCCAGTAGCCGATAGCCAGTAGCCGATAGCCAATAGCCAATAGCCAATAGCTAGTAGCCGATAGGTGGTCTTGATCACAGAGGATTCTCTTGACTGCTGCTAGAATCCCTCGTTGATCAGCCGCGCAGAGCGGAGAGCGATGGAGGAAGAACAATTGATTGTCTCATTCAAGGACCTAATTGTTTGGCAGCGTGCAGTTGAACTAACTCTGGCGATATATCAACTTACAGGTGCATTTCCGTCGTCGGAGCGGTTCGGCCTGACGAACCAACTACGCCGAGCATCAGTCTCCATCGCCAGCAATATCGCTGAGGGTTTCGGCAGACCAACGAAAGGAGAGAATATTCAGTCTCTCGGGCATGCTAGAGGTTCAAACTGTGAGGTGCAAACGCAACTCATCATTGCCGGCGGCCTCGGTTTTGGATCCGATGAAAAGCGCCGTCACGCGGAAGGTCTGTGCGATGAGATCGGCCGAATGTTGGTGGTCATGATGAGAAAGCTCAGAACTTGAGGAATGGTCTGAGCCCGTCTATTGGCTACTCACTATTGGCTATTGGCTGCGCTACTTCGGTTCGTAGCGGTCTTGATTCTTCTCGTCGGGATGGGCTTTGAAGTAGGCATCCTGATCGACGCCGATTTGTTTTGCCTGATCGGAGAGATCGCCGACGGCGTCGAAGGCCTCTTTGAGCGATAGTTCAAAACCCGGCTCGCTGGGCAGAGCGCGAAGTATGGCTTGCCAGCGCGCGATGCCTTCGTTGAGCCCCTTGAGCGACTTCCGAATGTCGGCTTTGCGCCCGGAGTAGACATCGAGGTTGTCGTCAAGCTCGTCGGCGAGTGCGGAAAAATCCTCAAGATCGTTGTTGAGTCGCTGGACGCGGGCGGCGGAATGGGCGCGGGTTATGAGCCCTCTGATGGAGTCGGAGTGCTCGTCGAGGAATTTGACATAAAGGCCGACGCGGGCGACAGGGTCGATGCCGGCCTCGGCGACTTGATCCTGCTGGGCCGGAGTGAGCGGCTCGCGTTGCTCTTTTTGCGCGTGGAGCGGCGCGGCGATGAGCAGGGAGACGGCGATGATGATGAGATTACGCATGGCAACGGTGCTCCGGCGATTCATTTCAAGAATAGATTGATTGACGTGAGATTGCGAAAGCGGCGAAGGCGAACCCGGGAAATGGGCCAGCTTGAAAGAACCTTCCCTCATGGGCTAAAGCCCTCATTCCTTCGACGCAATCTACGGCACGACTGAAGTCGTGCCCCTTCAAAGCCCATCCGTACTGAACCACTACCTGAAACACCGGCGACGATGCTCGGAACTCGAACTCGGACGACTGGGCGACCGGTATAGCTCATTGGGATGAGACGCAACGGGAACAAAGAGGTTTGTGCTATCCCCGGTCTCAGAATCGAGACCGGGGGCACCCAATCTTTTGTGGAAGGGAGAGACGGCACGGCGTAGATGGGAGCGACTACAGGTCTTCCGCTAGAGCGCAGAGTTAGAGAGCAGAGTCAAAAAGGCAAAGCTAGAGGAAAAGGAGAATGGCGACGGGCCGGCGGATTTACTTGGCGCGGAAGACCTGCATCATGGTCGCGTTTTGCGCGTCGGTGACCTGGGCCAGGGTTTGCTGGAAGAGCGGTCGGTCATCAACGCTGCTGGCCTGAAGCATTTCACTGAGGCGGAAGGCGGTGTGGCTGAGCATAAGCTCGGCGTTCTTGAGGCGCTTGTCGCTGTCAGTCACGGTGAGGTGAATCTTTTTTGCGATGCTTTGGATGTGCTGGAGGAGGCCGGCGGCTTTGGAGACATTTCCGGCCTGGTATTGGCGGATGCTCAACTCGGTCATCTGCTGCACGAGCTGTGAGTAGAGGAAGCACTGCTCGCGGGGCTCAGCTTGACCGGCTCGGACCTCGAGGGCTTCAAGAGTCTGTTGATCGGGAAGGGGATTGTCGGCGGAGTCGGTAGTGGCGGCAGCGCGCACGGGGCCGACGTTCAGGCTGAGCAGGAGAAGCGCGGCGATGGGCACCAAAGTCCGCATAAGGGGAAACTCCTGTAACGCGGTTCTGCCCCAAGTTGACCTTATAGTACGCACAATTCACAACGAACCGCAAGAACTATGATGCGGGATTTTGATGGTACGGATAACTGACGTACCAAGATAGGAGTGAATTCCAAAAAGTGAAGGACGCCGAGGGAGGGCCTGAAGGCGGCCAAGGGGATTGAATCTGAAGGCCATTGTTCAGGTCTATTTTTCAAGAATTCGCTTCTCGGATTTACTTTTCCAGAACTTATTTTTCCAGGATGAGGAGGCGCTGTTGGGCCTGCCATTCCTGGTTGGGGTACTTGCCCGCGGAGGCTGTGAGAAAGCGGTGGTAGTAGGCGGCGGCCTGGGTTCTCTGGTGCAGCGTGTCGTAGGCAGTGGCCCAGAGGAAGAGGGTTGAGGCGTTCTCCGGGACGTAGCGGGAGCGCATGGCCAGCGCGTGCAGGGTGACGTCGGGGTGGCCGGTTTTTGAGGCGGAGAATGCCAGCCCGCTCCAGCCGTCGGGGTTGGCGGGGTCGATTTGGGTGGCTTTGTTAAACACGAAGTAGGCCTGATCTAGCTGGGCCTCGTGGATCAGGTTCTGGCCGTGGGCGATGAGGAGCCCGGCATCGTCGGGCGCGTCGGCGAGCAGATGGAGGAAGAGATGGTCGGAGCCGGCATAGTCGGCAGCGTCGGCGAGAACCGCGGCTAACATACGCGTAATGGCCGGGTCGTCAGGGTGGGCGGCGTGGAGCTTTTCGAGCAGCGGGAGGGCCTCGGCTTTGTCCTGCTCGGCGAGCACGGTGGCAAGCTGCGCGGTGAGGGTGGGGTCATCGGGATTTTTCAAGAGCGCGGCGCGAAGCAGCGTTTCGGCTCCGGGATAGTCTTTGCGCAGAATGAGCAGATGCGCGAGACCGGCGCTGGCAGGCGCGGAGTTTGGATCTTGGTCGAGGACGCGGCGATAGGCGGCAGCAGCGGTGTCAAACTGGCCAGTGCTCTCGGCGAGCCTGGCAGCGAGCAGGGTGTCGGAGGGAGTCTCGGGCGTGAGCTTGAGAGCCTCAAGCAGGTCGTTTGAGGCGTCGGCCGGATCGGAGTTGCTATCGATGCGGGCCAGCGCGCGCCAGGCGCGGGCCTTGAGTGCGGGGTCTGCTACGCCGGGGTCGAGAGTGGTTGCGGTGACGAGCTCGGGGCGGGCGTCTGAGGGCTTGTTTTGGCGCGCAAGCAGAAGGCCGAGCGAGATGTGAGCTTCAAAGGAGCTGGGATCGGCGACGATCGCGCGGCGATAGAGAGCAGCGGCATCATCGAGACGGTTCTGGGCATCGGCGACGTAGCCTGCGTCGAAAAGCGCGCGCGCGTCGGAGGGATGGGCGGCAAGGTAGGCATCGAGTTTGGCTTCGGCGGTTTTCCAGTCGGAACTGGCGATGGCGGCTTCGGCGGCTGTGACTTCGGCTGCGATGGGTTGCGGAGCGGGGGCGGCCGCGGGCGAAGCTGGCGAGGCGACGGGATGAGACGGGGAGCCGGCGGATGATGAGGAATTCTGGCCGGAGGCCGGCAATGAGCCGGAGAGAGCAGCTGCGAGCACTGCGAAAAGCGCGAAACGAATTACGAGATGAGAATCACGGCGGGGCACGAAACGGGAAAAAAGGCGAATCAAATAGGTTGGCACAAAATGGGGCACAAAATCCCTCAAAGAACAGTTTAGCGAACAATTTAGCGGGCGAGCAGTGACCGGAGCGGATGAGTGCTCGAACGGAGCGACTGGTTATTTGACTGGTGGGATGAGAATTTGGGGCGGGACCGGGGAAGGGCAATGGGGTAGGGCAGGATTGGGAACCCGGTAGGGAAATGCGAGCAAAATTGATCAGACCCCCAGCGCGATAAGACTCAAAGTGACACAAAAGGCTCGAAGTCAGTAACCAGTGTCAGCCAGGAGGCGGGCCATGTTTAAGCGGTTTGAGAACCCGGAAGCGGCGAAGCTGGAGGACGAGACAACTGCGAAGGAATATGGGGACGAGAAAATAAAACTTGTGGCCGAAGAGGCGGCGGGGAAGGCCTCGAAGACGGAACAAGAGTACGGCAAGGATCGCACGATATCTACGAATTAACCGGCTTGGCGGGACCTGGAATTTAAAACAAGGGAAATTTAGAGCGAGGGCAGTCCAGAGCCAGGGGCAATCCAAAACGAGGGGCAGGCACTGGTACGCGCGGCAGCTTTTGGGATTCTGGATGCCGTTTGCATAGTGATTCAACTGCTTGTGTTTACAGCGGAGATTGCTTCAAGGGTCCATTGCGGGTTGTTGGTGAATGCAACTTCGAGCAATTGCAGGGCATCCTATTTGATGTGCAAGAGCGCCCGAATCTTCTTTCCACCAGCGCTTTTGTCCAGTATTTAGACCTTAAGACTAGCGCAACAACTGATGAGGTGAATCGATGAAGGTCACCAATATGCAGCACATCCCCCTGGCGTCTTCGTACTTGTGCCCGGATTGCAATTGCATAGGCAACTGTGCGGAGCAATGCCCGGCATGTGCGTCGCCCGTTCTGTTGGCGTTGGCAAATGTTCTCGACCGCAAGGCGGAGAGGGATTCGCCTGTTACATACAACTACACATATAAGCCCGCGCGCCGGCGCGCGTTTCTGCTGACCGCGAAACCGAGAGCGGTTGCAACCCGCATACCAGCGCCGACGCCTATAACGACGCACGTGATGACGCACGCGTCGGGGCACGCAGGCACCCATGCTCGCGCGGATGCTCCGTGGCAGATTGAAGAACGCGGCGTCGAAGAGGGGTTGTCGGCGTAGTCATTAGATGGCTCGGTGACAAAGGAGACTGCACCCGGTCATTCTTCCTGACTACCGCCCCGCGGCTTCAATTGGCATTGGTGAAGCTCCCGCAGCGTGTTTTCAGAGCGCGTTTCAAAAATGGTCTTAAGAGATCCAATTGCCGTCGCTCAGGGGTTAAAACCCAAAACTTTTGTCACCTTTATCGGCCCGGCTAAAGCCGTGCCCTTTTTACAGAACTGATTTGCCCCTGGCCAGGAGGCTATTTGCCCCCTGTTGCAAGACTGATTTGCTCATTACAAAACTGATTTTTGAAACGCGCTCAAGCAACGACTAAAAGTTGGGGCGCAAGAGCCGAGCTTTCGCTCGGCTCTTGCGCGGCTGGGAGAGGGGAGTAGTAAGTGCAGGTTGCTTGAGCGGATGAAGCGGATGAGACGATTTGAGGTACTGTTTGCAGATTGAGGGGCTGCCGCGTAAGACCAACGTACGCAATGCTGTCAGCGACGGATGGTCAATTTCGCACACCGAGTGGTGGAAAAGCTTGTGGGCCCCGTGAATTTCAGATTAGAACGCTGCTGAGCCCGGTGGCGCAGTGCGAGGGTCCGGCCCGGTGTTCGGAATGGGCTTGCGGCGCAATTTATAATAGAGAATGCACGGTTGCGCCCTGAGGCTCACAGAGAGCACTGTGGCGCTGCCGGAAGATTCTCCCGGGCTGATTCACCAACTCCGAATCTGCCCTTTCGGTGCTTACCTTTTGAACGATGCCATCATTATCCGCAACGCGCGGACACACAACCTGAAGAATCTCTCATGCGAGATACCTCACGGCAAGCTGACGGTGATCAGCGGCGTGTCGGGGTCTGGCAAGAGCTCGCTGGCCTTCGACACGATTTATGCCGAGGGACAGCGGCGGTATGTGGAGTCGCTCTCGGCGTACGCGCGGCAGTTTCTGGAGCGGATTGAAAAGCCGGACGTGGACGAGATCGACGGAATGGCGCCGGCCATTGCCATCAAGCAGAAAAACACGACGCGCAATCCGCGGTCGACGGTAGCGACGGCGACGGAGATTTACGACTACTTGCGGCTGCTATACGCGCGTTGCGGCGAGGTGCATTGCATTTATTGCGATGGGCTAGTGAAGCGCGACTCAGTGGATGAGGCGGTCGAGAAGGTTCTGGCGCTGGGCGAGGGAACGAGGCTGAATGTGCTGTTTCCGGCAATCAGCGCCGCGGAGCGCGTGACGGAACCAGAAGCAAAGTTCGAGGACAGGGATGGGAAGGTCGCGGGGCGCGCGACGAAGTTGGCGGCGAAATCTAAATTGGCGTTGAAGTCTGGGGCGGCAGCCAAGGCTAGCGAGGAGCTGCACGCGGAATCGGTGAAGGCGCGGCTGGCGGAGTTGCGAGCCAATGGGTTCAACCGGTTGTGGCAACAGGGAAGACTCTTCGAATTTTCGACGCCTGAGTCGCTGATCGATCTCGATCTGACTGCCCCGCTGTTTATTCTTTTGGACCGCATTGTTGTTAGCGCCGAGAATCGGCCGCGAATTGTGGATGCGGTAGAGACGGCTTATCGCGAAGCAGGAGAAGTGATTTTTGAAGAGGCTCCGCGACAAGAGGCGCGAGAAGAGACGGTGGGCGAGGTCGCGACAGGTCGCCGCCGGCTAAGGTTTTCCGGGGCTTATGAGTGCACGAACTGCCATCGGCCGGGGCGTGAGCCGGAGCCGCGACTCTTCAGCTTTAACAATCCATTTGGTGCTTGCCCGCGGTGCCAGGGATTTGGGAATACGGTGGATTACGATTTGGGCTTGGTGATTCCCGATCAGGGGTTGACGCTGGCGGGCGGGGCGATCGATCCGTGGAACAGGCCGAAGTATCGGCCTTGGTTTACGGATTTGAAAAAGCGCGCGGCAGAGCTGGGCGTGCCGATGGATGTGCCGTGGCGCGAAATGACCGAAGCGGCGCGAGAGACGGTGCTGCGCGGCAAGCCCGCAGCGGAAGGCAAAGAAGCATTCGCCGGCGTGATGGGATTCTTTGCGCAGCTGGAGCGCAAGAAATACAAGCTGCATGTGCGCGTGATGTTGAGCAAATATCGCGGCTACGCGGAGTGCCCCGATTGCCGCGGGCAGCGGCTGCGGGCAGAAGCGCGGGCCGTGCGCATCGGGAATAAAAACATTTGCCAGGCTGCGGCGCTGACGATTGCGCAGGCGAAGGAGTTTTTCGACGGGCTGACGCTTTCGCCGATGCAGGAGGAGATTGCGGGGCCGATTCTGATCGAGGTGCGGCAGCGGCTGGGGTTTTTGCTGGCCGTCGGGCTGGAATATTTGACGCTGGACCGGCTGGCGTCGACGTTGAGCGGCGGCGAGGCACAGCGGATTCAACTGGCGACTTCGCTGGGGTCAAGGCTGGTTGGCGCGCTGTATGTGCTGGACGAGCCGTCGATTGGATTGCATACGCGCGACACGGCGCGGCTGATTCACATTCTTGAAGAGCTGCGTGACTTGGGAAATACGATTCTGGTGGTGGAGCACGACGCCGATATTTTGCGCGCGGCGGATCATCTGCTCGACCTGGGGCCGGGCGCGGGCGAGTTCGGCGGAAAACTGCTGGCGGAGGGAGTGCTGGCGGAGATCGAAGCGAATCCGGCGTCGCTGACGGGACGATATCTGAGCGGGAAGATTGCGATTCCCGTGCCCACGCGAAGGCGCGCGCCGGGGCGCGAGAAGCTGGTGCTGCGCGGAGCGCGCGCGAATAATTTGCACGGGCTGGATGTGGAGATTCCGCTGGGAATGCTGGTGGCGGTGACGGGCGTTTCAGGGTCGGGGAAATCCACGCTGGTGCATCAGGTGCTGTATCGCGCGGTGGCGCGGGCGCTGGGGCAGACAGATGGCAGCGATCCATCTGGAGTTTTCAGTTCGCTGAGCGGCGTGGAGCGGCTGAACGACGTGGTGCTGGTGGATCAGACGCCGATCGGGCGAACGCCGCGCTCGAATCCGATCACGTACATCAAGGGATTCGATCTGGTGCGCGAGCTGTTTGCGGCGCAGCCCGAGGCGAAGCGGCTGTCGCTGACGCCGGGACATTTCTCGTTCAACGTGCCGGGCGGACGATGCAACACCTGCGAGGGCGACGGAACGGTGACGGTGGAGATGCAGTTCCTGGCCGATGTGGAGCTGCCCTGCGAGGACTGCAACGGCACGCGCTATCAGGCGAAGATTCTCGGCGTGCAGTACAAGGGAAAAAATATCCACGAAGTGCTGCAGATGACGGTGAAAGAGGCGCTGCGCTTCTTTGCCGGGCAGACCAGACTGCGTGGAAAAGCTGGCGGTGCTGGATGAGATCGGGCTGGGCTATTTGCGGCTGGGGCAGTCGGCGACGACGCTCTCCGGCGGCGAAGCGCAGCGCGTGAAGCTGGCCGCTCACTTGTCTGCCGTGCGCGCGGTGAATGCGACGGCGAAACCATCGCAGGCGAGCCGCGTGCTTTACATTCTGGACGAGCCGACGACGGGACTGCACTTCGACGATGTGTCAAAGCTGCTGACGGCGTTTCGCAAGCTGATCGATGGCGGCGGATCGCTGATCGTGATTGAGCACAATCTGGACGTGATCAAGAGCGCGGATTGGGTGATCGATCTGGGGCCGGAGGGCGGCGAAGGCGGCGGACGCATTGTGGTGGAGGGGCCGCCGGAGAAGGTTGCGGCGAATCTGCATTCGCACACGGGAAAATGGCTGGCGCGGGTGCTGTGACGCTGAGAGCCAGCAGAGCCAAGAGTTCCCACCCTTCCGGCAAAAGACGCCGGAAAGGGTGGGGCAACCCAGAATCGCGGAGCCGTGAATAGCGTCGAGCAGGCGAGTGTGGAGACTATTCAGGACGGGCCAGAATCGCGGAGCCGTGTATAGCGTCAAGCAGGCGAGTGTAGAGACTATTCAGGACTGGCCAGAATCGCGGAGCCGTGTATAGCGTCAAGCAGGCGAGTGTGGAGACTATTCAGGGCTGGCCAGAATCGCGGAGCGGCGTGAGAAGCACCAGCCGCTGCCGTGCAGCCAGCAGGATTCGTCTTTTTCGTGAGCATCGAGGCGCAGAGAGCGCACGCTGGAGCCGTTGTCGCGCTTGAGCGCGTGGGCGAGTTCGTCATTGATGACAGAATTGCGCGCGCCTTCAAAATCGACGAAGAAAACTGAGCCGGTGAGCGTAGCCGCGAATAGATTAGCGGTCTTGCGAGTCACGTAGGCCATCGTTCCGGCGCCGCGAGTTGCCGTGAGCGGGAAGAGCAGCTTGCCTTCGGGCTTGAGAGCGACGAGCCACGCAGGAAGCGGATGCGTTGCGCCAGCGCTGACGACAATGACGTCGGCTGGATCGAATGAAACCTGCGCGCCGTCGGCATGAATGACGGTGACCTGAGGCCAAGGCTCGAGCGCGATGCGCGCACGGGCGGCAAGCGCTTCGTCGATTTCGACGGCGACGACGCTGCCATGCGGGCCCGTGAGCTCGGCGAGGATGGCGGAGTAATAGCCTGCGCCGCAGCCGAGATGAAGAATGCGATTGCCGGGATGGATGTCGAGCGCGCTCAGGTGAGTCGCCCAGAGGCTGGGCTGGCCGTTGTTCAAACGCTTGGCCGCATCGAGAACAATGAGCGCATCGCGGTAGACGTTGCGGGGATCGTCGCTCTCGGTGAAGAACTGCGCGCCGCTGGTCTGAATCATCGTTTGAATCATCCAGGGACCGGGGCCGACGAAGCGCTCGCGAGGGACGGTGGAGAAGGCGGCGAGAATTGCGGAAGAGGATATGCGATTGACGCGGCACAGCTCTTCGGCGTAAAAGCGCCGCGCGGATTCGATTGGATCGGCTTCAGAAGGCTGCATCGCGTTGGTCCGCGGCGCAGCGATGAGATCGAGGGGTCGCAGCGCCGCCTTACGCACGGATTATAGGCGCTTCATTGAATCGGAGGAGCGGTCGGCGTAGAACGCAGCGAGTCAGGCTTTACGGGCTTCGGCCAGAACTTTTAAATACGCGCGAGCTGTTGCGGTAATGGTTTCGGCGTTTCCCGCGTCCACTGCGGCGAGATTGACGAGATCGCTGCCAACGCCGAGTGCGCGCGCTCCGGCTTTAATGAAACTCGCCGCGGTATCGAGCGTGACGCCGCCTGTTGGGATGAGCTTGAGATGCGGGAAGGGCGCGAGCAGCGACTTTAAGTAGCTTGCGCCGCCGACGGCCGAGCAAGGAAAGATCTTGACGTAGTCCGCGCCCGCATTCCAGGCCGTGATGGCTTCAGTGGGTGTAAGCGCGCCGGGACAGGAGATTTTTTTATTGGCTTTGGTTTTGGCGACCACTTCGGGATGCAGGCTCGGGCTGATGACGAACTCAGCGCCTGCGTCAATGGTGGCCTGGGCTTGATCGGCGGTGGTGACGGTGCCGGAGCCGAGCAGGAGTTTCGAGCCGTAAGCTTTTTGCAGTTCCTTGAGCAGATCAATAGCGCCCGGAACGGTCATGGTGACTTCAACGACGGTGACGCCGCCGGCGACCATTGCGTCAACGACAGCGCGGCCCTGGGCGACGCTTTTCGCGCGGAGAACGGGAATGAGGCCGACGCGTTCGATGATTTCAGCTGTTGTTTCCGCCATTTGTAAATTCCTCGGGGGCTAAAGCCCCCTAAGATATTGTGCCAGCTTGCGGCACGACTAAAGTCGTGCCCTGACGCTTCGTGCTTATCTGAAACATTGCTTCGCCGCTATACATTGCTTCGCCGCTATAACGCTGTTTCTGCCGCTATCAATGCGTTTGCATTTCAACGTGGCTGGAGAAAAACGCCACATGGAAAACTGTTGCCGTGCGATCTGTGCAAAGGTACGGCGATGACTAGCGTGCGATTCGCGCGGAGCCGCCTTTCATCAAGCGTTCAACCTCGGCGAACGTGGCCATGCTGGTGTCGCCTGGAGTGGTCATGGCGAGCGCGCCGTGTGCAACGCCGCAGCGGACAGCCCAATCGATTCCTTTGCCGGCGAGCAGGCCGTAAATAAGACCGGAGGCGAAACTGTCGCCGCCGCCGACGCGATCGAGAATATCGATGTCGCGCTGCGGAACGTGAACGATTTTATTTTCGTAGAGCGCGATCGCGCCCCAGCCGTTGCGGCTGGCGGAGTGAACGGTGCGCAGCGTGCTGGCGACGAGTTTCAAATTCGGATAGGCGGCAGCAACTTCGCGGAGCATCTCTTCATAGCCGGCGATGGGCAGCTCGGCGAAGTCTTCGCTGACGCCTTTGATGGCAATGCCGAGCATGGCGGAGAAATCTTCTTCGTTGCCGAGGAGCACATCGACTTTGCGGACGATGGCGCGGTTGACCTCCTGCGCCTTGGCTTTGCCGCCGATCGACTTCCAGAGCGAGTCGCGGAAGTTGAGATCGTAAGAGACGGGCGTGGAATATTTGCGCGCGGCGTCCATGGCTTCGACAGCGACGTCGGCGGTGGAAGCGGAGAGCGCGGCGAAGATTCCGCCGGTATGGAGCCAGCGAGAGCCGTTGTCCGCGCCGAAAATCGAAGCCCAGTTAAAGTCACCGGGCTTGACCTGGCTGACGGCGGTGTGGCCGCGGTCGGAACAGCCGGCAGCGGCGCGCACGCCAAAGCCGCGCTCAGTAAAGTTGAGGCCGTTGCGGACGGTGCGGCCGACGCCGTCGTAAGGAACCCAGCGGATAAGCGATGGATCGACGCCGCCCTGAAGGATGAAATCTTCAACGAGGCGGCCAACAGGGTTATCGGCAAGCGCGGTTGCAATGGCGGCATTCAGGCCGAAGCAGCGGCGCAGGCCGCGGGCTACGTTGTATTCGCCACCGCCCTCCCATAGTTGAAATTGGCGCGCGGTGTGGATGCGGCCTTCACCGGGATCGAGGCGAAGCATGACTTCGCCGAGGCTGAGGCAGTCCCAGCGGCGCTTGGAATCTGGAATGGAAAGCGGGTTCATGGTCAACCAATACTTTAGCTCACTGCGGCGGGGGCGGGAGTTGCGGAGCTAAGGACTGCGAACGGAGGCATCATTTAGGCTAAGGGTGTTTAAGGAATTGAACGGACGCCGAGATTTGCGCGGCAGGAGAGAGTAGAGCGTGTGTCAAAAATGGCCGTATAGAATCCGGTTGTTGTCGCTCAGGGGTTAAAACCCCATATTTTTGTTGCCCTTTTTCGGCCCGGCTTAAGCCGTGCCCTTGTTACAAAGCCGATTTGTGAAACACGTTCCAGCGGATTGGGCGGCAGGAGGAATGATTGAAGGGCCAGGAACTTTTTGAGTTAGACGGGCGCGTCGCGGTTGTGATCGGCGGCACCACCGGCCTGGGCCGCGAGATTTCGCTGGGTTTTGCCGCCGCGGGCGCCGACGTTGTAGCCAGCTCGCGGACAAAGGAACACGTGGACGAAGTGGCGGGGGCGATTGAGGCGTTGGGCCGGCGCACGCTGCGCGAGGTCTGTGACGTGCTCGATCGCGCATCGATCCAGCAGCTGCACGATGCTGTGATAAAGGCGTTCGGCAAAGTGGACATTCTGGTGAATGCCGCGGGAATGGCCAAGAAAGTGCCCACCCTCGACGAGGAAGAAGACGAATGGTTGAAGATCATTGATACCAATCTGACTGGAACCATGCGCGCCTGCCAGATTTTCGGGCGCACGATGGTGAACGCGCACTACGGGCGAATCATCAACGTTGCGTCGTCGACGGCATTTCGCGGGTCGTTTCAGTTGGCGGCGTATGGCGCGAGCAAGAGCGCTGTGGCTTCGCTGACACGGACGCTGGCAATTGAACTGGCGGAGTCGGGCGTGAATGTGAACGCGATTGCGCCCGGCGTCTTTCCCACGGAGCTGAGCGCGCCTCTGGTGAAGGACACGCTGCGCGGCGAGGAGATGCTGACGCGTACGCCGATGCATCGCTTTGGCCGCCCGGGAGAAATAGTAGGGCCGGTGATTTTTCTGGCTTCGGAGGCAGCGGGATTCGTGACGGGTGAGGTGCTCGCGGTTGACGGCGGCTATCTTGCCAGCGGAGTGAACGTTTGAAAAGCAGGGAACCAGGGAACAAGGGAACGAGGGCGTGAGGGATCGACGAAGGCAGCAGGAAAAGCGGAAGGTGAAGAGAAGCGATGACGGAAGGACGCAAGCTGCGGATGGGAATGGTGGGCGGAGGACCGGGCGCGTTTATAGGCCCGGTGCACCGCATTGCGGCGGAGTTGGATGGAAAAATCGAGCTGGTTGCGGGAGCATTCTCTCAGTCGGCAGAGCGCTCGCGCGAAGCGGGAGAGAAGTTTCACGTTGATCCTGCGCGTGCTTATTCGAACTACAAAGAGATGATTGACGCCGAGAGCAAGCGGGTGGACGGGATCGACTTTATAGTGATCGCGACGCCGAATCATCTGCATTTGCCTATTGCAATTGCGGCGCTCGATGCGGGGATTCCGGTGATGAGCGACAAGCCGGCGACGGCGACGTATGAAGAAGCACTGAAGCTCGAAGCCGCAGTAGCAAAGGCGGGACTGCCTTATGGATTGACGCATACTTACGCGGGGTACCAGATGGTGCGCGAGGCGCGAGCGATGTGCGCCGAGGGCAAGCTGGGGAAGATTCGCAAGGTGGCCGTTGAATATTTTCAGGGATGGCTGAGCCGGCCGATTGAGACGAGCGGACAGAAACAGGCGGAGTGGAGAACTGATCCGGCGCGCAACGGACCCGGCGGGGCAATAGGTGATATCGGCACGCATGCTTTTCATCTGCTGGAATATGTGAGCGGCCTGGAGGTGACGGCGATCAACGCGACGCTGCGCTCGGTGGTACCGGGGCGCAAACTGGATGACGATTGCAACGCGTTTGTGAGGATGAACAACGGAGCGGCCGGCACGCTGGCTTGCTCGCAGGTGGCGGCGGGCGAGATGAACGAATTGCGCTACGCGTTTATGGTGAGGACGGATCGCTCGAATGGCGGCAGCAGGATCCGAATCGGTTGACGGTGAAGCGGCTCGATAAGCCGGAGGAGATTCATCACGCGGCAATGAGTTATCTGGGCGGCGACGCGAAGGCCGTGGCGCGGACTCCGGCGGGTCATCCGGAGGGGTATTTGGAGGCGTTCGCAGTGCTTTATCGAGAATTTGCCGATGCGTTGATTGCGTGGAAGCAAGGAAAGCAGAATGCGTTGCCGGCCACGCTGCCGGGCATTAAGGCGGGCGTACGGGGAATGCAATTCATGGAGCGGGCGATCGAGAGCAATCGCAGAGAAGGCTGGGTGGAGTTTTGAGGCGCAAGCTTTTAGCCACTAGCTTCTAGCTCCTAGCCCGGACGTGCTGATGCGACGGGCATCGACAGGACTAAGTAGGCTCGAATCCCGACGTCCTGCAGACGGCGTGTTGGCGAAAGACGATTCCTAACGGAGAAAAGCGATGAAGACGATCAAAGGACCAGGAATTTTTCTGGCGCAGTTTGCCGGTGACAAAGCGCCCTACAACACGCTTGAAGGATTGGCGAAGTGGGCAGCGGCGCACGGCTACGTGGGGATTCAGATTCCCAGCTGGGACGCGAGGCTCTTTGACCTCGAGCAGGCCGCCGAGAGCCAGACGTATTGCGATGAGGTGAAGGGCGTCGCCGCGAATGCGGGGCTTGCGGTCACCGAGCTTTCGACGCATCTTCAAGGGCAACTGGTGGCGAGCCATCCGGCGTTCGATACGCTGCTGGATGCGTTTGCTCCGGCGGAGCTGCATGGAAACGTAAAGGCGCGGACTGCGTGGGCGGTTGAACAGTTGTGGTCGGCGGCGAAGGCCAGCCGCAACCTGGGATTGAATGCGCACGCGACTTTTTCAGGCGCGCTGGCGTGGCCGTTTTTTTATCCGTGGCCGCAGAGACCGGCAGGCCTGATCGACGAAGCGTTCAAGGAATTGGGGCGACGTTGGCTGCCGATTTTGAATGCGTTCGACGAGTCGGGAGTGGATGTGTGCTTCGAGCTGCATCCCGGTGAGGACCTGCATGACGGCGCGACCTTTGAGCACTTTCTAGGAATGGTGGGCGACCATGCGCGCGCGAATATTCTGTACGACCCGAGCCACATGGTTCTGCAGCAGATGGATTATCTGGCTTTTCTGGATCTTTATCACGATCGCGTGCGCGCGTTTCATGTGAAGGACGCGGAGTTTCGGCCGAGCGGACGGTCGGGAGTTTATGGGGGTTATCAGAATTGGATTGACCGGCCGGGACGCTTTCGCTCGCTTGGCGATGGCCAGATTGATTTCCGGCAGATCTTCAGCAAGATGGCGCAGTACAACTATCCGGGTTGGGCGGTGGTGGAGTGGGAGTGCTGCATCAAGCATCCCGAGCAGGGCGCGGCGGAGGGCGCGGAGTTTGTGCGGGAGCACATCATTCGCGTGACCGATCGGGCGTTCGACGATTTTGCGGGCGGCGAGGCGGATGCGGAGAGCAATCGGAAGATTTTGGGAATCTAGCGTTTCATTGCTCCGAAATTTTGCGCCCACCCTTCGCGCGAAGGGACTGCGCGAAAGGATGGGGCAACCGCAACCTAGAGATTCTGAGATTGTAAGGTCGCGCGGGCGAGGACGCCCGCACGACAGCCGGCGGGACGCCGGCGCTGCGAAAGGCGCGAGACCACGCTACAAAAACAGAGTCGTCGCTTCGCCGAGCGGGGTCAATCAGCAGTCTCCGCAGACTCGAGGATCGGCGAGGGCATCTTGCCTGGCGCGACGATGCCATATTTCACGTCGAGAAATTCCTGAAGCGCCACAGGAAGAAGCGCGGCCAACTCTTGCCATGAAAGGACTTTGAGGCGCACGCGCAGTGCGGCGCTCTTGACCGCGGCCATGATTTGAAACCACTCCTCGCGGAGATCGGGGCGGCGCGCGTCGTGGATGACGCAGAAGCTGGAGTCGCTGGCGTAGGCTGCCAGCACGCTGCGGATGAGTTGATAGCCGGCATAACCGGGCTCGCCGGGCGGACGAAAAACAGTGTCGATGCTGGAAATCGCGGCGGAGGCGAGGGCGGGATCGGCGACAATGCTTTCAAATTCCTGCGAGTTGTTCTCAGGAAATTCGCTCGCGCGCAACCAGCGCGAAGTGGCGATCTCAACGCGCGGAAGGCTATCGCGATCGAAGACAGTGTCGAAGTCGCGGTAGGCTTCGACGATTGCCGCGGCGCGAGTTTGGAAGCCGACCTCGGTAAGTTTCGCCTCGACAAGCAGGGAACCAAGGCGCATATCGACCTCGGTGCGGTCAACTTTGATGTGACCCAGACGGCCGCTTGTGAGCGGCACGCGCGCTTTCCAGCCGAAGACGGCGGCAGCTTCGGTGTCCACGCCTAGCGCGTGTCGCACAGCCGGTGAACCGGCGACACCGGGCGTGCAGAAGATGTTCATGAGTAATGCGTCGGAGCTCATTGAGGAGTCGAGCTCACGCCAGCGCCGCGCGGAATCTAGTTGCGGCTTAGGCAGCGATCGCGCCGCTTGCGCGTGGACCTTATCAAAGCGGCGCAGCCAGTCTGGGTTTGCGGCGATGGCCGTGTAGGCTGCGTCAAAGAAGTTGCCGTGGCGGCCGTTTTCGGGTTCGTAAACAATTACTGGCGCCGAACCATAGCTTTCGACGTGCGCGCGCCCGCGCGAATAGATGTGGCTGCGGAGGGCCAATTCCTGCCGGAGCTGAGCTGCGTAGAGACCCGGAAGCATCACGTCAAGACAGGAACGTCGGCGACGCCGGCGACGCCGAAAACGCGCCGATAGCGCTCGGCTTCATTGGGATCGCCCAAAGCCTTCGCGTAGTTGTCAGAGAGCTTGACGGCCGGCCTGCCGTCGACCTGGCTGAGTTTGCAGACGAGGCCGATGGGATTGAAGGCGTCGTTGTCTTGAGGATTGCAGCCGCGAAAGTCGTTGGTGAGCAGCGTACCCCAACCGGCGCTGAAGCGGATGCGGCGATCGGGAATCCAGCGGCGAGCATCATGGAAGTCACTGGCAGAGCGGAAATCGTCAGGCGAAGCGCCGTTGAGCAAAGTTCCGGCGAAGTAGGCGTGCAGGCTGAGAATCTGCTCGACGTCGAGCGCGTCGCTGGCGATGAGGCGCTTCTGGCGCGGATCGGCGCCGTGACGCTCAAGCCATGCGATGTATTCGTCGCCGGCCACGTAGGCGTCTTTGCTGTCGATGCGTTGGCCGGTCCAGTTGGTCACCCAGCCGGGAGCGCCGCGCAGAAACTGGGTGGTGCCGAATGTGTCGGGAAGTAAAATCAGCAGCTCGCCCTGATAGCTTCGCTGCCAAAGTTCAAGCAGCGCATACTGGGAGTTGCGCAGCTCCTCGTCATTGCGAGCGAGCGCGGCCATGGCCATGGGCAGCTCGTGTCCGTTGGTGCCGATGGCTTCAAGATTGTGCTTGTAGGCGAGATAGGCGTTCGATGTTCCGGAGAAACACTCGCCGATGGTATCGCGCATGGAGTTGACGACGTACTCATGCCAGAGAAAGCTGTGGCGGCGGCGCGTGCCGAAGTCGCTGATGCTGAGATCGGGAACTCCGCGCAGACGCTCCATCTTTTCCCAGAGCCGGGTTTTGGCGCGCGCGTAAAGAATGTCGAGCTCGAATTCGCTTAGATCCTTAAGCGCAGTGCGTGTTTTCAGCTCGCCGATTTCAGAGAGAGCGTAAATCTCCCACATCGAAGTTCCAGACCATAGCCCTTCAAATTGAAGCTGAAGTTGGCCATCGTGGACGGAAAGCTCAAAGTCGGAGAGCTCGAATTCGTGCTCGAGCCAGTCGAGAAATGCAGGCTCGAAGATTCCGCGGCGGCCGTAGAAAGTGTTGCCGGCGAGCCAGACAAGCTCGGATTTGCGGAAGCGGAGACGCCGCGTGGCTTCGAGCTGCTCCCGCAATTGCTCGACGCTGACGATATCGCCGAGTTGCACGGAGGTGGTGCGATTGATGAGAGTGAATGTTGCGCGCGTGCGCGGGAAGTTCTTCCAGATGAACTGGAGCATGAGCAGCTTGTAGAAATCGGTGTCAAGCAGGGAGCGCGTTATGGGATCCATCTCCCAGTTATGGTCATGCGCTCGCCTGGCGAAATCGATAATCACGATGACTCTACTTTAAATTAGATGCGGGAAAGCGGGAAGCGGGCCTCAAGGCGTGGATTCTTGCGGTTGCCCCACCCTTTCGCCCCTTTTGGGCGAAGGGTGGGTGTTCACTGGTTCGAGCGCTAGATCCATTCGCTCCCGTTTCCGCGCTGTCCATTGGGTTTCGACTTCGACCCTTCCATCGCAACCCTTAGCCCATTGGCAGAAGCTACTCCATTTCCAATCTTCGGGTCGGATCGCCAGTCCGCGCTTCACCGGATTGCGATGAATATACCGTAGCTTCTCGATTCTCTTCTTCGCCGCCCAGACAGGGAAATCGTAATAGCGAACCTGCCAGAAACGGGCGAGATTAGCGGGCCTAAGTCTGCGGGAAGTGATCTGTTTTAGCATCTGGATCACCACCGAGAGTTCGCTGCGCTCTGGCTCCGTCATCAGGAGGTGCACATGCTCCGGCATCACAACGTACCCGTCAATAAAGCACCCGTACCAGCTCCTGACTCGCTCAAGTTCCTGCTCAAAAATCTCCCGTTTTGCAGCGGCGTTGAGAAGTCGCATCCGGTGGTAACAACTGAAGGTGATGAAATGAAGACACTGCTGGTGTTGGTAGCGCCTTGGCTTGGACATGATGATTGCCGGAATTGTACTCCAATCCTGTAGTTTGCTTTGCGCACGACAAGGATGGGGCAACCGCTGTCGAGGTTCAGACGCTACCGTTTTACAGGTTCAGTCGCGAACCCATCCTGTCGTTTGCTTTGCGCACGACGAGGATGGGGCAACCGCTGTCGAGGTTCAGACGCTACCGTTTTACAGGTTCAGTCGCGAACCCATCCTGTCGTTTGCTTTGCGCACGACAAGGATGGGGCAACCGCTGTACAGGTTCAAGGACAAGCGCAAGTCCCTAGCTGGCGAACTCAGTAGCTCAGTTCCAGCACATTCACCGAGTAGGGCGCGAAAGTCTCGGTGAACTTTGGGCCTGCGACAGGAACAGTGCGAGTTACAGGAACGACAGCGTCAGGATGCGTGATGCTGTTGGTCGCGTTCGGAGTCTTGCCGCTCATGGTGGTTAGTGTGGCCTGCGGGGCGACCTTCTTGACGCCGGCGAGTTCGATCGCAAACTGGCTGCGCTGTCGAAGTTGCATTGACGACTTTGACGAAGAGCTTGTGCGTTGCATCGTTACGCGTGACCGATGCGAAGACGCGCGCAGGAGCATTGGTGAGCGCCGCTGGGACAATTTCAGTTCCGAGATGAGTGGAGAACATGACCTGCGTCCAGTAGCTGGGCGAGCCGTAGCTCGAGAGGGCGTCGTAACCGATGAGGTCGGGCGCCCACTGCATGCCGCCGGGATTGACGTTGACGAAGAGCGGCGCGTAGCTGGACATGATGATCAGATCGCTGTTGCGCTCAAGTCCTGTGAGCCAGGCAGCGTCAGCCAGTGCGGCTTGCAAGTTCGGCGTGGGGTCGCCCTCGCGCGTGGCCCACTCGCCGACAAAAATCTTGGGCCCATTGCGGTCGGCGGCGTCATAGTGGTGCGCTTCAGAAAATGACTGCGCGGCAGACATGTAGAAATGCTCGTCAAGAACGTCGGGCGTGACGCCCTTCACTGGGGTAGTAGCGATGATTTGCAGATCGGGATAGCGCTGCTTGATGGCGTGATAGAACTGCGCGAAGCGGCCGTCGTAAGAATGCGAGTGATCGAACTGATCTTCGTTGCCGACTTCGATGTAACGCAGCGGGAATGGCGCGGGATGGCCGTCTTTGACTCGTTCAGCGCCCCACTTGGTATCTGCGCCGCCGGAGACGTATTCGATTTCATCCAGCGCGTCTTGCACGTAAGGCTCGAGTGCCGGGCCGGGTTCGACTGATCCTGCGAAAGTGAATAGCCGGCATAGACGGCGAGCACGGGCTGCATCTTGAGGTCTTCGCACCACTCAAGAAATTCGAGCAGGCCCATGCCGTCAGACGAGCGATAGTGCCAGGGGCTCATGTGGGTGGGCCGGTCAGACCAGGGGCCGATTGTTTTCTTCCAGTCAAAGCGGTCGGCGATGTGGTCGCCCTCTAAATAATTGCCGCCGGGGAGACGCAGGAATTTGGGCTGCATGGCGGCGAGCTTATCCATAATGTCGGCGCGATTGCCGCCTTCACGATTGTGATACGTGGGCGGAAAGAGCGAGATGAGATTGAGCCAGATCGTCGCCGGCTGCGCGATGGTCAGGATGAAATGGTTGTTCGAGGAGGCGGCCACCTCGCCGGTTTTGAGGGTGAAGGTGAAGCGCTTCCACTCGGCTCCGACGCCAGTGACGGTGGCGGAGGCAGCTATGACGCCGGTCTGATCGTTTTGCAGCGCGACCATGATGGGAATATTCGTGGCGTCTGTTTTGGCGTAAAAAGATCCGGAGTAAACGGAGTGAGGGCGCACGGGGATGCCCCAATAGCCGCCGTTCTCGACCCCGGCAGGCGAAGCTGCGGACGCTTTGGAAACCGTGACGCGGAGACTGCGCGGGAGCGCTTTGCTCAGGCCGTCGGCATCGTCGGTGGAGACATTTGCAGTTGAATCGCCGCGTGCGACCATCGGCCACAGTCTGAGCGCGTCCCAAGCCTGGCTGGGCGTGCGATCACGAATCAACTCGCCGTAGATTCCGCCGTCGTAGGAGTAGTTGATCTCCTCGGTCATGAGGCCGTAGAGCGTGGGGCTGACCGTCGCAGTGGGGTGGTCAACCTGAATGGTGAGCGAGGGCGATTGCGCGAGCAGGCTGCAGGGAAGCAACATTGACGCAAAGAAGGCGGCGAGAACGCGAGGGTTTTTCATGACCTCGCAATCGTACTGCGGCAGCGCGGGTTTGACAATCTGGAAAACGCTTACAGGCCGGAGGGCGTTTGGGGCCGCTAATGGTGGCCATCATCCCGTGGAGCGAGTGCCCACCCAGCGGTAGATGGAACAATCCTCCCATCCGGGAGCTGCGTATTCCGCGCCGGGCTGGCGCTGGAGAATTGTTCGGTCGGCGACGGCATCCGCATGCGAACGGCGGATCTGGCCGTGAAAGAGCCGCTCGAATCCCGGCTCGCGCCTGAGCACGTTTTCCTGTTCGTTGTTGACGTAAAGAATATCCAGCTGCCCCGCGCGTTCGGCAAGAGTGCGGCTCCAGGCGCGCAGAAGGCGGCGCAGCACTGGCGCGCCAAAGGGATTGAAGAGAAATGCGACGCACGGTCCGGAGGGGATGGGGAAATCTGTCGCGTCGCGGCAAAACACGCGCATGGGCACCCGCGCGCGATCGGCGTCGCGCCATAGCGCGAGATTTTTGCGCGCAATGCGCGCCAGGGTAGGATGCAGCTCAACGCCGAGGACGGCGCGAAAAGGATAATTGGCAGCGAGCAACATGGCGCGCCCCATGCCGGCGCCGAGATCGATGAATGTGTACGCGTCGATAGGTGCGAGGGGGCGGGGCGCGAGTGGATTGCATCGGCGCCAGCGGACAATCATCGCTTGAAAGACTGAGGGCGCGACCGCGTAATAGGCCGTGACGTGGCGGTCGTGGCGATGGCCTGAGCCGAGGTGACGCCCCGCAACCAGGCCGCTGGTGCGGACGCCAAACTCCAGGTCGAATGGGTGGCGGATCAAGCCATCTTTTTGTGCCAGCCCGGGCAATCTGCGTTTGGCAGCGGCGGTTTTCTTGGTCTCGGATTTGCCTGGCGCGTCAACGCTCACGCTTGAACCTTAGCATAGCGACGGGCGCGCGACAGGAAGGGATAGTGGGGCTGATTGAAAGAGACTTTCCTCAGGAGCTAAAGCCCGCATTTATTTGACGCGCAATACGGCACGACTGAAGTCGTGCCCTTTCAAAGCACATCCAACCCGCTCAAAACGTATCCAAGCCCTTCAAAACGTGACCAAACTGAACGACGACCTGAAGGTATTTCTTCTTGACTCTGGCGCGGCGCGTCTGCAAGACTGCGTTGTCGCATTTTGCAAACGTCATGAGATGCCGTCGCGGAGTTGTGGCATTGCAGTGCGGCAGCCCCAAAAAAAGTATGCTGATTCGAACTGATCAAGAAAGAAGAGGGAGCAAGCATGAAGAAATACCTGGCGGAACTAGTAGGCACATTCATTCTGGTGTTGTTTGGTTGTGGAACTGCGGTGATTGCCGGCGATAAGGTTGGCATTCCGGGAATCGCGCTGGCATTTGGCCTTGCGCTTGTTGGCGCAGCGTACGGCATTGGCCCGATTTCAGGGTGCCACATCAATCCGGCGGTAAGCCTGGGGGTGTTTGTTGCCGGCCGAATGAGCTTTGGCGAAATGATTGGCTACTGGGTGGGGCAATTTTTGGGCGCGATTCTTGCAGCGTGGGTGCTGCTGATGATTGCCGTTGGCGACGGGGCGTACACGCTCGCTGCGAACGGGCTTGGCCAGAATGGCTGGGGAATGGGCTATCAGGGCGGATACAACGAGCCTTCTGCCATTCTGTTTGAGTTTTTCGCGACCATGATCTTTGTGATCGTGATTCTGGGATCGACGCAGAAGAGCGCGCCAGCGGGATTCGCAGGATTGGCGATTGGGATTACGCTCGTGGCGATTCATCTTTTCGGAATCCGCGTCACGGGAGTGAGCGTGAATCCGGCGCGGAGCCTTGGGCCGGCGCTATTTGTGGGCGGGCAGGCACTAAAGCAGGTGTGGCTGTTTCTTGTTTTTCCCAGCCTGGGCGGAATCGTGGCGGGACTGTTCTTCCGTACAAAGCTGCTTGCAGCGGAATAATCCGGGGAGAATTCGGGCAAGAAAAAATCGGGGAGCGGCCTTGGATCGGCTGCTCCCCGAAGTGTTTTTAGCGTTGGTCGATATGCGCACGGACAGGCGTTCCGATTGACCGACTGCAACTGACGCTGCGCATTTGAGGTTGTCGGGATTCGGGGCTTTCAGGCAATCGCGATAAATCGAAGTCGCACATAGTCGGCGGTCCACTGACCGTCGTGCGCGCGCAGCACGGGAGCGAGCAAGGCCACCGTTTCATCGACGACAGGATCGCGCAGCTCAACTGGCAGGGAATCGAGAGCGCCGCGGCTGAAGGTATTCAACCAGCCGGCCATGCCACTCGCGGGCAACAATGTTGGGCGAGGGAAGTGAGCGATCTTCTGCACAGTAAATCCTTGCCGCTCCAGCCTGCTGCTGTACTCCTCGGCAGTGGGATAGTAATTGCCGCGATCGCCGAGAGAAGCGAATCCGTGGCGCGCGAGTACCGCTGCGAATGCGGCGCGGATGGCGCCAATGTTGCCGTGGCCGCCCATCTCGGCGACAAATCGGCCGCCGGGGTGAAGGACGCGCCGGACTTGCGAGAGCATCTCGTCTTGTCCGCGGACCCAGTGCAGGGCTGCGTTGGAAAAAACGGCGTCGAAGGTGTGATCGGGGTAGGGAAGTTTCTCGGCAGGGCCATTGTCGGCTTTTATTCCGCGGGCGAGGGCGGCTGCGACCATTTCAGGCGAGGCGTCTATGCCGACTACGTCGGCGCCGGACGCAGCGACGCGCAGGGTGAGCTGACCGTCGCCGCAGCCGAGATCGAGAATGCGCTCGCCGGGTTGCGGGGCAAGCCACTCAAGCACGCCCCCTGCAAGCTGGTGAACAAATGCGCCATCGCGGCCGTAGGTTTCAGGGTTCCAGGTCTGCGGCATTTGGGCTCTCCTTCATCTTTCGAAAAAAATAATGATGGGATGCTTCGGGCAATCATTCGATGAATTAAATTGTTGTGACGCGAAGGCCGGAGGCGCGGGGAAGGAGCACGTTGATCTTTCCGTCCCTGAGATGGCCGGGTGTTGTCGATCGCGTGATATGAGATTCACGGCTGTCGACTGACGGCGCGTGCAACGTTTCTTTTTCTACCAGGCCGGATTTGGCAGCGCCGAAATCCAGACCAATGATAAGGTCGTTCTCCGCATCTTTGTTCAGGACGATGACAGAAGTTTGCCCACTGCCCAGCTTCGCGGCATAGGCCGAAGCATTGACGCCCGCGGCCTGAAGCTTTGAAGTGAAATCGGTTTGGATCAGCGAACCGCCGCTGAACGATCCGGCGAACTTGAGGCCGTAAGCGACCGGCTCCAATATATAGTCCGAGCCGAACGATGCAATCGGCGCATAGTACGGGTGCGGATGCGATGCAATCTGTTCCGGCGTGGCACCCTGGGCCTGAAGAACCTCGTCGCCGAACATGACGCCGCCGAGCCCGCTGGCGATAATTGGCGCGGTGCCGCCGTGCAGGTTGATGCCGGAATAGTTGTTGGCAGCGAGGAGGAGCGAATAATCGGCCGCCCACAGAGCTGCGGCAAAGACGTCGGAGACTCCGGGCTTGCCTCCGCGATAGCAGGTATTGCCCTCAGTCATGCGCACGCGAGCGCCCATTTTAGCGGCGGCCGCGGCGGCAATGTCCGCCGTGCTTTGGACTTTGGCCATGGTTGCGGGCTTCAGGAGATTGGGAATGTTGACGTCGGGATTCGACGGCGGGCCGCCGAAGTAGTAATGATGCGAAAGCGTGGTGACGTGCGGAGGATTTTCGATTGAACTCCACGCGTCACCGATCTGCGTCAACCAGGAGATGTCGGAGGCGATGTCGGGCATGCCGAAGGCGGCGCGCGACACTCGCGCGGCGACGGCCCGGGCGAGTGCGAGCCACTCAGTTAGATAAGTTGCCGGGCACCATGTTTGAGGATCGCGCAAGTGACGGCTAAACAAATCGACTTCATTGCCGATCTGGAAGTATTGCAGGCGCGAGCCGAGCGTTTTGGCAACAAACTCGGCTTCGTCGGCGGCGCGGTCGGGCGTGTTAGTTCCCATGTTGATGCCGTAGAGGCAAGTCCAGCCGGTCGCTTCGAGAAATGCCGCAAGATTGCGCACGGCTTCAGGAGTGACGGCATAGTAATTGGCCTTGGGCTCGCCTACCACCTCGCGAGTTTTCGGGTGCTCGGGTTCAGGTGAGTCGGCAGTGGGTTTCCACCAGCCAAACTCGCCAGTGTTGCCGCCAATTCGCAGCACACCTCGCGTAGAAATCTGCTTGAATGCGCGAATCAAGCCGGTATTTTTCGCCGAGAAAAAGCTCGGATTCGTTAACTCGCGAACCTCGTAGGAGAGGCCGACAAAATCGGCTGGCATGTGGGGTCCCGTTGCATCTGAGGGAATTGAAAGAACGACCGGAACCGCGTCGAGTGCTCGCGCGGGAATTCGCGTGGCAGCAAGAGTGAGTGCGGTGGTCGAAAGAAAACTGCGCCGGGTTATGGTGCTCATCGTTATCGATTCACCGATCTTTCAGTAGTGATGCTGCTCCCGATTCGTCAGGCTGAACGGGTTTAGATGGACTGCACCGGCAAGAGCGTGAGGTCGTCGACTAGGCCGACTTCCTTTTGCACGAATGGCTCGCCGTAGCGAACGCCAGCGAGGAGGCCGTAGTGGCGAGCTTCGGCGAAGGTGCGTTCGCGAATTTCTTCTTCCGGAACAAACAGGCCGGCGCCCGCGGATTGGTTCGCGTATTGCGAGGCGTAGGCCATCAGGGCCAGGTGGCGTTGCTCGATGAAGGGCGTGATGTCGACGATGAAACTGGGGCGCACATCGGCGTAGAGGCTGGCGTAAACGATTTTGAAGGGACGATGCGGAGGTGAATCCGGTTTCGATCTTTTTGAGGCCGGAGAGGAAGCAGGCTTCAGCGCCGAGGGTCGCGGTGATGGCGTGATCGGGGTGGCGCGCCTGCCAGTAAGGAAGTATGACGACGCGGGGACGAAGCCGGCGAAGGACGCGCACGATGGCGATGCGATTTTCAAGCGTGTTGGCTACGGCGCCATCAGTGAAGTCGAGCGCGTGACGCCAGCCAACGCCGAGGATGCGGGCGGCTTCTTCGGCTTCACGGGCGCGATCGTCAACACTGCCGCGAGTGCCGGCTTCGCCTTGAGTCAGATCGAGAATCGCGGTGCGCAGGCCACGCGCAGCCATGCGCAGCAGGGTTCCGCCGCAGGTTTGTTCTACGTCGTCGCGATGCGCGGCGATGGCGAGGATGTCGGCTTCGAAATCGACTGCCTCAGCGGGCATGGGGCTCAGTAGACGGTGTTGTCGGAGTCGGAGATCGCGTCAATATAGGCAACGTCGTAGGCGGTGCCGGTGACCGTCACATATTGGTTGTTGATCGACGAACCATCCGTGGTGGAGTAGATGTAGACCTGACCGCCCTCGGCTGCATACAGCTTATGCAAACCCGTCACGGCGGCGATTCCGGTGGCGTTGCCCAGGTACGGCTCGAGCAAGGTGACTTGATTCGTGGAGGTGTTGTACATCGTCAGGCAGCCGTAGCCGCTTGCCGGGTTAGTGGCATAGCGAACGCCGGTTGTGCAGCCGGTCATAGCGATCCACAGGGTATCGTCATCGGCCTGGATGATGCGGCTGGTTGCGCCGGGCTGGCCGTCGCTGATTGCAGCGGTGCTGCTGATGGTGAGATTGGCAAGATTGAGCACGGTGAGATTGCCGCCGAAGAGTGTTTGCCCGAGGATCGTCTGAGGCTGCTGGCCGACGACGTACATGATGGAACTATCGACTAGAGCGTTGCTGGCCCCGCCGGGGATGGGAAGATTTTTCATTGGAGCGGTGCTGGCGTTGGGGCACGAGGACACAGCGGGAAGATTGCAGGGGAGCAAGCCGGATTGCTGGCCGAGAAGAAAGATGAGCGGCGCAGTTGGCACCACAGAGATTGATGCCTTTGTCCCACCGCACTCCGGGCCGCAATTCAGAATATAGGCGGTGCTTCCATCCGTGGAGAAGACGGCTTTGATGGGGCGGTCAAAGGTGAGCGGAGCGCCATAGTAATTTCCGGTTGCGTCGGTGTGGTCGGGACTTTGCATCTGGAAAAGGCACCACGTTGGCGCGAGTTGCGGCTCGCAGTCAACGGCGGCTTTAGGCCAGGTGGAAGGTCCCCCTGAGAAAGCGATGGTCTGCGATGTCGAGAGTTGCCGAGGGTAGTACGCGTAGTTGGAGTTCTGGGCGAAGGCGAGCGCAACCGACCCTCCGGGGTTGACGCTCACGCGATACGCTCCGGGAAGGCTGAGAGGCGTGGAAGAGCCGACGGCCTGAGCCACCACCGTGAGAGCATCGTAGGTCTGGCTGGCGGCAAAGGCGTATGCCCTATTGCGCGTAGTAAAGACGCTGGACGAGTTGCCATTCAGCCCGCCGACGGAGCCGGAGCTTCTCTCTTGCGCGTAGCTTATCAGGTTGAAAGTACCGTCGCCCGACCCGTAAACTGCGCCCGTTTGTTCCTCGGGCATGTTCTGAATAGTAATCGGCAATGCGCCGCCAAATCCGGCGATGGAAAAGGAGGAGGGCGTGCCATTAAAGCCGAAACGCGTGTCGTAAAAGGCGTCGACGATTACAAGCTCTCCCTTTGAAAGGATGCCGGGATTCTGGACGGCGATCATGACGCGGTTGACCAGTTTGCTGGGCGGCAAAACGCGGCCGTCAAAGTAAAAGGTCTTGCCGCAACCGGCCAGCACTGCCGCCGCCAGCAAAGCAACGCCGGCGCTCAGGAGAAGACTTCTATTCTTCAAAATTCCAACCCTCGGTTGATCGTGCGGAACGATCCGCAACATAGACGAATGAATGGCGTTATTGGCACACGGAGAGGCCCAAAAATGCGTTGGCCCGAACCGGTTTCCACGCAGGCGATGACTCCCGAAGTATAACAAAGCGGCCCGGCCTTTCGGCGCGCCGAGCCGGAACGTCGAAAGGCTCGCGAGATGAGAGTTTGCGAGCGGCTCAGGGTGGATGAGTACATCCCGGCCCGACGACGCGACCGGTGGATACAACCCTGCTGGCGATGCGTTAGCATGACAACAGAATGACGCGCTTTGCCGACATCTTTTCTGACCGCCCCGTGCTTGCCGATGGCGCCATGGGCACGGTGCTCAGCGCGCGCGGCGTGTTTATCAACCGCTGCTTCGAAGAGCTGAACCTCTCCGATCCCAATTTGATAGTTGCGGTGCACGAGGAGTACCTGCAGGCGGGCGCTGAAATTATTGAAACCAATACTTTCGGCGCGAACCGCTTCCGATTGACACGGCATGGGTTGGGCGGAAAGGTGGAGGAGATTAATGCGGCGGGCGTGCGGCTGGCGCGCCAGGCAGTGGAGCGCTTGAAGGAGCGCCGCACCGGCGAAGCATGGGTTGCGGGCGCTGTTGGCCCATTGGGTGTGAGGCTGGAACCGCTGGGAAAGACGGGCCTGGATGAGGCTCGCGCAGCCTTTGCGGAGCAGATTGGGATTCTTTCGAAAAACGGAGTCGACCTGCTGATTATCGAGACCATGCCCGCGCTGAATGAAGCGCGAGAGGCGCTTGAGGCGGCAAAAGCGGTGGCTCCGGATCTTCCGGTGCTGGTGATGGTGACGGTGGACGATGAGGGCGAATGTCTCGATGGATCTTCGGCCGCGCAGGCGGCGGCTTGGCTGACTGAGTGGGGCGCGGGAGCCGTGGGAGTGAACTGCTCCACCGGCCCGGCCACAGTATTGACTGCGATTGAGGAGATGCGCAAGGCGACGACACTGCCGCTGGCAGCCATGCCCAATGCAGGCATGCCGCGAGCTGTCGAGGGACGGAATATTTATCTGTGCTCTCCCGAATACATGGCCAGCTTTGCGCGCAAGGCGATTGCAGCGGGGGCGCAGATGGTCGGCGGCTGCTGCGGCACCACGCCGAATCACATCCGCGCCATGCGATCGGCCATCCGCGCGATGGATTCGCAGACGCCTGTGGGCGGAGCGGGAACCGCGCCGGCAGTCAGCAAGGAGACGCCACCGTCGCCGCTGGCGCAACGCTCGCGCTTCGGCTCGCTGATTGCGGAAGGCAAGTTCGTCACGATGGTTGAGTTTGTGCCGCCGCGGGGCATCGATTGCTCCAAGGAGATTGAAGGCGCTGCGCTGATGGCACGGCTGGGCGTGGACGCGATCGATGTCTACGATGCCGCGCAGGCGTCGGCGCGAATGAGCGGGCAGAGCCTCTGCATCCAGATTCAACAGCACACCGGGATAGAGACGATTTTGCATTACACCTGCCGCGATCGCAATTTGCTGTCGATCCAATCGGACCTACTGGGAGCCTCGTCGATCGGGCTGCGCAACATTCTTTGCGTAACCGGGGAGCCGCCGGCGCAGGGAAGTTATCCTGATGCGTCTGCTGTCTTTGACGTAGACTCGATCGGTTTGGTAAACATCGCGCGGCGGCTGAATCACGGGCTCGATATCGGATCGAATACGATTGGCGCGAGCACAAATTTCACGATTGGAGTGGCGGCCAATCCCGGCGTACCGGACCTGGAGAACGAGCTTCGGCGGTTCGCTTACAAAGTAGAGGCGGGGGCCGAGTACGTCATCACGCAGGCGGTGTTCGACCTGCGCCTGCTGGAAGAATTTCTTGAGCGGACCAAAGAGCTGACGGGAAACGGCCGCATCCCGGTGATCGCCGGCATCTGGCCGCTGATCAGCTTGCGCAACGCGGAACATATGAAGAACGATCTGCGCGTTGCGATGCCGGAGGAGATTATGCTGCGCATGGCACAGGCGGATACGCCTGAAGCGGCGCGCGCCGAAGGCATCAAGATTGCGCAGGAGATGCTGGCGGCAGTGCGGCCGCTGGTGCAAGGGGTGCAGGTGAGCGCGCCATTTGGAAACTACGAAGCCGCGGCGGAAGTGGTGGCCAGCGCGCTGCCGGCGGGGAAGTAGCCGGGATTTTGTTCAAATTATCTTGCAGCGCACTTACTGGTGCGCGTACACTTCTCCACAATTCAAGATACCCGGAACAATGAGGGCCGCAGACTCACGGCTGCCGGGAGGAGAACGCCAAATTGGCCGATGGACTCTCAATTGGCGCCGCGATGAGCGAGCCGACCATCTTCGAGTGCCCCAGCTGCAAGGAGACGATCGACGCGACGGCGGATTCCTGCCGGTTTTGCGGTGCGAAGGTGGACTACGTCGCGGCGCGCAAAGGGGCCGAAACGATGGCTCGGATTAACCGGGCCTGCAGCGACGCGAGTTTCATGAAGAGTACCGCTATGGCCATCGTGGTGTTTTTTGCGCTTCGCTTTGTGCCCTTTTTAGGCATGATCGGCAGCATTGGGTTTCCTGTCCTGCTCGTCGCGGTTCCGATCTGGTCGTTGATCTGGCTGAGCAAGTATCGCGGTATCGAGACCGATGACGCCGACTTCCTGAAAGCTCGGAGCACGGTGAAAAGGATTGCAATCATTGTCACGGCGGTGCTTGCCGTCGTTGTAGCCCTCAACATTCTGGCGCTCCATTTAATCCATTCGAGACTGTAGGAGCAAGCGGCGACGAGTGCCATCTGGGACATTCTCCAGATGCCACCAATCTTGTATTCTGATAGTGAACTGGTGACCACCATGCCGTCGTTTGAACAATCCCTAAAGAAGCTCGAAACGATTGTCGAGCAATTGGAAAAAGGCGACCTGACGCTCGAAGACTCGCTGAAGCTCTTTGAACAGGGCGTTGGATTGTCGGCCGCCTGCAAGCAGGAGCTGGACGCCGCCGAAGGCAAGGTGCAAATCCTGGTGAAACAGCGCGACGGCTCGTCGAAGCCGGAGACATTTTCGACGGACAAGTAGCTTCAGCGCGTGTTTACGCCGCTGAGGCGTTGGCCTATCTCATTTCCCATCCCAAGACTTATTTAGACGAAGAATTTTTCAGATGCGCGCCGATTTGCGCGGCGAGCGCGAGCAGAGACTCGTCGGCGTCGCGGGCCGCGGCGAGTTGCATACCGCCCTGCGCGCACGGAATGGCGACGGTGGGCACACCGGCGAGGCTGAAGGGCGCAGTGTAGCGGAGTAGCCGGCTGCGGGTTTGGCTGTGATCAGCGCCCGCGGCGAGGCGCGCGACTGGAATCGCGGGCAACAGAATGAGTTGATGCGTGGCAAGAAGCTCGTCCATGCGGGCGCGGAAGGTCGAATGGCGCCGGCGCAAGGCGGAAACTTCGCTCGCGGTCAGGCTGTCGCCCCACTTGAGCCGGTCGCGAATGGCAGGCTCAAAACTGCTCGAAGTTGCCGGCGTGCAGGCCTGCGGCCTCCGAGGCCTGGATTGGCGCGAAGATTTCAACGGCATCCGCCCACCAGTCAGGATGGATGATTTGAGCGTCCAGTCCAAGCGCCTGAAGATTATGGACGACTTGGTGAAAGCTGGCGACGACTTCAGGCTCGCAGTCGTGAAGAAAGCTGTCGGCGACGAAGGCGAAGCTGGTGAAGGGGCGAAGCGGCGGTGAATTGGCGGGCGGATTTTGTGCGGGCGCAAAAGGCGCGGCGAGATACGGGGCGTCTTCGAGATCGCGAAAGAGCCAGCCCATCGTATCGAAAGACTCAGCAAGATGAGCGCCGCCGCGCCAGTTTCCCCGACCTAGAGACGCGCGATAGCCGGCGAGGCCGCAGAGCGCAGCTGGCGCGCGCACGGAGCCGCCGGTGTCGGTGCCGATCGCTGCAACCGCCGAGCCCTCTTGAACGCTTGCCGCTGCGCCGCTCGAGGAGCCGCCGGTGAGCGCGCCGGAGTCGCGAGGCTGCACGCAGTCGCCGTATTCGGGATTCTCGCCGGTTATTCCGTAGGCCAGCGGATGGAGGTGGGTCTTGCCGGTGATGACCGCTCCGGCAGCGCGCAACTGCTCCACAAGCCAGGAGTCGCGCGTGGCATTGCCGTTCAGATCGCGGTAGAAATGAATGCCGCAGCTGGTGGGCGAGCCGGCAAGATCAAAACAGTCCTTGACCGAAATCGGCAGGCCCCAGAGCGCGGAGCGGCCGCCACCGAAAGGGCCTTCGCCGCGTTGCGAAATTGCAGGCGGCATTGCTTCAACACGAGCAACTTCGGCGCGAGCAGCTTCAGCGCGCGTCCACTGTGCGTCCTGCCAGATATAAGTATTGTGGCCGGCGTTCCGATTGCTGTTCGCGAGCGCGGTTTCGGCGAGTTGGGATGGAGTCGTCGATCCGGCGGCAAGCGCGGCGCGGAGATCGCGGACGTTCCATGGGGCGGCCATAAAGCCATTCTAGAAGCGGAGCCACAAGCGCGGTGCAATTCCCAAGCGACGGAAAGAGGAACGACTGAAAGAAGAGCGGCTGTAGGAAGCCAAAAGCAAAGGGCGGCTCGAATCCGGTCTCCCGGGGACTCGCCGCCCTTTGGATAAAAATTACTGGTGCTTAGAAGTCCAGGTGCAACGACATTTGAATCTGGCGCGAACTGCCGATGGCGTGCTTGGTGACACCGAGGCCGGATGGAGGATTATAGAGGGCATCTCCTCCCACGGGCACGTTGTTGAAGCCCGCATTCTGATTCACGTTGTTCTGGGGAATGTCGAAGCTCGTTGTGTTGGTCAGGTTGAATATATCGAATGTGTAATGGAGCGCAAAAGGCTCGCGAATCATCAGGTCCTTCACCAGAGAGACATCGGCTCGCCGCTGCCAGGACTGACGGAAGATGTTTCGTTCGCCAGAGACGAAGTTGGTCTCGTAGGTGTCGCCGGTTGGGACGCCCATCGAGCCTTCTGGAATTAAAGGAAGCGTAAAGCAACTGGACTTGAGCGCCAGCTGTGTGGGGTCGGGCGCCATCGGGTTATAGAAGGCGCCACTGTGCCCGGTGAGCGCGTTTTTGCGATTGCATCCGGGAGCAAGCGGTACGATTGGGTTCGTTATTCCATTGAATGTGCTGTAGTAAATGCTACCCACGGCTCCCGAATAATCGATGATGCTGTACGGCTGACCGCTCTGGATGATGGCGACGCCGTGAATGGCCCAGCCATCGACCACCTTGCCGGCCAGCGTGTCCTCGCTCAAGAATTTGGGCAATGTGTAACCATAGGTGAAATTCAGAACGTGAGTGCGGTCGAAGTCAGATGAACCGTATCCGCTGCGCAGATTGGTAGGATTGTTTCCGTTGTAGAACAACCCCATGCCACTCTGCTCGTCGGTGGAGTGCGAATAGGTATAGGAAACACCAGCCGTGATGCCATGGCTAAGGCGTTGTTCAAGGTGTGATTCCAGCGCGTTGTACATTGCGATGCCGGCTGCGGTGTACGCCTCGGACTCCGACGAGTAGCCGATGTAGGGCACACGCAGGTCAACGTTGCCGCCTTCATAATTGTTCAGCATGGTGCCGTTGCTGCAATTGGTTTCAGTTGGATCGTTCACGCATTCAGGGAAAAAAGTGTTCGGGTCAAGCACTGTATAGCCATAGCTGTAATTCTGCGAAACCGACGTGCCGTCAGGAAATACTTTCCCGCCCGGGTGCGTGGGGTTGCCAGGCGTGGCAATTTTTGCCTGGTTAAACGGGATGGGGATGATCTGGTGGCGGCCAAGATTGCCCACGTAGCCGATCTCGATCATCAGATCGTTGCGCGGCTGATACTGGACGTTGAGAGTAAAGTTCATGCTGTATGGCAGCTTGTTTGCACGGTTGTAAACGCCGAGTGTATACGGCTGACCGCTGTTATTCGCGCCGACGGTGCCGTCGATGAGGGCCGCTGCGTTGGGAAGATAATTTGAAACGTCGGAGGCCTTCGGGTTTGATGGCGGCACAGACCGCGTGGGCCCCCAGGGGGTGGCCAGGTTGTACTGCGAGTTGTCGACAGCGCCGGTGATTCCATTCCCGCCGCAGATGGGAACGTAATACAGGTAGAGATAGGTAGGGTTGGCGGTATTGTAGGAGGAGCTATATGGGCAGTGCTGCTGCGATACAAAGGGTTCAGTCTGCGAGGAACCGAAGGGACCGCCATCGATTTCGCCGGCGGCAAACCCGGGCGAGAAATAAGTGAAGAGCTCGCCGCGATCGTAGTAGAAACCGCCTCCGGTGCGGACCACGATTTTTGAGTGGAATATCGAAGGCTGCCATGCGATGCCGAGCCGCGGGGCGATGCCCCATTGGCGACCCGTGAGCGTCGTGTTGCTCACGCCTTGGGTTCCGTTGGCGTTGTTGCCGGCAATGATGAAGCCGGAACCGGTGATGGTGTCTGACGCGGCGTCGTAGCTGTATTGCTTGGGATCGAAGTTAAAGATGTTGCCATATTTCTCGGTGAGCCCGCCATCCCAGTCGTAGCGCAGGCCGAGGGTGATGCTGAGTGTGGGCGTCGCCTGGAACTTGTCCTGCACAAAGAGGCCGGTTTCGTTGGAGCGATAATAGCGGCTGGCGTTGCCCTGGAGAAACGACGTGGCTGTAAATAGCTGCGTGGTGTAAGGCGTAACCCAGTTATTGGCGAACGTGACAAAATCGGGCGTGTCGAGGTTCCCCGTGCCGGTGCGATGATCGATCGTATTCAACTGAGTGTAGGAGTAGCTGCCGCCGAAGCTGATTGAGTGACGTCCTTTGGCCCAGATGGCAGTACCCGAGGGCATGATGCGGTTCTGGAACATGCCGGTGTTCGCTCCCTGATATTCGGAGTCCGGTCCGATCGCGAGAGACGGAAATAGAAGGCCATATAGCGCGCCGCCGGGCGAGTCGAATTGGTCACCAAGGGCGTCGTTGATGGTGACGCCGGGAAAATAATTTCCGAAAGCGCCGCTCATCCCGATTTGCGAAGGCGTGAAAAGCTGATCGTTCGTGGCATACGCTTTCTCGCGCAGGATCCCGACAGTCTCAGAAACACTCAGGTTGGTGCCGATCGTCTGCACATTGTTAAGCGATCCAACCTGGGAGCCCGTGTCCATCTTCGCGGTAAAGCCGGGGACGTTCGAGTAGGCGTAGGGCGAGGTGTTGGGATCGTGCTGATAGTAATATTTGGCGGCGAGGACATCCTTGGCGCTGAGATTCCAGTCCAGATCAGCGACTGCCTGATCGGATGTGAAGCGCGCTGTACCGGGCAGAAATGCGTTGTAGGGCGAATAGACGTTGGGAGTCCCTGGAGCGTTCTGGTTCGGGATCAGCCATTTTCCCGGCTCGCCGGGAACCGACGGCAGGTTAAAAAGCGCGAGGCCGATCGGGTTTGAGCTCCAGTTGGCCGAGCTGACCGTGACGCCGCTTGTGCCCTCGTTCGTAGTCCAGTTGTTGTTGGCAATGTCGGTGAGGCCGCCTGCAGTGCGATTGGAGTCGCTCAATCCGGGAGGCACAACAAGCAGTTCATCGCCGGTTTCATCGTCTGAAATATGCAGGTGCTGGTAGCTGACGAAGCCGAAAAGTTTGTCTTTGATGATGGGGCCGCCAAAGGTGCCGCCCGCCGCGTAGCGGTGCAACTGGGGATTCTTGTAGGCGGAGGGTATATTGTCGTCTTTCTTGAAGAAGAAAGGCGCTGCATTGAGAAAGTTAGTGCCACGGTGTCCATAGAGCGATCCGTGGATCTGGTTCGTTCCCGACTTGGTGCTCATGTCGATGTGCGCGCCGCTGTCGGAGCCTTGCTGCGCGTCGTACATCGAGGCGTTCACGCGGACTTCCGCGATAGATTCAGGCGCGGGCGTGGGGATGGCATTGCCGATGGCCAGATAGACAGACGAAGCGCTGGGAATCACGCCTCCGGCGGCATTGTTGGCTTGACCGGTATTGTTCACGATCCGGAAAGAGTCCACTTGGCTGGTGCTCTTGCCGTTGAAAAGATTGCTGGCGTCGACACCATTCAACAGAAAGGCATTGGAGGTGTCGCGCTGGCCATTGGCCCAGATGGGAGCATTGCCGAGACCGGAGTTGGCGCCAGTGCCGCCGGGCAACTCAGCGTCAACGCCCGGCGAAAGAATCGCCAACCCGGTGAAGCTGCCAGTGGGCAGGGGCACGTTGTCGATTTGCGCAGTCTCCATGACGTAGCCGTTGGTGGTGTCCACGGCGTTCATCAGCGGCGCGGCCTCCACTTCGACTGTCGTGCTGGCCTGGCCAACTTTGAGCGAGACATTCAAAGTTGCCGTGCGGTCTGCCTCTACAGTGATGTGCGGAGTTTTTTGCGCCTCGTAGCCGGAGGCGGAATAGGTGAGCGTGTACGTGCCGATAGGCAGGTTCACAAATGTGTATGCGCCCGTTTCGTTGGTCTTGGTCACGCGCGTCAGCGAGGTTTGTTCGTCGGTAAGCGAGACGGATGCGTTGGGAATAACGCCACCTGAGGAGTCAGCAACCTCGCCAGTGATGCCTCCCAGCGTCTGCTGTGCAGGCAGGAAACTGCTACACAACGCGATGGCCGCCGCGATAACCAGCAGCCCGGAAAAGGAGAACGGGGACACGCGCATGAGACGCTTCAAGAACATTGAACGCATAAAAGGACTGACCTCGAAATAGAAATTTCCTTCTGAAACCAGAAGGATTCATGTGACTGGCCAACTCAATTTGAAATCTCGAGTTTCTTTGGTGTTGAAGTGACATGCAGGAATGAAGTTGCCCGCGCGACCTGCGATATCTGAAATGTTTCATCCTGTTCGCGATACAGGTTACGCACATACTAATTGCGGCGGCATAAAGTTCATCTAAAGAATTTGGGGTAGGCAGGCAGGGAAAGGGACGAGTTTTCCACAGCGGACGCTTTCCGCAACGGATGTTTTCCGCAAAGAACTAGGCAGCGATGGCTTTTCTTCGCCGAAGTGCGTACCAGGCGAGGCCCACAGCGATGTAGCCGAGGTAGAGATAGGGAATTCGCGCGTGAACGACGTCTGCTGCTGACTTGAGGTCGAAGATCGCGATGGTAAGGATGACGGCGACGGTGAACACGCTGACGGCCGCCAAGAGATGCGAATGCTGGCCCATTGCGCGCCGCGCGAAGGGAAGCGCGAGAGCGACGAGCGAGTACGCGGTGAGAAAGCCAAAGACAGAGAGAGAGCCCAGCAGGTCATACATTGCGGAGCCTGTCTGGCTGAAGAGCGCCATGGCGGCGGTAGCGGTAAACATGAGCGCGGTGGAGAGTATGACGGCGTTGGCCGGCGTGCCGTGGCGCGGACTGGTGCGCTGAAGCGCGGCGGGCAACAACCCATCGTGCGCCATGCGAAGCAATACGCGCGCAGCGGCGGTGGCACAGGCCAGCACGCAAGCGAACATGCTGATGAATGCGCCGCAGTCAATAGCCACGCCGAGCGGCGAAACGTGAGCCTTGGCGGCGAGCATATGCAGAGGGCTGGTGGAATTTGAAAGCGCGGCGGACTGGCCGCGAAAACCGAGCACCTCAGAGTACGCGCAGAGCATGAAGAATCCGCCGGCGAGGAGCGCGCATTGCAGAACCGCGCGGGGAATGGTACGCAATGGATCGCGCACTTCGTCGCCCAGCGTAGTTGCGCCCTCGAATCCTACAAAGCTGAAGATGGAGAGCACCAGAGCGGGCCCGAGTCCCTTGAACGAGAAGCCACTGAGCCGAAATTGACTGGTGTCGAGTTGAAGACCAATGTGCACCGGCAGCAGAACCAGCACGATCACAATCAGGCCGACTGAGACGGCTTCAATCCACAGCATGACTTCGGCGGAAAGTTTGACGTCGCGACAGGCGATGAATCCTGCGACAGCGCAGACGACTGCGAGAGTGGGAATGGCGGGCGGCGCCCAGTGAAAGAACTGCTCTGCGAGAACGGTTGCATAGTAGAGAGCGCCACCTGCGACCGATGCGCCGGTGGCAAGGTATGCGAGCAGCAATCCCCACGCGGCGGTGACACCGAATGCCGGGGGAAGAGTGTTCGCCGTGTAGGTGTAGAGCGACCCTGGCGACGCGCTCAGGCGCGCGAAGCGGCTGATGCAAAACCCAACCAGCAACATGGATGTAGTAGCGAGAAGATAGACGAACCATGTCGCGTTTCCGGCGGAAGCGAAGACCAGCGGAATGGTGAGCGATGCGGATGTGCTGGGCGCCATGGCGGAAACGGACTGGGCAAGCGTTTCGACGGGGCCAAGGACGCCCTTTCGCAGGCCGAAGCTTTCGGTGCCGTCGCCGTGTGCGGACACTGTGCTTCCTGTGGTCGTTGTGCCGGTCAAGAATCAGCCTTCCGGTTGCGAAATGCTCAGTCAGCGCTCGACGGTGGCCTCGATCGTACCGTGCGGATCGTCGATGGGAATGAAGATGTGATTGGGATTGTCCAGGCCGAACGGGGTTAGATCGGCGAGCAAATAATGCAGGTTGGGCATGGTGAGATGAACGCGCGCGATCTCCGGAGCGGCGTCGAGCGCGGCTTCGCCCATGTCGAAGAGCGTGTGTTGCACGCTCATGCTGTTGTGCGCGGCAAATTCTTTGAGCAGCGCGGCGACGATACGCGCGCGAACTTGAGCAAAGTCCGGCGAGCCGGCGGCATAATCCCATGTAATGGTGGCGCATGTGCCGAGGATGCGGTCTTTGGCCGGCTCGAGCGTGGTGAGATTGTCGACGACGAAGCCGGTGAAGGCGGATTTTGTTGTTTTGAGAATTGTCAGTCTATCCACGCCGGACCTGATAGACCATTCGCGGTCCCGATCGCGCACCGCACGCACAGTTTGAAGTTCCGGTCCACCCATTTTGAAGGTTGTGCCACGCGCCACGCGGTTGAGGACCAGCCGTTCCCAGGCTCGCTCTTCGATTTCGACCATGACGCCGGAGACTTGCGCATTGCCGGCGAGGAGATAATCACCCAGGTCCATGGCGAATTCTTCGATGGTCGCTGCTTTTGAGTTGCGCGCGACGAAATAGACGGTATTCTTCATCGTGTCGGTGGGCAGGACTTTGCTGTTGTCGGCCTCGGTGAAGCTGGCTTCGAAGTCGCCCTCGAGCGCGACATTGACAGTCCACTCGCTGAAATCGTGCCGGTCACCATCAAGGTGATCGGGCTGGCGCGTGATGCGCGAGAGTCGCACGCGCGATTTTCCGTAGCTATTTTCCCCAAGTTTCGCCATTGATCAGCTTCCTCTATAAGTTGTATAGCTATTCTCGCTCAACAAAATGGGCAAGTGGTAGTGCGCATCGCCGTCGCAGTTGAAGGTGATGACAATCTCTGGGTAGATGCTTTGCCGCCCGAGTCGCGCAAAATATGCGCCGATGTCGAATGTGAGCCGATAAGTACCGGATGCAGCATCGCGCGCCAGATCGCGGCAACGGCCGTCGGTGTCGGTGACGCCCGCGGCAACTTCGATCCAGTCGCCGGGCGCGTCTTGCACGCGCTCAGGCTGGCCGGCGTTGGTTGAAGCCTCGATCCATCCGCCACCCTCAAATTTTTGTAGCCGCACGGCGATGCCAGCCGCGGGCTTTCCCGGCACAGTATCCAATACGTGCGTTGAAATATTGCTCATTCGACCAGCCACTTTCCTAAGCGGATTTGCATAATCTGACGTTGCTGCTCGGCTGCCTCGCGCAACTCAGCCTCGCGATCGTTTGCCAAACGCCGTTTGAGAATTGTAAGCATCTCGACGGCACCTTTGCCCGTGGCGCAAACAATGTAAGTGAAACCGAAACGCTGTTCATAGAGGCGATTATCCTCGGCGAGCTCGGCCAGCACATGCTCGTTTGCGTCACTAGCCGATAACTGTTCCTCACGCGACCACGCAGCGGACTGTTCCGATACGTCGACAGCGACCTGCGCAGATTTGCGCTGTCCAATGCGCGGATGACATGCGAAGGCCTCGAGCCAATCCGATTCCTTCATCGTGCTCCAAATACGGTCGGCAGCCCCGCTCAAATCCTCGGCGCTGGCAATGTAGCGCCGCGCCACCATGGCTGCAGCCCAGCGCTTCGAACCGCAGCAGGCCAGCATTGCTCTCAGAGCGGATGGTTCGTCGGCGATATTCCAGGCGGCGAGCGTTGCGTTCATGCTTGTGATCCTACCCTGCGGAGTTGGACGCAGGAATTCGTCGAGGAGATTGGCGGCGACACGCTGCCGGTACTCGGCCGTGGAACGAATATCATCGATGGGCTTCATTTCAGCGAGCAGTGCGCGGCGCGCGGATTGAATTGAGCCGGGTGTTACGGTTTGGCCGAGCAACGCCGCTTCAGTTTGCAAAAGACGCATGGGGAAGGGAGCAAGGCTCGCGGCGCCGAAACGAATCTCCCGGATCACTCCTTCTTCAAGCAGCGCAGTCGCCCCAAGCGCGACTTTTGCGATGGCCATGGCTCGGCGCGTTCCCACTTTGCGCAAGTACTGACTGTGCTGCGCGAAACGGCGCGGGAGATGAATCGCATAAAGCAATTCATCGGGCGCGAGGCAGTTGCACTTGTAGGCCGTGTGAAATTCGGAGTAGGGAACTCGGCGGCGGCCGCGCACAGAAATCATCTCGATTTCCGCGTCGTAGGCAAGCAGCGCAGGCGAGGAATCCGCGGCAGGCGAGCCATTGACGAGATTGCCGCCAAGAGTGGCGCGGCCCTGGTTAGCGACGGAGCCGATCCAGCTTGCAGCTTTGGCGAGCAGTGGCAAATCGGAAGCAATGACGGCGTGCCTGCGCAGGTCAAGAAACGTAACAGTCGCGCCGATAACGACACTTTGTGGCGTGACCTCAATTGCACGCAGATCGGGAATGCCCCACAGATTTACCAGCTTCGGCGCGGTCAGGCGGCCCGCGGCGAATGCGACCATCAGCTCGGTTCCGCCCGCAATCGGCGTCCATACACCAGGATCAGCGGCAAGCAATTCAAGCACCGCGCCCAGCTCGCCAGGCGCAACCAGATCGTGCGTGGCGGCGTTACCGCGCATGAGGTGCCTTCTGCCGTGAATCGCGCAACGGACCGCTGGTTGATTCGGTGGCGAGGCGGACGTTTTCCGGTGCGACTGCGGCGGCGACCGACTCAAAGATACGGATGAATCCCGTGCAGCGACAGAGATTCCCGGCGAGCGCTTCGCGAATCTCCACGATGCCGGGGTGAGGATTTTGCGCAAGGAGTTGCGCGGCAGCCATCAACATGCCGGGCGTGCAAATGCCGCACTGCGCGCCTCCATGATCGAGAAACGCTTTCTGCAAAGGATGCAGTTCGCCATCGAGAGCAAGGCCCTCCACGGTCTGAATGTTCGCGCCTTCTGCTTGCAACACCGGAACCAGGCAACTGTTCACGAGCTCGCCATTCATGCGCACGGAGCAGGAGCCGCACTCGCCCTCGCCGCAGCCTTCTTTGGTTCCGGTCAAACGCAGATCTTCGCGCAGCACATCGAGGAGGCGCTTCATCGGAGGGGCCTTGACGATCCGGCTCTCGCCGTTCACATTCAACCTGATCGCCGGCCATCGCTCGATCGAAGTTACGCCTTCGCCCTTGCTCATCGCGCCGCCATCTCTTCGGTTGGGGCGAGTCCCGCGAAGAGATCTTCGGGCAGAAGCGGAATCGCGTTGAAGGCGACACCGGTTGCGTCGCGGATGGCATTTAGAATCGCGGGCGCTGGCCCGTCGTGGGGCAATTCGCCGATGCCCTTGGCGCCGAATCCGCCATAGCGAAAGGGAATCTGCTCGAAGTACACATGAATCGGCGGAACGTCTTCGGCAGTAGGCATAATGTAGTTGGTCATCTGATTGTTGGCCATGCGGCCATCTTGCCAGACAACTTTTTCGTAAAGCGCATAGCCAATGCCCTGCGCGATGCCGCCCTCGACTTGCCCGGCGGCCATCACCGGGTGAATGACGCGGCCCACTTCCTGCACGGCCCAGAAATCTTCAACCTCGGCGGAATAAGTGACGGTATCGACTGCGACCTGCGCCACGTAAACGGCCCACGCATACGCGCCGTAGGCTTCGCCGTGGTACTTCTGGTCGTCCCAGACGATTCCGGGCGGAGCTTCGTAACGGCAGAGCGACACGACCTTGCCGTGTGTTTCGCGATAACGCTCGCAGGCGGCGAAAAATTCGTCTGCGTGTAAGTTGCGCCCAGGCCGGCGTGGTCGCGAAGAAATGCGAGCAGTTGCGAGGCGGCGCGCTCGATGATGCGGCCGACGACCATCGAGGTGCGCGAAGCGACGGTGGGTCCGCTGTTAGGGACTATGCCTGTGTCGGGCGAGGCCATCGTCAACATCGGCGTAGTCGATGCCGAGCGCCTCGGCGGCAATTTGAGTGAGAATGGTGTTGGTGCCCTGGCCGAACTCGGTGTTCGAGACCAGCACGCGCACCTTGCCTTCGGGCGTGACGTCCATGCCGGCCAGCGAATTGAGATACACCTCGCCCGAGCCGGTGAAGCCAGAGCCGTGATAGAAGGCGGCGATGCCCAGGCCGCGCTTGATTGGACTGTGACGGATTCTCGCGGGCAAATTGCGCGCGTTTGGCGTGATAATCGCTCTCCTTGAGCGCGCGATCGAGCAGCTGATCGAGAATGACCGGCTCGCGCATCAGTTGTTCGGTTGCGTTGGTATCGCCGTCGTGGAGAAAGTTTCTGCGCCGAAGCTTCCACTGGATCGATGCCGAGCGTCGCGCGCGATCTCGTCCATGTGGCGCTCCATGGCGAAGATGGCTTGCGGCGCGCCGAAGCCGCGAAACGCGCCGTACGGAACGATAGTTGGTCGCCCATGAGCGTGCGACGCACGCGCATGTTGGGGCAGAGATAGGGGCCGGTGGAGTGAAGCGTGGCGCGCGAGAGAACAGTGGACGAGAGCGTGGCGTATGCGCCGCCGTCGGTGGCGAGATCGATCTCCATCGCCAGCAGTTTGCCGTCGTTGATCGAGCGCGGTGCGATGGCGCATGCGCGAGGGATGGCGCTTAGTGGTCGCGGCCAGATCTTCCATGCGGTCGTAGACCATCTTCACGGGATGGCCGCTTTTCATTGCGAGCAGCGCCGGCATGGCAAGCGAGGATGGAGGGATAGTCTTCTTTGCCGCCGAAGGCGCCGCCGGTTTCGGTCTGGATGACGCGAACCTTTTCCTCGGGCAGATCGAAGACGGCGATGCAGACGCCTTGAGAACGTAGTAAGGGCATTGCAACGAGCCCCACACGGTGACGCCGGTTTTCGCGCTGTACTCCGCGATCATGCCCTGGTTCTCGATGTAAAGATGTTCCTGCGCGCCGGTGCGGTATTCGCCCTCGACGATGTGCGCGGCCGTTGCCCACGCCGAATCGACGTCGCCTTTTTCGAGCAAGAAAGTCTTCAGCAGATTGTCAGCGCCCCAGACGATCACATCCTGGCGCTCGCTCTCTTCAATGGTGAAGATGGCCGGCAAGCGGTTCGTACTCGATGCGCACCGCAGCGATGGCTTCGCGCAGCTTGTGCTTATCCGGATGCGCGAGGAGCAGGATCGCCTCTTCGCAGTGATTCACTTTGCCGTCGGCCAGGCAGGGCTGATCGGCGACGATGAGCTGGATGTAATTCTCGCCGGGAATGTCGGCGGCGGTGACGATGGCGAACTCGCTCCAGTCGATGCGGCGGTCAAATGCAATGGAGCGAATTAGCCCGCGCGGAATTGTGCTGCGCACCGTGGCGCCGTGCCACATGCCTTCGCGCTCCATATCGTCGACATAGCACGCGCGGCCCATCAGCTTGTCCACGCCTTCTTTGCGGGGAACAGCGGCTCCAACCATGCGGGTTTTCAAGCGATCTGCCAAATCGAGTGCCCCCGACTAACTTCGTGCGGGGTGACTTTTTCTTGATGAAAAAAGTCACGCAACATCAGTGCCATTCGCCCGCTGTAATTGGCAAATCGCCGGCGGGCGCACTCATGGTTGCCGATGCCGCTATTGCCGAACAGGTTGGGGGATAGCATACAACGGTGCGCCGTGTTTTTGAAATTGGGACGCTACGAAGCAAGCTCTGCCAGCGTGCGCGAAAGCACGTGTACGCCGCTGCCGATCCACTCCGGCGATGCGTACTCGTCGGGCCGGTGGCTGACTCCGCCGCGGCATGGAATGAACAGCATGGCCACGGGCGCAATGGCGGAGACGAATGAGGAGTCGTGGTAGGCGCGCGCGACCATTTTCTTATATGTCTTGCCGGCGGCGATGGCCGAAGCTTCAAGCGCTGCAAGGATCGCCGGGTCGCAGGTCGTCGGCGGGTCGGCATTAATTAATTCAGTGGTAATCGTCACGCCGCGGCGGGCGCTTACTTCTTCGGTTGCGGCGGCGAGTGCGGCCAGAACGCCGTCGCGCCGCGCGCGATCGATGTCGCGAACGTCTGTCGTGATAACAACGCGAGAAGGAACGCTGTTGACCGCGCCGGGAAATACATCGCAGATGCCCACAGTGCCGACAGTGTCGATAGCGCCTGTTGTTTTGGCCGCGGATTCAAGCGCCAGGATCAACTCGGCGGCAGCGGCCAATGCATCCTTGCGGCCCGGCATGAGCTTGCCGCCGGCGTGTCCGCCTTCGCCTTCGATCACGATTCGCTGGCTGGCGGGAGCGGCGATGTGCGTCACCAGGCCCACGTCGATTCCTTCCTGCTCAAGATAAGGACCCTGCTCAATGTGCAATTCCACAAATTGATGAAAGCGGCCTCGCGGCACGGCGACAGAGTCAAGCGGTCCGGCAAACCCAGCCTGCGCGCGCCATTCTTCAAGTCCGCGGCCTTCTTTGTCGCGCAGCGCGAGCGCCTGCTCCGGAGAAAGCACGCCTGCCATCATGCGGCTACCGAGGCAGCCAATGCCGAAGCGCGTCGGCTCTTCTGCCGTAAAAATGACGAGCTCAATTGAACGGCGCGGCGTGAAACCGAGTTTCTGCAAAACGCGAATCGCTTCAAGGCCGCCCAGCACGCCGACGCATCCGTCGTAGAGGCCGGCGTTGGGAATCGCGTCAATATGCGAGCCGGTGCCGATGGGCGCGAGCGCGGGGTTGCTGCCTTCCCAGCGCGCGAATGTGTTGCCGATCGCGTCTTCGCTTATCTTGAGTCCGGCAGCCTGGCAGAGGCTTTTTACGTAGGCGCGCGCACGCATGTCGGCTTCGCCGAAGACGACGCGGGTAACCACGGGCGGCGGAGCCTCGGAGATTTGTCCCAGAGCCAACAACTCGGCGATCAAACCGTCAATCGTGAGTTGCGGGCGAGCAGCTGTCATTCGCCTGCTCCCAGGGGATGGCGACGCCAGTCTTTGTAGATTAGATATTTTGCCGGGCGCTTGCCGAGTGCGCCAAACCACTGCGGGCAGAAAGCGCGCATCCAGATGAAGTCGCCAGCATAAACGGGATACCACGAATCGCCGAGGCGATAGATGCCGCCGCCCTCGAGCATGAGCAAGCCGTGCTCCATCTTGTGAATCTCGACCAAGGGGAGCGACGCCCCGGGTTCGTAGGTCAGGGTGTTCACGGCGAAGTCGTAAGCCGGGCCGTCGGGCATCAACGAGCGCACGCGTAACGTGTCGTCGTCCAGCAGCGTCGCGGATCTCATAGCAGTTTCGTCGCCGATGACGATCTTTGCCGCTGGCGCGCCCGCGTGAGGCTCGTAGATTTTTTCGATCACCGCAGCGCGCGCAATCCCCGTAGCGCGAACTGTGTGCGGCGTGCCTTGCGGCAGATAGGCGAAGCCGCCGGGCTTGAGAATATGCTTCTTGCCGCCGGCCTTGACTTCAAGCTTTCCGTCGAGAGCATAGACGAATCGCTGCGCCGCGGCAGGAGCGAGCTCGCCGCCAGCGACGAATTCGGCGGTCATCTGCGTGAAGCGCGCTCCTAATGCCGGCGCGGCGTGGATGATGAACTCAACTCCGTCGGCGCCGGGAAGCGGGGAGCGGATGAAGGTATCTGGAGTCTGCAGCAAATGGTCTGGCTTCAGGCTGCTGCGTGTTGATCCGAGATGATGCACGTGAACCTCGATCTGGGTGTTGCAGAAAGTGTTGCGGAAAATTCCGAAGCTCGATTCTATCTGACCCCGGCGGCCAGCCGCTGTAGAAATTTAATGCCGACATTCAGCGCGGCCTCAACGTCCTCTTCCAGAACCGTTTCGTCGGGATGATGGCTGATACCACCGGGGCTGCGCAGAAAGAGCATCGCGGAAGGCACGCGAGCGGCCATGACCATGGCGTCATGCCCGGCCCCGCTGTTCATCTGCTTCGGGGGCAGACCCGCCGCAACGATTGCGTCGGCAAGATGCGCTGTAAGCCTCTGATCCATCGGAACCGCAGGCTGATCCATTTGCTGCGTGGATTTAAGAGAGAGCCCGCGTTTGCCGGCGATGGCCTGCGCTTTCACAAGAAGAGATTCCACGGCAGATTTGCGAGACGAATCGTCAGCGTGGCGAACGTCGAGGCTCGCGCGCGCAGCTCCAGCGATAACGTTGCGCGGCGTTCGGTTCGACTTCGATTTTGCCGACGGTAGCAGTCAGGCCGTCGGTGTCCCGAGACGCCGACTCGACGGCGGTGATCCATTCGGCAGCGCCGGCGAGAGCATCGCGACGCAGGTTCATGGGAGTAGTGCCTGAGTGGTTGGAATGGCCACGGAATTCGAGGGTGAGGCGCGATTGGCCGACAATCCCTGTGACCGCGGCGACGGAAAGGCCTTCGGATTCGAGCACCGGACCCTGTTCGATGTGCATCTCGACGAATCCGAGAACGTCGGCATCGAGAGCGGCCTCGCCGATGCGGGTGGGGTCAAGTCCGAAGTCACGGATTACTTGCTCTAATGTGACGCCGTCGGAATCTTTGAGGGCCAGCAGCGCAGGGTCGAAGCCTCCGGCTACGGCGCGGCTGCCGAGGAAGGGAACTCCGAAACGCACGCCCTCCTCTTCGGAGAAGGCGATGATTTCGATGGCCAGCGGCAATTTGAGCTCTTGCGCCAGTGCAAGCCATTCCAGCGCAAGCGTTACTCCCAGCACTCCGTCAAATGCGCCTGCGTTGGGCACGGTGTCAATGTGCGAGCCGAGGATCAATCGCTTGCCACTTGCGCCAGGCGGCTGCCACAGGCCACGTAGATTGCCTGCTGCGTCCGTGTGCACCGTCATGCCGAGAGACTTCATACGGCTGCGCAGATGTGCGTGAACTTCACGCACAGGCGGCGTAAGGAAGCTGCGCGTGGTGCGATCCGGCTCCTCGCTCATGGTTGCGATGCGCCTGCACTCGGCGATGGCACGTTGCGCGCGTTCCGGCAAAGTGAGATCGTTCACACGCGCACCTGCTCTCTGCCACGCGCCTTATCCGAAAACTTGCCTGCGCAAAAGATGCGCTCGCCGCGCAGCCAGGTTTCGACAACACGCCCGCGAAGTTTCGCGCCGAGATACGGCGAAACCTTGTGGCGGAAGTGCAGATCGCCGGGAGTTACCGTCCACTCGGCATCGGGATCGAATACCGAGAAGTCTGCATCGGCGCCGGGAGCGATTGCGCCTTTGCGTCCGGCCAGACCTGCGAGTTGCGCGGGAGCTGCGGCCAGCCATTTCCCGATTTCGTCTAGATCTATGCCGCGTTGTTGCATTGCAGTCCACACTACAGGCAGAGCCAGGCCCAGACTGGAGATTCCGCCCCAGGCCTGATCGAAGTGGCCAGTTTCACGGTGTTTCATCTCAGGCGGGCAGGGAGAATGATCGGTGGTCACCATGTCGATTTGGCCGTCTTCGAGCGCCTTCCAAAGTCCTTCACGGTTAGCAGTGTCGCGAATAGGCGGCGCGCATTTGTATTCTGTCGCGCCATCGGGAATGTCTTCGGCGGCAAACCATAAGTATTGCGCACAAGTTTCGACGGTGACGGGCACTCCACGCTCGCGAGCCGCGACCAGCAAGGGCAACGCGAGCGCGCTGGATAAGTGGACGATGTGAACCGGAGTTTGAAATTCCTCCGCGAGCCGGATGAGCAGCGCAATCGCGTCAACCTCGGCAGCGTCGGGCCGCGACCGCAGAAACGTCGAGTACTCGCGCCAATCTGCGCCCGTTTCATTCAGTTTCTTGGTAGCCGCGTCGACAGGCCCGGCAATTTCGGCGTGCGCCAGCAACGGTAGGCCCGTTCCGCGCAGTCGCGCCAAGGCTGATCGCAAATCGGTCTCATCAACCCAAGTGAATCCGTCAATACCGGAGTGAATAAGGAAGCATTTGAAGCCGGGCACGCCTGCGCGGGCCAATGGTTCAATCGAGGCGGCGTTGCCGGGCACCACGCCACCCCATGTGGCCCAGTCGACCCAAGCTTTTCCTCGCGCTGCGGCTCGCTTGGCTTCGAGCGCTGGTACATCTGTTGTTTCTGGCACACAGTTCAAGGGCATGTCAACCAGAGTGGTCACTCCGCCGGCAGCCGCAGCCTTACTGGCGGTCTCAAAACCTTCCCATTCCGAGCGGCCCGGGTCGTTGATGTGAACATGCGAGTCGACGAGGCCAGGGAGCAGCACTAAGTCGCCAAAGTCGGATAAATCGACATCGCGCGAAACATCATTCCAGCTGCGCACCGCGGAGATGCGCTCTCCCTCCACAAGCACAGTCGCGGCCGCAAGACCCGCCGGCGTCAAAACGCGAGTGGAACGAAGCACCTTTTTCATCTTGTATGTACTTTCGCTTTTCAGGGAGCCTGACGGCAAGGGCCGAGACCACGATTTTAGTAATCGCTCTGACTCACACTTCTGGCTGCTGTTCGGACGGGGCATTGCGCTGGGGCCATGCGAGCGCCGATACGAGGCTATCCGCGCAGCTTGGCGAGCAGATCCTGGGGATGCACAGGCTTGGCGAGAATATCGAACTCGTAGCCCTCGGTGCGCGCCTTCTCCAACAGATCGGCAGTGGCGGCCTGGCCGGAAAACAGCAGAATCTTGATGCCGGGCAGCACGGCGCGAATGCGAATTGCCGCATCGATCCCGTTCAGGTCAGCCATGATTACGTCGGAGATGAGCATGTCGGGCTGAAAACTCTCGGCGAGTTCAAGAGCCTTCTCGCCTGAGTAGACCGCGCGCGCATCAAATCCGCTTTGGTTCAAAATCATAGCGAGCGTGTCTGCAATTACCCGCTCGTCGTCGGCTACAAGCACTTTCGGTTTCGTCGAGTTCGGCATGCTCTCCCGGGGGGAACAGGGAATTGAATTTCTTGGCCCGGTCTATCTACTTCGATCAGTCGCAGTATCATTCCCGAGACCGCAAACAAGCTTTCGTCAGCTCGAGAATGGTACGCTTGCTTAGTCTAATGCACGGCGCGCCATTTTTGGATAGACAACCAGCTTGCCCCGTAGATTCGTGCCAGTAGGCGTAACGGCCGGTTCATTGAGCGCGCCTCAAATTCATCTGCAATCAAATGTTGACACATATACTGGCGCGAGCGGATGCGAATCTCGCCTGAACGCCCCCGACCGGAGAACCGGAAATGCAGGATGCGGCAACCCCGAACGCGACCCCGAACGCGGGCCCCAACGCGACCCCCAACACGGCAATTGGCGCGCCGCCGGCCGCTGAGGCGATTATTCGCGCGGAAAGAGTTGAGAAATACTACGCGCAGCCCAGCCAGAATCGCATTCAGGTAATCTCGGCAACGGATTTGAGCATTGTGCCGGGAGAGATTCTGGCATTGCTGGGCCCATCGGGGTCAGGAAAATCGACCATGCTGCGCATGTTGACAGGGCTTTCCGTTCCGACGGCCGGCCAGGTTTATTGGCATGGCAAGCCGATTGGCGAGGCCGAGATCAATGTTTCGATCGTTTTTCAGAGCTTCGCGCTTTTTCCCTGGCTCACGGTTCTTGAGAACGTCGAAGCTCCGCTGCAAGCGCGCGGAGTGTCGCCGGCTGAGCGCCGCGAACGCAGCATGAAGATGCTGGATGTGGTCGGCCTGGACGGATTTGAGGCGGCTTATCCCAAAGAGCTTTCAGGCGGGATGCGGCAGCGCGTTGGATTCGCTCGCGCGCTGGTGGTTGAGCCGGAGGTTCTCTTTATGGATGAGCCGTTCTCGGCTCTCGACGTGCTGACGGCCGAGAACCTGCGCAGCGAACTGCTGGAGCTTTGGACCAAGAAAACCATGCCTACGAAGGCGGTTTTTCTGGTGACGCACAATATTGAGGAAGCTGTGCTGCTGGCTGATCGCATTGTGGTGCTGGGGCGGAATCCGGGCCACATCCGCACGGATTTTCCGGTGACGCTGCCGCAGCCCCGCGACCGCAAGTCGGCGGCCTTTACGCAACTAGTGGACTACATCTACAAGGTGCTTACGCAGCCGGATGTGGCGCCCGCCGGTGCGCCGGAGCAAGTGTCCGAGCCGCGTGGTCGCGATCAACGGCAGATGCACTACCAGATGCTTCCGCATGCGCGGCCGGGCGGCATTGCCGGCCTGCTCGAGCTGCTGCTCGATCAGGGCGGGCGCGACGATATCTATCGCCTGGCCGACGATCTGGCCTTTGAAATCGACGATCTGTTGCCGATCGTCGACGCCGCACGATTGCTGGCGTTTCTCAAAGTCGAAGAGGGCGATGCGGCCATTACTCCCAGCGGCGAGGAGTTCGCAAACTCTGAAATCTTGCGCCAGAAAGAGCTGTTCCGCAGTGCCGCGGTTGAAAATGTGCTCCTGTTGCGTCAGATTCGCCGCGCACTGGATTCGAAGAGCGACCACACCGTTCCCGAGGACTTCTTTCTCGACATGCTTGACGAGCAGTTCAGCGAAGAGGAGAGCCAGCGCCAACTGGAGACCGCGGTAGCTTGGGGACGCTACGCCGAATTGTTTGACTTCGATGCAGCACGGCGACGCTTCGTGCTGCCCGATGCGCTGGAAGAGACTGCATTGATCGAGGATGCGAAGTGAATTTCCAGCAGCCCCTCGCGCGGTCTCTCGTAATCGTCCGCAAAACTCCATTCCTCGTCGATCTGGGAGTGGCGGCCTGTGCACTGGCGCTGTTCTTCGCCATTGTCAGCACCGGTGTGTATTGGTTTCAAAAGCCCATTCCGGTTGTGCCCATTTCCAATTCCATCGGCGCGCTGCCGTTGTATGCCTTCTACTCCATCGTGCGAATGGCCATTGCCTATTTACTGAGCCTGGCTTTCGCCGTCAGCTACGGCTACATTGCCGCATACAATTCGCGCGTGGAGCCGTGGATGGTCGCGGTTCTCGACATTCTGCAATCGATTCCCGTGCTCAGCTTTCTGCCGCCGGTGGTGCTGGCGATGGTTTCGCTCGTTCCCGGACATCAGCTTGGCATCGAGATGGCGGTAATTTTGCTCATCTTCACGGGCCAGGTGTGGAATCTCGCCTTCAGTTTTTATTCGTCGTTGAAGACCATTCCGCGAGAGATGCTGGAAGCCTCGCGCATTTACCGCTTCTCAGGCTGGCAGCGCTTTTGGCAGCTTGAAATGCCGTTCTCTGCGATCGGCCTGGTGTGGAACTCGATCGTATCCGTGGCCGGCGGCTGGTTTGCGCTGATATTTTGCGAGACGTTCACCATGGGTACGCGAAACTTTCAATTACCCGGCCTGGGCAGCTACATTCAGGCAGCGACGAACGCAGGAGATGTGCACGCTCTGCTTGCGGGTATTGCCACGGTGATTCTCATCGTGGTTGCCACCGATCAACTGGTGTGGCGCCCGCTGATTGCGTGGAGCGATAAATTCAAGATGGAGCAGGTGGAGTCATCCGAACAGGTCACTTCGCCGATTCTTGCGCTGCTGCGCCGATCGAAGATTCTCGATACACTTCCTGGCCGCATTTGGAATCGCGTGGAAGAGCCGATCTATCGGCGTCTGGCGCAATCGAAAGAGTGCAGAGTTGTGAAGCCGCTCGAGCGAGACAAATTCCGGCAAGGTGTCGCCGGCGTTCTGGGCGCTGGCTTTTGCAGGGGTGATCGCGGTTTGCTGGGCCGCGGCGCAAGCCATTCTCATGCTGAGTACCGTTACACTGCCGGATCTGCGGCTCCTGCTCGAAGGCGCGGCGGCGACATTCCTGCGCGTCAATGCGGCGTTGTTGATCTCGGCTGCTTGGACCATTCCTGTCGGCGTGGCCATCGGGCTGAATCCGAAGCTGGCGCGGATTGTGCAGCCGCTGGCGCAGATACTCGCGTCCGTTCCCGCCACAGCCTTTTTCCCGATCTTGTTGATCGGATTGGTGAAGATCGGCGCGGGATTGGGAATCGGATCGATTGCGTTGATGCTGCTTGGAACGCAGTGGTACATCCTGTTCAACGTGATCGCAGGAGCGATGGCGATTCCTTCCGATTTGCGCGAGGTCGCGACTCTCTGCCGCTTCACGCGGTGGCAGCGATGGACCAAGCTCATTCTTCCCGGTATTTTTCCGTATTTGATTACGGGGATGGTCACGGCGTCTGGCGGCGCGTGGAACGCTTCAGTGATGGCCGAGTATTCGCATGTACAGGGCCACACGCTATCGACCATCGGGCTGGGCGCGCAGATTGACGCCGCTACCGACAGCGGGCGATTTGCGATGCTGCTGCTGGCGACGATTCTCATTTCGCTGATGGTCGTCACCATGAACCGGCTGGTTTGGCGGCGACTCTATCGCCTGGCGGAAACGCGGTTCAAGCTCGAAGGTTGAGCGAAGTTCAAATTAGCGGACTCAAATCATCAAGGAAATATCGCCAAGAAGTTCTCCTCTACACTCTCCGCTGGCCAGAAATTCCAGACAGACGCATTAACGTGTCCGCCGTGACGAGCGGGAGTGGTTTTTTTGGCACAGCGGAACCATCGCGGGAGAGATCGTTCGCCGCGGCAACCGGCGATGCGGAGTTTTGGATTCCCAAAATTGGCACGTTCACGCGCTTTGATCCGGTGGCGGCGCGGACTTTTTCCCAATCCAGACCGCCAAAAAGACCCAATAAAAATTCCTCCGATTTGTGAGCAATCTTGCTCACATCGCCAAATTAGTTCTGTGGAATATTTTCACTTTGAATGTCTCGCTTCATCGAAGTGAGACGCCGTTTTTACAGGCTTCAGACAGCATTGGCGCTTCAAACGTGACGTTCGTCGCGTGAGGAGTGGTGCGTCAACTTTACGGCCGGGAGGCTGTGCAGGAGCAGATCCTGCGAAGGCAATAACCGCCTCCCCACGATTTCAAACGAGGCATGCGCCCGCCACTTGGGAAGCGAACTAAAAAGGAGGCAACACAGTGAATCCACGACTCACTCGTATATCCAGCAAGGCTATGGCAGCACTGACTTCGATCACCTGCATGGTTCTGTTGCTGGGAACACCCCTTTTGAATGCTGCTGACTCCAGCAAAAATGGCAATGGCTCGAACAACAATGGAAGCGGTGGCTCCGGCAGCGGCGGATCAGGCAGTAGCGGCGGCCAGGGTGGAAATGGCGGAGGTGGGTCCGGAAGCGGTGGGTCTGGAAGTGGTGGCGGGAGCGGGTGGGGCAATGGCGGATCAGGAAGTGGCGGTGGATCGGGAAGCGGTGGCTCCGGTAGTGGTGGCGGGAGCGGCTACGGCGGTGGCGGATCAGGAAGCGGTGGTGGTCAAGGTGGCAACGGCGGCGGTGGATCAGGAAGCGGTGGCGGTCAAGGTGGAAATGGCGGCGGCAGCGGCTACGGCGGTGGCGGATCGGGCAGTGGCGGCGGTCAAGGTGGAAATGGTGGCGGCCAGGGTGGAAACGGCAGCGGACAGGCGGCCGCTCCAGTTATCAGCTTTGCCATACCTAGCTACGAAACCACTCCTCCTCAGTTGACCATTGTTGGAACTGGATTCGGGAGCAGTGCACCCGAGGTTCAGATCAAGGGCATCTGGGCGGTCGTAGTTTCCTACACAGACACTCAGGTGGTGGTGCAAATACCTGCATCGGTTTTTGCGGTGGCAGGAACTTATGAATTGTCGCTCACGCGAGGTTCAGATCAATGCCAGACGGCCACTACGTTTGACATCGCAATTGGTGTGGGCGGTACGCAAGGTCCTGCGGGCCCAGCAGGCGCGACCGGTCCGGTTGGGCCAGCAGGTCCGGCAGGATCTAAAGGAGAAAAAGGTTATGCGGGCCCCGCAGGGCCTGCCGGTCCGAGTGGACCAGCTGGTCCAACAGGCCCGAAAGGTGCAAATGGCTATGAAGGTCCCGCCGGTCCGGCCGGTCCGAGTGGGCCGGCAGGTCAGACAGGTGCGACTGGTTATACCGGTCCAGCAGGTCCGGCAGGAGCTAAAGGCGCAACAGGTTATGAAGGTCCCGCGGGTCCGGCCGGTCCGGTTGGCCCCGTTGGACCGAAAGGCGAAAAAGGCAAGAACGGCGAGACCGGTCCAGCGGGTCCAATCGGTCCTGCCGGAGTTAAGGGCGATGTGGGTCCGGTTGGGCCCGAAGGTCCGGCAGGAGCTAAGGGGACGACTGGCTACACAGGTCCCGCAGGTCCAGTTGGTCCGGTCGGGCCCATTGGGCCGGCAGGGGAGACCGGCGCAAAAGGCATGAGCGGTGCAACCGGTCCCGCTGGTCCCATTGGCCCGACTGGAGTTAAAGGCGATACAGGTTCGACGGGGCCTGCGGGTTCGACAGGCGCGACGGGCTCTATGGGCGCAACGGGTCTCACCGGATCGGCGGGTCCGATTGGTCCGACTGGAGTCGCCGGTGCTACTGGTTCAACTGGTCCGGCCGGTCTGACGGGAGCGACGGGCGCGGCAGGTCCCAGCGGCCCAACTGGAGTTAAAGGCGACACAGGCTCAACTGGGCCTGCGGGTTTGACGGGCGCAACAGGTCTCACCGGGTTAGCGGGGCCGGTAGGGGCAACAGGCCTCACGGGCTCGACCGGCCCAGCAGGACCACTAGGTCTAACTGGTCCCGCAGGTCCCATCGGTCCGATGGGGGTTAAAGGCGACACAGGCTCAACTGGTCCTGCAGGTTCGACGGGGGCAGTTGGCGCAACTGGCGCAGCCGGTCCCACCGGCCTGACTGGAGTTAAAGGCGATATGGGTTCGACTGGCCCTGCGGGTCTGACGGGAGCAACGGGCGCAACTGGTCCCAGCGGCCCAACTGGAGTTAAAGGCGACACGGGTTCAACTGGCCCCGCAGGTTCGATCGGTGCGACAGGCCTCACCGGTTCGGCGGGCCCGACTGGAGCAACAGGTCTCACTGGTTCAACAGGTCCGGCAGGTGCCACTGGTGCGATCGGCGCAACAGGCGCCGCAGGTCCAATTGGTCCGACGGGAGTTAAAGGCGACACGGGTTCAACTGGCCCCGCAGGTTCGACGGGTGCAACAGGTCTCACCGGTCCGGCAGGTCCCAGCGGTCCAACTGGAGTCGCAGGTGCTACTGGTTCAACCGGGCCTGCAGGTCTGACTGGGGCAACGGGGGCGGCAGGTCCGATTGGACCGACTGGAGTCGCAGGTCCCGCAGGTTCAACCGGCCCAGCGGGCGCAACTGGCGCAACCGGTCCCACCGGTCTGACTGGAGCAACAGGTCTCACTGGTTCAACGGGTCCGGCAGGTGCCACTGGTGCGATCGGCGCAACAGGTCTCACCGGGTCCGCAGGTCCGATTGGACCGACTGGAGTCGCAGGTCCCGCAGGTTCAACTGGTCCGGCGGGTTCGACCGGTGCAGTTGGCGCAACTGGCGCAGCCGGTCCCACCGGTCTGACTGGTGCAACAGGTCTCACTGGTTCAACGGGTCCGGCAGGTGCCACTGGTGCGATCGGCGCAACAGGTCTCACCGGGTCCGCAGGTCCAATTGGTCCGACGGGAGTCGCAGGTCCTGCAGGTTCAACCGGCCCAGCGGGCGCAACTGGCGCAACCGGTCCCACCGGTCTGACTGGAGCAACAGGTCTCACTGGTTCAACGGGTCCGGCAGGTGCCACTGGTGCGATCGGCGCAACAGGTCTCACCGGGTCCGCAGGTCCAATTGGTCCGACGGGAGTCGCAGGTTCTGTCGGTCCGGCTGGACCTGCAGGTCCGGCGGGTGCAACCGGCGTCATGGGCGCCATTGGAGCGACGGGTTCAGCTGGTGCCACCGGTGCCACAGGCGCCGCGGGTCCAGCAGGTCCCACGGGTGCAGCAGGCGCAGCGGGCGGATTGGTTGACTATGCCGACTTCTATGCCTTGATGCCGAGCGATAACGCCGCAACAGTTGCGGTAGCTACCGATGTATCCTTCCCGCAAAACGGACCGGCTTTGCCGACAACCAGCATCACCAGGCTCAGTGACACGAGCTTTCAACTTGGCGCCATTGGCACTTACGAAGTTGAGTTCCAGGTGAGCGTGACCGAAGCAGGGCAACTCGACTTAACCGTCAATGGGGCTGAGCTCGCCTACACTGTCGTGGGACGAGCAACCGGGACCAGCCAGATCGTCGAGATGGCGCTGGTGCAAACCACGGAAGTCGATTCAAGTCTCACCGTGCGTAACCCGGCAGGCAACTCCACTGCATTAACGATTACACCGTTGGCGGGCGGAGCCAGTCCTGTCTCAGCGCATTTGGTTATCCTGCGACTCAAGTAAGCGAGTGACCCGCGTTTGTTAGGTCCATCTTGCTCGGTCCACGATGAGGGCGCTTCATCCTTTGCAGAACACGCTGAGGATGAAGCGCCCTCTGCTTTTTTGATCAGCATTATTGCCGGCTTGGTTCTTTCTCGATCAGCGGCACCCAAAAATGAAACCTGGCTCCTCCCCCGGGAGCGTTTGATGCTTCGATTCCTCCCCCGTGCGCGGCAAGAATCGCGCGTGTAATGGCGAGGCCCATGCCGGAACCTTTGCGCCGGCTGCTGCCGCGCTTGCCGCGATAGAACTTTTCAAAGATCAGCGGCAGATCCTGCGCATCGATGCCGGGCCCGTTGTCTTCGACGTAGAAATCCAGACGTTCTTCGCTGCGTTCGCTGATGAGCGTGACGCGCGAACCGGCGGGCGTGTGGCTGGCCACATTCTCAAGCAGGTGGCGCAGCACCCTGCCGAGCAGATGGGGATCGAACCAGGCTGGATCGTCACCGGGAGCTGGTTCGTCGCCGTGGGCCGTCGCGTCAAGGGGTTCGGGACGAATCGTGACCTTGTGAGTGGCTAGAATTTTGCGCGACTCCTCAACGGCCTGGTCGAGCAGCGCGCGCGGATGTTGCGACGACATTTTCACCTGAACCACGTTGGCGTCGATCTCGGCCATTTCCACGGCCTCGCCGATTAGCAAATCCAAGCGCTCGGCTTCCTCATCGATGACCCGCACCATCTCAAGGCGGCCGGCTTCGTCCAGCCCCTGGCCCTCGAGCAGCGTGGTGGCTGCTGCGCGGATGGACGTGAGCGGAGTACGCAATTCGTGCGTGAGCGAATCGATTAGCGCCGCTCGAAGCCTGTCTGCCTCGCGCGCGGCTTCAATGCGAGTCGTGGCCGTCATGGCAATAGCGCGGGCCACGGCAATCGTTACTTGTCCGCTGATCGCGGTTGCAACTTCGCGCGAGAGCGAATCGGGACGCCACGATAGTGCACCTACGGCCTTCAGCCCGAGACTGAGCGCCGTGGTCTGATAGCCGTCAGTCTGCGCCGCGGTAGGATTTAGACCCTTTGCCACCGCCTGCATGTGGAGCTGCACGCCGGCTGGAAGGCCGCTGGTCGAAGAAAAAAATCGATCGTAGTCGCCGACGTAAAGGATCACTCCCTCAAGCGCGAAGATGCGGCTAATCGCGCTGGACAGGTCACGCAACAGTCCGTCAGCGTCCTCAAAAAGCATCATTTCCTGGCTGAGAGCGTAGAGACGTTCCACGTCGGCCTGTCGTTGCTCCGCTCTTTGGGCTTGTTTTCGTGCGCGTTCCGAGAGCCGGCTGACCACAACGCAGCTGATTGCGAACGAGACCATCGCAACCCATGCCTGCGCGCCTTCAAGCCGCAGTGTGCGCACGGGAGGCAGAAAGAAATAGTCAAAGCAGATGGCGCAGAGAACCGCGGTGTAAATAGAAAGGACGATTCCGGCTTGCGTAGCCCACCACACCACCAGCACCAGAAACACCATTCCCGCTGTAGTGGAGTTGGCGCCGAGCCAGGTGAGCACTAGAGTGGCGAGCGCAGCCGTGGCGGTGGCCGCGATCCAGTAAAGTGCCTGCCGTGCATAGGCGGATGCGCCCATTGAGTTCTCCTCGGGAATGATACTGCACACGGCATTTTGGGAAGTGCCGTGCCGCGATGATGTAAGCTTCGCATGGACGCGGGAAACAAGACATGCCCGGAAGAATTCTGGTGATAGACGACGAGCCGCAGATTACGCGAGTGCTGCGCGCCGCGCTTTCAGCTCAGGGATACGATGTTCGCACGGCCAATGAGCCGGAGGAGGGCTTGCGGGTTTTTCGCGACTGGGCGCCGGATCTCGTGATCACGGATCTGATGATGCCTACGATGAGCGGAGTCGAGGTCTGCCGGGCGATTCGCTCGCGGGGCGCAACGCCTGTGCTGGTGCTGTCGGTTCGCGAGCACGAGCGGTCAAAGGTAGAGGCGCTTGATGCAGGCGCCGACGACTATGTCACCAAGCCGTTCAGCATTCAGGAGCTGCTGGCTCGGGTCAGAGCGCATCTGCGGCGCGCACCGGAGCGCACCACGGCTGCGCTCGAAACAGGCGACTTTGTGATTGACGCGCAGGCGCACGCTATTACCGTCCAGGGCAAGCCGGTTCATCTCACTCCCAAGGAATTTGAGCTGCTGCTGCATCTGGCTCGCAACGCGGGCAAAGTGATGACGCATCGCGCCCTGCTGACGGCGGTCTGGGGAGCGCAATCGGCACATCAACCTGAGTACCTTCGCGTCTTTGTAGGCCAGGTGCGGAAGAAGCTCGAGGGCGAAACGGGACGGCAGTACATTCAAACCGAGCCGTGGGTGGGTTATCGATTTGTCCCTGAAGGCTGGAGCGGCAACCAGGAGTAGCCTGAGCCGCTCGTCTCGCATTGCGACCGCCACAATCTGCAATTGTTGATTCTCGGGGATTTGCCGCGCCGACAAAAACAATCCTTACGAATTTCTTACGGAATCTTTTCGGTTTTCAAAGCAGCCGGAGAGCAGAATCGATTTCGGTTGAGCGATTTTGTGCCGCCGGGCGCTGGGTCGAGCATTCGAGATCCCAGTTACCGCGCAAGCGGGGCTGCCGCGAAACCGGACTTGGCGTTTCTGTCGAAACATTGACGGCGCGGTAACGAAAAGGGGAGATCCCGAATGCAAGACGCGTTGATGATGCTGTTCACCGTAATCTTTTTCGCCGTGGCGTTTCTTTACGTCAAGGCGTGCCAGAAGTTGAGGTAAGCCATAATGCACATGAATTGGATCTCGGCAACCGGACTTATCCTCTCCATTCTCCTGATGATTTATCTCACCATCGCATTGCTGTTCCCGGAGAAATTCTGAAATGTCCGCAAACGGCTGGCTGCAATTCGCCATCTACTCTGTGATTCTGCTGGCATCGGTTCGCCCGGTAGGCACTTACATGGCGCGCGTGCTTGAGGGCGAGCGCACCTGGCTCGATCCAGTGCTTCGCCCGTTCGAGCGGCTCATCTACAAGCTCTGCGGCGTAAAAGCCGACAAGGAGATGAACTGGCGCGAATACACCTTCGCCATGCTCGGCTTCTCGGCCGTGACTATGGTGCTCACCTACGCCATCGAGCGTCTGCAGGACCTACCTGCCCTGGAACCCGCAACACCTGGCCGCCGTGGGAACCGATCTGGCATGGAACACTGCCGCCAGTTTTACCACCAACACCAACTGGCAGTTCTACACGCCCGAAGCAACCATGAGCTATCTCACCGAGATGGTGGGCCTGGCGACGCACAACTTCTGGTCGGCGGCGGCGGGCATCGTAGTAGCGGTGGCGCTGATTCGCGGCATCAAGCGGACCAGTTCGGCGACCATCGGCAACTTCTGGGTCGACATGACGCGGACGCTGCTCTACATTCTGACGCCGGCGTGCATCATTTACGCGCTGCTGCTGGTGTGGCTGGGCGTTCCGCAGAATCTGAGCGCGTACACGCAGGCGCATACTCTGGAGCAGCCCTCCGTCACACAGACGATCGGACAAGGCCCGGTCGCATCGCAGGAAGCCATCAAGATGCTGGGCACCAACGGCGGCGGATTCTTCAACGCCAACAGCTCGCATCCCTATGAGAATCCAACGCCGTTTTCGAACTATCTGCAGATTCTGTCGATCTTCGTCATCGGAGCGGGCCTCACCTATTCGCTGGGCCGAATGACCGGTTCGCGCGGCCACGGCTGGGCGGTGTTCGCGGCGATGTATGTGCTGTTCGCGGCCGGCTTCGCGGTGTGCTATTGGGCCGAAGCACATCCCTACAACATGATTCACGGCGCACAGCAGGCGCGCACCTCAACAGCGCCTGGCGGCAACATGGAAGGCAAAGAAGTCCGCAACGGCATCGCCGAAAGCACGCTCTTCGCGACCATCACCACCGACGCCAGTTGCGGCGCGGTGAATAGCATGCACGACAGCTTCACTCCGCTCGGCGGCATGATTCCGCTCGTGAACATCATGCTTGGCGAGGTGGTCTTCGGCGGTGTTGGCGCCGGCATGTACGGCATGTTGATCTACGTGGTGATTGCGGTCTTCATCGCCGGGCTCATGGTCGGGCGAACTCCGGAGTACCTGGGCAAGAAGATCGAGTCCTACGACGTGAAGATGGCGATGCTTTACGCGCTGATTTTTCCGCTGATTATTCTCACCTTTGCGGCGATTTTCGTGCTGATTCCTCAGGGGCTCTCAGTGACCAACAATCCGGGGCCGCATGGATTCAGCGAAATTCTCTACTCATTCGTCTCGGGCGCGGGCAATAACGGCTCGGCGTTCGCGGGCCTGGGAACGAACTGGTGGTACAACATCGCGATGAGCTTCGACATGCTCATCGGCAGATTCCTCATGATGATTCCAGCTTTGGCACTCGCTGGAAATCTGGCACAGAAGAAGAGCGTTCCGCCCTCCCCCGGTACTTTCCCGGTAAACACTGCGCTGTTTTCCACTCTGCTGGTCGGCGTGGTGTTGATTATTGGCGCTCTTACATTTTTCCCGGCGCTGAGCCTTGGGCCGATTCTTGAACACCTGCTATTGCAGACTGGGAAGGTTTTCTAACCGGACTCATACCGCATCAGGACGAAATTCGAACAGGCAAGAACGAGGCATAACGGACCGACATGGCTGAAAAAACGAGTCTCTGGAATACGCAGATCATGGCGCAGGCGGCTGTCGACAGCATTCGCAAGCTCGATCCTCGCGGGATGGTCAAGAACCCGGTGATGTTCGTGGTCGAGGTGGGCAGCGTGCTGACGTCAGTCCTCCTCATCGAAAACTTCCGGCGACATCCTGAAGCGTTTGGTTTCAACCTGCAGATCACGCTGTGGCTGTGGTTCACGGTGCTGTTCGCGAACTTTGCCGAGGCGATGGCGGAGGGTCGCGGCAAAGCTCAGGCCGACACGCTGCGCAAGGCTAAGGGCGAAACGATTGCCAAGAAATACAAAGCTGACGGCAGTTTTGAAGAAGTGGTGAGCGGGGCCCTTCGCGCGGGCGACGTGATCTACGTCGCTGCTGGAAGCTACATCGCGGGCGATGGAGAAGTCATTGAGGGTGTGGCCTCAGTCGACGAATCGGCCATTACGGGCGAATCGGCGCCGGTGATTCGTGAGGCGGGCGGCGACCGCTCGGCTGTAACCGGCGGCACGAGAGTTCTGTCGGACTGGATCAAAGTCAAAATCACATCCAATCCCGGCGAGACATTTCTCGATCGTATGATCGCACTGGTTGAAGGCGCCACGCGCCAGAAGACGCCGAACGAAATTGCACTCAGTATTCTGCTGTCGGGCCTGACGATTATTTTCCTGCTCGCGGTGGTCACGCTGCAGCCATTTGCCATTTACTCGAGCGCGCCGCAAACGGTCTTCGTACTGGTGTCGCTGCTGGTTTGCCTCATTCCTACAACCATTGGCGGATTGCTCTCGGCCATCGGCATTGCCGGCATGGACCGGCTGGTGCAATACAACGTGCTGGCTATGAGCGGGCGTGCCGTTGAAGCCGCGGGCGACGTGAATACTTTGCTGCTCGACAAGACCGGCACAATCACGCTGGGCAATCGGCAGGCGACGGAGTTTATGACCGCGCCCGACGTGAGCCAGGAGCGGCTGGCGAATGCCGCGCAGCTGGCGTCGCTTTCAGACGAGACGCCGGAAGGCCGCTCGATTGTTGTGCTGGCCAAGGAAAAATACAATTTGCGCGGCCGCGATATGGCCGGCATACATGCGGAGTTCGTTCCGTTTTCCGCGCAGACTCGCATGAGCGGCGTAAATCTGCCAGGTACGCGCATTCGCAAAGGCTCGGTGGACGCAATTGCGCGCTTCCTCGAAGAGCAGGGATCCTCGCTGCCGCAAAAGGTTCGCGAAAATGTGGAGGAGATTGCGCGCGCCGGCGGAACGCCGCTGGTGGTCGCCGAGAATGCTTCGGCGCTGGGCGTCATCTATCTAAAGGACATCGTCAAAGGCGGCCTCAAGGATCGGCTGGCGCGGCTGCGTGCCATGGGCATTCGCACCATTATGATTACCGGCGACAATCCGCTGACCGCGGCCGTGATTGCGCGCGAAGCCGGCGTGGATGATTTTCTTGCCGAAGCCAAACCCAAAGACAAGATGGACCTGATCAAGAGCGAGCAGGCAAAAGGCAAGCTGGTGGCGATGACCGGCGACGGCACCAACGACGCGCCCGCGCTGGCACAGGCCGATGTAGGCGTGGCCATGAACTCCGGCACGCAAGCCGCCAAAGAAGCGGGCAACATGGTCGATCTTGACTCCAACCCCACCAAGCTGATCGAGATTGTGGAGATCGGCAAGCAATTGCTCATGACGCGCGGAGCGCTGACCACATTCTCAATCTCCAACGACATTGCGAAGTACTTCGCCATCATTCCTGCAATGTTTGCCGGGGTATTTCCGGTGCTCGGCGCGCTGAACATCATGTATCTTCATTCGCCGCAGTCGGCCATCCTTTCCGCGGTCATCTTTAACGCGGTCATTATTGTGGCGCTGATTCCGTTGGCGTTGAAGGGCGTGAAGTACGAGCCCAAAGCTGCCGATGTTTTGTTGCGCAACAATTTGCTTATCTACGGCGTCGGCGGCATCATCATCCCATTTATCGGCATCAAGGCGATTGACCTGTGCCTGGTGGCAATGCATCTGGCGTAAGCGCGCGGGCGACGAACGAAAGCGGGCAAAGGAGATTGAACGTGAGCACAATGACAGCGATTGACGAAGAGCTTGGAACTCGTGAAGGGCATCATGCAACGCATGAGCAAGAATCGACGGTGAAACATTCGCTGTGGGGCACGTCGATTAGATTTACGATCGTGACGGCGGCGATCTTTGGCCTGGGTTATCCGCTCGCTGGTGACTGGGCTGGCGAAGGTTCTATTTCCGCGCCAGGCCGAAGGAAGCCTCATCGTGCGCAACGGGCAGGTGATTGGCTCGGAGCTTATCGCGCAGAGTTTCGTCTCTGACAAGTACTTCCATCCGCGCCCTTCGGCCGCGGGCAATGGCTACGATGCGACATCTTCCGGCGGCACGAACCTTGCGCAGTCGAACGCCAAGCTGCCGCAGCGCATGCAGGCCGACATCGACAAGCTGGCCGCGGAGAATCCCGGCAAGCCGGTTCCCATCGACATGGTGACTTATTCCGCCTCGGGTCTCGATCCTGACATCACTCCGGACAATGCGTACTTCCAGGCGCCGCGCATCGCGAAAGCGCGCGGGCTGACAGAAGCCGCTGTCCGCAACCTGATCGATCAGCACATTAAGGGGCGCACGCTCGGATTCATCGGCGAGCCGCGGGTGAATGTGCTGGATCTGAATCTCGCGCTCGACGATCCAGCAAATAGGCGCTGAGCGAACCTGAGCAGCGAAACAGCCAGCGAAATAAGTGGCGGAAATATTTGTTGGCGGCAACTACTCAGCCGATCTCAGCGGGATGGGCTAATCGGCTCTCCCGCTTTTCTTTTGCGCGCGGGAATTGAAGAGATGAGCAGACTGCGCTGGCCGCACCGATAAGCCTGAACGGAGCTAAACCGCTCGCCGCCCTTCGAGCGCCTTCGCCATCGTCACTTCGTCGGCGTATTCAATGTCGCTGCCGGCAGGAACGCCTGTTGCAATGCGCGTGATCTTCACTGGAAAGCTGCGCAACGCAGTTGCCAGCCAGTCGGCAGTGGCTTCCCCCTCGAGCGTGGGACTGGTGGCGAGAATCACTTCGTCCACTTCGCCGCGCTCCGCGCGACGCACCAGGCCCTCGGCGCGCAACTGATCGGGGCCGACGCCGTGTAACGGCGAAAGCGTTCCGTGCAGCACGTGGTAGACGCCCTGGAATATCTGCGACCGCTCCACGGTTGCGATGTTGGTGGCTTCTTCCACCACGCAAATCAGGCGCTGGTTGCGCGTGGGGCTGGCGCAGTAGGCGCAGGGATCGATGTCAGTAACGTTGTTGCAGATGGAGCAGAGGCGCAGGCTCGCCTTGAGCCCGCGGACCGCCTCGGCAAGCGAGTTGGCATCGTCGTCGCTCGAGCGCAGGATGTGGAATGCGTATCGCTGCGCGCTCTTGGTGCCGACGCCGGGCAGCTTTTTTAGTTCTTCAATGAGCCGGGCCATCGGCTCGGCATAGCGTGACAATTTGTTGCCTCCTGAGTTTTCGACCCGCGCGAAGATTCTTTGCGGGCTTTGCTTCGTGCGTTAGCCGCCAAGCCCCGGAATCTTCAGACCGCCCAACATTCCCTGCACGCTTGATTTGATTGCTTCATCCGCCTTGCGCCCGGCTTCATTCACCGCGCCGGCGATCAAATCTTCCAGCATCTCCACATCGGCCTGGCCGCCGCTCAGGCTGGCCACTGCCGAGGGATCGATGCGAATCTTCAGCAATTCCTTTTTGCCGTTCATGGTCGCGGTTACAGCTCCGCCGCCGCTCGAGGCCTCCACCACGGTCTCGCCGAGCTTGCGCTGAACCTCCTCCTGCATCTGGTTGGCCTGCGAAAGCATCTCCGAGATTTTGAGCGGGTTGATCATCAAGCTTCTCCCCTTCGTGCGCTGCTTATTTCTGCCGCATTCACTCTTGTTGCGGCTGTTTCTGTCCCGATCACGACGGCCTCGTTCACTTTTGCCGCAAATCGACGACGCTGCGGACTTCGGCTTTGAATATCTCCTGCGCCCGCTGTACTAATGGATGCGCGAGCGCCGCCTCCTGCACGCTGCCCACGGGCACAATCGGCGGTGCGACTTCAGCGGTCGCCGTCCCCGCGCCGGGCGAAACCAGAAAACGGCCAGGCGCGCCCAGCCGCTGCAACTCAAGACGAATCAGTTTTTCTGCCGCGGCGTTCACCGTGAGGCTGAGCATTTTCTTGCCCATGGCCGGCACGGAAACCCGGACGGCGCTATTGTCGAGCGTCCACACGCCTGCGCCGAGCAATTGCGCGGCCGAGCTGTGACCGGCGCCGGCAAGCGCAGCCACGACCGCGTCGCGCACATGCTCGACAGCCAGATTATTTGGCGTGCTGATTTCCGACTCGGGCGCAATTGCCAGCGCTCCTTCTGTAAGGGTTGCGGACGACGCGTACCCGGACGGCTGGCTGGCGACGACAGGGAAGGGCGCACTCTCGCGATTTGGGGATTCACTTGTTCTTATCGATGAATGATTTAGGGGCGAATGCTCAACAACTGCATCCATTCTTGGTCCCGCGCTTAAAGAAGCAGTCGGGCCGCTGCCCCAAAGACTTTTCTCCCGCGCAGGAGCGTTTGCAGCAGGCGCGCTAGCAACAGGCGCGCTGACTCCGGCCGGCTTCGCAATGCTGCCTGCGGAATGTTGCCCGCCGGACGCCGTGGTTGGCCGTGAGCTCGTTCCGCCGGACACGCCGCTTAGCAATTCCTCGATGGGCAAGAGCCGCTGCGCATGAATCAGCTTGAGCAGACCAAGCTCTAAATGGAGGCGCTGTTCCTGGCGGTAGTTCAGGTCGTCAAATGTGCGCAGCACGATTTGCAGATTGCGCGTGAGCTCCTCTTCGGTAAAGACCAGCGCAGTGCGCGTCACGCGGGCGCGTTCGTCGGCTGAGATTTGCAGCAGCTCGGTTTGTTCGCCGCCTAGCTTGGCCATCAACGAGTTGCGCAGGTAACGAACCATCTGCCGAGCCAGAGAAAGCGGGCTATGCCCGGCATTCACAAGCGTGTTGGTCTCTTCCATCAGCGCGGCGCTTTGGCAGGCGGCAACGGCTTCCATCAGCCGCTCGAATACGGTGTTCGGCACCGCGCCCATCAGCTCGCGAATCTGCTCGGCTGAGAGCGCCGGTCGGCCGTCTTGAATAACAGGAGCGGACGCGATTGCCTGATCCATGATCGAAAGCGCGTCGCGCATCGATCCGTCGCCGGCCTCGGCCAGCAGCGCCAGCGCATCGTCTTCGGCTGCCACTTTTTCTTCGGCTGCGATCATCTTCAGCTGCGCCAGAATGTCGTCGAACTTGACCGCGTGAAAGCTGAAGTGCTGGCAGCGCGAGCGAATCGTCTGGGGAATGTTCTCAGGCTCGGTGGTGGCCATCATAAAGATGACGTGCGCCGGCGGCTCCTCCAGCGTTTTAAGCAGCGCGTTGAAGGCGGCCTCGGTGATCTGGTGCGCCTCGTCGAGAATGTAGATTTTGTAGCGATCGCGCGACGGAGCGTAGCGCGCAGCGTCGCGCAGCTCGCGAATCTCGTCAATGCCGCGGTTGGTAGCCGCATCAATCTCGATCACGTCGACGGCGTTGCCCTGGCGAATTTCGACGCAGGCGTCGCAGATGCCGCACGGTTCCGGCGTTGGGCGTTGCGCGGTGCCAATCTCCGTGCGACAGTTGAGCGCCATGGCCAGAATGCGCGCTATGGTCGTTTTGCCGATGCCGCGATGGCCTGAGAATATGTATCCGTGGGCGATGCGGTTCTGTGCCAGCGCGTTGAGCAGCGTGCGCGTCACGTGGTCCTGGCCGGCCACGTCGGCAAAGCGCTGCGGACGGTATTTTCTGGCCAGAACCTGGTAGCCCATGCGAACCTGCGCCTCTAGTGTGCCTCGAAATTCCGAAGGCACAGAGCTGATTGTATCGGGTATGGCTAGACCACCGCCGGGGTGGAAATCCTCACGACGGAGGCGGAGCAGGAGGCGAATTCATCCCTTTAATGTGCGATCCTTTTTAAGGACGTGTACTTCGCGTGAATCAACGAGAATTAGCTAGGCCCGCATCTCGTCCTCGGAAGCATTTGGGCCTGCACTTGCGTCCAATAGTTAGAGGGTTCGGAATGAAGACGCTCTTCGGCGTTGCGTTGGTCATGTCGATGTTTTTGGCCTGCTTTGCGGCGGCGTCGGCACACATTTGCGCGCAGGCACCAGCGAGCGGCGACACTCCTGGCTCGGGACAAAATCAGCCGACAGGGGCCCAGCCGGCGGCAAGCGGCCAGAATCAGCCGGCAGCAGGCGGGCAAATTCCCGCGGCGAATTCCGCTCCGGCGCAGCAGCCCCCTTCCACAAATACGCAGACCAACTCCAATCCATTTCCTGAGGACACAACTTCGGTTCCGATCATCCCGACGCACGAGACGACAGATTTGCCCCCGAGCGCCGGCGGCGACGCGGGCAATTTCGGCTTGCCGATGCCTCCAGATGACGCCGACCCCATGCGCAGTCCCGAGGATGCGGCCGCGGCTGCCGAGCCGAGCGATAGTAGTTCAAGCTCGAGCCTCTCCGGATTACGCGATCTTGCCCCGCCGGATGACGACACCGCACAACATGGGAGACACAGAGGGAAGGGTGAGCAGGTAGTGCCGGAGCACCATGAGACCGCGGCCGAGGACGAAAGCGTCGGCAGCTACTATTTGGAGAACAAGGATTGGAAGGGCGCACTGTCGCGGTTTCAGTCGGCGATGGTTTTGGATCCTGACAATCCGGATGTGTATTGGGGGCTGGCGGAGTGCGAGCGCCATACGGGAGACTTTGCCGATGCGCGCGCGAATTATCTAAAGGTCAGGGAGTACGATCCGGGCAGTCGTCACGCCAAAGAAGCCGGCAAGGCACTTGAGGATCCGGAGATTGCGAACGCGAAGCCGGAAGGCTCTGGCTCAACCCCGACTCAGTCGCATCAATAAAGACCACTGAGCCAAAGACGGTTGGGCCAGAGAAGGCTGGACACAGGGAATTACTAAAACCCCGCCCAGCGCCGATACGCGTCGATCATCTGCTCTCCCCAAAAGCTGCTGACGATTCCTCCCACGCAAAGGAATGTGCCTAGCGGCAACTTAATTAGCCGCCCAGCCGTCGTTGTCCTCGCGTCTGGACGGCAGAAGAAGCACAACCAACGCGGCTACCGCGCCCAGCACTACTCCGATCGCAAATGAAAGCAGTGCCCCCGGCAAGCCGAGCCATGCGGCCAGCATCGCCATCAACTTTGCGTCGCCCAGGCCGATGCCCTCGCGCCTTCGGATCAGCCAATAAATCCAGCGTATGAGCAGGATGAGGCCGGCAGCGGCGAGAATGCCGAGGAGGGAATTGAGTGCAGCCTGTTCCGCTGCGTATTTCATTGAGCCCTCTTTGTCGCCGATTGGCATGGCGGCAGCAAGAGTCCCACGCACAACAACAAAGAAAATACCGAGGGCTATCCCGGGGAGTGTGACCACGTCGGGGAGCCAGAGGTACTCTGCATCGAGCACAGCCAAGGAGATCAATAACCAGGAGAGGATGAAATTCCCAACAACAAGCGTAACGGCGTTATAGACGAATACCGGCTCCGGGGTCGGATAAAGAGATCGATCGAGCACTTGCCAGGCAGAAATCGCCCACAGCACTCCGACCGCCAGCTCCACCAGCGGATACCGCCAGCTGATCGACACTCCGCAACTCCGGCAGCGCCCGCGCAGCGCCAGCCAACTCACGACCGGCACATTTTCCCACCACGCCAGCGCCCGCCCGCAACTCTGACAATGCGACCGCGGACTGACAATGCTCTCGCCCTCAGGCCAGCGGCTCAGGCACACGTTCAGAAAGCTGCCGAAGGCCAGCCCGAGAAGCCCGGCGAAAATGGTCGAGAGAACGCGCGCCATGGAAGAGATTGAGTATACGGTGTTCAGTTTGTATGACGCGCTGCAAGCCGCCGCCGCTCTCGTCCAGCTTGCAGGGCGAGTTAAAGTGGGCAAGCTAAACTGGACCTGTATGGACCTGCCGCCAGAGAGTCCGAGCGCGAAGGACCCGACGCCGCAAACCACCACTGACCCGGCGCGGGCGGCGGCATTGTTTGAGCAGTCGGCGGCAATCATGGCCCGCTTGCGCGCTCCCGGCGGCTGCCCCTGGGATCGCGAGCAATCCTTCGACTCCATCCGCAAGTACACGCTCGAAGAGGCCTATGAAGTCTTTGACGCCATCGAGCGCCGCGACTTCAATCATTTATCTGAAGAGCTCGGCGATCTGCTCTTGCAAGTCCTCTTTTACTCCGAGATGGCGGCCAACGAAGGCCACTTTACGATTGCGGAAGTTCTTGACCAGCTCAATCGCAAACTTATTCGCCGTCATCCTCACGTGTTCGGCGATGAAGCGTCGCGCGCCGCGGGAAACCTAGCCAATGTAGACGCTGCCGTGGAAGGATCGTCGGCCGCTGTTCTGCGCAACTGGGAAGAGATCAAGACTGCGGAAAAACAGGCCGCTGAGAAGCTGGCCGCGGGAAAAACATTGCATGCAGCAGACGCGCCTTCGGCGCAAAAGCAACCGCAGTCGCGGCTCGACGGCGTTCTTCGCTCTATGCCCGCGCTGGCTGAAGCCGCAAAGCTCGGGGCCAAGGCGCAGAAATCCGGCTTTGACTGGCCGAGCTGGCGAGAACTGCTGCCCAAAGTCGCGGAGGAAACAGCGGAGCTGGTAGCTGAAGCTGAATCGGACGAGACCGAATCAAATAAGCTGGCCCGCAATGCAGCTGTGGAGGCTGAGCTGGGAGACTTGCTTTTCACAGTCGTGAATCTCGGCCGGCATCTTGGCGTTGATGCGGAGATGGCATTGCGCGACTGCAATCTGCGTTTCCGCCGGCGCTTCAGCGAGATGGAACAAACTGCTCAACGACCGCTCGAAGATCTTTCGCCGCCGGAACTGGAGGCGCTTTGGGAGCAGGCGAAAAAGAAGCTGGCCGACAGCGCGGCGCTCGAACTGGGCGATCAGGCACAAGACAAATCTGCGCAAGAGGAAACGCGGGCGCGGCGCGATGCTGAATCCGGCCCGCAAACCGGACCGCAAGAATGATTGAAATTCGCAGCTGCCAGAAATCCGGCGAGCAAGGTTTCGACGAGTTTGAGGCCTGCGTTCAACTCCAGATTGAGATCTGGGGTTACGACGAAAGCGACGTCACTCCGCGCAAGACTTTCATGCTTGCTCAAAAGATTGGCGGCCAGGTAATCGGCGCTTTTGACAGCGAATCCGGTGCAGAATCATCTCAAAATCTGGTTGGCTTCGCCATGTCTTTGCCGGGGATCAAGCAAACCCAAAACGGCCCTCAGCCTTACCTTCATTCGCACATGCTGGCAGTGCGGGCTTCCCATCGCAATCGCGGTCTTGGCGAGCAACTCAAATGGGAACAACGCCGTGAGGCGCTTTCTCGCGGTATTCGCCGCATGGAGTGGACCTTCGACCCGCTCGTCATTTCGAATGCTTTCCTCAATATCCACAGGCTGGGAGCCACTTCCAGCGCCTATCTTGTGGATTTCTATGGTGTATCCTCATCTCGTCTGCAGGGTGGGCTGCCAACCGACCGACTTTTGGCCGAATGGGAGCTAGATTCCCTCCGAGTGGAGGCAGCGCTCGCGGGGCGCCCCGAAGCAGCGCAGAGTATTGAAGATCGTATACTGGTGCCAGCTCCAATCGACCGATGGAAGGCCAGCGAATCAAGCCACCCCAAGGCTCTCGCTGTCCAGCTAGAGAATCGGCAGAAGTTTCAGGCAGCATTTTCGCGGGGACTGGCGGTACTTGGTTTCTCTCGCGATGCGGAAGGAAACGGAGTCTACAAACTGGGTACCCTCACCCAGGCAGAATGAATTCATGGTTCTACTTTTCCACGGAATCCCAAACCTTTTAAGACCAACATTCAGAGTCCAACTCTATGAAACCTACTTTATGAGACCCAACAATGAGAATTGATGCGATCATCCTCCGCGAACTTCACATGCCGCTGGTGCGTCCTTTTGAAACCAGCTTTGGGGTCACCCGCCACCGCAGGATTCTGCTCGCCGAGATTCAGTCGGAGGGACTAAGCGGCTGGGGAGAATGCACCGCGGGAGAGCGCCCATATTTCTCCGGCGAATCCACTGACACTGCCTGGCAGGTTCTTATTCAGGAGTTGGCGCCAATGCTCGCGGCTGAGTCGCCGGAGCACGGCGGCGATTGCCCGCGAATTTTCAACGCGGTCCGCGGCAACCAAATGGCCAAGGCCGCGCTTGAGAATGCAGTGTGGGACCTGGAGGCGCAGCGTGAAGGCGTCTCGCTCTCGGAATTGCTGGGGGGGGTGCGCGAAAGCATTATCTGCGGCGTTTCCATCGGCATTCAGCCCTCGATTCCAGAGTTGCTTTCGGTCATTGAGCGCGAGCTGGCCGCGGGCTATCAGCGCATCAAGCTCAAGTGCAAACCGGGTTGGGATACTGAAGTCTTTGAGCGTGTGCGCAGCCGCTGGCCCGGCATCCTGCTCAGTTGCGACGCCAACTCAGCCTATCGCCTGCGCGATGAAGACCATCTGGCTTCATTCGACGCATTCGATCTGCTCATGATTGAACAGCCTTTGTGGCACGACGACTTCTACTTCCATTCCGTGCTGCAAAGACGCCTCAACACGCCCATCTGCCTTGACGAATCCATTCGCAACCGGCGCGACGCGCTGGCGGCCATCGAGATGGAGTCCTGCAAAATCATCAACGTCAAACTGGGCCGTGTGGGCGGCTTCTCTGAGGCTATCGCCGTGCACAACGCGGCCATGGAACGGGGCATTCCTGTCTGGTGCGGCGGCATGCTTGAGTCTGGCGTCGGCCGGTCGCATAACATCGCGCTCTCTACGCTCGAGGGATTCACGCTACCGGGTGACGTCTCCGCCTCGGCGCGCTACTTTGCCGACGACATCATCGAGCCGGGTGTCACGGTCTCCGCGGAAGGCGAAATTGCGATTCCGGATTCACCCGGCCGCGGCTACGAAGTGCGTACCGACCTGATCGAACGCCTTACCGCGCGCAAGGAGACCATCCGCGAGATGGCGATGGTGGCCTGAAGCGAAACTTGCAATTCGGAATCATTGCGTCGCACGGCAGAAATGTGTCGTGCGGCGTTTCTCGTGAGGTCAAAGGACACATTTACGCGTCCAATGACTTGGCGATGATTGAGCCAGAACTCCTATCCACTGATCCGCGTATCCCATTCCGGCCCGTTTGCGTTCGCGGGCAGCTACAATGTCACAATCTGATTTGGAGGCGAGAACGATGAATCGATTCCGTTCCACAGGCGCGTTGCTGCTTGCCGGCGCGCTGATGTTGGCAGTGCAGGGAAGAGTAGCTGGTGCGCAAGGCGCGAGCACAACGCCAACACCGGAACCGAAGCCGGTGAAACTGCTGCCCGGCTTTGCCAAGGAATTGATAGACCCATCGACAGATGCATGCGTTAATTTCGTTCAATATGCATGCGGGAACTTCGCCAAGCTTTATCCAATTCCGCCGGACAAGCCGGGCTATGACCCGTTTTTCCTGGTTGACGATTACACCAAGGCCGCTTTGCGCCAGCTGCTCGACAGCGTGGCCCAAAAAAGCTCGCAGCACACGCCCAACGAGCAGAAAATCGGCGACTACTACGCGAGTTGCCTGGACGACGATGCCATCAACGCCGCCGGCTTGAAGCCGCTGCAGCCCGAACTCGACCGCATCGCCGGCCTGACCGATAAAAAGCAGCTCACCGATCTGCTCGCACACTTCCAGATGATCAACATTGGCGCGTTCTTGAACTTCGGCGAAGTGCAGGACTTTAAGGATGCAACGAGTGCAATTGCCGTGGTAGACCAGGGCGGTCTTGGCCTGCCGGAGCGCGATTATTATTTCCGTGCCGGCGACGACGCTGAAAAAACGCGCAAGGAATATGTGGCTCACGTAGCCAAAATGCTCACTCTGATCGGCGAGCCGGCCGATCAATCCGCTGCCGACGCCGCCAAAATCATGACCCTGGAAACTGCGCTGGCAAAAGTGTCGATGGACGTGACGTCGCGCCGCGATCCGGAGAAGGTCTACCATCTCATGCCTGCGGAGCAGCTGGCCGCGCTCGCGCCGGCGATTGACTGGAGTGAGTTCTTCACGCGCACCGGTGTGCCGGGAATCGACAAATTGAACGTTGCCAATCCCGACTTCTTCAAGGGACTCGAAGGGGTTATCGATTCCACCGATCTCGACACCATTAAGGCCTATCTGCGCTGGCAGCTGGTGAATAGTGCCCCGCATATTGACCTGCCAAAAGTGATCGACGAAGAGAATTTTGATTTTAACGAACGTAAGATGGCCGGCCAGCCGGAACAGCGACCGCGCTGGCAGCGCTGCGTGGATGCCACCGACGGCGACATGGGCGAGGCGGTCGGCGAGGTCTACGTTTCCTCACAGTTCTCCGCAGCGCAGAAGGCGTACACGCAACAGATGGTCCTGGACATTGAAGGCGCCATGGACCGCGAGCTCGATACCCAGGCATGGATGAGCGACGAGACACGCGCAAAAGCCAAGGCCAAACTGCACATGGTGGCCAATAAGATTGGCTACCCCGATCATTGGCGCGACTACTCCAAGCTGACCATCGTGCGCGGCGATGCGCTGGAGAATGACTTCCGCGCAGCGGAGTTCGAAAACAAACGACAGTTGGCCAAGATCGGCAAGCCGGTAGATCGCAGCGAATGGTTCACCAGCCCCGCTACAGTGAACGCGTTCTACAACCCAACTATGAACGACATCAACTTTCCCGCTGGTTTCTTACAGGCTCCGATTTACGATCCCAAAGCGGACGACGCTGAAAACTACGGGCACCTGGGATTTTTTGTCGGGCACGAGTTGACGCACGGTTTTGATGACCAGGGCAGCCAGTTTGACGGCTACGGAAATCTCAAGAACTGGTGGACCGCGGACGACCGCAAGAAATTCGACGCCATGACCGACTGCGAAGTGCAGGAATACGGGAGTTTCACGGCCGTTGACGACCTGAAGGTGAATGGCAAGCTGACGCTGGGCGAGAATACCGCGGACAACGGCGGCATTCGGCTTGCCTACATGGCGTTTCTGGCGGACGCAAAACGCAAGGGCATTGACTTGACCGCGAAGGACGACGACGGCTATACCCCGATCCAGCATTTCTTCCTGGCCTTTGGGCAGGATTGGTGCGGCGGTTATCGGCCTCAGCTTACACGGTTACTGGTGCAGACCGATCCCCACTCACCCGACCCCATCCGCGCCAATGGAGTGATTCAAAATATGCCCGAGTTCGGCAAGGCATTCGGGTGCAAGACAGGCCAGCCAATGATGCCGGTGAATGCGTGCCACGTTTGGTGAGAATTGCTCACTGAAAGAAAACCAGTCCTACAATCTTGCCCGGAGGCAAATGAAATGAATCGACCTATTCGCGCGGCAGCTTTTTTGCTGATTGGCGCCACGATGTGTTTCGCGCAGATCTCTACCGCGCATGCGCAAGCCGCGCCTGCAGCTTCGGCAGAATCGAATAAACCCGTTAAGCTGTTACCCGGATTCGATAAGGATCTGATCGATACTTCTGCCGATCCTTGCGTGAATTTCTGGCAATATGCCTGCGGAAACTTCACAAAACTCTATCCCATTCCACCTGACAAGAGCGGCTATGGCACCGGCGCGATTGTCTATGACTACACGCAGGACGTGCTGCATAAAATGCTCGACAAAGTCGCATTGCCCAGCGCGCAACACACTGCCAATGAGCAAAAAATCGGCGACTACTACGGCAGCTGCATGAACGAGGACGCGATACACGCCGACGGCCTGAAGCCGTTGCAGCCGGAGCTCGACCGCATCTCCGCTTTGACTGACAAAAAGCAACTCACCAGCTTGCTGGCTCACTACCAGATGATCAACGTGAATGCGTTTTTCGGATACGGGGAGCAGCAGGACTTTAAGGACGCCCAAAAGCAGATCGCCGTCGTTGGCCAGGGTGGCCTTGGATTGCCGGAGCGCGATTATTACTTCCGCACTGGCGACGCCGCGGAGAAAACACGCAAGGAATATGTGGCGCACGTGACGAATATGCTGGTCCTGATGGGCGAGCCGGCTGATAAAGCCGCGGCTGACGCGCAGAAGATCATGACTCTGGAGACGGCGCTGGCCAACGTCTCGATGGACATAACTTCGCAGCGAAATCCGAACAACGTTTATCACCCCATGACTGTGGCGAAGCTTGCCGAACTTACTCCTGAGATCGACTGGCCGCAGCTCTTCGCGGATACCGGCGTTGCAGGCATTACGGGCTTGAACGTGGCGAATCCTGACTTTTTCAAGGGCCTCGAAACCGTTCTTGACTCCACAGACCTGGATACGATCAAAACTTATCTGCGCTGGCAATTGATCAATTCCACGCCGAGTTATGCACTGCCCAAGGCGATGGATGCAGAGGATTTTGATTTCTACACGCATAAATTGCGCGGGCAGCCCGAACAGGCGGCTCGCTGGAAACGCTGCGTGGAGGCGACAGACGGTGCGCTCGGCGAAGCACTTGGCCAAGTCTATGTGGCCTCGCAATTCACGGCCGAGAATAAGGCATTCACACTGCAAATGGTGCGCGACATTGAAGCCGCAATGGACAAAGAGATCGGCGCGCAGGATTGGATGAGCGCGGAGACCAAAGCCAAAGCGGAGGCCAAGCTGCACCTGGTCGCGGACAAGATCGGCTACCCCGACCATTGGCGCGATTACTCAACATTGAAAGTGGTTCGCGGAGATGCGATCGGAAACGCCTGGCGCGCGGCGGATTTTGAAAATAAGCGGCAACTGGCAAAGATCGACAAGCCGGTAGACCGTGGCGAGTGGCTCATAAGCCCTGCGACCGTCGACGCCTACTACAACCCGCTGATGAACGACATCAATTTTCCGGCGGGAATTCTGCAATCTCCGCTTTATGATCCGCACGGTCACGATGCAGAGAACTACGGCCACATTGGCGCCATCGTGGGTCACGAATTGACGCATGGCTTCGACGACGAAGGCAGCCAGTTCGACGGCAATGGCAATCTGTCTGACTGGTGGACGCCCGATGACAAGAAAAACTTCGGCAAGATGACCGATTGCGAAGTGAGCCAATACGGCAGCTTTACCGCGGTAGACGACGTGAAGATCAACGGCAAGCTGACGCTGGGCGAAAATACTGCCGACAATGGCGGCATGCGCCTGGCTTATGTTGCATTTATGGAAGATGCCAAGCGCAAGAAACTTGCGCTCGACGCAAAGCAGGATGGGTACACGCCCATCCAGCACTTCTTCCTGGCTTTTGCGCAGGATTGGTGCGGAGACACCCGTCCCCAGCAGATGAGGCTGCAAGTGCAAACCGATCCACACTCTCCGCGCGAATTCCGCGCCAACGGAGTGATTCAGAATATGCCGGAGTTTGGAAAGGCATTCGGGTGCAAGGCGGGCCAGCCCATGGAGCCCGTGAATGCGTGCCACGTCTGGTAGACGAAGCGCCTTGAATCGCCGCGGGGGCAGATCTCATGAACTATGGGATCTGCGATTGCGGCGATTGCGTCTTACGCATTCTTTCGGAGAAACTCGTCCACTTCGGCGCGCAACGGCATTGAAGCCGCCGCGCCTTTTCGCGTAACGCATATTGCCGCTGCGGCGTTGGCGAATCGCGCTGCAGACCACGGATCGTGGTTCAGGTCTGGGCCTTCTAACAGCGCAACGGCGAACGCTCCATTGAAGCAATCGCCTGCGGCAACGGTATCGATCGCGTCGACTTTGAATGGCCGCACCCACTCGGCTCTTCCATCGGCGACGGCAACATACGCGCCCTCGGCGCCGCGCTTGAGCACTACGCCGCGCAGGCCTTTTGCGAGCAAGCGCGCCGCGCTATCTTCTGCGCTCGCGCCCTCGCCAACATAAAACGCAGCTTCAGTCTCGTTGGGTGTGAACCACGCGACTTGGTTCCACACTGCCTCAGGCAAAGCGGCTGCCGGCGCGGGATCGAGCATTACCGGAACGCCAGCACGCGCGCAAAAGTCGAGCGTATAGCTGAGCGTGTCCATGGGAATCTCAAGTTGGCACAAAACCATTCCAGCGGACCGAATCAACTCCGCGTGTTGGTCCACTGTCGCGCGATCCATCTTGCTATTTGCGCCGGGGACCACCACGATTGCATTCAGGCCGTCATCTGCAACGAACATGGGCGCAAGGCCAGAGGACCCGGCAACCTCGGACATTCCAGCCGTCTCCACGCCCGCGCGCTTCAGGTTTTCAATCAGCGCCGGCCCGTATGCATCGTCACCGACTTTTGCCACCATCGCCACGGGATAGCCGAGCCGCGCCGCAGCTACCGCTTGATTGGCGCCCTTGCCGCCCGGCGTCGTTTCAAAGCCGGTCCCGATCAGCGTCTGCCCGATCGCAGGAATCCGCGGCGTGCGCGTCACCAGGTCCATGGTGATGCTGCCGACAACTACGATCCGCTTGCGCGTTTCACTCATAGTGAAATCTCAATACAGCGGAGCCAGCGCCACTGCGCCCAGCCCAGCGAGGAAGAAAATAAACATCAGTACCAGAAATGTTCTAGCTTGCCGCGGAGCGCCGGCGAACTCGCGCCACACAAACACTCCCCAGCACGCCGACACCATGGTCGCGCCCTGACCAATGCTATAAGAGACCGCCGGCCCAACCAGATGCGCTCCCGACGCAAGAAAATTCGCCAGACCGCCCGTACACCAAATTGCTCCCCCTAGCGCTCCCGCCAGATGCCAGCCGACAGGTGCGCGCCAATAGCCTGAGCCATCCACCGGCGCTTTTCCGTCCAGCGGTTTCTTCATCAGCAACCAGTTCGCGGGCACTGCGGAGATCAGCACGCCGATCATAAAGAACAGCGTCACTGCATAGGGTCCCGGTGCGGGCATGCCCGGCTCGCCCTGCAACGCGCGCGCCACGAACGGATAGAAGCAGCCCATCAGCACGCCGCAAGCCAGGCTGATCACAATGCCGCGAGCCGTCGTTGCTTTAGCCGTGGCTTCGCGCTTCCGATACGCAGCCGCGTCCAGACACAATGGCCATCACCACGAGCGCCACTCCGCCGAACAGCAACCGCGGATTGCCCACCGGCTTGAGAATGTAATTTGAAATCGCGCCGATCACCAGCGCGAGGCCGATCCCGACAGGGAAGGCGACCGCAAGTCCGGCCACGTCAATCGCGGCGACGAGTAGAAGATTCGCTACGTTAAAGATCGCGCCGCCCGCCATCGCATACAAAATCGGCGCCGCGGCAGTATGCATCACGTCGGCCAGAAACGGCGTTCCTACGCTTCCGATGCTGCCCGCCGTGAGGCCCCAGAAGATCGCGCCTGCCGCCATTCCCAAAACATAATCCCAATAAAAAAGCTGAAAGCGGTAGCCGGGGCAGAGTTTGAGCGTGTTGGCCCACGATCCCCAGCAGATCATGGTCAGAATCGTGAGGCCGAGCGCTGCCGGATACGTCTCCGGAAAAAGCATTTTGATTTCCTCCGCCCGCATTGGAACGCGCTGGCAAAGCAAGCCAATCCGCGGCAAGAATGGAACCATAACACATCGACGTCGCCATTGTTTACTGCGCAGGATGAATCTTATTCTTGCGAGATACGTGCCGCTCGGCCGCCCCGTCGGCTGTAAATGCTCGATGCATTTTTTGGAAGCCTTACTGCTTCGGCGCCTTCAGCGCCTCAGTCAGCGCCGGAACCACCTCGAACAAATCGCCGACGATTCCGTAATCCGCGACTTCGAAGATTGGCGCGTCGGGATCTTTGTTGATCGCGACAATGCACTGCGAGCCTTTCATGCCGACTAGGTGCTGAATGGCCCCGGAGATTCCAACGGCGAGATAGAGCTTCGGCGAAACCGTCTGGCCGGAGCTGCCCACCTGCCGCTCCATGGGTAGCCAGCCGTTGTCGCAGATGGGCCGCGATGCAGCCAGCTCTGCGCCCAGCGCAGTGGCCAGCTCTTGCACCATCGGCAGATTCGCCGCGTCCTTGATTCCGCGTCCTACGCTCACGATGCGTTGCGCCGAGCCGAGATCGACTGTCTGCGTGGAACCACGAAACGGTTCGCCGGGGCGCGTGCGAATCTGCGCCTCATCTATCTCGGGGGCGAAATGGAAAATATTGGTTTTGCCGCTGACGGGAGGTTCGCTGCGAAAAGCTCCGCTCTGGATCGACACAAAACATGGCCCACCACCTTGGTGGCGATAGCTTCCGCTAAGTCTTCCCTGGAAGAGCTGCCGCGCAAATAAGGGGCCTTCTTGAATCTCCGTAACATCGCCAATCAAGACCTGCCCGAATCGCGCGGCAAGGCGAGGAACATAATCGCGCACCTGATAGCTGTGCGGGAAAATTACATATGCAGGCTCAAGCTTGCGGATCAGTTGCTCAAAGGCAATTACGTAGCCATCGGCAGTGTAAGTTTCAAGCAACGGGTGCATGATCGCGTGGCCCGCGGCGGGCGGGGGTCCTGAGACTTCAAGGAAGATGTTGGCGTTTGGATCGCCAACGCCGGCTGCTTCAATTGGCAGGCCTGTGAAACCGGCGAGAATGCGACCGGCGGCCAGAGTTTCCTGAAAAAACCTGTCCCTCCCTGCTTCCTGAACCACCAGAATGCAGCTCATAGCACGCGCGCCTCCGTCTTCAGCTTTTCAACCAGCGCCGCCGCGGCTTCTTTAGCTGAGCCGGGCAAAATCTGCGTGGACTTCTGTTTGATTGGCGCGGTGATTTGTTCCAGAGTCACAACCGATGCACTATCAACGCCGAGCTCAGCTGCATTCACAGTTCGCAGCTCTTTGGTTTTGGCGCGCTTGATTCCCATCAGTGTGGCGTAGCGCAGCTTGTTCCCGCCCGACTGCATTGTCAATACTGCGGGAATGGGGAGCTCGATCGACTGGAACCATCCCTCTTCGAGTTCGCGTTTCACCTTGAGCCCGGTGTCAGTCTTCTCCACCTGGAGAATCATGGTGGCGTGCGGCAGCCCAAGCAATTCCGCGACGATGACCCCGGTCTGGCCCAAGCCGACGTCTTCTGATTGCAATCCGGTGAGCACAAGATCGGGATTCTCGGGTTTGATGGCTGCAGCCAGCAGACGTGCGACGCCCAGCGCATCAATATTCGCTAAAGCTAAGCGGCCGAGATCGTCCGTGACGATATGAATCGCGCGGTCAGCTCCTTTTGCCAGGGCTTCGCGAATCGTCGAGCCGACGCGCTCCGGTCCGGCGCTCAACACAATCACCTC